>ONCP01000006.1 GCA_900316385.1 uncultured Eubacteriales bacterium | reverse complement strand
ATTATTCAGCTTCGCACTCAGTGCGGCATTATCAAAAATCCGCTGTCCCACTATTGTGGGCGCACTCACCGACTTGCTGCGGGAGGATAGGTTCATCTTTGATTATTCAGCGTCGCACTCAGTGCGGCTCGGAAATATTAAGTATTGATTCGGAATAATCAGTATTTTCCGACGATAACGCTGGAGTTCTGACCGCCGAAGCCGAAAGCGTTGGACATCGCGTATCTGACCTCCGCCTTTCTTGCTTCATTGGGTACAAAATCTATTTTGCAATCGGGGATCGGGTTTTCAAGATTGATTGTCGGGGGAACGATACCTGTTTCGATCGCTTTTACGCACGCGATGACCTCGGTTACGCCGCCCGCGCCCATCATATGTCCCGTAGCGCCCTTTGTGGAGCTCACGAGCGGAGCATTTTCGCCGAATACCTCTGTAACGGAGTGAACCTCGACCTCGTCACCCTTTGGTGTTGAAGTTCCGTGTGCGTTGATATAGCCGATGTCGGAGGGCTCAAGCCCCGCCTCTGCCAACGCCTGTTTCATACAGGCGATCGCTCCGCGTCCTTCGGGATGAGGAGCTGTTACGTGGTAAGCGTCGCAGGTGTTTCCGCAGGCAAGAAGCTCGCCGAGGATCTTTGCGCCGCGCGCCTTTGCGTGTTCCTCGCTTTCGAGTACAAGCGCGCCGCCGCCTTCGCCGATCACAAAGCCGTCGCGGTTTTCGTCAAACGGACGTGACGCCTTCTGAGGATTTTCATTGTTCCTTGAAAGCGCCTTGGCGTTTGAAAGGCTGTAAATGAAGATCGGGCAGTGTGCCGACTCCGCTCCGACAGCGAGCATAACGTCCGCCTTGCCTGCCTTGATTATCATTGCCGCCTGATTTATCGCGTCGCCGCCTGAGCTACAGGCGGTGGAGACGGTGTAGCTGGGTCCCTCGATATCGTGGGCGATCGCGATATTAGCCGCCGCGATATTGCCGAGGATCTTCGGGATAAATCTCGGGCCGACCTTCTTGTGCTCGGCAAGAGTGAGCGCCTCTTGAGTGAAAGCTATGGTCGAGATACCGCTCATCGCTGTACCCATAACGATACCTGTTCTCTCGGGAACTATCTCAACTCCGCTCTTGGCGAGCGCTTCCTCTGCCGCGATATACGCGTACTGCATAAAGGCATCGGTTTTTCTCACAACGTCCTTGGGGAGGTGATCTGAGGGATTGAAGTCCTTGACCTCGCCCGCTATCTGAACCGCGAGCTCGCTGGCGTCAAAGCTCTTGATTGTTTCGATGCCAGACTTGCCCGCGATAAGGTTATTCCAGTATTCGTCTACGCCGATCCCGATAGGGGTAACGGCGCCCATACCTGTGATTACGATTTTGCCCATAATTTACCTCCGAAAACTTATATTTACATTCTGCATATTCTTATGCTATAATTGAATTATAACAAATTGTGTGAGAATAAGCAACTTTTTATTAATGCAAAAAGCGTTGTTTTCAGTTGATATTGATTTATATACTGCATATATATGGAAAGGGGAGCCGATATGGATACGATCCAGCTCAAATGCTTTATCTCGGTTGCGCGTACTCTGAGCTTTTCGGAGGCCGCCAGGAGAAATTACCTCAGCCAGTCAACCGTAAGCCGATACATAAAGGAGCTTGAAAAAGAATTCGGGGTAAAGCTCTTTGAGCGTTCGCGCCGAGAGGTAACGCTCACAAACGAGGGGAAAATCCTTCTGCCGTACGCTCAGGAGATCATCGATACCCTCAACAAAGCTACCTCGGTAGTAAGCCAGCTGAACAGCGGCAAGGGCGGAAGGCTCCGCCTTGCGTATGATTCCACCTCGCTGAGCTGCCCGACAAGGCTTCTCAAGCAGTTTTCCGCAAAATATCCCGAAATCGCTGTCGAAATGGTTCGGCTTTCGGGAGTTGAGAGCTCGACGGCGATCAACAATCCCGATTACGATTTCTTTTTTATGCTCCGCGATATGCTTCCCGACAGCGACGGGATAGAGTACAGACTCACGCACCGCGACACGCTCAGTCTGATCGTGTCCTCGGATTTTAAGGCGAAGCGGAACACACTTAACGCGCTTGATCTCAAAAACTGCCGTTTCGCGCTTTTGTCCGAGTCGGAGAGCCCCATCCTGTATATGGAGATTATGGATATCTTCCGAACCTTCCATTTTTCGCCCGAATACGTCACTGAATTTGACGACGTCCGCTCTGTTTTTATGGCGGTCGGAGCGGGAATGGGTATCGGAATTCTTCCCACAAGGCTCGTTGAAAATTACAGAATGCCTTCCGTAAAGCAGTTTGAGCTCGGAGATATCGAGACCGATCTAAGCTACGTTCTCGCGTGGAGAAGGGACAATTCAAACCCCGCGGCTCATCTTTTCCTCGGCTCCGTCAAGCTTGACAGTGACGAGGATGATATGGAGTACGTTATTTGACACAGCCTCGCGATGCGGTGTTTTCCTTTGTTATGGCTTAATTATACGGCTGAAACGCGGGTTTTACAATAGCGCTCATAATGCAATAACGAACAAAAATAAATCAGCTTATGCAAAATCTGCATAAACAAGATGAAAGAAAAGCCTTCCCGATGGGGAAGGCCTTGTTTTTTATAGCGAAAAGCGCGGAGTTTTTACAAAATCGTACCTCCGCCTACAACGGTGTCGCCGTCGTAGAGCACGACCGCCTGACCCTTGCAGATCGCCCTCTGCGGTTCATCAAAAACTACGTGGAGCTTGCCGTCCCTCATTTCGGCTGTGGCAGGCTGCTCCTTTTGGTTGTAACGAACCTTAGCGCTGACTTTTATCGGAGAGTTTACTTCTTTTACAGAAATAAGATTGACGTTATCGGCAAAAAGCTCCCGAGAAAAAAGGTCGTCGTTGCTTCCGAGAATTACCTTGTTCTTTTCCAAATCCTTCTCAAGCACATACATCGGGGCGGGAAGCGCGAGCCCCAGTCCCTTTCGCTGACCGATCGTATAACGGATAATGCCCTTGTGCTCGCCCAGCGTGTTGCCGTCACGGTCAACAAAAGCTCCGTTCGGGTAACGTTTGCCCGTATACCCCTCGATGAATTCCGCGTACTTTCCGTCTGGAACAAAGCAAATGTCCTGACTGTCGTGCTTTTTGGCGTTGATAAAGCCGTTTTTTTCCGCGATCTCCCTTACCTCTGTTTTACTAAGAGTGCCGAGCGGAAACAGAGTGTTGCTCAACTGCTCCTGAGTGAGAGAATAGAGCACATAGCTTTGATCCTTGCTGTCGTCAACAGCTTTTTTCAGAAGATAACGTCCCGTGTCTTTGTCTTGCTCGATCCTTGCGTAGTGACCCGTAACCACATAATCCATTCCAAGCTCGGACATTCTGCGCATAAGACGCTCGAATTTTATGTATCGGTTGCAGTCGATACAAGGATTCGGCGTGGAGCCGTTCTCGTAGGCGGTGATAAAACGGTTTATTACCTCTTTATTGAAGTCATCACGAAAGTTAAACACATAGTATGGTATCGAGAGGCGCGCGCAGACGGCTCTGGCGTCGGCGATATCGTCATCCGAGCAGCAAGTGTTGCTTTTAAGTCCGATATCATCGTTGTCATAGAGCTTCATCGTAACGCCTGTGGCGTCCAGCCCTTGTTCCTTTATCAAAAGAGCGGCGACCGAACTGTCAACGCCGCCGCTCATAGCTATTAACGCTTTTTTCATATCAACCGAGCCTTATCATTTCGTCAATGCATTTTCGGGCGTCGCGGATGGTGTCTGCGTCAAGCTCGATTTCCTCGCCCGCTTCACCCTTGAGACAGTTGTAGAGGTCAACGAGCGTGGTTGCCTTCATATCGGGGCAGATAAGCTTGGTAGTAAGTGTTCGGAAGCTTTTGTCGGGGCACATATACTGAAGATGCTCGGCAATGCTGATCTCGGTGCCGATGATAAACTCCTTTTTGTCGGATTTTTGGGCGTAGCTCATAATTCCCGAGGTTGAGCCTGCGTAGTCAGCCATTGCCGAAACCTCGGGCAGGCATTCGGGATGAACAAGCAGCTCCGCGTTGGGATAAAGCTCCCTTGCTCTTTTGACGTCCTCAACCGTAACGGAAGCGTGGATCGGACATCCGCCCGACAGCAGCTTAAACTCCTTTTCGGGGATCTGAGACGCGACAAAGGCTCCGAGATTGCAGTCGGGAATAAAGATGATTTTATCGTTTTTGATTTTTTTGCATATCTCGACTGCCGACGACGAGGTGACGCAAACGTCACAAACCGTTTTGAGCGCCGCGGTGGTGTTTACATAGGCGACAATGGTGTATTCGGGATAATTATTTCTGAGTTCCTCAACGAATTTTTTATCCATTTGGTCAGCCATAGCGCAGCCCGCGAGAGGATTGGGCATAAACACGCGCTTTTCGGGAGAGAGGATCTTGCATGTTTCTGCCATAAACCGAACTCCGCACATAATAATACTGCTGTTTTCAACGCCCGCTGCGTCGACAGAGAGCTTGTAGCTGTCGCCGGTGAAGTCGGCGACCTCAAGTATTTCGCGAGCCTGATAGCTGTGCGCCAGAATACAGACATCCTTTTCCTTTTTAAGTTTTATGATTTCCTGTTGAAGCTGAGCGATTGTCATATTTGAATCTCCTTATCTTGCAGAGCATGCTGAGAATAATCTAATTATACATTTAATATGTAGGTTTTTCAAGAGGTTTGAAGGTTTTGTGAAAATTATATTATTTTGCTATTTACTTTTCATTTTTCTTGTGCTATAATCAATTTGTATTGATATATCTATACTTATAATCATGAGAAAAGGGATGATTGAAATGAAAAGAGTATTGGCGGTTCTGGTAGCCGTTTTGATTTGCGTCTTCAGCGCGGTTCCCGCGTTTGCCGCTAAAAAGGCCAAGCCCAGCCCGACGCCATCCAAGGAGTATAACCTTATCATACATCCTACCAAAGGCGGTACGGGAACATATACCTCCAAAACAGATGACGACGGAAAGCACTGCTACATCGTCGCGCATCCCAAGAAAGGTTATAAATTCATAAAGTGGGTCATCAAGGGCAAATATGACCTTGAGGAAGGCGACCTCAACAGCGAGAAGCTGACTATCGTCCTCAGAAGCGACTGCGAAGCTACTCCGTATTTTGAGAAGGAGGGCTCCAAGAGCAGTTCGAGCTCGACACCCGCAAGCTCTAACCCGAGCTCCGAGTCTCCGAAAACAGGAGGCAATATTCTGTTCTTCATCATAGCGCTCGCCGCGGCGTTCATGCTGATCACAGCCGCTCTCGGCGTCAAGCTCGCCAGATCGAAGAAATGATTTTAAACATTAAGCTCCCGATTTTCGGGAGCTTTTTTCTGTTATTTTTGTTAATTTTGTTGAATATACACCCTCTTGACACAAATTGATCATAATACTATAATATAATCGTAGTATTATGTGCAGGTATGATAATTATGGACAGAGAAAACCGTTCGCGGGTCATTATCACGATAATAATAATTATACTATTGGTTATTCTGGGGATACTCGGGATAATCATTTTCAGGTTTTTTAATTCCGCTCCCGATGTTTCGGGCTATAAGAGCTCCGCGTCGTCGCAGACGACCGACACAGGCTCATCCTCGGGAAAGGGCAAGTCGTCTTCGCCCGAGAATCCCGTGGATTTCAAGACGCTCCAAAAAACAAATCCCGAAATATTCGGCTGGCTGTATATTCCCGACACGGGGATCGATTATCCGCTGCTCCAGAGCAGAGAAAGAGACGACTATTATCTTCACACCGACATCTACGGAGAATACAGCTACGCGGGCTCGCTTTACACCGAGGTTTGTAACTCCACCGATCTAGATGACCGCGTAACTCTGATTTACGGTCACAATATGATCGACGGCTCGATGTTCGCGCATCTGCACAAATTCCGCGACGCGGATTTCTTTAAAAAGCACGCGAATTTTTATATTTACACTCCCGACCGTAAGCTCACTTATCAGGTCGTTTCGGCGTATGAATATGACAACAGGCATATTATGAACACCAATAACCATTTCTCGGAGGATAGTGTCTTTGAGGAATACCTCGAGTTCATTCAGGCTCCGAGGTCCGTGAGCGTTAACGTTAGGGATAAGCTTGATCACAAGCTCAGCAAGAAGGATAAGATAGTAACGCTGAGCACATGTCTTGATTCGGGAGACGGAAGGTATCTATTACAGGGGGTTTTAGTGAAGGATGAGTCTACTAGGTAACGGAAACAACCACAATCACCGTCCCAACCTTAACGACGACGGCGATTCGTTTCTGAAATTCAGTGACAGCGCCCAATACGAGAAAATCACGGGACAGGCTCCCGAATTGATCGAAACCGACGGCTCTGTTGAGTTTGGCTCCGAGGACGAGCGCAAGCGAAAGCTCAAGGAAGCTATGGAGATGGAAAACTCCTCGGCTTACGACGACCTCGACGACTTTGTTTACAAACAGAATAAGCGCAGGGCGAAAACCAGCGGCAGACGGCACCATCACCGTCATATCAGCCCCTCGGTTCTTTCCCCGGGAAGAGTGAGGAAAAAGAAAAATGACAAAAAGCCTCACAAGCACCGCCATCATTACCGCAAGCATCATCATCGCAGAAGAAGACTGAGAAAGTGGCAGAAGATATCGCTCGGTATCATCATCACGCTGCTCTCGCTCATAATAATCGGCATTATCGCGGTGTTCCTGATGTACAACTCGGGACGCAACGCGCTGCTTGACAAGAGCGGTATCAACATCAACGTGGGCGATATCGCGGAATCCTCGGATAACGGTATGCTCATCACCTATAAGGGCAAGCAATACCGTTATAATGAGAATATCACCAATATTCTTTGTATGGGTACCGACCGTTCGGTCAACGCTATCCGTATCAAGGAGGAGGGCGCCGACGAGGATTACGCCACAGGCGGTCAGGCGGACTCGCTGTTCCTCATTTCAATGGATCTGAGCACAGGCGAGAACAAGGTGGTCAACATCTCTCGTGAAACCATGGCGGAGATCAACCGTTATAATTCTGTCGGAAAGGCTATTGACAGCAAAAAAGAGCAGATATGTCTTGCTTACGCCTACGGCGACGGCAAGGAAACAAGCTGTCAGAACGAGCTTGTTGCCGTCAGGAGGTTGTTCTATAACCTGCCGATTAATTCGTACCTCGCTTTGGACGTCGAGGGTATTCAGACGATCAACGACGCTTTGGGCGGCGTTACCGTCACCTCGCCCGAAACCATCGCGGAATTCAAGAAGGGCGAGACTTATAACCTCAAAGGAAGCCTCGCGCAGTCGTTTGTCAGAGCGCGTAGCTACGAGACTTTTGAAAGCAACAATTTGCGTATGGAAAGACAGAGGATCTACCTCAACAACTTCGCGCTTTCACTGATGACCAAGACGCGCTCCGATCTTACCACTCCGCTTAACATTTACAGCGCCGCCAAACCCTATATCACAACCGATATCGACGCCAACAAGGTTACATACTTTGCCGTTACGGCGCTGAGAGGCAACCTTAACGAGCTGAATATCGTGAACGTTCCCGGTGAGACAAAGGAAGGAAAGGATTTCGCGGAATTCTATGTTAACGAAAAAGAATTCTTCGAGCTCTTCCTAAATCTTTACTATACGGAAGTCAGATAAAACCAAACAATATGAAAGCCGCCGCTGAGTTTTCAGCGGCGGCTGTGTCGTTTACATATTTACAAGGAAAGTCGCGAAGGTCAGATAGGCCGCGAAGCTTACCCAGATGATATAGGGTATTTGCAAAAGTCCCGCGGTCTTGTTTATGGCGTAAAATTTCAGCGTCATAACTATTATCAGCGTCAATAGCAGGGCTATCCAGAAAAACGCGAGCAGATACGCGGAAAGATTGAAAAAGATTATCGGCCAGAAGAAATTGACCGCAAGCTGTGCTCCGTAAACCCAAAGCGCCGAGACGCGCTCGCTGCTCTGTGAGGCTCTGTCGGTATACACAAGGTGGGCTGAGACACCCATCAGCAAAAACAGAAGCGTCCATACGATCGGAAACAGCCACGAAGGAGGGGAGAGCGGCGGCTTGACCGCGTTCTCGTAGTTTTCCATCCCGGGCATCGACGCGAGCGCAGAGAGCGCTCCTACTCCGAGGCTTATCGCGCAGCTCGCCGCAAGCTTCTTTAAATCTATGTTATGAACCATCTTCATACAATATCAGCTCCCAAGCATATTATATGCCCGGGAGCTGTGTTTTATGCTCTTTTGAGTTTTATTCGTAGTCAGCGATGTTTGCCCAGCGGAGAAGGAGTTCTCTTTCCTCGGGGATTCTCTTGACCGACTGCGAGGCCGCGACTATCGGCATCCAGCTTTGGACAAGTTGTTTTGCGGTGTCGGTTTTCAGACAGTACGCTTTGAGGTATTTCTCCGCGATATCCTGCTTGTTCCCCAGAACAAGCATAAGATATGTTCTCGCGGCGTCCGCGGCGCCGTTGCCCTGTGTGACGTGCGCCCAGTCAATAACGTAAGCGTCGCCCGAGGGCGTGATGATCACGTTGCTGGGAACAAAGTCGCCGTGACATACCTTGTTATGCTTTTTCATACCGTTAACGCGGTTGTGAAGCTCGAACCTTACGGTCGCGTCAAGGTCGGTCGAGCTGATTTTTTTCTGCATTTTGTCGCGTAGGTCGGTGAGAAGCGGAGCTCGTTTCTCAAGGATCGACATCTGGATATCAACGAATTTGTCGATATACTCGTCGATTTTGTCGGGGTTCTCCTCCATAAGCTGCGCCATGGTCTTGCCCTCGATGAAGTCGGATACGATGGCCCATTTGCCGTCAAGCTTTGTGACCTCGTGGATTTTCGGGATGTTTATAGTGCCGATCTCCTCAACTCTTGCCTGATTAAGAGCCTCGTTGAGGACGGCTGCCTTGGAGTAGTTTTCGTCAAAGACCTTGATAGCCAAATCTCCGTCGCGGAAGATTTTCTTGCCCGCGGTCTCGTAAATTACATTGTCAAGCTTCATCTTATTCAGCCTCCTTGTAATCTTTGCCGTAATAAGCCTTGAGGTACATTTCCCTGATTTCGCTCATCAAGGGGTATCTCGGGTTTGCGCCTGTGCACTGATCGTCAAACGCCTGCTCTGTCATATCGTCGAGAGTGTCGAGGAATACCTTTTCATCAACGCCGTAGTCGCGAATAGTCTCCTTGATTCCGATACGCGCCTTGAGGTCGTTGACAGCCTTGATAAGGTTCTCGAGCTTCTCGTCGTCGTCCTTGCCGCCGAGACCGAGATATTCGGCTACCTCCGCGTAACGTCTCTTGGTGTGCGGATAAGCGTACTGCGGGAAGGTGCCCATCTTTGAGGGAACCTCGGAAGCGTTAAAGCGGATAACGTACTCGAGCATAAGCGCGTTCGCGATTCCGTGAGCGATGTGGTGGAAGGCTCCGAGCTTGTGAGCCATTGAGTGGCATACGCCGAGGAAGGCGTTCGCAAAGGCCATACCTGCCATGGTCGCGGCGTGAGCGACCTTTTCTCTCGCTACGGGCTCGTTTTGACCGTTGTCGTAGCAAGCCGGGAGATATTCAAAAATGACCTTGAGCGCCTGAAGCGCGAGACCGTCGGTGAAGTCGGTCGCGAGCATTGCGGCGTAAGCCTCAAGCGCGTGGGAAACAGCGTCGATACCCGAAGCCGCCGTAAGTCCCTTGGGACCCGACATCATCATATCCGCGTCTACTATCGCCATATCGGGCATAAGCTCGTAATCGGCGAGCGGATACTTTGTGCCGTCGGTTTCGTCAGTGATGACTGCGAACGGAGTGACCTCGCTGCCTGTACCCGAAGAGGTCGGGATAGCTACGAAATAAGCCTTTTCGCCCATATGCGGGAATTTGTATATTCTTTTCCTGATATCGCTGAAGCGCATAGCCATATCGGCGAAGTCTACCTCGGGGTGTTCGTAAAGAACCCACATGATTTTGCCCGCGTCCATAGCGGAGCCGCCGCCGATCGCGATTATTACGTCGGGATTGAATGCCGCCATTGCCTTCGCGCCCTCTTTTGCGGAGGAAAGCGTAGGATCGGGCTGGACATCAAAGAATGTGGTGTGTGTAATGCCCATTTTGTCGAGTTCGTCGGTTACGCACTTGGTGTAGCCGTTATTATAAAGGAAGCTGTCCGTAACGATGAACGCTTTCTTTTTGCCCATATCCTCGGAAAGCTCTCTGAGAGCGACGGGGATACAGCCTTTTTTGATATATACCTTTTCGGGCGCCTGGAACCAAAGCATATTTTCTCTCCTCTCGGCAACGGTTTTGATGTTGAGCAGGTGCTTGCAGCCAACGTTCTCACTGACGGAGTTACCTCCCCATGAGCCGCAGCCCAAGGTGAGCGAGGGAGTGAGGTCAAAGTTGTATACATCGCCGATACCTCCGAACGAGGACGGGGTGTTGACAAGGATTCGGCAGGTTTTCATTCTGGCGCCGAACTCGGCGAGCTTGTCTTTTTCCGTTACGGTATTGAGATAGATCGACGAGGTGTGACCAAAGCCGCCGTCAGCGACAAGTCGCTCCGCCTTTTGAAGCGCGTCCTCAAAGCTTTCGCTCTTGTACATAGCGAGCACGGGGGAGAGCTTTTCGTGAGCGAATTCCTCGCTAATATCAACAGACTCGACCTCGCCGATGAGGATCTTTGTATTTTTGGGAACCTCAACGCCCGCGAGCTGAGCGATTTTGTACGCCGACTGACCTACGATCTTGGCGTTCAGCGCGCCGTTGATGATGATCGTACGGCGAACCTTGTCGATCTCGTCGGCCGAAAGGATATGACAGCCTCTGTCGGCAAATTCCTTTTTGACTTCGTCGTAAATATTTTTGTCAACGATAACGCTCTGCTCCGAAGCGCAGATCATACCGTTGTCAAAGGTTTTGGAGTGGATAACGGAGTTGACCGCCAAGAGTATGTCCGCGGTCTCGTCGATTATCGCGGGAGTATTGCCTGCGCCGACGCCGAGAGCGGGCTTGCCGGAGGAGTAAGCCGCCTTTACCATTCCGGGACCTCCTGTGGCAAGGATCGTATCCGCTTCGCTCATTACTAGATTGGTCATCTCAAGCGAAGGAGCGTCTATCCACGCAATGATATCCTCTGGAGCTCCCGCCTTCACGGCGGCCTCCAAGACGATCTTTGCCGCCTCGATCGTGCTCTTCTTGGCTCTTGGGTGAGGTGAAATGATAATACCGTTGCGGGTCTTCAAAGCGATAAGGCACTTGAAGATAGCCGTAGAGGTGGGGTTGGTTGTGGGAATGACCGCCGCGATTATACCGATAGGCTCGGCGATCCTCTTGGTGCCGAGAGCGGTGTTCTCCTCGATCACGCCGCAGGTTTTCGCGTCGCGGTATTTGTTGTAGATTTCTTCACTCGCAAAGTGGTTTTTGATGACCTTGTCCTCGACGATTCCCATTCCCGTTTCCTCAACGGCGAGCTTAGCGAGCGGGATCCTCGCTCTGTTAGCGGCTGTCGCCGCCGCGAGAAAGATCGCGTCGACCTGTTCCTGAGTGAATTTGGCGTACTCGCTCTGGGCTTTTCGTACTCTCTTGAGTGCCTTTTCAAGAGCGGGAACGCCGTCAACGATAGGGTATTCCTTGATACTCATATTATTACCTCCGTTTTATATTTCTACATAATCAAGCTTGTTTTCCTTGGCAACGTCGATCGCGGGAGAGCCCTTCGGAGCGATGATGCCGACCTTCTCACAGCCCTTGAAGGCGTTTGCCGCCACAACCGTGCTGTCGCCCATAAACTGTACCTGTTCAAGGTCGACGCAGTCCGCGAAGGCGTATTCTCCGACGTTGAGAACGTTCTCAGGTATCGTGATCTCCTTTAAGCCCGAGGCGTTAAAGGCGTTGATCTCGATCAGCTGGAGACTTTCGGGAAGCTCCAGCTCCGTGAGAGCAAAGTTGGCGAAAAAGGCGTTTTTGCCGATTTTCGTAACGCCATCGGGAATGTTCACGAGCTCAAGCTTTGAGCAGAGTGCGAAGCTGAAATCTCCGATCTCCTCAAGCCCGTCGGGCATTGTAACGGTTTTGATGTTCTGACCCTTGAACGCCGAACGCCCGATTTTTTTGACGGGCTTTCCGTCAAATTCGTCGGGGATGCTCACGTCCGTGTCGTTACTTTCATAGCCCGAAACCGTGAGGCTTCCGTCCTCATCCGTGTTGAAGCCGACTCCGTACTCGTCAACAAGCGTGGGAGATGTGGTCTCCTGAACCGATACCTGATTTTTATCGGCGGAGGAGCCGCACGAGGCAAGTCCGAAAGCGGATAAAGCCAAGGATAATGCTATTATAACCGATGTTAGTTTTTTCATTTATATCACCTTTTTAATAATAACATAAAACAACCGTGATGTACAGTTATAACAGCGTATTTTTTTAGATAATATCACTTTGTTAAATTTTTGTCAATCTTTTGGAAAAAAGAAGTCATCCCTGTTAAAAAAATCAGGGATGACTTGTGACTTTGAGTTTTTGGTATCTGTTTTTTGTTCCTCAGATGATATAGAATCCGAAAATCCCGAGCAGCACAGAGAACAGCAGTCCCGCGAGCACATCCTTTTCGTAGTGAACTCCTGCCAGAACTCGCGAAAGTACAATAAAAAATCCGATCGCGAACATTCCCGCGCCAAGCCACACGTTGGTGTGAAGATACGCCATCGCGATGATAAAAACGCTCGCGCTGTGGCGGCTGGGAAAGCTTTTTCCTTTGGTTTCCTTGTAAATAAGCGGTTCTATCCCGAGCGCTTCGTACGGTCTGGGCTGATCGATAACGGCTCTCAGCGCCGTCGCCGCCGCGAAGGTCACCGCGGGCACGATCACTGCCTTTATCAGTTCCCTCGGAGTGCCGAAGAAAAACAGATAAACGAGAAGCGAGGGATACGAGACGTATACCAGCAAAGGAAGATATTTGTATATAATTCTTAATATGAAATATAATTTTTCGTGAGCGCGAAAAAACTCGGCGATCCTTTCGAATCTTGATTTTGTCATACAATCACCAAGGTAATTGTATCACGAATCTTATACTATTTCAATATCGTATTCCTTCATCCAGTAATCCAATTCAATGATGTACGCGAGGATTTGAGGGGCTTTCATAAGCTGACCGTACCACGGCGAGCTTATCCCGTCAGGGTTTTTGATGATATCCAAAACTCCGTTTTTGTCGAGCAGCTCGGTGAGCGGCGTTTTCTTCCTCAGAATATGCTTGACGCGGCTCGAGCAGATTTTCATATATTTCGGATTGTGGGTTTTGGGATACGGGCTTTTCTTTCTCCAAGCGATGTCATAGGGGAGAAGGTCTGAAAAAGCCTCGCGCACTATTCCTTTTTCCCTGCCCCTCAGAGCCTTGATTTTCCACGGCATATTATAGGCGTACTCAACGAGCCTGTAATCGCAGAAGGGGACCCTGACCTCCAGTCCGCTGTACATACTGCACCTGTCTTTTCTCTCAAGCAGACATTGCATAAACCAATAGAAATTCAGGCTGAACATCTCTCTCATTCGGCTGTCAAGCTCGCTGTCGGTGCTCAGCTTGTCGGTCGCGTTGATCGTGTCAAGGTATTTTTGCCTGACGTATTCCTCGCCCTTCGGAAGAACTCCGTCCCTTAAAATGCTTCGCCTTACCTTTTGCGACCTTGACCACGGGAAACAATCCTCAAACAATATGTCCTTGTTGTGATACCAAGGGTAACCTCCGAAAAGCTCATCCGCGCATTCTCCCGAAAGCGCGACGGTGTAATCCTTTTTTATTTCCTTACAAAACAGCAGTAGCGAGCTGTCAACATCTACGTAACCGGGCAGATCTCTCGCCAAAACGCTGTCGTAGAGCGCGTCGGCGAGCAGAGCGTTGTCAAGAATGACCTCGCGGTGATTCGCGCCGACGTTTTTGACCATAAGACGGATATATTCGACGTCGGCTGTCGGCTGGAACAGGCTTTTTTCAAAGTATTTCATATTGTCGCGGTACTCGACGGAGTATGTGTTTACCGCGCCCAAGCCGTTATTTCGGTAGTGATCCGACGCGGTTTTTACAATGATACTGCTGTCTAGTCCGCCCGAAAGGAAAAAGCACAGCGGAATGTCTGAGACAAGCTGCTTTTCGACCGCGTCGGTGAGAAGAAAGCGCACCCTTTCGACGGCTGATTGCTCGTCGTCGGTGAAATCCTCGGCTTCAAGAGTAAAATATCTTTTACGCCTGAGCACACCGTTTTCATATACGGCGCATTCTCCCGGTAAAAGCTCCCTCACGTTTTTATATATTCCGTTGCCCGCGGTTCTCGCGGGACCCAGGAAAAACAGCTCGTACAAGCCTTCCTCGCCGATTTTCGGGCTTACCTTTCCGCTTTTGAGAAGCGTTTTGAGCTCGGAGGCGAAAACGATCCCGTCCGTGAACTCGCTGTAAAACAGCGGCTTGACTCCGATCCTGTCGCGGCAGAGGAACAAACGCTTCTTGTTCACCTCATAGACGGCGAAGGCGAAAATGCCGTTGAGCTTTTTGGGACAGCCTTCGCCGTATTCGATGTATGCTTTTAGCACGACCTCTGTGTCGCTGTGACCCTTGAAGCCGTAGCCCTTGGTCTCAAGCTCTCGCCTGAGCTCCTCCGCGTTATAAAGCTCGCCGTTATAGACGATCACGTATTTTTCCTTTTTTATCCCGCAAATCATCGGCTGTTTGCCGTTTTCTTTATCGATCACAACCAGTCTGCGGTGGATCAGCGCTGTGTCGCGGTCAATAAAAATACCGTTTTCGTCGGGACCTCGGCGAACGAGCGATTTTGACATTTCGCTGAGCACCTTCAGGTTATCCGATAGATCCCGACCCTTGTCGATCAATCCTGCAATTCCGCACATACTAATTCCCATAGCCTTTCCGCCCACGAACAGTCATTGATTATTTACGGCCTTGCCGTGGGCGGATAAGGCGTAAATGCTTGTTGAATCACGGCTTGACGCTCCGCAGAAATCCTACCGCGCAGAGCATAAGCGCGGCGCTGCCCGCGAGAGGCGCGCTGAGTGAAAGCTCGATAGGCGTCCCGACGCTCGAAAAAACGGGGATCGAGATCCCGAAAGCTTTTATAAGCGCGAGCGTCAGCGCTGCCGTCAGCAGTCCCTGAACAATTCTGAAAAAGAAAAACAACCATTTCTTCAGCTTTATTCCTCTTAACGCTGTGAAAATCTGGAAATGAACGCACAATCCGCCGAAGCCCGCGGCAAAGGCGATCGGAATGACGCGTCCGCTTTTTGAGAGCGTGTCGCAGGCGTTAGTCACCTCCAAAAGCACTTCCGAGTACACGCCGAACGGTTTTTCAAGGATTTTTAATACCGCCGAGAACGCCACCACCATACCGCACATTTCGAGCGCCCCGTAGGAAGCGTCTGCGACCGCCTCGGTCAGCGCTTCCGAAAAGGGGAGAGATCGCCTGTTTGTTTCTTTATTAGAATTATAATTACCTTTTACAAAAATAATTTTATTCAGTATTCCCAGTAATATGACAGATATGATCTGAGCAACCAGAAGAGCTGTTCCGAGCTCGCGCGAACCGAGCAGCTCCGCTCCCACAAAGTTTATCAGGAATCCGGGCCCCGCCCCGACAAGCACGTTAGCGGCGAGAGAAGCCTCTTTCTCGCTTATCACTCCGCTGTCGCGCAGAGCCTTTATCCCTCTCGCGCCGACGGGATATCCGCCAATCATACTGAGCAGGATCACGGGCGCGAGACTCTCCGAGAAGCCAAACAGAGCTGAACTGAACCATTTTCCCGCTTTTCCGAAGCTCACGTTCCGCTTCGCAATAAACACGGAAAGCGCCATGAACGGGAACAGCGGCGGTAAAAGCTCGTTCGCGCAGAAAAAAATCCCCTCAAGCGCTCCGTCGGAGCAATCCTTGCCGAAAAACACCAGTCCGATCACAGCCGCGAAAAGCGCTGAAAAGCCGAGCGCGGCTTTGACGGAGTATTTTTTTAACATCATTTTTCTTCACCGATAATATATATGTGATTGGGTGATAAATAATGAAAAAAACCTCACACAAGCAGCGTAAAACTCCCTTTGAGCTGATGTATAATCTGCCCGTGATCGAGTTTACGGGAGACAGAAGGGTCATGGTGGAGGGCTCGACGGGTGTTTTAAAATATGAGCGCGACGTGATACGGCTCAACACGCGCTCGATGGTCGTCTGCTTCTTCGGCAGAGGGCTGAGTTTGACCTGCATCTCGCCGACAACGGTGATCATTGAGGGCTG
Source organism: uncultured Eubacteriales bacterium (assembly GCA_900316385.1). GTDB lineage: Bacteria > Bacillota > Clostridia > Oscillospirales > Acutalibacteraceae > Ruminococcoides. The sequence continues at coordinate 161,400 of ONCP01000006.1, read as the reverse complement.
TGTGACGAAAACGGAGTTTATAAGGTAGGTGATACTATGGTGCTCAGACTGATACGCTGGCTGAGGGGTTACGTCGTTTTTACCGTCAGCGGAGCGTTCCCCGAGCGTTTCCTTAATCTGATGAACACGAGAGGCGTGAGAAGGTGGGAGTTTTTGCCGGAAAACGGCGGGTACAGCGGAAAAATGTTTCTCAGCGATTATCTCAAGATCCGTCCGCTTGCCCGCAAAGCTTCGGTAAAGCTTTGCGTTCGCGAGAGGATCGGTTTGCCGTTCTTCGCCAAAAAATACAGGCACCGCAGCGGACTTCTTGTCGGCGCGGTCGCGGGGCTTCTGATCCTCGGGCTTCTGAGCGGATGTATTTGGGATATACGCGTCGTCGGCGCCGAGAGGGTCAGCGAGGCAAGACTCAGAAGCGCTTTTGAAAAAAGCGGCTTTCACGTCGGAATGTTTAAGAGCTCGCTTGACGTTATCGAAACCGAGAGAAAAATCGAGCTCGACATCCCCGAGATACGTTGGCTGTCGATCAACGCGCTCAACAACGTCGCTACCGTAGAAATCAAAGAAAAGGCTGAAAAACCGAAGCTCAGGGTACAGAAGTATCCATGCAACATCAAGGCGGCGGAGGATGGTGTGATTACCGATATCAAGGTGTCAAGCGGCGTTTGCGAGGTCAAGCGCGGCTCTGCCGTTGCCGCGAATCAGCTTCTTGTCAACAGCGTCACAGCTACCAGAAACGGAGACTTGAACTATGTCCACAGCGAGGCTGAGATTTACGCTGACGTCAAGGCGGATAAGCAAATCATAATTCCAAAATCGAATAATACCTACGCGGTCGGGGAACGCTATACAGAAAAGCGGGGGTTAAGATTTTTGAATTTTATTCTGCCCTTCGGCTTTTCGCCGTCGGATCGCGGCTTGAAGGCAAGGTGCTACACAACCGAGCTTTTGCGGCCGACAGAGGTTACTCTGCCGCTCGGTGTTGTGACGGAGAGAAGCTACTATATAACAAGTGAAAAACAAAAGCTTGACCGCAAAACAGCGGAAGAACTGCTCAAGACCCGTCTCGCTCTGTATGAGTGCTTTGATGAGGGCGAGAGCCGAATAAAGCGCAGAGAGTACAAGATCGGCGAAAGCAAGAACAGCTTTGTTCTCAGGTCTGAGTATTTATTCAATCGTAATATCGCTGTCAGTCAGCGTATCCGCGTTAAAACCAGCGGTCAATAAATCGCTTTACACCCGCGAACATATGTGATACAATTATTTCATCATAAAAAACAGAAAGATGATGTTATGAAAATTCTTTGTATCGGCGATGTTGTCGGAAAGGTCGGCTGCGAATTTCTGCGTTCAAAGCTGCCGAATCTAAAGCGGTTCTACGGAATTGACCTGGTTGTCTGCAACGGAGAGAATTCTGCCGACGGAAACGGTATCACGCCCGTATCGGCGCGGTATCTTTTTGACAGCGGAGTTGATGTGATCACTCTCGGAAATCACTCCTTCCGCCGCAGAGAGGCTTATTCCTATCTTGACGAAACACCGTATATCATCCGCCCCGCGAATTATCCCGACGCGACCACGCCGGGAGTCGGCTTCTGCGTTGTGGATATGGGGCGCGTTCAGGTCGCCGTGATCAATCTGATGGGCAATATGTTTATGGAGTCCTCTCTTGAAAACCCGTTCTTTACAGTTGATCGGCTGCTGAAAAAAATCGACAGCAGAATCGTCCTCGTGGATTTTCACGCCGAAACTACCTCCGAAAAGCTCTCGCTCGGTTATTATCTCGACGGCAGGGTGTCGGCGGTTTTCGGAACGCACACTCATGTTCAGACCTCGGACGATCATGTGCTCGAACACGGAACGGGCTACATAACCGACCTCGGAATGACGGGTCCGATGAACTCCGTTCTCGGCGTCAAGCCCGAGATCACGATCGAAAAATTCCGCACGGGAATGCCAGTTCGTTTTGATTTGAAGCAGGGCGATTGCAAGCTGGAGGGCGCGATTTTCGATATTGACGAAAAGACCGCGAAAACATTATCTGTCGAAAGATTGATAATTGTTTAAAAAGTACTTGCAAAATGAATGATTTGTTAGTATAATTACTTTATAAAGCTATAATCCGTTACTACGGTTTACAGTAGGTTAGGAAGTGTTTGATTTTATGAATGGACAGGACTTAAAGCAAGCGGTGATCTCAGGCTCCAATAATATATGCGCCAAAAAGCTTATGATCAACGACCTTAATATTTTCCCCGTACCCGACGGCGACACAGGCACAAATATGTCGATGACCACCACAGCGGCGGTTAACGCTATTAAGGACGACGAGAACACAAGCCCCGCCGTTATCGCTAAAGCGGTCGCTTCTGCGATGCTTCGCGGCGCGAGAGGCAACTCGGGCGTTATCCTTTCTCTTTTGTTCAGAGGCTTTTCTCAGGGTCTCGGCGAAGAAGAGATAACGGGAAAGGACCTTGTAAAGGCGCTCGGTCTCGGTGTTGACGCGGCGTATAAAGCTGTTATGAAGCCTACCGAGGGTACTATCCTCACGGTCGCCAGAGTCGGCTATGAGGGCGGCCTCAGGGTTATGAACGAAAACGACGATGTTGTTTTCGTGTGGGAGGCTATCGTTAAAGCCGCCGCCGAGGCTCTTGAGAGAACCCCGGAGTATCTCCCCGTTCTCAAAAAGGCAGGCGTTGTAGACGCCGGCGGAATGGGACTGCTCTCTATCTTTGAGGGTATGCTTTCCTATTTCAGGGACGGTATCGTTGTTGAATACGCCGAGAACAATTCTCAGGAGGAGCTCGACAACTTCACCAGCACTGTCGCTGAGTTTGATGATGTTATCAACTTTACCTACTGCACCGAGTTTATTGTAGGCAGAGATACGGAGATCGCCACCGATCCTAATGAGCTTCGTCTTTTCCTTGAAACGATCGGCGACTGCGTCGTTGTTGTAAGCGACGACGAGATCGTTAAGGTTCATGTTCACACCGAGCAGCCCGGCGACGCGCTCAAGAAGGGCCTTGAGTTCGGTCAGCTCCTCACCGTTAAGGTGGAGAATATGAAGGAGCAGCACCGTCAGGCTAAAGAAAATAACGAAAAAAAGCCCAAGGAAAAAAAGAAGGAAAAGCTTGAGCCCGTAGAGCCTACCGAGGAAGTTGGCTTTGTGGCTGTTGCCGCGGGCGACGGAATCACTTCGCTTTTTAAGGATTTAGGCTGTCAAAACGTTGTGTCGGGCGGACAGTCGATGAATCCCAGTACCGACGATATTTACGAGGCGATCATGGCGACTCCCGCCAAGACCGTTATCGTTCTTCCCAATAACAAGAACATTATTATGGCCGCACAGCAGACTGTTCCGATGGTCGAGGACAGAGAGGTCGTTATCGTTCCCACACGCACGATCCCGCAGGGAATGACCGCTATCCTTAACTATGATCCCGAGCTTTCCGCCGAGAGCAACAAGGATATGATGATGGACGCGGCAAAGAATGTTTCGACAGGCTCCGTTACCTTCGCCGCCCGTAACAGCGAGTTCGGGCACCAGAAGATCAAGGAGGGCGAAATCATCGCTCTTGAAAACGGCAAGCTCACCATCACCGAGAAAACCGCTGTAAAGGCCTGCGTAAAGCTCGCTAAGAATATGATCAAGCACGACACCTCCTTCGTCACCGTTATTTACGGCGCCGATACCTCAGAGGAAGAGGCTCAGGAAGCGTACGAGGCTATTCAGGACAAGTTCGGTTCTAAGGTCGATGTGTCCCTTGTGAACGGCGGTCAGCCGATCTACTACTTCATTCTCAGCGTTGAATAAAAATCAAAAGCGGGCAGTCTGCCCGCTTTTTTTATTTTTCCTCGTCTGGCTCAGTGTGCCTCTGTCAGAAGTCCGTTGTCCCACTTGTGCGGGTGCACTCACAAGCTTGCTGCGAGAGGACAGGTTCATCTTTTGCATTTCCTCGTCTGGCTCAGTGTGCCTCTGTCAGAAGTCTGGCATTATAAAAAATCCGTTATTCCGATTCAAATCTTCATTAAATTTTGACTTATCATTAATAGCTATGCCTTCATTATTTAATAAAAAAATCGAAACGCTTACGGGCGTAGGCGCCAAACGAGCCGAGATGTTCAACAGGCTTGGGGTATATTCCGTCGGCGATCTGCTCACCTTTTATCCTCGTGATTACGAGGACTGGTCGGATATCACCGATATCTGCGACGTTGTTGACGGCGAGACGGTTTGTATCCGCGCTGAGGTCGCGGCTCCGTTTCAGTCGGGCTACACCAAAACCTCGAAATTTATCGCCAAGACTACCGTCTATGACGACACAGGCGGCGCCCAACTGGTTTTCTTCAACAACCGATACATTTCATATATGCTGAAACACGGCGAGACCTATCGCTTTTTCGGCAAGGCTTCGCACACTCTTGACGGTGTGAGTATGATCTCTCCCACCTTCGAAAGCGACGACAGCAACAAAACGGTAAAGCCTATTTACAGTCTCACCGCAGGTCTCAACAATAATTTCGTGATAAAATGCGTCAAAAGAGCGCTCGCGCTTCTTCCCGATGAGGTCAACGATCCTCTGCCCGATGAGCTGAGAAAGCGTTTCGGGCTTTGCGGCTTGAAAGAAGCGATAGAAAACATTCATTTTCCCGAAAGTCTCGAGGCGCTCGCGCAAGCGAAAAAACGTCTCGTTGCCGAGGAGCTTCTTGTGCTCAACCTCGGTCTGCAAAGTCTTAAAAGCCACAAGCGTTCCGCTAATAAAAATATTATAACAACCGATTATTCCGCGGAATTTGAGGGGCTTTTGCCGTTCAGCCTTACAAACGCGCAGAAAAACGCTGTCAGCGATTGCGTTACCGATATGATGAACCCCGAGCGAACGCTCAACCGCCTTGTTCAGGGTGACGTCGGCTCCGGAAAAACCGCCGTTGCGGCTTCGGTCTGCTACACGGTCATCAAAAACGGCAAGCAGTGCGCCATTATGGCGCCGACCGAAATTCTTGCCGAACAGCATTATAATTCCTTAAAAGAAATACTGGAGTCTGTCGGGGCAAGAGTCGCCCTGCTGACGGGTTCCCTGAAGCAGAGTGAAAAGAACAGTATACGAGAACAGCTTCAAAGCGGAGCTCTCGACCTTGTGATCGGCACTCACGCGTTGATCACCGACAAAACTGTATTTAACGATCTCGCCTTTGTCGTGACAGACGAGCAACACCGCTTCGGAGTCGCGCAAAGGGCAAAGCTGCTCTCAAAGGGCAACAGTCCTCATCTTCTCGTAATGAGCGCCACTCCGATACCGCGAACTCTCGGGCTGATCATATTCGGTGATCTTGATATTTCGATCATCGACGAGCTTCCCCCTGGGCGCCAAGAGATCGACACGCTGATTATCGATTCCTCAAAGCGCGACCGTGCGCTCGGCTTTATAAAAAGCGAGGTCGAGCGCGGCAGACAGGCTTTCATCGTTTGTCCGCTTGTCGAGGAGGGGAACGGCGATCTGCTTTCGGCAGAGGAGTACGCCGCCGAGCTTATGCTAAACTATTTCAGCGATATCCCTATCGGTATCCTTCACGGAAAAATGAAAGCGGCGGATAAAGAGGCGGTAATGCTTCAATTTTCTAAAAACGAAATAAAAATCCTTGTCGCAACCACCGTAATCGAGGTCGGCATTGACGTTCCAAACGCTACGATAATGATGATCGAAAACGCGGAACGGTTCGGGCTGTCACAGCTTCATCAGCTTCGCGGACGAGTCGGCAGAGGCTCGGAGAAGAGCTATTGCATTCTTGTTTCCGACAGTACTACCGAAATGGCGTACGAAAGGCTGAAAACGATGCGGGCAACACGCGACGGCTTCAAAATCGCCGACGCGGATCTCAAGCTCAGGGGACCGGGGGACTTCTTCGGTTCAAAGCAGCACGGGCTTCCGCCGCTGCGCGTCAGCTCTCTTGCCGATACAAAAAGCCTTGAGCTTTCTCAGAAGATTGCGGAATATGTGATAAAGGATTCCGACGATCTTCGCGACGACAGATACAGAGGCTTGAAGAGTGAAATAACTCGATTGTTCAAAAACGCGGGTGAGGAAACACTCAACTAAGTCTTGATAATTTGCGTTTTTTGTATTATAATGTCAATATCCTTTTTTGGAGGTTATGCTATGAAAAAGAGAATACTTGCTTTATTTATCGCGGTATTAACTCTGCTTTCCGCCTCGTTGATCCCCGCTTCGGCGGTTAACTATAAGAGCGGCGTTAAGCTCAAGAGCAAATCCGCGCTCGTCATCAATATGGATACGGGTCAGACCGTGCTTTCGGTCAAGGCTGACGAAAAGCGTTATCCCGCCTCGACCACCAAGATAATGACATACATAATCGTAGCCGAGAATGTTGATGATTTTGCGAATACTAAGGTTAAAATCAAGCAGGATGTGCTCTCGATACTTGACGGCACGGGAAGCTCGATCGCGAACGTAGCGGCTCACGTAGGCGAGACGATGTCTGTTCTCGACCTGCTTTACAGTATGATGGTTCCCTCGGGCAATGACGCCGCTGTTGTGCTTGCCGACTATGTCGGAGGAGGCGATATAAAGGCTTTCGTCGATATGATGAACGCCAAGGCAAAGGAGCTCGGGTGCAAGAACACTCATTTCGCGAATCCCGACGGACTTCATGACAAGAACCACTACACCACAGCCTCGGATCTTGCGAAGATCACCCGTTACGCGCTCACTCTGCCTGAGTTCTCGACAATCACCAACACCGCGACATATTATGTAAAAGGCGACGATTATCCGCTCGTTACCACAAACTATATGATAGATGAAAACCGCGGAGGCGATTATTTCTATCAGTACGCTCAGGGTATCAAGACAGGTACCACCGACGAAGCGGGTCATTGCCTTGTTACTATGGGCTCCGCCGACGGCTATACCTATCTCGCGGTTCTGCTTATGAACCCGATAAAGGATCCTGACGAATACGGTACTATGATTGACGCCGCCGACCTTTTCCGCTGGGCGCTCACCAAGCTCGAGCTCAATCAGGTCGCGTCATCGGAAACTCCCGTTTGCGAGGTCAAGGTCGATCTTGCATGGGGCAAAAACTCTGTTCAGCTTGTCCCCGAGAAGAACATCAACGCGATCGTTCCGACCGATTTCAGCGAAAATGATATAGTGGTGGAGACCGACGTTCCGAAAAACATAGAGGCGCCCGTAAAAAAAGGCGAGGTTATCGGAAAGGCGACGGTTTATTATAAGGGCGATCAGGCGAACGGCAAGCAGAAGATCGAGACTGTGAACCTTGTTTCGTCCGAGACGATCGAGAGAAGCGGAATCCTCTATGTGCTTTCTATCCTGAAAGGGATCGTCGCCTCTAATTGGTTTATTCTTGTTATCGCCGCGATAGTCGTGCTTCTGATAATTTATATCATTATCAGCTCCATCATTAAGCGCCGCAACAAAAACCGCAGACGACATGTGAGAAAATACAGGAATTTCTGATTTAAAGCCTTCTTTCGGGAAGGCTTTATTTTTTCTCAAGCTTTCCGTCAATATAAACCGCCAACGCTTCAGCGTAGCTGTAACCGTTTTCGCAAAGCTTATTTATTGAGTTAAGGCTTACCGCGTCGGGATGACTGCCGTCGTATTCTTTGTTCAGCAGATCCCACGGACAGGCGGCGGTTTTTATGAAAGGGTGTTTTGCGGATCTCTCTGAGTTTCCTCCCGATAAATAGCAGTAGGGAACAGGCGCGGGTTTATCCTTGTATGTAATGCAGATATCCTTGACGTCATCTATCGTTTTTTCGATTTTGGAATAATTATCCTTTCCGTGCTTTTTTATAAAGTCGGTTTTATTTGTGGATTTAAGTTTTTTACCTGCCTTATAATTCGAATTTAGAATTATAGCTATTGCTTTCAAGGCTTCGTCGGAGTATTCCTCGCGATATTCATACGCGAGAGTGTTTATAATGTCGTGACTGTTTTTCGAATCGGAGCAAAACAGCTTGAATAAATCATCGGGAACATTGTTTTTTACGGAAAAAAGCGGTACGGCGATCAATATTATCAGCGCCGCGACCGCCGCAAGGATTCTCTTCTTCATTTTTTCAACTCTTTTGTCTTTTATTCTTGACATAAATGATGGTTTGTCTTAAAATATTATATGTTTACAATAACCTAACTATACTATGGAAGGAACGTAAAATGAAATCTAAACTTTGCTGGGTACCGTTTGTACCCGTAGCTCTGGCGGTTATCGTTCTGAAAATCCTTGATACGCTGAACGTTTTTCCGCTGCTTCCGACCAATATGCTGTCGTATGTCGGCATAGGACTGATACTCCTTATGTTCGCTGTCTGCGTGATTTTCACCGCTATCGACAAAAAAACCTCTCCCGCATATCTCCTGACGCGAAATTATTACGCCGCGGTTTTTGCGATGATATCCGCAGGCTGTATCGCCTCGCGTTCGGCGCTGACTATCATTCTGGCGTTGCAGAACAGCACGTTTTCTTTTATGACGTTCGTTGTTACGCTGTTCGGAATGGCGGCGTCGGTATGCTTTGTCGTTATTTCGCTCGCTCATTTCCAGGGCAGGAACTTTCTGCCGAGAATGGCGGCGTTTATGCTGGTTATGCCGATCTGGGCCGGCGTTTCGCTTATCAGCGAATTTCTTGACAACCGCAAGGTCAGCGTAGCGGACGTTGATTCGTTCAAGCTGTTTTCGCTGGCGTTCGCGATGATCTTCCTGTTCAAGCTCGCGATGATTATTGCGACCGTTGACGGCGGAAATCCTGTTAAGTCTATGTATCTTTACGGCTTTCCTGTCGCGGCGCTCGGGCTTGCCGCGGGAGCAAAGGCGATCACTTCGATCGCGATCAGCGGAATAGATTATTCCGAAAACGTTATCTCGTTCGCCTTCTTCGGACTCGGACTGTACGCGCTTTCGCTTATAGTAGAGATCACAAAGCTTTCCAGAACCAAAGAAGAGCAGATCATTAAGTACGATCTCGATGACTTTGACGAGGAGCAGCGCGTATACGGCGCTCATCAGGACAATTTCGTCGCGGCTCCCGAGGAGCAGACGGGCGATTACGACTATGATTATTCCTACGCGACCGAGGCCGCCGAGGAGTATGTGACATCATCCGATGAAGAATATACCGAGGATTACGACTACTACGGCTACGGCGACGAAAAGGATGTTGAGAACCTTGTCGTGGCTCCCAACGCGGGCGAGGACGACGACGTTATTTATGTTGACAGCAGTGTGGTCGATGATTTTGAGGACAATATCCTCGGCGCAAAGTCTCACGAGGTTGAGAGTCCCGCGCACGAGGAAGAAAAAATCTACGACGACGCGGATATGGAAAAAATCAACAGATTAATTGATGAAATTAATAGCTGATTTCTATTGACTTTTACAGTCGCAGGTGTTAAGATTTATAAAAGCCGTGAAGGGAACACGGCGTTGATCATTGCTTTTCAAGAGAGCGCGCGGCAGGTGTGAGCGCGTAAAAGCGGATCGGCGTTACCACCCCTGAGCTTCATGCAGGAAATGGCACGACGTTTTGCCGCGTTAAGGCAGTAATGAGTTTCAATTCAGGTGGAACCGCGTTTGAGTATTCGATCGCCCTGATGTCCGTGCGGACGTCGGGGCGTTTTATTATTACAAAATAATTATTCAAATAAAGGAGAAAACGAAGATGGTAAATGTAGAATTAAAGGGCGGCGTCGTAAATCAGTACGACGAGGGTATCTCGCCCGCGGAAATCGCGAAATCAATCGGAATGGGACTGTACAAGTCCGTTTGCGCGGCTAAGATCGACGGCGAGGTAGTTGACCTTCGCACTCCGATCAACGCGGATTGCAAGGTCGAGCTTTTGACCTTTGACGATCCGAGCGGAAAGCACGCGTTCTGGCACACGGCGTCCCACATCCTCGCTCAGGCGGTAAAGCGCCTTTATCCCGATGCGAAGTGTGCTATCGGTCCCGCGGTCGATAACGGCTTTTATTATGACTTTGACGTTGAAAAGCCCTTTACACGCGACGACCTCGACAAAATCACTGCCGAGATGAAGAAGATCGTAAAGTCGAAGATCGCTGTCGAAAGATTTGAGCTTGACCCCGACGAGGCGGTGAAGCTTTTGGAGGATATGAATGAGCCGTACAAGGTCGAGCTCTGCAAGGAGCACAGCGGAAAGGGAGAGAAGATCAGCTTCTATAAGCAGGAAGATTTCACCGACCTTTGCGCGGGTCCTCATCTTATGGATGTAAGCGCCGTCAAGGCCATCGCCCTCACAAACTGCACGGGCGCGTACTGGCGCGGCGACGCGAAGAACGCTCAGCTTTGCCGTGTTTACGGCGTTGCCTTCCCGAAGGCTTCAATGCTTGAGGAGCACCTTCAGATGATGGAGGAAGCAAAAAAGCGCGACCACAACAAGCTCGGTCGTGAGCTTGAGCTCTTTACAACAGTCGATTATATCGGACAGGGACTTCCGATCATGCTTCCCAAGGGCGCAAGGATCATCCAGTTGCTCCAGCGCTTTGTTGAGGACGAGGAACAGCGCCGCGGCTGGCTTCTCACAAAAACTCCGTTTATGGCGAAGTCGGATCTTTATAAAATCAGCGGTCACTGGGGACACTATAAGGACGGAATGTTTGTGCTTGGCGACGAGGACAAGGACGACGAGGTTTATGCGCTTCGTCCGATGACCTGCCCGTTCCAGTATCAGGCATATCTCAACCGTCAGCGTTCTTACCGCGACCTTCCGCTCAGATACAACGAGACTTCTACTCTGTTCCGAAACGAGGCGTCGGGCGAAATGCACGGACTTATCCGCGTTCGTCAGTTCACGATCTCCGAGGGACACCTTATGTGTACTCCCGAGCAGCTTGAGGACGAATTCAGAAGATGCTTGGAGCTCGCGATATTTATGCTCAAAACTCTCGGCCTTTACGAGGACGTAAGCTACCGCTTCTCCCAGTGGGATCCCGACGACAGAGAGAAATACATCGGTACCGAGGAGCAGTGGGACGAGGCTCAGTCCACAATGAAGAGGATCCTCGATCACCTTGAGATTCCCTACGAGATCGGTGTCGGAGAGGCCGCGTTCTACGGTCCGAAGCTTGACATCCAGATCAAAAACGTCTACGGCAAGGAGGACACCCTCATCACCATTCAGGTCGATCAGATGCTTGCCAAGCAGTTTGATATGGAATACGTCGACAAGGACGGCAAAAAGAAGAATCCCTACATCATTCACCGCACATCTATCGGCTGCTATGAGCGCACGCTCGCTCTGCTTATCGAGAAGTACGCGGGAGCGTTCCCGATGTGGCTTGCGCCCACACAGGTCAAGATCCTTCCGATCGCGGATCGTCATCATGACTATGCCTACGATCTCAAGAAGGAGCTCGAGGCTCATGGAATGCGCGTTGAGGTGGACGACAGAAGCGAGAAAATCGGCTACAAGATCCGCGAGGCGCAGCTTGAGAAGGTTCCGTATATGTTCGTAGTCGGCGATAAGGATATCGAAAGCAATCAGGTTTCCGTCCGTCACAGAAAGGAAGGCGACCTCGGTTCGATGCCTCTTTCGCAGTTCATTGAAATGGCGGAGAAGGAAATCGACTCCAAGGAGATCAAATAATTGTACAGGAATTCGTATAACGGCAAGGGACGGCGTCCCCGCTATAAAAATTCCATATCGCGCACTTCGTATGTTGACCGCAGCTCGGTCACGGGTCTGAAGCTCGCGCGTGCCGCCGTTTTTGTTCTGATGATCGCTTTGATCGTCGGAATGATAATCGTCGGCTCGGCAATGTTCAAGAACGACGCTCCCGAGCGGCAGTCGGCAAAGGTCGAAAACGCCGCTCAGAGCGATGAGCGGGAGCTTCTGCGTGTGGTCAACAAGACCCATCCGCTCGATAAGGACTATGTTCCCGCGCTTGCCGAGGTCGGAGGCGTTTTCGTAAACAAGCTTGCGGAGGAGCCATTGAAGCTTCTGCTCGAGGACGCGGAAAGAAACGGTGTGAAGCTCGGCGCGGAAAGCGGCTATGTTTCCTACGGTGACCAGAACAAGCTGTACAAAAAGGCCTTGAAATACTATATGGAAAATGAAAATCTTTCGGAGGTCAAGGCTCAGGCGAAGTGCGAGGCAGTGATACCGCAGGCGGGAAGAAGCGAAGCTCAGACAGGGCTTTTGATCAGCTTCAAGACCGATAAAGGTGAGTTCAAGGGCTCAAAGGCGGAGCGTTGGCTTTCCGAGAACTGCGTGGACTTCGGCTTTGTCAAGCGATATGCCTCGGATAAGGAGAACGTAACCTCTATGAAGGAGAACCCGATGGCGTACCGTTATGTCGGGGTTCAGACTGCGGAAATAATGCGAAGTCTCAACAAATCTCTTGACGAATACTCCGTTTATATCAATTCAAGATAAAAAAGTGAAAAAAGGGCTTGCATTTTCAATTTTTTTGTTGTATAATTCAAATGTTACGTATGAATATGTATGACTTTAACCGAACGAGGTGAATAAAATGAAAAATGGTATCCATCCGAACTATCAGAAAACTACGATTACCTGCGCTTGCGGTAACGTAATCGAGACAGGCTCGACAAAGAAGGACATCCGTGTTGAAGTTTGTTCCAAGTGCCACCCCTTCTTTACAGGAAAGCAGAAGCTGGTTGACACAGGCGGACGCGTAGACAGATTCAAGAAGCGTTTCAATATGGAATAATTTTTCGAGAATTTTTAGGGCGACTTATGTCGCCCTTTTTTCCTATATGAGGTTGCTATGAGCTCTTATAAAACCGTTGGATCTCTCGGAAGCGGCGAGCTTGTCGAGAAGCGCTCGCGTTTCATCGGCTACTGCAAGCCTGTCACTACCGAGGATGAGGCAGTGGAATTTATCAACAAAATAAAAAAGGAGCATTGGGACGCCCGCCATAACGTTTACGCGTACAGTCTTCGCGAAGGTCAGATCAAGCGCTATTCCGATGACGGCGAGCCCTCGGGAACAGCGGGAATGCCCGTGCTCGAGGTGCTGACAAAAAGCGGAGTTACCGACGCGGTCATAGTTGTAACGCGCTATTTCGGAGGCGTTCTGCTCGGCACGGGAGGACTTGTGCGGGCGTATTCGGCGTCTGCTAAGCTCGGAATGGAAAGCGCGGGCGTTGTGACTATGGAGCTGTGCTCCGAGTGCGAGCTTTGCTGCTCCTACAACCAGTACGGAAAACTCAGCACCCTGATTATGGAAAACGGGGGATATCTTGACGACAGCCTGTTTTCCGACAGCGTGACCCTGAAATTCCACATTCCTACCGAGCTGATACCCGCGCTCGACAAGGCTTTTGCCGATGCGACCGCGGGCGAGGTGAAAACAGAAATAAAAAACGAAAGATTTTTTGAAATAATTTAGGATTTTCGATTTTTTTGTCGTATATATAAACAGATGATTTTTTTGGGAGGGAAAACTATGCCGCTGCCCGAGGGCTTTTTGCAGGAGCTCAAGGATAGAAACGATATGACCGAGGTTGCGTCGTCCTATGTTAATCTCAACCGCAGAGGACGCAATATGGTCGGGCTTTGCCCGTTTCACGGCGAGAAAACACCCTCCTTTAACATTTATCCCGAGAACGGCTCGTTTTACTGCTTCGGATGCGGAGTTGGCGGCGACGTTATCACATTCATTATGAAAATCGAGAATCTCGATTATATCGACGCGGTCAAGTTTTTGGCTCAGCGCGCCGGTATGAATATGCCCGAGGACAGCTATGACGACAGTATGGCGGGACTCAGAAAGCGCATTTTTGAGGCGAACCGCGAGGCCGCGAGGTTCTTTTACAAAAGCCTTTACTCCGAATACGGCAGGAGAGGACTTGATTATTTCCATCGGAGAGCGCTCTCTGACCGTACGATCCGCCATTTCGGGCTCGGCTACGCCGATCCCGAAAGATCGTCGCTGTGTAACCACCTTAAGTCGCTCGGCTTCAAAAACTCTGAGCTCATTTCTGCGAACCTCGCCTTTCAGACGAGAAACGGCGGAGTTGCCGACAGGTTTTACGACCGCGTTATGTTTCCGATAATCGATCTCAGAGGCAATGTCATTGCTTTCGGCGGAAGAATAATGGGCGACGGAAAGCCGAAGTATCTGAACACCTCGGACACGCCCGTGTTCAAGAAAAGCGCGAACCTTTTTTCTCTCAATAACGCCAAAAATTCGGGGGATAGATCGCTTATCCTCTGCGAGGGCTATATGGACGTTATCGCCGTCAATCAGGCGGGCTTTCAAAACGCCGTCGCGACGCTCGGAACGGCGCTTACTCAGGAGCAGGCTCTTTTGATGAAGCGCTACGCCGACGAGGTGATCATCTGCTATGATTCCGACGAGGCGGGGCAGAAGGCGACCGCAAGGGCTATCGGCTTTCTCAGAAACGCGGGATTGAATATCAAGATAATCACGATACCTCAGGGCAAGGATCCCGATGAATTTCTCAGGAACAAGGGCAGCGACGCCCACGACGCGTTCAAGAACGTTATCGAGGGCAGCGGAAACGACGTTGAGTATCGACTCAATAAACTGAAAGCGGAGTATAATCTCGAGCTCGCCGACGGCAGGGTCGGCTTCCTTACCGAGGCTTCAAAGATCCTCGCGACGCTTGATAACTCGATCGAGCAGGATGTGTACATTTCAAGACTTTGCAAGGAGCTTGAGGTCAGCCGCGACGCTGTCAGACAGCAGATACAAAAGTACGGAAAAAAACGCTATTACGAAAGACGAAAGGAAAACTTCAAAAACCTTCGTCAGAACCTCAGCGGCAGAAACGACAAGGTTAATACCGACCGATATAAAAAGCCACGCGCCGCCACAGCGGAGGAGGGCGTAATAGCGTATATCATAAAGAATCCCGACAGGCTCTCTTATGTTGAAAAGGAGCTTTTGCCCGAGCGGTTCCAGACGGAGTTCAACCGCAAGCTGTTCGAGTATTTTTCCGAAAAAATCAAAGGCGGCGGCGATCCTTTGGCTTCGGTATCGGGAGATTTCACACAGGAAGAAACCGCTAAAATCTTTCAGATAGTCAACTCCGAGCACGCGAGGCTGGCTAACGAGAGAACGGCGGCGGAAAACATAAAGGTAATTAACGACGAATTCTTCAGGCAGCAGCTATCGGATCCGGCAAGCGCCGATATGGACTCAATAGCCGAACAGCTAAAGCGGATGAAGGAATCACGTCAATAGGAGAGGATAGTATAAATGGGACAGCAGGATAAGAAAAGCATTGTTAAGGAATTGACCGAGCTCGGTAAGTCGAAGGGAAGCCTTACCAACGACGAAATTATCGAAGCGCTCGGTGAAATGGAATTTAAGCCCGAGGAGCTTGAAAAGCTGTATGACAGCCTTGAACAGCAGGGTATCGAGATCATCGAGGATATCGAGAATATCAACTTTGACGATATCTCCGAGCTTGAGGGAGAGGTCAAGAAGGAAAACGGCATCTCCGATTCGGGCGACGCGATCTCCATCGACGACCCCGTAAAGGTTTATCTGAAGGAGATCGGACGTGTTCCGCTTCTTACTCCTGAGGAGGAGGTCGAGCTCGCGATCAAAATTTCGGAGGGCGACCTTCAGGCGAAAAAAAGACTTTCGGAGGCTAACCTTCGTCTTGTCGTTAGTATCGCGAAGCGTTACCTCGGCAGAGGAATGCAGTTCCTCGATCTGATCCAGGAGGGTAACCTCGGTCTTATCAAGGCGGTCGAGAAATTCGACTACACTAAGGGCTTCAAGTTTTCTACATACGCCACATGGTGGATCCGTCAGGCTATCACGAGGGCGATCGCCGATCAGGCGCGCACGATCAGAATCCCCGTGCATATGGTCGAGACTATCAACAAGGTCAAGAAGGTCAGCACTCAGATACTTCATGAAAAGGGTCACGAGCCTTCCAGCGAGGAGATCGCCGAGAAGCTCGAGATCTCCGTTGACAAGGTCAGAGAGATCGTTCGTGTAGCTCAGGAGCCCGTTTCGCTAGAAACGCCTATCGGCGAGGAGGAGGACAGCCATCTCGGAGATTTTATCCCCGACAGCGAAACTCCCGCTCCCGCAGACGAAGCAAGCCACGCTCTGCTGAAGGAGCAGCTCGACGAGGTTCTCGCGACGCTTACTCCCAGAGAGGCAAAGGTTCTCAGGCTCCGCTTTGGTCTTGAGGACGGCAAGAGCCGCACTCTTGAGGAGGTCGGCTCGGAATTCAAGGTCACCCGTGAGCGTATCCGCCAGATCGAAGCCAAGGCGTTAAGAAAGCTTCGCCATCCGTCAAGAAGTAAAAAACTTAAAGATTATTTAGATTAAGAGGTGTTTAAAATGAAAAATCGCAAAAAAACCATAAGCCTTATTCTTTCGGTAATAATGCTTTTGAGCGTTCTGACAGTAGGCTATATCTCCGCCGACGCCGCGGATACGGCGACGTTTACTCTGAACGGACAGACTTATTCTGCCGAGACGGGCGCGGACGTGACCTATACCGTCAACCTCAAAACCACCAACCCGATCGTAAACGGACAGTTCTATCTCAACTATCCGCAGAGCATCCTTGAGGTTCAGGACACAAGCTTCCCCGTTGTAGGCGACTATACTATGATGTGCAACTATACCGAGGATTCCGAGAACATTGTTGCGTTCAACTTCTCGGGCACAAAGAAGGTCGATTTTACAGGCGGCGGCGTTCTTGCCCAGATCTTTTTCAAGGTAAAGTCGGCAGGCTCAGGCAATATCAAACTTGACATTGCCATGATGTCGATGCGTAACGACAACAACGCTCTCATCAATGAGATCCCGAACTCAACCTTTACCGAGACTCTCACGGTAAAGAATCCCGAAACTCCCACAAACCCCACAACACCGTCAAATCCGACAGCTCCCACAGAGCAGCCTACAACAGCGGCTCCCACAGATCCCGCTCCCACTGAGCAGCCCGCTACCGAGGCTCCCACAACTGCTCCTGCTCCCAAGACAACAATCACTCTCAAGGCCACTAAATCCTCCATCGCTTACGGCACCTCTACTACCGTTAAGGCTACCGTAAAGAACGGCAATGACTAAGGTTGCTACCGTAGACGCTAAGGGTAACGTTAAGGCAAAAGGCGTTGGCACAGTTAAGATCACTGCTACCAACAACAAGGTTTCCAAGACTGTTACGATCAAGGTCGTAAAGGCTGCTAACCCGATGAAGGTTACAGCTAAGAAGACTGTAACAGCTAACTCCAAGAAGAACACAACCATCAAGAGCGTTGTTACCGTTAAGAGCGCTCAGGGTAAGGTTACTTATAAGAGACCAACAACAAGAAGGTTACAGTTAAGTCCGGTAAGCTCGTTGTTAAGAAGGGCTTAAAGAAGGGCAAGACCGTTACTGTTAAGATCACAGTTAAGGCCGCAGGCAACAAGAACTACAACGCTGCTTCCAAGGTAGTATCCGTAAAGATTAAAGTAAAATAATTTGAAATAGAAGCGCGCGGCGCGCGAATTTTGAGTAAATTTTTCACATAACAAAAAGGCTCCTTCGGGAGCCTTTTTTGTATATCGGAGCGCGCTGTCAGATATATAGCCTTGTTCCTGGATAGATCATATTCGGATTGCACATACCGTTTTTCTTTGCGATAGCCTCCACTGTGGTGCCGAAGCGCTGAGCGATCGACCAGAGCGTGTCGCCGGGACGCGTGACATAGATATAGCCGTCGGCGATGTCTGTGTCGACGGGGACGATGATCTCCTGACCGACGTAGATCATATTCGGATCGGATATTTTGTTCTGCTTGAGTATCTTCTCGACCGTCGTTCCGAAGAACTGCGCGATGCCGAAAAGTGTGTTTCCTTTGCGTACTGTATATGTTACTGTTTCCATATTATACCTCCGTTCGTTTTATTATATTCACGGCTCTGTTTTGTGTTACGGCAAAGATTTTACCGTTCCGTTAAAGTGCACATAAAACACCTTTATTTTTCTACATTAAGCACAAGCTTATTTTCTGTTACAGAAATATAATCATACCGAAATTTGATACAATTTACTATGTATTATTACGTTGGATTTCAGGGCTTTCGGGAGGAATACGCGTTGAAAAAAATTGTCTCTTTTCTGCTCTCCGTCATAATAATTTCACTGTCAGCGTTTGTTTTTTGCGAGGCGAACGCGGCGACGGATTATGAGGCGAAGGCGAAGAAGCTCGACAAAACCGTCTATTCAGGCGAGCTGGGAGCGATTTACTCAAAAAAATCAACGACCTTCCGCGTCTGGGCTCCGACCTCAAGCGACGTAAAGGTCAAGTTTTATAAAAAGGGCGACAGCAAGGATTATCTCAAGCTGTCCAATATGACCTTTGACAAAAAAACTGGAGTATGGAGCGCGAAGGTTTCGGGAGATCTGAAAAACACCTTTTATACCTATGTTTTTACCAGAGGTAAAAAAACTTACGAGACCTATGACCTCTATGCCAAGGCGTGCGCCGTTAACGGCAAGCGCTCGATGGTTGTCGATCTGAGCTCCACAGACCCCAAGGGCTGGGACAAGGACGGCTATCACAGCGTTGATAATCCCACCGACGCCATTATCTGGGAGGTTCAGATCGCCGACTTTTCGTCCTCCGAGAGCTCGGGAGTGAGCAAGGAGAACCGCGGCAAATATCTTGCGTTTACCGAGAAGAACACCACGGTTGGCTCGGTAGCGGGCGCCGCTCCGACTTGTCTTTCGTATCTCAAAAGGCTCGGCGTGAATTACGTCCAGATCAATCCGTTCTACGACTTCGGCTCTGTCGACGAGACCGACAAGAGCGACAGCGACAAGAATTACAACTGGGGCTACGACCCTATTAACTATAATGTTCCCGAGGGCTCCTATTCAAAGAACCCCGCGGACGGCTCCCGCAGGATCAAGGAGTGCAAAAAAATGATCCAGGCTCTCCACAACGCGGGCATAGGCGTTATTATGGACGTTGTGTACAACCACACTCACGAGAGCAAGAACTCCGCGTTCAACCTGACCGTTCCCGATTATTACTATCGTATCAATTCGGACGGAAGCTGGTCGAACGGCTCGGGCTGCGGCAACGACACCGCGTCCGAGAGAAAGATGTTCAGAAAATATATGACCGATTCCGTGCTCTATTGGGCAAAGGAATATCACATCGACGGCTTCCGCTTTGACCTAATGGGTCTGCACGATGTGGAGACGATGAACCATATCCGCGAAAAGCTCGACGAGCTTGACGGCGGCGAAAAGCTTTTGATGTACGGCGAGGCGTGGAACCTCAACACCTCCGCGGATTCCGACACGGTTCTGGCGAATCAGAACAATGTAAAAAAGCTCAGCGACCGCATCGGAGCGTTCGACGATACCTTCCGCGACGCGGTAAAGGGCTCGACATCGGGCGCCGACAAGGGCTTTGTTCAGGCGGGAGAGAAGAGAGGAAATCTCGAAACAGGTATCACGGGTCAGTCCGACGGTATCTTCGGCTGGGCGAATACGCCGAGCCAGTGCGTCACTTATGCCTCCTGTCACGATAACCTTACCCTTTGGGATAAGCTTGTCAAGACGGAAAAAGGGGAGAAGGGCGATTACACGAAGCGCTATAACGACCTTGTCGCTATGAACAAGCTCGCGGGCGCTGTTACATACACATCTCAGGGCACCGCCTTTATGCTCGCGGGTGAGGAGCTGTCGCGCACAAAGAAGGGCGACGAGAACTCCTATCAGTCGGGCTTTAAGCTTAATCAGATAGATTGGACGAGAGTCCAGACCTACGGCGATGTTTCCGATTATTACAGAGGGCTTATTCAGCTGAGAAAAAAGATCGCGGCGTTTCGCGACAGCACCGATAAGACCGCGAAGAGCATAAAATTCCTTGAGGATGTGCCCGACGGCGTTCTTGCGTACACGCTTGAGGACGAGAAATACGGCACCGTGTTTGTCGGCTTCAACTCCACCAAGGAAAGCGTCAAGCTTGAGCTCGACGGCAGCTACGTTCAGCTTGTCGACGGCGAGACCGCGGGCGTTTACAGCCTCGGCGACGTCTCGGGCTCGGTTACGATCTCCGCGGGTTCCGCGGCGGTGCTTGCGGATAAAAAGGCTTATGAGGCGACCGATCCCAAGCAAAAGCTCGGTAAGGTCATTGTTCGCTATACGGTGAACGGCGAGGTGATAAAGTCATACGCCGAGTATGGCAAAATCGGATCGGGCTTTAATATCGCTCCGCTCACCTCGGTGCTTATGGATTATAACGTTAAGAAAAAGTCGGGCGACAGCGGCGTCTTTTCAGAGGGCGTGAAGTACTGTTACTTTGAGTGCGAAAAGTACGACGGAGCCTATTCCTCGGTATCGTTTATGTGTGTTGACGAGAGCGATAAGGTCATCTCCGATACGACCGTGCTTTCTAACCGGGCGGGTCAGCCCTACGAGACCGTGACGATCCCCTCGGTCAACGGATATACGCTCGATCTCCAGAAGCTACCTAAAAACGGTTGCGGAGTTTTCGGGGATAAGGATATCTCGGTAAAATATGTTTACAACAAGAAGGCGAAGGACGACAAAACCTGCCGCGTGAATATCGTATATATGTCCACGGACGGCAAGCTTTTGGGCACAAACACGCTCACGGGCGACGTCGGCTCCTCTTACTCTACCTCGACTCAGGAAATCGAGAACTACGAGTTTAAGAGCGTGACCGATAACAACAAGGGCGAATTCGCTCTGCTTGAGCAGAACGTGCTGTATATCTACTCTCCTGTTTCGATAGTTTCAAATATTATGACCGTGATCGTAATAATCGCGGGAATCGTTTTGATCTCGGCGCTGGGTTATTTGTATTACAAGCGCCGCAGGAAAGAGCTTGCGTCAAAGCTCGAGATTTCATAAGGTAAAAATACCTGTTATCAGGTTTAATTAAAGGAGGAAATATCTATGGCAAAGAAGATTTTGTCAACATTACTCTGTGTTGCGCTGATTTTGTCTTCTATCGTGCTCGTGAGCGCGGCTGATACTTCCGTTAGCTCCTCGGGAGATAACAAGTACACGACCGCTTCCCAGAATCTCGATGATACTTACGGCTACGACAACGACGATTTGGGTGCGACCTATACCCCCGAGGCCACGACCTTCAAGGTATGGTCTCCGCTCGCCACATCCGTAAAGGTCAACCTTTACGCCACAGGCAGCGACACTGAGCAGGGCGCCGCTAAGCTCGGCACAACGGCTTTGTCCAAGGACACCAACAACCCCGGCGTATGGACTGTTAAGCTCAACGGCGACCACGTTAATCAGTATTATACTTACACGATAACAACTCCCGATGTAACAGGCGCCAATTCCAAGACCTATGAGACTCAGGATATCTATTCCAAGGCGGCAGGCGTTAACGGCGATCGTTCGATGATCGTTGACCTTTCCAAGACAAACCCCGACGGCTGGGAGAACGACACTCACGTGCTTCTCGACGAAGCGTCCGAGTCATATGTCTGGGAGGTTCACGTAAAGGACTTCTCCTACGATACCAAGTCGGGCGTAAGCGCCGCGAACCGCGGTAAGTACCTTGCGTTTACAGAGACAGGCACGACCCTCAACAATGAGGGGGATATCTCCACCTGTGTTGATTACCTCAAAAAATCGGGTATTACCACTGTTCAGATCCAGCCCTTCTATGATTACGGTTCGGTTGACGAGGCGGGCTCAAGCGCTCAGTTCAACTGGGGCTACGATCCGAAGAACTACAACGTTCCCGAGGGCTCCTATTCCTCTGACCCCAATAACGGTAACGTAAGAATCAAGGAATGTAAGGCTATGATCAAGGCTCTCCACGACGCGGGTCTCTCCGTTGTTATGGACGTAGTTTACAACCATACCTATTCCACCGATTCCTGCTTCACAAGCACCGTTCCCAACTATTATTACAGAATGAAGGCTGACGGCACATACTCCAACGGTTCGGGCTGCGGCAACGATACCGCTTCTGAGAGAAGAATGTACCGTAACTTTATGATCCAGTCATGTCTCTATTGGGTCAATGAGTACCACGTAGACGGCTTCCGTTTTGACCTTATGGGTCTCCACGACAAGGAAACACTTGAAATGATCCGTACCGAGCTCGACAAGGTAGATCCCCGTATCACGATCTGGGGCGAGGGTTGGTCGATGAGCTCCGAATTCCCCTCCAAGACATGGAACGGTAATTCTCTCAGACCCTGCACTCAGTCCGTAGCAGGCTCCTTAAAGAACGGTATCGGCTTCTTCAACGACAAGATCCGTGACGCTCTCAAGGGCTCTGTATTCCAGAAGGCGGGACGCGGCTGGATCCAGGGCTCCGTAGGTTCAGGCGTTACAGTCGGCAAGGGAATGATAGCTAAGGACGATACCTACAACTACAAGCTTCCTTCTCAGGTAGTAACCTATGCCGCCTGCCACGATAACCAGACTCTCTGGGATCGTTTGGCTTATTCACAGGAATTAAACGATTACTTCAGAATGCGCCATCCCATACTCGTAGCTCAGAATAAGCTCGCAGGCGCGGCTATCCATATGGCTCAGGGCGTATCCTTTATTCTCGCGGGTGAGGAATTCGGACGTTCCAAGGACAACGACTCCAACTCCTATAAATCCTCCGCTACAAGAAATATGATCGATTGGTCGCTCGTCGCGTCCAACGCCGACATCGCTTCCTACTATGCAGGCTTGCGCGAGATCCGCGAAAACTTCACTCCGCTCACCGCGGACACCAGAGATTACCTCGCCAACAGAACAGGCGCCGAAAGCTTTACCTGGACGAACAACATAGAGGGCGAGTGGAAAAAACTCAGAGCTTGCTTCAACGTATCGGGAGAGCCTATGACATTTGCGGCGTCCGACGAGGATATGGTCGTTCTCGCTGACAGCCAGAAGGCAGGCTTAAAGAAGATTTCCGAGATCAAGGCAGGCGAAAAGATCGTCGTAGATCCCTGCTCGGTAATTATCGCTGTTGACAAGGCGAGCTATGAGAGCCTCGGCATCACAAGCGGCAAGAGCTATGTCAACGTAAAGGCCGCAAACGTTATCACAGGCGAAACTGTTGAGTCTTACTCGATTTCCGGCAAGGTTGGCGACGGCTACACGATCGCGAAGCCCGACAGCCTCGGCAAGGAATATGAGCTTATCAATATCGAGGGAGAAACAAAGGGCACCTTCACCGAGAGTGATAAGGACGTAACAATGAATTACGGTTACTTTATCCCCGAGAGCGTAGAGGCTGACGTTAACGGCGACGGCTCCGTTAACATCAATGACGGAACCTATATCCAGCTTGCGCTTGCAAAACGTATCACCCTTACAGACGCAGAAAAAGCCAAGGCGGATACAACGGTCGACGGAAAAGTAGATGTCAACGACGTTACAATGCTTCAGATGCACCTTTCAAAGATGAGCGTTGGTTTGGGCCAGATCGTTGTCAACCACTTCAAGACAGGTACTACCGAGAAGGTTGCTAAACCCGTTAGCTACATCGAGAGGGTAGGCACAGAGATCACTCCCGATTCGATCACACGCCTCGGTTACAAGCTCAACACCGAAAAGACCAAGATCGAAACCTTAAAGGTTCCTTTCGGTATCGTTGAGATCAACTATTACTATGATTATGTCGGCACCGATGTAAACCTCCACATCAAGCACAGCTCAGGCGCGGGCTATGACCCGACTCTCTGGGTATGGGGCAACTGCGAGGGCGAAGAAACCGACAACTACTGCGACCGCTACAACAAGTGGCCCGGAGATATGATCACAACCAAGGACGCGAACGGCTGGTACAACAAGACCTATTCCGCCGATTCCTATGATGACGCGTTCAACATCATTATTTCGAAGTGCACAGGCACACCGAATGACCCCGTTCTTGATCAGAAGTCC
Source organism: uncultured Eubacteriales bacterium (assembly GCA_900316385.1). GTDB lineage: Bacteria > Bacillota > Clostridia > Oscillospirales > Acutalibacteraceae > Ruminococcoides. The sequence continues at coordinate 137,491 of ONCP01000006.1, read as the reverse complement.
GCTGAATGTAAGGAAATTGTTTCCAACAATGTCTGGATCGTTATCAACGACGCGGCAGAGGGCGTAAGCTTCAATGTTTATGATGTTAACCCCGATCAGAATCCCGGCGCTGCACCGATCGCTGCCGTTTAATACAAAAGCATAAAAGAAAGGGCTGACCGCTTGGTCAGCCCTTGATTTTTTAAATAGTTAAAATGAAATATTACTCAAAATCTCCGTAGAAATCGAAATTCTCGAAGCAGTCGGTGAGAAGGTCGGCAGCCTCGTCGCGAAGCTCCTCGTCATTCTTGCCGTGATCTAGCTCTCCGAGGAAAAGATTCATACTGCCGAAAAGGTCCGTAAAAAGTATCTCCGTGATATCCTCTTTTGTGAGCTCGGGGTTCGAGTCGTAGAGCACCTTTGCGGTCTGCATGGTGATGTACTGGAGAGTGCTCTCGATCGCTTCAAGATCGGCCTCCTCACAGCAGATCCCCGCGTTGATCTCGCCCTCTTCGTTGCAGTGTCCGTACATAAAAAGCTCGCCTGAGCTGAGCTGAGTATTCTCAATTTCCTTAATTTTCTTATTAATATTAGAAGCCATTATACCTCTCCTTTGGTTTTTGATGATATTATTTTATAATAATTCGGTAAAAATGTAAAGGTACATAAATTAATTATTGTCCATTGAATAATATCACGCCGTATTGTGTCAAAATCAAGCCCCGAAAACTAATATATTTGGGTATTTCAGCGATTTTTGCAGGAGCGTTAAAAAACTTTGTCATTTACTTGACTTTACGGCTGTAAAATATTAAAATAAAAGAGTAGTATTAAAAGTCAAATTATGGCTTTTCAGGTAATTCAAGATGAAGGAGTAGATATTATGTCCACAAAGGCTAACTACAAAACCGAAGAAATAGGAACAGGTAAAATTGGTTTTTCCAAGACTCGTTCCATTATCGAAACTGCTTTCTACGGCAACAATGTTGTTCCCGTAAACACTCTCAAGGAGGCATACAACCTCGCCAAGAATTCTCCCGGTACAATCGTTACCGATCTTCCCGTTTACAGGGGAGAGGAGTTCGGTCTTGACGCCGACGCGAAGGTGCTTCTCTTTAACGACGGCGCCGTTACAGGCCGTTATGCCGCTGCGCGCCGCATCAAGGGCGAGCCCGGTGTTGACGACGTAAAGCTTGATAAGGTAGTTATGGACGCTGTTTATAAAACACGCTTCAAGAAAATGTATCACGCTACCGTATTCGTAGGTCTTGATCCCGAGTTTATGGTAAAGGCTCATCTTCTCATTCCCGAGGGTGAGGAAAACCTGATGTATTCTTGGATGCTCAACTTCCAGTATATGTCCGACGAGTATGTAAAGATGTACAAGAAGTCCAAGCCCGTCGGCGACGGCAAAGAGGCTGACATCTATATTCTTTCCGATCCCCAGTGGGCTCCCGTTGAGTCTCCCGACGTTGATTACAGCTGCCTGAGCGATCCGCTCACACTCTGCTATTTCGACACAAACGAGAACTGCGCCGCTATCCTCGGTATGAAGTATTTCGGCGAGCACAAGAAGGGTACGCTCACAATGGCATGGGCTATCGCTAACCGCAACGGCTACGCTTCCTGCCACGGCGGTCAGAAGGAGTATCTGCTCGACGACGGCTCCAAGTTCGTCGCTTCCGTTTACGGCCTTTCAGGTTCGGGCAAATCCACACTCACACACGCCAAGCACAACGGCAAATATGAGATCAAGGTTCTCCACGACGACGCGTTTATCATCAATACCGACACCTGCGCTTCCATCGCGCTTGAGCCGACATATTTCGACAAGACCGCCGATTATCCCGCAGGCTGTCCCGACAACAAGTATCTCCTTACCTGCCAGAACTGCGGCGCTACTCTTGACGAGGACGGCAAGGTTCAGCTCGTAACAGAGGATATCCGTAACGGTAACGGCCGCGCGATCAAGTCCAAGCTCTGGTCTCCGAACCGCGTAGATAAGATCGATGCTCCCGTTAACGCTATCTTCTGGATCATGAAGGATCCCACTATCCCTCCCGTTGTAAAGCTCAAGGGCGCGTCTCTCGCTTCCGTAATGGGCGCGACTCTCGCCACAAAGACCTCTACCGCCGAGCGTGTTGCCGCGGGTACCGATCTTAACGCTCTGCGTATCGTGCCTTACGCCAACCCCTTCAGAACCTATCCCTTAAAGAACGACTACGTTAAGTTCAAGAAGCTCGTTGAGGAAAAGAACGTTGACTGCTATATCATCAATACAGGCGACTTTATGGGCAAGAAGGTTAAGCCCGCCGATACTCTCGGAATCCTCGAGGCTATCGTTGAGAAGAGAGCCGAGTTCAAAAAATGGGGTCCGTTCTCCGATATCGAGATCATGGACTGGGAAGGCTTTGACGTTGATATGAATGACAAGGACTATGTTGAAGCTCTCAAGAACGCTATGCAGAACCGTGTAAAAGCTATCGAAGGCTTCGCTGTAAACAAGGAAGGCTATGACAAGCTCCCCGATGAGGCGCTTGAGGCCGTTAAAAAGGTAGTAGCCGAGCTTGAATAATAATCAAGTAAAATAACAAAGCCGTCGCGACCGCGACGGCTTTTAACTTTGTAAGGAGTGTATTCGTGATCATTTTCCGCCCGTAAAGAGCTTGTGGACCTTTCGGCAGTTCTTTCTCATAGCCATACTTACGCCTATGCATACAGCGCCTATTGAAAGCGGCAGACAAATGTAAAGCGCGAGATGAGCGGGCATCGAAGCGCCCTGCTTGAGCGCTGTCTGGAAGCAAAGATGAAGCAGAGGCTCGTGCATCGCGTAAACAAAGAAAATGTGCGTCGCCGCGATGATAAAGCCCTTTCTGTCGGAGATACGCTTTGCGATGTGGTCAAAAATCAGCCACATTGCCATTACTCCGACGACCTCATTGAGCTTGTAAATCACCGTCATAATAACGGAAATAACGGTGTCCTCGCCTGTAAGAGCCGCGAGGAAGGTGTTTGTCAGGCTCAGCCCGATCCAGACAAGCGAAACCAAAACGGTTTGGAGCCGATTGTCGCGCCTGATGATCTGCCGTGACTTCGCCAAAATCGCGAAAGCGGCGCCTATCGAGAACTGGAACAGTCCTCCGAAATTGATGATATAGTTGAAATCGATCGCCCAGAGCACTCCGAGAGGGATAAGGATGAAGCCTCTCGTGTACTTGACAAGAACGAAAATAAGCGGAGAAATGATCGTGAAGATAATAAGCTGCTGAATATACCACAGAGGAAACGCCGCGGGAGAGAGGAAGTACAAGTAGAAATGCGCGGGATCAAACGCCTTTTCCTTTACAATATCAAGCTCGCCGAAGAACGGCGCAAAGGTCAGGGCGGTTATGAGCGCGCCCGACAGCACAACCCAGATAACATAAGGAGTCAAAAGCGAAAACGCCCGTTTTTTGAGCTTTTTCAGATAGCCCTTGACAGTGTTTTCGTAGCTGTAATAAAACAGAAAGCCCGAAAGAATAAAGAACATCGGTACCGCGAATCTGCACAGACCGTTTGAGAAGAAATACTCAAACATAGCCGCGCCGTTAAAGCCCTCTTTTATTCTCGTCGTCTCGGAGAGAAAGTTGTCCGAGAAGTTGTAGGAGTGGACAAAAACGACGGCTCCCATGGCGAAAACGGTAATGTATTTTATTTTTCGGCTAAGGTATTTACTCATTTTCGTCATAGCTGTTCTCGACCTCGTTAATTCGGTAGCATAATGTCATCAGCATATCGCTGAGATGGACATTCTCGACGACCGCTTCGGGATAGTCGCCCTGAATGTAGTAGTGAGTAAAATTCCAGAAGCGCGTTACGCCTGCGTCATAGAGCGTTTTGACCGTCTGCTTTGCGGCAGATCTCGGAATACAGAGAAACGCCGCCTGAACGCCGTTATCCCGACAAAACTGTCCTATGTTTTCCGAGTCCATGATCTCGACACGGTTAATGTGGGCTCCGAGGATCTCCTTGTTGTTATCAAAAATGCCCACAAGCTGAAAGCCCATCATATCAAACCTAAGATGGGCGGCAATAGCCGTGCCTATGTGTCCCGCTCCGACAAGAATAGCCTTGTACCGTTTGTTGAGCCCCAAAATCTTGGCGATCTCATCTCTCAGGGCAGGGACCGAGTAGCCGTAGCCCTGATGTCCGAAGCCGCCGAAGCAATTGAGATCCTGCCTGACCTGACTCGCCGTTGACCGCATTATCGCGGCGAGCTTTCCCGAGCTTATTTTGTCAATATCCTGTTCCTCAAGCTCTGTCAAAAAACGATAGTATCTCGGCAGTCGCCTGATTACAGATTTCGAAATGTTTTCCTTATTCATCCATATCTTCCTTTTTGAACGTCCTCATCAAGAAGGCTTCTCAGAACATTTCGTCCAGCTTAGCCTTAACTGCTTCGAGGAATTCGGTCGTGTTGACCTTCTTCTTGTTCTCAAGCGTGGAAATGAGGTAAAGATCGCCCGTCATTATGCCGCTTTCGATAACCTCCGTAACGGATTTTTCGAGCTTGTCGGCAAAGTCGCAGAGGTCGCTCAGACCGTCGAGCTCGCCTCTTTTCCTCAGTGCTCCCGACCACGCGAAGAGCGTAGCTACGGAGTTTGTCGAGGTTTCCTCGCCCTTGAGGTACTTGTAGTAGTGACGCTGAACAGTGCCGTGAGCCGCCTCGTATTCATAAACCCCGTCGGGGCTGACGAGAACCGAGGTCATCATCGCGAGCGAGCCGTAAGCCGTCGCCACCATATCGCTCATAACGTCTCCGTCATAGTTCTTGCAAGCCCAGATGTAGCCGCCGTTGGAACGTATAACGCGGGCTACGGCGTCGTCGATCAGCGTGTAGAAATATTCAATTCCCGCCTCGTCAAATTTTTCCTTGTACTCGTTATCGAATACCTCTTGGAAAATATCCTTGAAGCGATGGTCGTATTTTTTACTGATAGTGTCCTTTGAGGAGAACCACACGTCCTGCTTGGTGTCAAGCGCGAAGTTGAAGCAGGCTCTCGCGAACGAGCAAATGCTGTCGTCAAGGTTGTGAAGTCCCTGAATTATACCGTTGCCCTTGAATTCGTGGATAAGGCTTCTCTCAACGCTTCCGTCGGGCTTTGTTACAACAAGCTCCGCCTTGGAGCCGCCCTCAACGACCATCTCGGTGTTTTTGTAAACGTCGCCGTAAGCGTGACGCGCTATCGTAATGGGCTTGGTCCACGTCGGGATATAGGGTGTAACGCCCTTTACGAGAATCGGAGCTCTGAAAACAGTTCCGTCCAGCGCCGCTCTGATCGTGCCGTTGGGGCTTTTCCACATCTCTGTGAGATTATACTCGTCCATTCTTGCCGCGTTCGGTGTGATCGTGGCGCATTTTACGGCTACGCCGTATTTTTTTGTAGCCTCGGCGCTGTCGTGAGTGACCTGATCCTTGGTTCTCTCTCTTTCCTTTAAGCCGAGGTCATAATACTCTGTCTTTAAATCAATGTACGGAAGCAGGATAATGTCCTTGATCTGCTGCCATATTACTCTTGTCATTTCGTCTCCGTCCATCTCGACGAGAGGCGTTTTCATTTGAATTTTTGCCATCTTAGCCGTTCTCCTTTGTGTAATCGAGAAGACCGCCCGCGATGATTATCGCTCTTGTCCTCTCGGTGAGCTCACAAACGGTCTCGATCGTCTCGCCGTTTGTCTTGTTGATCACGGTGATGTTCTTACCTTCCTCGATCTCGGACTTAACGTTCGGGAGCTCAAGCTGATCGCCGAGCTTGATCTTGCCGTAATCCTCCGCGTCCTTGAAGGTGAGCGGGATTATGCCTGCGTTGATCAGGTTGGCGCGGTGGATTCTCGCAAAGCTCTTTACAAGAACAGCCTTGACGCCGAGGTAGAGCGGAGCGAGAGCCGCGTGCTCGCGCGAGGAGCCCTGACCGTAGTTTTCGCCTCCGACAACAACGGAAGAGCCGAGAGCCTTGGCGCGCTCGGGGAATTCCTTGTCACATACCGTGAAGCAGTGCTCGGAGATTTTCGGGATATTTGAGCGGAGGGGGAGTATCTTAGCTCCCGCGGGCATAATGTGATCTGTCGTGATGTTATCGCCGACCTTGAGAGAGCATGAAGCCTCTATGCTGTCGGAAAGGGGAGAGGTCTTGGGATAAGGCTTGATGTTGGGGCCTCTGAGCACCTCTACGTTGTCCATATCATCAACCGAGCTGGGCTCGATTACCATATTGTCGTTGATAAGGAATTTCTCGGGCATTTCGATCTCAACGTCTGCTCCGAGAGTTGTCGGGTCTGTGAATACGCCTGTAAGAGCGGAAGCCGCCGCCGTCTCGGGTGAAACAAGGTAGATCTGTCCGTCGGCAGTGCCTGAACGTCCTTCAAAGTTGCGGTTGAACGTTCTCAGCGAGATACCGCCCGAGTTGGGGGACTGACCCATTCCGATACACGGACCGCAAGCGCTCTCCAGTATTCTGGCGCCCGCGGCGATCATATCGCCGAGCGCTCCGTTAAGAGCAAGCATATTGAGCACCTGCTTGCTTCCGGGAGCAATGGCAAGGCTTACGCCGTCGGCAACGGTCTTGCCTTTGAGGATAGCCGCTACCTTCATCATATCTCTGTAAGAGGAGTTTGTGCATGATCCGATACAAACCTGATCGATCTTTTTGCCCGAAAGCTCCTCGATGGTTTTGATATTGTCGGGTGAATGAGGACACGCCGCCAAAGGCTTGAGCTCGCCAAGATCGATATGGATGATCTCGTCGTACTCGGCGTCCTCGTCGCTCTTGAGCTCTGTATAATCCTCTGCTCTGCCCTGAGCCTTGAGGAATTCGAGAGTGATCTCATCGGAGGGGAAGATAGAGGTGGTAGCTCCGAGCTCCGCGCCCATATTGGTGATCGTCGCTCTTTCGGGAACCGAAAGCGTTTTAACGCCCTCGCCCGCGTATTCAACGATCTTGCCTACGCCTCCCTTTACGGACATGATCTCCAGCACCTTGAGAATGATATCCTTCGCCGAAACCCAGGGTCTGAGCTTGCCTGTAAGCTCGACCTTGACCATTTTCGGCATTGTGATATAGTAGGCGCCGCCGCCCATGGCTACGGCAACGTCAAGTCCGCCCGCGCCGATCGCGAGCATTCCGATACCGCCGCCCGTCGGGGTGTGGCTGTCGGAGCCGATAAGCGTCTTACCGGGCTTGCCGAAGCGCTCAAGATGAACCTGATGACAGATACCGTTTCCGGGTCTGGAAAAGTAGATACCGTGCTTTTTGCACACCGACTGAATAAAACGGTGATCGTCGGCATTCTCAAAGCCTGTCTGCAAGGTGTTGTGGTCTATGTAGGCTACGCTCTTTTCGGTTTTGACTCTGGGCACGCCGATAGCCTCAAATTCAAGATAAGCCATTGTGCCCGTAGCGTCCTGAGTGAGCGTTTGATCGATCCTCAGGCCGATATCGCTGCCGACGATCATTTCGCCGTCAACGATGTGCTCCTTAATGATTTTCTGAGCAATAGTTAACCCCAATTTAATTACCTCCAAATTGTTGCAATATATTAGTATACACTATACAAAGCTATCATAACATAAAAGTCGGCTAAAGTAAAGATTTTTTTGTAAGAAGCGCTTTTTGAGAAAAGCCTTATGAGTTAACTTTCCCTGTTGAAATTTTTACGCATTAGTGATATAATAAACAGTTGTATATTTCAAAGGTGATTTTAAGGTAATTTATAGGGTGATTTTATGAGTAAAAGAGATAATCTTCGCAACGTGGCGATCATCGCCCACGTAGACCACGGCAAGACCACTCTGGTCGATCAGCTTCTGAAGCAGAGCGGTATTTTCCGCGAGAACGAGGAAGTCAACGAACGCGTTATGGATTCAAACGATCTTGAGCGCGAGCGCGGTATCACGATCCTTTCAAAAAACACGGCGGTAATGTATAACGGCGTCAAGATAAATATCGTTGATACTCCCGGTCACGCCGATTTCGGCGGTGAGGTAGAGCGTATCCTTATGATGGTTGACGGCGTCGTGCTGCTCGTTGACGCGTTCGAGGGCTGTATGCCCCAGACGCGCTTCGTGCTCAAAAAGGCGCTCGGTCTGGGCAAAAAGCCGCTTGTCGTTCTCAACAAGATCGACCGACCCGGCGCGCGTCCCGAGGAGGTCGTTGATGAGGTTCTCGACCTTTTTATCGAGCTTGGAGCCGACGACGATCAGCTTGAATTTCCTGTTGTTTACGCTTCCGCTCGCGACGGCTACGCTTCGCTTGATCCCGACGAAAGAGAAGGCGATATGACGCCGCTCTTTGACGCGATCATCAACGAGATCCCCGCTCCCGAGGGTGATCCCGACGGCGGACTTCAGCTTTTGCTTTCCAATATCGACTACGATCAGTTTATAGGCAGGATCGGTGTAGGCCGTGTTGAGCGCGGCAGTGTAAAGAACGGTCAGCAGGCAGTGCTCTGCCACAGCGACGGCACAACCACGAATGTCAAGATCGCCAAGCTGTATCAGTTTGAGGGCTTGAAGCGCGTTGAGAGCGAGACTGCCGAATTCGGTGATATCGTATGTGTAAGCGGTATCGCGGATATCAATATCGGCGAAACGATCTGCGATGTTGAGAATATCGATCCGCTGCCGTTTGTCAAGATCGACGAGCCTACCGTAACAATGAACTTTATGGTTAACAATTCTCCCTTTGCGGGTCAGGACGGCAAGTACGTTACCTCTCGGAATATCCGAGACAGACTTTTCAGGGAGATAGAGACTAATATCGCTCTCAGAGTTGAGGAGACAGACTCCGCCGATACGTTCAAGGTGTCGGGCAGAGGCGAGCTGCACCTTTCGATACTTATCGAAACGATGAGAAGAGAAAACTACGAGTTTCAGGTTTCGCGTCCGCAGGTCATCACAAAGAAGATTGACGGCGTTCTTTGCGAGCCTATCGAGTATTTGATGATCGAGGTTCCCGACGCGTATGTCGGAGCTGTTATGGAAAAGCTCGGTTCGCGAAAGGCGGAGCTTGTCAATATGGGCACGCGCGAAAGCGGAACGACTCATATCGAGTTCAGGATCCCGTCCAGAGGTCTTATGGGTTATCGCCCCGAGTTTCTGACGGATACAAACGGTAACGGAATAATGAACCACGTTTTTGATTCCTACGAGCCGTTCAAGGGTGAGATCGTTACGCGCCACACGGGTTCGCTCGTCGCGTTTGAAACAGGCGACAGTGTCGCCTACGGACTCTTCCAGGTTCAGGACAGAGGCAGACTCTTCATCGGACCCGGCGTTCCCGTTTACGAGGGTATGATCGTCGGTTCCTCGCCCAAGGCGGAGGATATCACGGTCAACGTATGCAAGAAAAAGCACATCACCAATACAAGAGCCTCGGGCTCTGACGAAGCTCTCAAGCTTACTCCTCCGACGATCCTTTCGCTCGAGCAGTGCCTTGAGTTTATCGCCGACGACGAGCTTGTAGAGGTAACGCCTAACAATATCAGAATGAGAAAAATGATTCTTTCCAAAGAACAGCGAATGAAACAGCAATTCAGAAAAAAATAAGGAAAATACAAGGAAATGGACATAGTAATTTTAGATTTAGAGTGGAACGGCTCGTACAGCAAGAAGGTTCACCACTACGTCAATGAGATCATCGAGTTTGGCGCGGTCAAGGTGGATGAAAGCCTCAACAAGCTGGGCGAGTTCTCCGTACTTGTCAAGCCTGAGATAGGCAAAAAGCTAAGCGGCCATATCGCCCAGCTTACCCATATCTCCAACGAGGAGCTTTTTAATACGGGTATCGGCTTTTTGCAGGCATGCGAAAGCTTCCGGAGCTTTTGCGGAGACAGCGTGATACTCACATGGGGAACCTCGGATATACTCACCCTGATGGATAATTATCATTATTACACGGGCGACAGCGAGGTGAAATTCCTCAAAAAATACTGTAATCTTCAGGAATATTGCGAATACAGGCTCGGAGTCCACAATCCCGCTTCTCAGCTTGGATTGATGAACTGCGCGGAGCTTATCGGGATCAAAAGCGACGAAAACGAGCTGCACCGCGCCTGTACCGACGCGCGTCTCAGCCTTAAATGTCTCAAAAGCACATACGACCCCGAGGTGTTCCGAGAGTATGTATTTGACGCGGACGACGAGTTTTACCGCAAAATAACCTTCAAAAACAAGCAGATAACGGATATCAACAACCCGCTCGTGGACAAGTCCCAGCTCTATTTTATTTGCGACGAGTGCCATATCAGAGCCGAACAGCTTACTCACTTCAAGGTCAAGAACAAGAACTTTGTCGCGCGTTTCCGCTGTCCGAAATGCCGCAAGATCTTTACGGGAAGGATATCGATGAGGCTGAAATTCGACGGACTTTCAATACAAAAGAAAATGCTGATGGCAGAACCGCCTGTGCTTGAAGACTGAAAACGCCCTTCGGGGCGTTTTTTTGCGGGATTTTTTTCGAAAAATAAAAGTCCTGACAATTGGACAGTGGCGAAAAATCGAACAAATATTCTATTTTTTATTGAAATAAAACAAATGTTCTGCTATAATAATAGTACAAGGTTATGAGCCCCGATAATCTTGAAATGAATAAGCAATAGCAGAAGGAAGATGAAAAATGGATTATTCGGTAATGGCGCGCGAATATTATGTGAGCGCCGAAAAGCTAAAAAAAACAATAAGCAAGTACGAAAACAAGTTAAAAACAGCTGAACAACGTAACCTCGAGGAGATCAATTCGATTATCGCCTCATACAGAAACATCTATTATGATGTTTTCAATACAGCGCGTATGCTCGAGGAGCGGGCAAAGGAGAAGGAAAATGCAGCATAGGAAGATCACTTATTCAAGAGACAGCGACAGGCGCGCCTCCGTTTACCTTTATGAGGTCGGCGAAACGAATCATAACCAAAGGCTTTTGATGATGACCTTGCTCAGACAGGCGGTTATGAAGGAGCTTACCGAAAAACAGCGCTTCTGCGTCGTTGAGTATTATATCAACAACAGACATATGAACGACATAGCCTCGGAGCTCGGGCTGAATCCCTCGACAGTCTCGCGTCATATCCAGCGCGCGGTCAAACGGCTCAAGAGAGTCAGCGATTACTACGACTGGACAATTAGTTGATTTTATCTATTGTAAAATTTTGTATATTGAATTATTATTTTCTCAGATAAAGGTTCGGCCTTTACCTTGGAAAAAGCAAAAGGCTGACGTAACGTCAGCCTTTTGTCGTTAAAAAGTATTAAAGCTCAAAATCCTCTTTCGAAAACTGCATCATCCTTGCCTCGGATTTCGGGATCCGAAGTGTCGGATTGTAAATGAATTTTCTGCACTTTCCGTTTTTCAGGTCTCTGTTTTTTAGGCACCCGAAATTATTTTCATCAGCGCTGAAATTGTCGCAGTACGCGCAGTTTGGCTCGATATTCGCGCCGAAAAGCTGGTATTTCATGATCTCACCGACTCCCGTTTTGTTTCTTGGCTTTATTATAGCAAAAATCATTTTATCTTGCAAGATTTCAAATAATAGTCTATACTAATTTTGGTGATTATTTTGATGAACAGTAAAACTATGACGTTAAAAAACGTGAATACGGTACCGTATTTAACTTATAATTCTCTTGAAGAAATAAATTTTATCAGGCACGGCTTTTCTACCAGACTCGGCGGAGTAAGCGAGGGGATTTTTTCCTCAATGAATCTCGCGTTTAACCGAGGAGACGACCCCGACCGCGTGACCGAGAACTACAAAAGACTGTGCTCCTCGATCGGGCTTGATTACGAAAGTCTGGTTGCCTCGGCTCAGGATCATCATACCTTTGTCAGAAGAGTGGGAAAGGAAAACGTCGGCGTCGGGATCCGCAAGCCGCGCGATATGGAGAGCGTGGACGCGCTGATCACAAACGAAAAGGGTGTTACGCTCGTTACTTATTATGCCGATTGCACACCGCTTTTCTTTGTCGATATCGAGAAAAAGGCGATCGGCCTCGCTCACGCGGGCTGGCGCGGAACCGTGGGAAGGATCGGCGAAAAGGTTATTGAAAAAATGACCGCCGAGTTTGGCACCAACCCCGAGGATTTGGTATGCGCCGTCGGTCCTGCGATCTCAAAATGCTGTTACGAGGTTGATAAATCGTGCGCCGATGAATTTTATCAGCTTGAAGATTTGGATAATTCGAAATTTATTTTTCCAAAAGAGAATAATAAGTATATGATCGATCTGCTTGAGACCAATCGCCAAATATTGATCAAGGCGGGAGTAAGGGAGAGTAACATCACGGTCAGCGACCTTTGCACCCGTTGCAACAGCGATCTGCTCTGGTCTCACCGCGCTACAAACGGTCAGCGCGGTACAATGTGCGCGATGATGGGAATCATCGGATAAAAGTGGAGAAGGTATAATGAAAAAATTGAAAACAATTCCCGTGCTGCTTTCGTCGCTGTTTTTGCTTTCGCTCGGTTCGCTCAACGTTTCCGCGGCGGTAAAGTATGTCAATAATACAGGCTCGGCGACTGTGGCGTGCGGTTCCTACCGCAAGACCTTTACTGCAAAAAAATATTTCAACAATTTTTCGATAGCGCTCAATACGGCGCTCGAGACGGCGGGAAAGAAGGCGACCGCCAAAACCCCCGCAAGGGTCACGGTAGAAAAAGGTCATTACAAGCTCGACAGAACCATCAAGGTTTTTTCAAACACTATCCTCGATACGACAGGCTCGTACTTTCAGTATTACGGAAACCTGCTCAGAAACGGCTTCGATAACAGGCAAAGCTCGGGTTACGGCTATTCTTCGGCAAAGAATATCACGATCAAGGGCGGCGAATGGGAGCAGTTGATCGACTATAAGTACGCAAATTCGACAGACACAACCAAAATGCACTCAACCTTCCGTTTTGCCCATATGACAAACCTCAAGGTGAAGAACGCGGCGTTTAAAAACAACTACAATTGTCACGATATCGAGATCGCGGGTGTAAACAAGGCGAAAATCTATGATTGCCGCTTTTATAATACGAAGTCTGTCAACGGCCTGACTAACGACGGCGGACGAGAGTCGCTCCAGATCGACCTCAACGACAGCTCCGCTATGCCGTATTTTCCCGCTTACGACCTCACGCCCTGCAAGAATATCGAGATATTCAACAACCGCTTCAAAAATAAATTCCGCGCGATCGGCAGCCATCACGCCGTGCTCGGCAAACCGTTTGAGAATATTTCGGTACACAATAACGTTATGGAGAATATCGGCGGAATATCGGTCTACGCTGTTTACTGGACAAACTCAAAGATTTATTCTAACGTTATGCGCGACGTCGGACTCGGTATCGATATGAGAAATATGACCAGCGGCGCAGGTCTTAACTTCTATAATAAAAGCAATCTCAGCTATTCGCGCTGCGAGTCCGCAGTTAGAGATTCGACCTGCCATATTTACGATAACAATATCCGCGTCAGGGTCGAGAACAACATCTTTACCCGTGAATGCGGTATCCGCGTTATGGGCGACCATTACTCTGCGGACGATAAGACAACAGGCACAAAATCGGGAACCTATAAGATTTATAATGTTTTTATCGGGCTTGACGAGAATAAAAAAGCAAAGCCGAACGCTATCTCGGGCAACCTTTCCGTCGGTATCCAGCTCAACTACGGCGTGAATTCTCTGATCAAGTACAATACCATTGACCTCTCCGAGAGCGCTGCCGACGATTCGGCGAACGGGATCGAGCTCAAGGGCTGTGAGCGCGTGACCGCGGCCTCAAATTCGATCATCAACAGCAAGCGTTCCGATTCCTACGGGATAACGCTGACTACTACTGCCGCAGGCTTTGGAAACAACTCGATAAATCTTTCCAATAATTTGCTGGACAAAATCACGAACGTCGCTATCAATATCAACAAATCGGATTATTCCGAGCTCTATAACAATATCGTCACGAACTGCGGCGTTACCGCTTTGAAGCTCAACGCCTCGCGATTGGCTGTCGCGGAATACAACGTTTTCAGCGCCGCTAAAAACGGAGCATATATCAACGGAAGCGAAACGTCTGTATCGCTGAGGAACAATTCGTTGACAAGACCCGAAAACGGGATCTATATCAATTCCGCTGACAGCGTATATGCCGAGGAGAACACGGTGAAAGCAAAAACAAACGGCGTGTACGCGGCAAATATCGGTTCTCTCAACCTTGTGAAGAATGATATTTACAGTGATTCTTACGGAGTAAGGCTCGCCGCGAACTGTATGTCGACGGGTATAATCGAAAACAACGTGAAGTCGGAAAAGGAAGCGATTTACCTCAACGGAGCTTCCTCAAATAAGAATATCGCGAAAAGCCTGTTGATCTCGGGCAACTCTCTCGACACAGGCGGCGACTATACGGGAGTCAGGCTGTTCTACGAGAACCTTGACGCTACCGCGCTCACAAACTTCCGCTCCGACGGAACCGCGGTCAGATACCGCTGTAAGGGCGACGCTATGAATTCCTACAAGACTGTTTCGGGTGAGCTTTCGCTTGACAGCGTAACGCTTGAAACGTCCGACGGCGTTGACAATCTCGTTATCAAGCCCGCCGCAAAGGTATCGGGTTACAGGATCCTCAGAGGTGACGCCTTCCTCGCCGATATCTCCGAAAAGAACTTTACCGCCGCCTCGACAGGAGAAAACTACACCGTGATCCCCTTCATCGTTCACGGCAATATCAGATTCTACGGAATCCCCATGACGGTAAAGTAAGACGCGAAAAGAAAAGGGAGCTGAGTTGAATCAGCTCCCTTTTTTGATGTTTTCATAATCCGACGTTTTTTACTTCAAACTCTTTTCCGTTAAGATAAGAAAGCCTTCCCGCGTCGGACGTAAAGGCGAATTTGATCTTGTAAGCGTAGAGCGCCTGATATTTTCTGTCGTTAACAAAGCCTTTTTTGCCCTTGCCGTACTTGGAGTCTCCCGCGAGAGGGCAACCGATAGACGCCATATGCGCCCTTATCTGATGTGTCCTGCCCGTGTGAAGCTTGATTTCGGCAAGCGAGGTCTTGTCGCGCTTTTCCACGATCCTGTATTCGGTAATTATTTCCTTTGAGCCCTCAACGGGCTTTTTTGTTACCCTTACGGTGTTTGTCGAGTTGTTCTTAACAAGGTGATCGCGCAGTATGCCGCTTTCTTTCTTCGGACATCCGCTGAGAAGCGCAAGGTAGTATTTTTCGACCTCTCTGCTCTTGATTTTTGCGTTCAGTATTCTGAGGCTTTCGGCGTTTTTCGCCGCTATCACGATCCCGCCCGTGTTTCTGTCTATTCTGTTGACCAGCGCGGGAGTAAAGCTTTTTTCGCTTTCGGGGTCGTATTCTTCCTTTTTGTAAAGATAGTGCAACACCCTCATAACGAGACAGTCGAAATGGTAGCTCTTGTCCTGGTGCACGATCAGTCCCGGCTTTTTGTCAAGAATAATGATATTTTCGTCCTCGTAAATTATCTCGAGCTTGTCGGGCGCCTTGAGGAATTCGTAGTTTTTCTCCGCGCTTTGCTCAAAAAATTCATCCTTTATATAGAGAGTGAGAACGTCGCCTGCTTTGATAAAATCGCTTTTGTCGCATTTTTTGCCGTTGAGCTTGATGTATTTGGTGCGAATATACTTATACATCAGCGACTTGGGCATGGCCTTGAACCTTTTGGACAGGTACTTGTCGAGCCTCTGACCGCCGTCGTTCTCCTTTATTTCGATAGTTCTCATAGTATCACCGCTTTGATTATAATAGAAAATTTTGAAAAACGCAATATTTGTAACACTTTTCGTCTTGTAGGATATACTGCTAAAGGGTGATTAAATGAATACTTATCGACAGCAAATCTCGCTCGCCCTCGCGTTTGGGTTCGGGCTTTTTCTCGCGACAATACTGCCCTGCAGATGGGTGCTGATAATATCGTTAGTCACCGTAATTTTACTCGCATGGTCACTGTGCAGGAGGTAGCTTATGAAAGTAGTACTTATTGAAAATCCGAAATTTCTGTCTTTTTTCCTGAGAAAGATCTTCGGGATAAAGAAGCAGCCCGAAAGCTGAGATTCAAATATGATAACATCGGTGAGCCGTCGCTGAATAAGCGGACGGCTCATCTGCTTTTTTAAAAATGGTTCTAAAATCTATTATGCCAAAATATAATTTACCAAAAATATAAGGAGAGACAAATATATGGAATTGAATCTCAAAAGAACTCCGCTGGCTTCGCTTTCGGCGGCGCTTGACGCCGTCAGCGAGCAGCCTGTGGATATCGACTTCACTCTGCCCGATTACTGCCCCGATATCGAAAAGCTTCTTCGCTGTAAGCTTACGCCGAAGATTTACAGCAGAAATCTCAGCGGAGGACAGCTCCAGCTTGAGGGAAACACTGTTGTTTCCGTGCTTTATGCCGACAGCGAAAACGGTCACGTAAGAGTAGCGGAGCAGACGGTGCCGTTTTCCGCTGTTTTCAGGCTTAAGGAAACGCCCGAGGATTACGTTATGGAAACGGGCGCAAAGTGCGAGTATGTTAATTGTCGGGCGTTGTCCCGCAGGAGAATGACGGTCCACGGGGCGTTTTCGCTTTGCGCGAGGCTGCTTAAAAAGGAGGAAACCGACCTTTTTTCGCCTGAGGATATTGAAAACGCCGAGTTTCTGACGCGCGATGTAAGCCTTTCGTCGCTTTCCGCTCTCGGAGGAGCTCAGTTCGGGGTAGGCGACGAGGTGATCGTGTCGGGCAAGCCGCCCGTGGAGCTGGTTCTCGATTCCGACGTTAACGCGAGAATAACCCAAACGCGGACTATCCCCGACAAGCTTATGCTTTCGGGCGAGCTTTGCGCGCGCTTGCTTTATCTCTCCGACGCGGACAGCCCAAAGCCCGAAAGGCTTGATTATATCATTCCGTTTTCCGAGGTCATAGACTGTGCGGGATTAAGCGAGGATTGTACTGTCTGTGTGAATCTTGACGTAATGTCCTACGACGTCAAGCTGAAAAACGATATTCTTTCCGAGAAGCCCGTTGTAAATGTGGACGCCCGACTTTCCTGCACCGTTTCGGGATACAAGCAGAAGGAGTACACGGTCGCGCTCGACGCTTTCGGGACAGAGAATGTCTGTGAGCCTGAGCTTACACGTGTCGCCGCGCCGAAGGACACACGCAAAATCAGCGAGACCTTTATGCTCAAGGACGCGCTTTCGCTTGATGACGTTAAGCTTTCCGAGATAATCGATATCACGGCGGAAAAATGTCCGATCACCGTCACTGCCGCGGATAATAAGCTTACGCTCTGCTCTAAGCTCAACATCTGCATTCTGGCGTTCAACGAGGACAACGAGCCGATATATCTGGAGCGGAGCGTTGAGGTTAACCGCGAGACCGAGACCGATTTTCGTTTCAATTCCGTGGAATGCTCCGAGCTTTCCGTTGTCAGTCTCAGCTTCCGCCTCGCGGAGAACAACGCGCTCGAGATCAGGTGCGAGCTTAATTACAGCGTTCTGACAAGCGAAAGGCAGAGCCTCAATATCGTCAGCTCACTCAATTGCTTTGACGACAGACCCGCGGTAAAAAAGCAGTGCGCGCTGACGCTGTACTATGCCGAGGCGGGGGAGAGCCTGTGGGAGATTGCCAAGCTGTACGGTACGCCGATGAGTGTGATCGCCTTTGAAAACAGTCTTGACGCGGAGCGTCTCCCCAAGTCCGCGATGCTTCTGATCCCAACAGTGTAAAGGAGAACGAAAATGGAAGAAAGATCAGTTTACAAGGATATTTCGCGCCGTACCAACGGCGATGTATACATAGGAGTCGTCGGTCCCGTCCGAACGGGCAAGAGCACCTTTATCAAGCGATTTATGGATACCGTCGTACTGCCTAACATAAAGGACGAGGGCGTGCTTGCGCGTACCGTTGACGAGCTTCCGCAGAGCTCGGGCGGCAGAACGATTATGACCACCGAGCCGAAATTCATCCCCGAAGAGAGCGTCAGGATAACGCTTTCCGACAAGGCGAACCTCAACGTCAGAATGGTTGACTGCGTCGGATATATCGTTGAAAGCGCGCTCGGATATATCGAGGAGGAAACTCCGAGAATGGTCAAAACTCCGTGGTTTGAGGAGGAGATACCGTTCGGAGAGGCTGCGGAGCTCGGCACCAGAAAGGTCATCACCGACCACAGCACCATCGGACTGGTGATAACTACCGACGGTTCGATCTCGGACATTCCGCGCGAGGAATATGCCGCGGCGGAAAGGCGTGTGATCGACGAGCTGAAGGCGATCAACAAGCCGTTTATCGCTCTTCTTAACTGTGTGGAGCCGAAAAGCCCCTCAAGTGTTGAGCTCGCCAACGAGCTAAGCGCTCAGTACGGCGTTCCCGTGATCCCGGTCAGCTGTATGGAGCTTGATGAGAACGAGATCAAGCGTATTCTCGCCCAGCTTCTTTTTGAATTTCCTATCAGGGAGATCGAGGTGGATATCCCGGGCTGGGTCGTTTCGCTTCCATCGGACAACGAGCTCAAACGCGAGATATTCTCAGTGATAAAGGAATCGGCCGGGAAAATCGAAAAGATACGCGAGGTTCAGGACGCGCTAACGGAAATCGCCGATTGCGACAGCGTCGAGTACTCGAGGCTTACGGATCTTAACCTCGGCAAGGGGCAGGCGTCGATCGCCGTCGCCGTTCCCTCCGCGCTGTTCTACAAGACACTCTCGGAGCGTACGGGACTGGAAATCAAGGATGAGTGTACGCTTCTTAACTGTGTTTCCGAGCTGTCCGACAAGCAGCGGGAGTTCGATAAGCTCGCGGCAGCGTATAAGCAGGTTCAGGAAACGGGCTACGGCATCGTAATGCCGACAATGGATGAACTCAGCCTTGAGGAACCACAGATAATCCGTCAGTCGGGCAAATACGGAATACGTCTCAGAGCTTCCGCTCCTTCGATCCATATGATGAGAGTCAACACCAAGACCGAGGTCACGCCGATCGTCGGTTCGGAACAGCAGAGTCAGGAGCTTGTGGCGTATATGCTCAAGGAGTTTGAGGAAAACCCCGTCAAAATATGGGAATCAAATATTTTCGGCAAGAGCGTTCACGAGCTTGTGAACGAGGGCTTGCGCAACAAGCTCTATCGTATGCCCTCGGACGCAAGAGCCAAGATCGGCGAAACGATAGAGAAAATCATCAACAACGGCTGTAACGGGCTTATCTGTATTATTCTTTGATTCTCAAATATAACACAAATATTTAAATCACGATATGGGAAAACTGTTCAAAACCACAAAAATGAAAAAAATAAAACCAGACCGTTGAAGTTTTACCCCCAATTAAGTATAATTATCTATGTATGATTATGTTTAATATGGGGGTATTTTTATGGATTTGCTTGGAAAGTTCAATCTTTCCGCCACGATCCTTCTTACGGGCTTCGCGATAGTATTCTCGGTGCTCCTGTTCCTGATATTCATTATCTGGGGCTACGGAAAGATCGTGTCTACCGCTCAGACAAAGTATTCCGAGCGAAAAAGAAAAAAAGAGCTTGAAAAAATCCGCAGCGACAACCCCGAGATCCCCGACGCCGTAGTTATGTCCGCCGTTTCGGAAAGCAAGGCGGAGCCTGTGACCGAGGGTATTCCCGACGAGGTTATCGCGGTGATCTCGGCAGCGGTTTATTCTATGTACGGCTCAAAGGAAAAGGTTCGTATCAGGAGCGTTAAACGCTCAAGAAAACGCTCCGCGTGGGCAAACGCGGGCATTCTCGATAATACGAGACCGTTTTAGGAGGTGCCGCTGATGGAAATATTAAACGGATTCTGGGACGCGCTTGTCGGGATTTATAAGGGTTCTGGTCTGATGAACCTTGACTGGCGCAATTATTTGATGATAGCGATTGCGTGCGTGCTGTTCTTCCTCGCGATAAAAAAGCAGTTTGAGCCGCTTTTGCTTCTGCCTATCGCGTTCGGTATGCTGCTTGTTAATCTTTTTCCCGCTATTGTCGCGGGACCGACGACCGATATGATACCCGTCAAGCCTGATGAGCTTGATCACTACGCGAATTACGCGAAAACAGTTATCGGCGATCAGATCTATGTCAGTAAGCCCACGAGCGGAGGCTTGTTCTTCTACCTCTATCAGGGAGTAAAGCTCGGAATTTATCCGCCGCTTATATTCCTTGGCGTAGGAGCGATGACCGACTTCGGTCCTCTTATCGCAAACCCGAAGAGCTTTATTCTCGGAGCTGCCGCTCAGATCGGTATCTTCGTTACATTTATCGGCGCTGTTTTTCTCGGCTTTACAGGTCAGGAAGCGGGCGCTATCGGTATCATCGGCGGCGCCGACGGTCCGACCGCGATATTCGTCACCACAAAGCTCGCGCCTCATCTGCTCGGCTCGATCGCTATTGCCGCGTATTCGTATATGGCGCTTGTCCCCATCATTCAGCCCCCGATAATGCGAGCGCTGACTACAAAGAAGGAAAGAGCGGTCGTTATGGAGCAGCTCCGCCCCGTATCGAAGCTTGAAAAGATTATTTTCCCCGTTCTTATCGTTGTGGTTATCTCAATCCTTCTTCCCGACGCGGCTCCGCTTGTCGGAATGCTGATGTTCGGTAATCTGCTCAAGGAATCGGGCGTGTGTGACAGACTCTCAAAGACTGCTCAGAACGAGCTGATGAATATCATAACGATCTTCCTCGGAACCACCGTCGGAGCGACGGCGACGGGCGAAAACTTCCTTTCGTTCTCAACTCTCAAGATTATCGCGCTGGGCCTCATCGCGTTTATGATGGGCACCGCTTTCGGCGTGCTGTTCGGAAAGGTTATGTACAAGTTCACCGGCGGCAAGGTCAATCCGCTGATTGGTTCGGCGGGTGTTTCCGCGGTACCGATGGCGGCGAGAGTGTCTCAGAAGGTAGGTCAGGAAGAAAATCCCGGCAACTTCCTTTTGATGCACGCGATGGGTCCGAACGTTGCGGGTGTTATAGGCTCCGCCGTAGCCGCGGGCGTATTGCTCAGTGTTTTGAAATAAAATAATATGTTTTTACAGGAAGTCTTTCCCGACGGGGGAAAGGCTTCTTTTTTGCCAAATACTGATATTTTATTATAATTCTAATTTAGAAATATAAAAAATAGTTGATAGTATATAATAATTTTGTATGTTTATATACAATTTTGGGAGGGTATGTTATGCCAAAGGATTTGACTCCTCAAAAAATACTGAATATGCTCTTGCGTCACGTAAAGCTCATCATCCTGATCGCGGCTTTGGTTACGCTGATCGCCTACGGCTATTCCAGCTTTTTCATTACGCCCGTCTATTCCGCGTCGTCTCTTATTATGGTTCAAGATACGAACGAGGATTTTTCGAGCCAACAGCAGCCCACGGCTAGCTATAACAACAATTCGCGAAGGATCGATACCAGCAGGATCACAGCGTCCTCAACGATCGCGGCAAGCTGCGTTACACTTTTTCAGAATGTTCCCGAGATGACGGCGCTTATGTCCAACGCGTCTGTCGATATCAGTCAGGTAGACGATAGTAATTTCCTTCGTTTTACCGCGTCTTCCTCCAATCCTCAGGTTGCGGCAAATGTAGCCAACCAGCTCGCGGAGCAGGCTCCCAAGACCTTTAAGCAGTTCTTTGCAGATAAGGGTAAGGTCGACACAATCCAGAGCGCCTCTGCTCCTTCGTCTCCCGTTTCGCCTAACATCAACCAGAATACGCTCTACGGCTTGTTTATCGGTCTTGCTCTCGGTGTGCTTCTCGCGTTCTTCCTTGAGATCATCGATACTACCCTCAAGCCCGGCGATGACCTCGCCAAGCTCTACGGACTGCCTGTATTCGCCGAGATTGTTGACTTTGAGAGAGAGGGGTAACGCGATATGAAAATTAAATTACCCGGACAGAAAATCAGAGAAAACAAGGCTGTAAAGGCTGATACCGATAAGAAAAAGAACGAAAAGAAGGGCAAAAACGTCCTTTCCGAAAA
Organism: uncultured Eubacteriales bacterium; assembly: GCA_900316385.1. Taxonomy (GTDB): domain Bacteria; phylum Bacillota; class Clostridia; order Oscillospirales; family Acutalibacteraceae; genus Ruminococcoides. The sequence continues at coordinate 115,504 of ONCP01000006.1, read as the reverse complement.
AAGTAAGTTTGCTATCGTTGAGGCATACAAGGCTGCGCGAACCAATATCATGTTCTCGCTCTCGGCCACGGATAAAAAGGCTTTCTGCGTAACCTCGTACTCAAAGGGCGACGGAAAAAGTACCGTAGCCGCCAACCTCGCTATCTCGTTCTCAAAAATGGGCAAGAAGGTTATTCTTATCGACTGCGACCTTCGCCGACCCAATATCCATAATATCCTTAAGCTCGAGAACAAGGCGGGCTTCTCCGATATGGTAGGTCGAATGGTAGTGTTCGATGACGTTGTTCACCGCGACGTGCTTCCGTGTCTCGATGTTCTCACAGCGGGCACGATCCCTCCGAACCCCTCCGAGCTTATCTGTTCGCCCGAGGTCACAAGATTTATCGAGCGTCTCGAGCGCGAGTATGACTATATCATCTTTGACTCGCCGCCTGTCGGCGTTGTAGCCGACGCGCTTCTGCTCAAGGAGTATATAGCGGGATATATTCTTGTTACACGTGAGCGCAAAACAACTCACGGCGATATCGAGAAGCTTATCCAAAATATCAAGGTAACCAACTCAAAGCCCCTCGGCTTTATCCGAGTAGGCGTTACCCGCGAGGGCAAACGCGGCAAGAGAGGCTACTACTATTACTACTACTATCAGTATTATTAATAACAAAAACGGCTGTCCTTCAACGGGCAGCCGTTATCTTTTGACGAATGCGCGTAATGCCCTGAACAAAAAAACTCTCTGTTCAAAAAGTTAATTTGTGTATTGTTACAGAAAACGCAAGTTAGCCGCAAAAAACTTGCATTTTTCGGGTTTGTGTAGTATTATATTAGAGCTAAATGAAACTTTTTAGACAAGGAGTAATCATAAAATGGGTTATCTGAATTGTTCAAAGGAAGCGCTCGCAAAGGAGAAGGAGGCGCTTTTGAAGGCTTATGAGAGCTACAAGGCTCAGGGGCTCAGCCTCAATATGGCGAGAGGAAAGCCCTCTCCCGAGCAGCTTGACCTCGCTATGCCTATGCTTGACTCCATTCACAGCGCGGTTGAATGCAGCGCCGAGGACGGACTCGACTGCCGTAACTACGGCGAGCTCGAGGGCATTTTTGAGTGCCGTATGCTCTTTTCCGATCTTCTCGGAGTAAACCCCGACAACGTATTCGTAGGCGGTAACTCCAGCCTTAATATGATGTTCGACGCAATTACAACCTTTATGACAACTCCTCTTTATGAGGATACAACACCGTGGCTTAACGTTCCCGACAGAAAATTTATCTGTCCCGTTCCCGGTTATGACCGCCATTTCGGTATTACGGGATTCTACGGCTTTGAGATGATCCCCGTTCCGATGAATTCCGACGGTCCCGATATGGACGTCGTTGAAAAGCTCGTCAGCTCCGACAGCTCGATCAAGGGTATCTGGTGCGTTCCCAAATACTCGAATCCCACGGGTATCACATATTCCGACGAGGTAGTAAAGCGCTTTGCCGCTTTGAAGCCCGCCGCCAAGGATTTCAGGATCATGTGGGATAACGCTTACTGTATCCATGATATCAGCGACACGCCCGACACTCTTCTCAATCTTATGGACGAGTGCGAAAAGACAGGAAACGAGGATCTTCCCGTTATGTTCTGCTCAACCTCCAAGGTAACCTTTTCGGGCGGAGGCGTAGCGGCTATGGCGGCCTCGAAATATAATATGGACTTCTTCAAGAGAAGATATAATTTCGCGACGATCGGCTTTGATAAGGTCAATATGCTACGTCACACCAAGTTTTTTAAGAATTTTGACGGAATCAAGGCTCATATGGCGAAGCACAGAGCGATACTCGAGCCCAAGTTCAATGTGGTTCTCGAAAAGCTCACCTCACAGCTTGCCGACGCCGAGATCGCAAGCTGGACAAATCCCAACGGCGGTTACTTTGTCAGCGTCAACGTTCTGAACGGGACCGCCAAGAGGGTAGTGGAGCTTTGCAGAGAAGCGGGCGTAGTGCTTACGGGCGCGGGAGCTACCTTCCCTTACGGCAACGATCCCGACGACAGCAACATCAGGATCGCGCCTTCCTTCCCGTCTGTTGAGGAGCTAACAAAGGCTATGGATATTTTCTGCGTCTGCGCTAAGCTCGCGGCAGCGGAGAAGCTCTCGTAAAAAGATTTTTGACCGCCGATTTATTCGGCGGTTTCTTTTTTTACAAAAAATATTACTAAATCTTTTATAAATCATTGACTTTTTTGGCAAAAAAACGTATAATAACTCTGTTACGTCTGTACGTATGCAATCGTTTATGGATTTATTTCATCTATACGTACGGAATTTATAAACATTTGGAGGTCTTATGGCATGAAACGAATCCCAAAGCCGGTGTTTTTCATTGTTGCCATTCTTATCCTCGCGTTTTCCTTTACGGCTATTTTCGGCGTTTCCTACTATGTAGGAGATAACAAGGAAACCTCGCTCAAGGGTATTTTTGACATCAGATGGGGCACCGATATTCGAGGCGGCGTAGAGGCGACGTTCGAGCCCGCAGACGGCTACAACGCGACCGATAAACAGCTCGACTCCGCTAAGGCTATTATCGAAACCCGTATGGTTAGCTCGGGTATTACCGATTACGAGCTTTATGCGGACTATAATACCGACCGTATTATTGTACGTTATCCCTGGAAAAATGATGACAAGAAGCACGACGTTGAGGCGGCTATCGAGGAAATCAGCTCGACAGCTCAGCTCACCTTCCGTCCCGGAAACAGCTATTCCGAGACTTCGATCGGCTCCGACGGTCAGCCTGTGTACTCTGTTCCGACAGGCGATACCGAGGAGGTATTGATGGACGGCTCTTACGTCAAATCCGCTAAGGCGGGCGTTGATCAGGAGGCTTCAAGCTCCAGCGGCTCCCAGTATCTCGTTTATCTTGAATTCAACGACGAAGGCGCCAAGAAGTTTGCGGACATCACCGAGAAGTACAACGGACAGATCGTTTCCATCTGGATGGATGATATTATGCTTTCCGCGCCTACTATTCAGGCGGTTATCACGGGCGGCAAGGCTCAGATCACAGGTAACTTTACGGCTGCCGAGGCAACCGCGCTCGCCAATAAAATTCAGGCAGGTGCGCTTCCCTTCAAGCTCGAAACCTCGTCCTTCGGTTCCGTGTCCGCTTCCCTCGGAGAGAACTCTCTTACCGCTATGGGTATCGCGGGTATCATCGCGTTTATTCTTATCGCGATCTTTATGATCATTATGTACCGTCTCCCCGGTGTTGTCGCCGTTATCGCGCTCATCGGTCAGATGGGTATAACCATCGCTGCTATCTCGGGTTATTTCCCCGCGTTCAATTCCTTTACAATGACGCTTCCCGGTATCGCGGGTCTCATCCTTTCAATCGGTATGGGTGTTGACGCGAACGTTATCACATCGGAGCGTATCATCGAGGAAATGCGTTCGGGACGTACTCTTGACGGCGCGCTTGACCGAGGAACAAAGAGCTCGCTCTCCGCTATTATCGACGGTAATATGACCATCGTTATCGTAGCGATCATTCTTCTCCTCGTATTCGGACCTACCAACATCCTTTCATGGATCTTCGGTCAGTCCACAACAGGTACAATCTACTCGTTCGGCTATACACTCCTTATTGGTGTTATCTCGAACTTCATTATGGGCGTAGGCTTGAGCCGTGTAATGCTCCGCTCTGTTGCGGGATTCAAGTTTGCCCGTCATAAGTGGCTTTTCGGAGGTGTTAAGGATGGCAAATAATTTTGTTAGGTTGACCGATGAAGAAAAGCTGCTTGTAAAGGGCAAGCCCGCAAAGGATTTTATTGGACATCGCAAGATATTCTTTATCCTTTCGCTGGCAATTATCGGTATCGGACTTATCTGTAATTTCATCTTCGGAACAACGCTCGACATTCAGTTCACAGGCGGTTCCATGATCAAGTACAGCTATACCGAGACAAAGGACTTCAAGCTTGACGATCTTAAAGCTCTCGTCCAGAAGGTGACTCCCGACGATGTTGTTACATTCTCCGATTCAAAGGATATGGTAAACAACAAGAACGTGCTGACGGTACAGTTCTCCGGTACAGACACGATCACAACAAAGCTCCAGAAGAGCATCACAAAGTCTATTCAGGATAAGTTCCCCGAGAATAATTTCGTTCTTGAGCAGAACTCCTCCGTAGACGCGACAATGGGCTTCAGCTTCCTGCTCAAGTGTCTCTTCGCCGTTGCTATCGCCGCGGTACTGATGGTGCTTTACGTTACGATCCGATTCAAGAAGATCGGCGGTCTTTCCGCAGGTGTGTTCGGCCTTGTGGCGCTCTTCCACGATATTGCTATCATCTACTTCTTCTATGTTATCTTCCGTATGCCGATCGACTCGAGCTTTATGGCGGTCGCGCTTATGATCCTCGGTTACTCCCTCAACGATACAGTCGTTGTTTACGACCGTGTTCGTGAGGAGAGAAAGAGACTCGGCTACAAGGCTGATATCAAGGACGTGTTCAACGTTGCGGCTACAAAGGTTATGCGTCGTACGATCATCACTTCGATCACCACTATCGCAGCGGTCGTTATCGTATACATTGTTGCTTTCATCTACAACCTCGATTCCGTTAAGGCGTTCGCGCTGCCGATGATCGTCGGTCTGGTTTCGGGCTGTTATTCCTCGCTTTGTATCGCAGGTCCGCTCTGGGTTGTGTGGAAAAAGAGAGAAACTAAAGATAAATAATAATTTATCATACAGACAAAAGGCTGTCTCAGCGTGGGACAGCCTTTTTGCTAAGTGTCAGGGTGATTTTATGAAGAAGCTTATCTGCGCCGTTCTCGCGCTTGCGCTTGCTGTGTGCGCGTTTTCGGGCTGTACGGGCGCCGAAAAAAAATCGGACAAGCTCAGTATAGTTACAACGATATTTCCGTATTACGATCTCACCGAGCGTATCGCGGGGGACAAGGCGGACGTTACAATGCTGATCTCCCCGGGCTCGGAGCCCCACAACTTTGAGCCGACTCCTAAGGATATAGTCAAGATCAAGGAAGCCGATCTGTTTATCTACAACGGCGGAGAAAGCGACGAGTGGGTCGAGAATATCCTCGGCTCCGTAGGCTCAAAGGTAAGAGTTATCAAGATGTTCGATTACGCCGAGCTTTTGCCCGAGGAGGATATTAACCACAACGAGGGCGACGAAAGCGACGAGCATATCTGGACTTCGATCGGGAATATGACGCTTTTCGTCGATTCTGTTACGGAAGAGCTTGAAAAGCTTGATAAGAACAACGTAAAGCAGTTTGCTGCAAACGCTGAGAAATATAAGAAGGAGCTCGGAAAGCTTGAAAGCAGCTTTGAGGCAATGGTTGAAGCTTCCGCTAAAAAGCCGATCGTGATCGCCGACCGTTTTCCGCTTCTTTATCTTTTCAAGCAGTTCGGTATCGAGTTTGAGAGCGCATTTCCCGGTTGTACTTCGGAAACCCAGCCTTCGCCTAAAACGGTCGCGAAGCTCTCCGAGTTTGTAAAGGATAACAACATCAGTGTTGTTTTCAAGATCGACACATCCTCGGACTCGCTCGGAAAAACGATCCTCGGCGGAGACAATGTAAAAACACTTTATTCGCTCCATAATGTAACAAAGGAGCAGTTTGATAAGAAAGCAACATATATTTCTCTTATGGAATTAAACTCAGACGCTCTCAAGGAGGCGCTAGGCTGATGTCCTATATTAAATGCACGGATCTGAAAATGGGCTACGAGGACGGAGTGGTATTTGAGAATCTCAGCTTTTCCGTTAACAAGGGCGACTATCTTTGCATAGTCGGCGAGAACGGAAGCGGAAAATCCACGCTGATGAAGGGACTTCTGGGCTTAGTCTCTCCGCTCAGCGGTGCTATCGAATACGGCGACGGCCTTGAAAAAAAGGGTATCGGCTATCTTCCTCAGCAGACGGACATTCAGTCCGATTTTCCCGCTTCTGTGTACGAGGTTGTGCTTTCGGGCACTCTCAGCCTGCGAAAGCTGCCGTTCTACTCAAAAAGTCAAAAGAAAACCGCCTTTGAAAATATGGATAGGGTCGGGATTTCCGATATAAAGAATAAGTGCTTTCAGGAGCTTTCGGGAGGTCAGCAGCAGCGCGTTCTGCTCGCCAGAGCCCTGTGCGCCACAACGAAGCTTATAATTCTTGACGAGCCGATCACGGGTCTTGACCCGCTCGCCTCGCAGGAGCTTTATGATCTTGTTAAGACGCTTAATAAGGACGGGATAACCGTTGTTATGGTGTCGCACGACATTAACTCAGCCGTCACTCACGCCTCTCACATTCTCCATCTTTCGGGCGAGAGCTATTTTTACGGCACGACCCACAAGTATGTACGTTCTCCTTACGGAGAGAAGTTCCTCATCACGGATTGTCCGTGCGACGATTGCCGCCATCAAAAGGAGGTATCCGATAATGCTTGAGATATTCTCCTATGATTTTATGGTCAGAGCGTTGATTGTCGGAACACTTGTGTCGCTTTGCGCGGCGCTTCTCGGCGTTATTCTTGTGTTGAAGCGTTATTCGATGATCGGCGACGGACTTTCGCACGTCGGCTTCGGCGCGCTGGCAGTCGCGGCTGCGGCGAATATCGCTCCGCTTCAGGTAGCGGTGCCCGTGGTTTTGATCGCCGCGTTCTGTCTTCTCAGGCTCTCAAAAAAATCAAAGCTTAACGGCGACGCGGCTATCGCGGTGATATCAAGCTCCGCGCTTGCCGTGGGCGTGATTGTCGCGAGCGTTTCGGGGCTCAACACCGACCTCAATTCCTATCTGTTCGGCTCGATCCTCGCCACAACCGATACCGACGCTGTTTTCTGCGTGGTTCTTGCCGTTGTTGTTATCGCCGTTTTCCTTGTTTTCTATAATAAGATTTTTTCAGTTACCTTCGACGAGAATTTCGCGGCGGCAACAGGCACTCGCCCCGCGCTTTACAATATGATCATCGCCGCGCTTACCGCGCTCACGATCGTGATCGGTATGCGGATAATGGGTACTCTGCTAATTTCCGCTCTGATAATTTTCCCCGCGTTGTCGGCTATGAGACTGTGCAAGTCCTTCAAATCTGTAATTATTGTTTCGGGTATACTTTCTGTGTTCTGTTTTATTTTCGGTTTGATATTGAGCTATTACTTCGATATACCGACAGGACCCACGGTCGTGCTTTTCAACTGCGCCGTGCTTCTGATCTTCTTTGTGATTTCAAAGATCAGAATGAAGCTGATGATGTAAATCACAAAATATTCTGTATGCTCAACGGCTCCTTTTCTTTGATGAAGAGGAGCTGTTTTTTTGCGTAGTGGCACTTTTCGTGAAAATCCTCAAGCCGATTGTCGTCCAGAAAATCCTCGATGCTGTACAGCGTGTCCGAAATCGCCGAGAGGTCGTCGTGACGGTAAAAGCAGTATAGCGCCGATTCGCTGTACGCGCTGAATTCGTCGGCTGTATCCTTGGCGAGCTGTTCGGCGTTTTTCGTTTTCTTTTCTCTTACCAGCTTTTCAGTCCTGTCAAGCCCCTCGATCGCTCTGTCAACGGCGAAGCTCACCGAGCTGAGCTGTACAAAGCCCAGCGTCAGGCATAGCGCGATCAGTGCCGCGGCGATGTAGATACGTTTCATTTCTCTTTCCTCACGATCTTGTAGTTTCCGCTTTTGTCCCAGGTCATAATAAAAACATCCTTTTCCTCCAGATGTTTTCTTTTTAAAAGCTTTTTAAGAACATTTTTGTCGGCGTTTACGAGCTTGATCGAGTTGTCAAGAAAATTCCCGTCATTGATCACGACGACCTCTATCCCGTCGTCGGGTATAACGATATTCAGATCACCGAGCGTCGGGGTCCTTTTTTCGGGTTTCTGAAGCACGCTGAGCTTGCCGTTCGTCTCTGCTATGCAGTAGCTCGCTTCGTCAAGCGAGAACACCCCCTGCTGTCTGAGCTGAACGCACAAGTCTTCCGTTGTCAGCCTAAGCCGCTTCATTTCGCTTTGCTTAAGCTTTCCGTCCTCGATAATCATTACGGGACTGCCGCACAAAAGCTTGCGAAAGCGCGGACTTTTCATCATCAGGGCGCTGACGATTATCTCGAGCGAAACGAGTATCACCATAGGTATGAAGCCCGACAGCATCGGACGCTCGGTGTCCTCCATCGGGATAGAGGCAATGTCGGCGATTATAAGCGTTATCACAAGCTCCGAGGGCTGCATATCACTGAGCTGACGTTTTCCCATTAGCCTTACGGCAAACACTATCAGCGCGTAGAGAATGATGGTTCTGATTATTGTCACAAACATTGGATCACCGACTATATTATTCGTTTTTTGCGCTGAATAATACTTTTATAGCGGGAAAAATAACAGTGGTGATTTAATGAATATTTCTTTAAAAGAAAATATAAACACGCTGAAAACAAAAACCTCGGGTTCTGCCGACTTTACTGTCAGGGAACTGCGACTCAGAAACGGTGAGAGCGTCGCGATAATCACGACCGAGGGTATGAGCGACAAGGAGAGCCTCGCGATCTCTGTGGTAAACCCTATGCTGGGCTGTGATCCAAAGAAAAAAAGGGGAGAGGAGCTATTTGATTATCTCGTTGAAAACGTCCTATCCGCAGGCGAGGTCATACCTGTCGATACTCTCGTCGACGCGCTGAGATTTTCAATGTCGGGCTTTGCGGTGCTAATGGTTGACCAAAGCCTTCGTATGCTGGCGATAGGCGTTCAGGGCTACTCGCACAGAAGCGTATCCGAGCCCGAAAGCGAGCTTGTACAGCGCGGAAGCCGCGAGGGCTTTACCGAGGCTTCGAGGATAAATATGACGCTCATTCGCCGACGGATGAAGACGCCTGACCTTGTGTTTGAGACAATGACAGTCGGTTCCGTGTCAAAAACCGAGCTGGTGCTCGTTTACCTCGAAAAAAAGGCTACAAAAAGCTCTGTGGACGAGGTGCGCAAGCGCCTGAAAGCGTGCGATATCAAGACAGTCCTCGGCAGCGGCTATCTTGTCCCTTATCTTGAGGACAGCGGAAAAAACGAGGTTTTTACGGGCGTCGGGATCACCGAGCGTCCCGATACGCTCTGCGGAAAGCTGACGGAGGGCAGGATCGGGATCATCGTTGACGGAACTCCGTCGGTGCTGGTTATTCCTCATTTGTTTGTTGAGAACTTCCAGTCGGTAGACGATTACTCGAACCGCCCCTATTTCGCCGCGATAATTCGAATCTTAAAATACATTTCCTACTTTGCGGCGGTTCTTTTCCCGGGGATATATATCGCGCTCGTTAATTTTCATCCCGATTATTTTCCGAAGGAGTTGCTCAAAAACATCAGGGAAAGCATCGATCACACTCCGCTTCCGCTGATCCTAGAGGTTCTGGTGATCGATTTCATCTATGAGGTGATGAGGGAGTCGGGTCTGCGGCTTCCGAAGGTGCTCGGTCACGCTGTCAGCATAGTCGGGGCACTGGTGATCGGCGACTGCGCGATCAACGCGGGTATCATCGGCGCGCCGACGCTGATGTCGGTCGCAATAGCGGCGATATGCAGCTACGTAATTCCCGATCTTTACCCTCAGGTCACGGTCCTGAGGCTGTCGTTTATCGTCGTCGGAGGAATGCTCGGCATTTTCGGCGTTGCCTCGCTGTCGGCGGTCGTGCTCGTTTTTATGTGCTCAAAATCTACCCTCGGAGTTGTTTATATGAGTCCACTCACGCCGTTTTCTCAGCGTCATATGCGTGATGTTTTTGTCCGTTTAGGCTGGAAAAAGCTCAGCAAGTATGAGATGAACGTGCAGAATCTGAAAGGCGGAAGCGCGTATGAAAAATGACAGGATAACGCTCTCACAGTTTAGCTTTTCGATGTTTCTGTCGCTGTTGTCAGCTTTGATGTTCATCAAAGGAAAGCCGTCCGTGCCGAACCTCGCCGCCGCTGTGGCTCCCCTCGCGATCGACCTTTTGATCGTCGCGTTTTATAAGGGCGGAGCGCCGATCGCGGTCAAGGCGGCGCTGGCTGCTTACATGTTCGCGTACTGCGTGCTGGTCGCGGTGAGCTTCTGCCGTTTCCTGTATAAGGACCTCGGCTACGGACCCTACTGGGGGCTCGCGCTCGTTTCTGTCGGCTTTGCGTATTTCTGCTCGGTCAAAGGAATAGAGCCGCTCGCCAGAGCCTCGGTGATAATATCTGTCTTTGTGTTTGCGGCTTTGATCTACGTAACGGTGCTCTCGCTGTTCAAGGTTGAGCCTGAGTTTGAATTTGACGGCTTTTCGGGCTTTTCGTTGCCGTTTTCTTTGCTTTTGCCCGCGGCTGTATATGTATTGCTGTATGATAATATAATTCCCGAAAAGAAATATATTCCTTATATTCTCTTCGGGATCCTGCTTGCGGTAATCGTGTTTTATTATCTTTTGCCCGACGACAAGGCGGCTGTCGGCATATTCAAGGGAGCCGACGGATTGCTTTCGGCGGTTTTAAGCGTAGCCTCGGCATATTCGCTGTCAACGTGCGCGCAGGCTGTCGTCGGCAATACGAAAAAGCGCGAGCTTTTGGCGGCTGTTTTTCTCGGCGCTGTGTTTGCCGCGGCGGTTGTATTTTTGTATTGCAAAATATGAATAAAAATACAAAATAATTCCTAAACAGACTTTTCAAAACGTATAATTTGTAGTATAATAAATTCTGTATATTAATATCAAAAAACTACAAAGGTGGGTTTGTTATGGCTGGCGAATATTCTGTTCCGATCAAAAGTATTATTGATGAGCTTTCACTTGAAGCTATTTATTTGCCCTGCGACCCCGAGGAGCTGATGATAACCAATTACAGCGTCAGTCGTCCCGGGCTCCAGCTTACGGGTTATTTTGATTTCTTTGACAAAACTCGTATTCTAGTATTTGGTCACACGGAGTTTTCGTTCCTCGGCCGCTTCGGCGCGGAACAGCAGTACCACGTAATAAACTCGCTGTTTCGTTTCGGTCCTCCCGCTGTAATTCTCGCGCGCGGCTATGAGGCGAGCGACGCTATGCTTCACGCCGCCGAGGAACATAAGATACCCGTGCTCCGTTCCGAGGATATGACCTCGGCACTTGTAGCGAGTCTTGTAACCTTCCTCAGCGCGGAGCTTGCTCCGAGGATCACGCGCCACGGCGTTCTCGTTGAGGTATACGGCGAGGGTTGTCTCATCATAGGCGACAGCGGAGTAGGTAAGAGCGAGACCGCGATCGAGCTTATAAAGCGCGGCCACCGCCTTATCGCCGACGACGCTGTCGAGATCAGAAAGATCAACAGCAGAACGCTGATGGGTCAGTCGCCTCAGAACATCCGCCATTTTGTGGAGCTCAGAGGCGTAGGTATCATAAACGCCAGAAACCTCTTTGGTATGGGTGCCATAAAGCTGACCGAAAAGATCGATATGGTCATCAACCTTGAGCTTTGGGATTCAAAGAAGGTCTATGACCGAATGGGTCTTGAAAACGAATATATGGAGATCCTCGGTATCGACGTCCCGATTATGACGATCCCCGTCAAGCCGGGCAGAAACCTTTCGAATATCATCGAGGTCGCCGCTATGAACAACCGTCAGAAGAAGATGGGCTACAACGCCGCTCAGGATCTTCTCACAAGCCTCGGTATGGAGATCGACAGCGAGATGATCGAGAAGCGCGTTATTGACAACTGGGATTAAAGCCGCGCGAACAGCTCGGATAAATTGTAAAGGATAATTTTATGGATAATTTTGATAAGCTTTTAAAAATCTGCGAGGAAAAAGGGATATCCGCCAAAAAGAATGTTCCTATGAAGACACTCACGACCTTTAAAATAGGAGGACCCGCCGCGCTCTGTGCCGAGGCGGCAAATTCCTCACAGGTAAGCGAGCTCATGCGCGCTTGCCGCAAGCTCGGAATCGAGTACATAGTTATCGGCAAGGGAAGCAATATCGTAGTAGATGACAAGGGGCTTGACAAGCTCGTTATCAGGCTTACAGGCGATCTTGCCAGAGTTACAAGGCTTGACGACACAACGCTGCATTGCGGCGCGGGGCTCTCGCTCGCGGGACTTTGCAGAGAAGCCGAGAACAAGAGCCTTTCGGGGCTTGAGTTCGCGTGGGGCATACCCGGCTCTGTCGGCGGCGCTGTGTTTATGAACGCGGGAGCCTACGGAGGAGAAATCAAGGACGTAGTGTTCTCCGTCACTCACATTGACCGTGACGGAAAGATCGGCACTATAAAGGGAGCCGATCTCGATTTCGGATATCGTCACAGCGTATATAAGGAGAACGGCTTTACCATTATCGGCGCGACCTTCCGTCTTAAGCTCGACAACCGAACCGAGATACGCAACAGAATGGACGATTTTATGGGAAGACGCAAGGATAAGCAGCCCCTTGAGTTCCCGTCCGCGGGTTCTGTTTTCCGCAGACCCGAGGGAGCCTTTGCGGGCGCCTTGATAGAGCAGTGCGGACTGAAGGGCAAGTCTGTCGGCGGCGCTCAGGTCAGCCCAAAGCACGCGGGCTTTATCGTCAACATCGGCGGAGCTACCGCCGAGGATGTGAAAAACCTTGTTGAGCTTATTCAGAGCACTGTAAAAAAAGAAACAGGATATGATTTGCAGAGAGAAATTATTTTTCTCAATAAGAATTAAAGGCGCTATATGGATTTTGTTATTATTACGGGACTTTCCGGCGCGGGAAAAACCTCCGCGCTTCACGCTTTGGAGGATATCGGCTTTTACTGCGTCGACAATCTCCCCGGAGCGTTGCTTAAAACCTTCTATAAGCTATGTGAGACCTCGACGGATGAGAATATGACGCGAGTCGCCGTCGTTATCGACGCGAGGGGCGGAGGAGACCTCTCGGGATTGTACGGCGATATTCAGAGCTTCCGCAACGAGCGCAAGCCGTTCAGTCTTGTGTTCCTTGACGCGGACGAGGGCGTGCTGATAAGACGCTTCAAGGAAACGCGGCGTCGTCATCCTCTTGCCGATCTTGTGCCCGACAATACCATCGAGAGCGCCTTGCTGCTCGAGATATCCTATCTTGAGCCGTTCAAGAAGCTCGCCGATTATTCGATCAACACAACGGGCTTTTCAACAAAGCTGTTAAAGGAGAGGATCACAAAGATCTATCTGGGCGACAACGCAAAGTCGATCATCCTCACCTTTACGTCGTTCGGCTTCAAGTTCGGCGCACCTACCGACTGCGACACGATCTTTGACGCCAGATGTCTGCCGAATCCCTTTTATGTTTCCGAGCTCAAGGAAAAAACAGGGCTCGACGAGGATGTGCGCGGTTATGTTTTTGATTCCGAGGATACCGACAGGTTCCTCGCGACACTTTCAGCGTTTCTGGACGTCGCCGTTCCGCTTTACATAAAAGAGGGCAAGGCGGAGCTTGTTGTCGGCTTTGGCTGTACGGGCGGAAAGCACCGTTCGGTCGCGATCGCCGAGTATTATAAGAATTACTTTGTAAAAAAAGGCTATAAATCCACGGTTTATCACCGCGATATGAATAAATAACCTATGTCATTTTCATCAGACGTAAAGCGTGAGCTCTACAACATTTCCACAACTGAAAAATCAGAGAGAGTCTGCGAGCTTTACGGAATGCTGTTGTTTTCGAGCAGATTCTCACAACGCGAGATCGTGTTCAAAACCGAGAACCGCTGTTCCGCGCTTCGCTTTGAGAGCCTGCTTTCGGAGTTTTTTAACCCGATAATCGAGAAAAAATCCGACCTTTCACCAAAAAAATCGGGCTCGGGGCTGTACAAGCTCTCAGTTCCGCTTCCATCTGACTGCAAGAGGATCTTTGAGTTTTTCGGACATTCGCAAAAGGATATCAAGCTTCGCATCAACCGCGCGAACCTTGACTCCGAAGACAGCTACGCTCCGTTTTTGAAGGGCGTTTTTATGAGCTCAGGCTCCGTGACCGATCCTGAAAAGGGCTACCACCTTGAGATTATGGTTCGTCACAAAACGCTCGCCGATAATCTTATGCATTTTATCGGTGAGATCGAGGTCTTTTCGGTCAATGCGAAGGTCACTCCGAGAAAGGGCTCGTATCTTGTATATCTAAAGGGAAGCGAGAATATCTGTGATTTTCTCGGATATATCGGCGCCGGCAACTCGGTTATGAGGATAATAAAGACCAGCGCGTATAAGGATATGATCAATACGCTTACACGCCGACAGAACTCGGAGCTATCCAATATCCGCAAGCTTGCCGACGCTTCGGCTAAGCAGATCAACGCGATAGAAAAGCTTCGCCGCGCGGGAGTGCTCGAGTCGTTGCCCGCGGAGCTGCGCGAGCTGTGCGAGCTCAGGCTCAACAATCCCGAAATGTCGCTGACCGAGCTTTCCAAGCAGCTCAATATTTCTCGCAGCGGCGTTAATCACAGAATAGAGCGGCTTTACAAACTGGCAGAAAGAACAGGAGAAAAAGATGATTGAGAATATAACATTTGCCGAGGCGAACAAAAGACTGGAGGAAGCTGTAACCGAAATGCAGGATAAGAACGTCGATATTGATGATTTTATAAAGCGTTACGAGGAGGTCTGCGAGCTTCTTGCCTTTTGCTATAAAAGCCTTGACGGATACCGCGAGCGCGTTGACAAGGCTCGCGAGGAATACACGATTATCGAAAAAGGTGGAATGACGGATGAATGATATTTCTTTGATAGAAAAATCGCTTTATGGATATATTCCCGAAAAATATCTGTATATAGACAAGCTGTTCAACTCAATGCGATACAGCGTGGAGGCCGGCGGCAAGCGCGTCCGCCCCAGACTGGTGCTCGAGTTTTCCAGACTGTGCGGCGGCAGCGACGAGGCGGCGATGCCTTTCGCGTGCGCTGTTGAGTATATACATACCTATTCGCTTATTCACGACGATCTGCCCTGTATGGACGATGATGATATGCGCCGCGGCAAGCCCTCGAACCATAAGGCTTTCGGCGAGGATACCGCGCTGCTTGCGGGCGACGCTCTCCAGAGTCTCGCGTTTGAGGTTATGTCGCTTCCCCAAACCGTAAGCAAGGCAGGAGCCGACAGGGCTGTGCGCTGTATCTCAAAGCTTGCGTTTTATTGCGGAGCCAAGGGAATGGTCGGCGGTCAGATCATCGATCTGGAAAATGAGACAAAAACAGCGACCTACGAGGAGGTTTATTCCTGCAACGACCTTAAAACAGGCGGACTTATCAAGGCCGCGTGTGCGATGGGAGCGATCATCGGCGGAGCCGATGAGGAAAAGGTGAAGCTCGCCGAGGAATACGGCAGAGCGATCGGAATCGCGTTTCAGGTCGTTGACGATATCCTCGACGTGACCTCGACCGACGAGAAGCTCGGAAAACCCGTAGGCTCTGACGCCCAGAACCATAAATCCACCTATCTTACTCTTTTCGGCATAGACAGATGCCGCGAAATGGTTGATGAGCTCACGGGCGAGGCGATCTCCGCTCTGAATAAATTTGACGGAGACACGACCGCTCTCGCGGAGCTGGCGTTGAGCCTGGCAAAAAGAAACTATTGATTAACTATTGATTTACGGAAAGGAAGGATTAGCTATGGAAACAGAGTTTAAGATCCTTTCTACAATTAAACAGCCTTATGACCTCAAAGCTCTCTCCGAAGATGAGCTGAAGGAGCTCTGCGCCGAGATACGCGAAAAGCTGATCGAGGTCGTCTCGGAAAACGGCGGACACCTTGCCTCTAACCTCGGCATCGTTGAACTCACCGTAATGCTTCACCGCAGCTTCAACTGCCCCAAGGACAGTATCGTTTGGGATGTCGGACATCAGAGCTATGTCCACAAAATGCTCACGGGTCGCTATGATGAGATCGACACCATTCGTAAGAAGGACGGCCTTGCGGGATTTCCCCAGCGCAGTGAGAGTAAGTATGACGCTTTCAACGCGGGACACGCGTCCACCTCGATCTCAGCCGCGTACGGTATCGCGAGGGCGAAGCTTTTGAGGGGAGAAACGTCCTACACGATCGCCGTTATAGGCGACGGCTCGATGACGGGAGGCCTTGCGTTCGAGGGCCTTAACAACGCGGGGCGCTTCAAGAAAAACTTTATC
The DNA here is from genome assembly GCA_900316385.1 of uncultured Eubacteriales bacterium. GTDB lineage: Bacteria > Bacillota > Clostridia > Oscillospirales > Acutalibacteraceae > Ruminococcoides. The sequence goes on along the minus strand of ONCP01000006.1, from coordinate 99,438 downwards.
GTTGTTCTCAACGACAACAAAATGTCGATCTCCAACAACGTCGGCGGGCTTGCCATGCACCTTTCTCATATGCGCATAAAGCCCGCGTATATCAGAACAAAACGCCGCACCGAGAAGATACTTTCCTACATTCCGTTTGTCGGAAAGTTTTTCAAAAAGGTGCTCAAGCGAAGCAAGTCAAAGCTCAAGAACCTGATTTACAAAAACACGCTTTTTGACGCGCTGGGCTATACATACATCGGTCCCGTAGACGGTCATGATATGGACGAGCTCAACAACGCGCTCGCGCTCGCGAAAAAGTGCAACGAGCCCGTGCTTGTCCACGTTGTCACTAAAAAGGGTAAGGGCTATGAGCCTGCCGAGACTCATCCCAAGGAGTTCCACGGGATCGGGAAATTTGATATCAACACGGGCGAGCCGTCGTCCAGTCATCAGGGCTTCTCCGCGATTTTCGGAAAACAGCTCTGCCGAATGGCGGAAAAAAACAAAAAAATCGTCGCTATAACCGCCGCGATGACGCTGGGAACGGGGCTTTCGGAATTTTCCCGTCTGTACAAAAACCGCTTCTTCGACGTCGGCATCGCCGAGGAACACGCTATCACCTTTGCCAGCGGACTTGCCTCAAAGGGGATCATCCCTGTTTTCGCGGTGTATTCGTCGTTTTTGCAGAGGGGCTTTGACCAGCTCATTCACGACGCGGCTATCCAGAATCTTCACGTAGTTATTGCGGTAGACCGCGCGGGGATCGTCGGCGATGACGGCGAGACCCATCAGGGAACATTCGACGTCAGTATGCTCAACACGATCCCGAACACGACTATCTTTTCACCGTGCTATTTCACGGAGCTCAAGCACTCTCTCAACGCCGCGGCGTATATGTGTGACGGTCTGGTCGCCGTGCGCTATCCGAGAGGCGGAGAGCTTTACAAGCCGTTCGATTATGACAATCACAGCATAGATTTCGACCTTTACGGCGACGAGAACGCAGGTATCACTCTCGTTACCTACGGAAGGCTGTTTTCCTTCGCGTGCAGAGCAAAGGAAAGGCTTGAAAAAGAGGGGATAAAGATAAATATTATAAAGCTTTGCCGCATCAAGCCGATCGATCCCAAGGCAGTAGAGCTCGCGTCGATGAGCCCGAGGATATTCTTCTTTGAGGAAAGCCTTGTTGCGGGTGGTATCGGCGAATCCTTCGGCTATGAGCTGAAAAAGACGGGCAAGAGCTTTTACTATAAGATCCATGGTATAAAGGACCGCTTCGTTCGTCACGAGACAGTGCTTCAGGCGCTTGAGGAGCTGGAGCTCGACGACAGCGGAATGATGAAAATAATAAAGGAAAACATATGAAAAAACGACTTGACATACTTGTTTTCGAACGGGGCTTTGCCGACAGCCGCGAAAAGGCTAAGGCGCTCATAATGGCAGGCGAGATCTATGTCGCCAACCAAAAGGCCGACAAGGCAGGGCAGAGCTACGACGAAAACGCCGTTATCGAGTTTCGCGGCAAGGCGCCGAAATACGTCAGCCGAGGCGGGCTGAAGCTCGAAAAGGCTGTTAACAGCTTTGACCTTGATTTAAGGGACAAGATAACAATGGATATCGGCGCGTCCACGGGCGGCTTTACCGATTGTATGCTTCAAAACGGAGCCAAAAAGGTTTATTCCGTCGACGTCGGCTACGGTCAGCTTGCGTGGAAGCTCAGAAATGATGAGCGAGTGGTTAATCTTGAGCGCACAAATATGCGCAACGTTACCGAAGAGCTTGTCCCCGATAAGATCGATTTCTTCTCGATAGACGTCAGCTTCATTTCGCTGAAGCTGCTTTTACCCGTCGCGAGAAGACTTCTGTCCGAAAACGCCGAGGCTGTCTGCCTGATTAAGCCTCAGTTTGAGGCGGGCAAGGGAAAGGTCGGAAAAAAGGGCGTCGTGCGCGACCCCGAGGTTCACGTTGAGGTGGTCAGATCGATCTACGATTTTTGCCTCGAAAACGGTTACAGCGTTCTGAACCTGGACTTTTCTCCGATAAAAGGCCCCGAGGGCAACATCGAATATCTCATACATCTAAGAAAATCCGACGAGCCGCGCTCTTTTACCGCGGTTACGCCCGAAGAACTTGTAAAAAGCTCCCACGAGGCGCTTGATAAATAGCTTATGAAAATTGCGTTGATTGTAAACACAAGTAAAGAAAAGGCGATCTCCTGCGCCTATAATATCGCGACTTTGCTGCTTTCCGAGGGCGCCGAGGTGATAGCTTTGAAGGATCATCAGGTGCTGGACACGGGGCTTGAATCGGCTCAAAGCTACGGCTCGCTGTTCAAAAAATGCGACCTTGCCGTGACTGTCGGCGGAGACGGAACAATAATCCATTCCGCGAAGTACGCGGCTAAGTTCGATAAGCCGATGATAGGCGTGAACGTCGGCCGTCTGGGCTTTGCGGCGGAGGTCGAGCCCGATAACATCGGCGATCTCAAACGCCTTCTGACGGGCGATTTCACCGTTCAGAACAGAATGCTGCTCGATGTCAGCGTCGGCGGAAAGACATATCTCGCCGTTAACGAGGCGAACATCGCCAGAGGTCAGCTTTCGAGAATGATCGACATTTCCGTTTCGCTCGATAATTCCCCGATCTCATCCTATCACGCCGACGGGCTTCTTTTTTCAACTCCTACGGGCTCAACGGCTTACGCGCTTTCTGCGGGAGGACCCGTTATCTATCCCGAAATGCAGTGTCTGCTGCTGACGCCCGTGTGTCCGCATTCGCTGATCTCGCGCTCTGTTGTGTTCGGAAGCGAGGCTGTGCTTACCGCAAGGGTCAAGGTCAACGACAATAATCCCGCGGTGCTTTCGATCGACGGAGAGCGTAATATCCGCATTACTCCCGACGACGTTGTCACAATAAAAAAATCCGACAAGTCGCTCAAGCTCATAACGCTTTATGACCGCAACTTCTATCAGCTCTTGAACGAGAAACTAAAGGAGAGAAAATCCTAATGAAAACAAGACGTCAGGCAACTATACTCGATCTTATCAGCGAATATCCCATTGAAACTCAGGAGGAGCTTCTCTATCGGTTAAGAGAGAACGGCTTTAACGTAACTCAGGCGACTGTGTCGCGCGATATCAAGGAGCTGGGGCTTTTAAAATCACGCTCGGGAGACAACAGATACCGTTACACCTCGTTTTCCGGCTCCGTGATCGACGCAAAGGACAATATGGGCGGCTTCTTTAACAGCTCCGTTATCTCGGTCAAGTCCGCTCAGAATATGGTCGTGATAAAAACTCTCGCGGGTATGGCAAACGCGATCTGCGCGTCCATAGATTCAATGGATATCAAGGGGATCGTCGGAACGCTTGCGGGCGACGATACGATCTTCATTGTCTGCGCCGATAACGCCAAAGCGGATTCGCTTGTAATAGATTTAAAAAAACACCTTTGATCTGTTGAAAGATAAAAGCGTAAGGCGGTTAACCGCATTAGTTACATAGGCAAAAAACAACACGAGGAAATTAAAAAATGTTGAAAAGCTTGTATATTGAAAATATCGCCGTGATCGAGCGGTCGGAGATAGAGCTGTATTCAGGGCTCAATGTTCTAACAGGCGAGACGGGCGCGGGAAAAAGTATTGTTATAGACGCTATCAACGCCGTTATGGGTCAGCGCACGAGCAAGGAGATCATCCGCTCGGGCGCTCAGTCCGCGACGGTTTTCGCGACGTTTACCGATATCAACGAGGAGGTAAAGGCGAGACTGCGCGATAACGGCTATCCCGACGAAGACGACGAGCTCGTTCTGAGCCGAACGCTCTCCGCTTCGGGTAAAAACACCTGCCGTATCAACGGCAGACCCGCCAACGTTACGCTTCTCAGGGAGCTTGGACTCAATCTAATAAATATCCACGGTCAGCACGAAAGCTACGAGCTTTTTTCACCCGATACTCATATCACATATATAGATAATCTTGCCGACGATTCGGCGCTTCTGGCGGAATATGCCGAGGAATACTCGAATTACAGAGAGCTCGACAGGGAGCTTTCGGCTTTCCTGAAATCGGTCACGGACCGCGAGCGAAAAATAGATTTGCTTACCTATCAGGTGGACGAGCTTGAGAACGCCGAGATTTACGACGGCGAGCTGGAGGCTCTCGGCGACGAACGCCGCGTTCTGATGAACGCGGAGAAGATCGCGGCATCTCTGCACCGCGCGAAGTCGCTTTTGGAGGGCGAAGGCTCAGCGGGAGCGCTCGATATTCTTGACGACGCTGTTACGGCGCTTGGAAAGGCGAGCAACCTCAATCCTGCCGTAGAGCCGATTTTCAACCGTTTGAACGATCTGTATTACGAAATTCAGGACGCGGATAACGATATTTCAATCGCGATCGACGAAAGCGAGGAGAACCCTTACCGTTTGGAGGAGATAGAGGAAAGGCTTGATCTTCTCAACAAGCTGTCCCGTAAATACGGCAAAACCGAAGCTGATATGCTGGAGTTTCTCGAGAACGCAAAAAAAGAACTGAAGGCTCTTACCGATTTTGAGGAGAACGCGGAGGCGCTCAGAGAAAAGCGCGACGAAGCGAAAAAGAGAGTTCAGCGTCTCGCCGATAAGCTCACCGAAACCCGACTTGCCACCGCTCGTGATTTTGAAAAACGCGTCAAGGAGGAGATGAGCTTCCTTGATATGCCGAACGTTGAGTTGATCGTCAGCCGCAGAGAAAAGCCTCTCTCGGACGACGGTCAGGATGATATCGAGCTTTTGATCTCGGCTAACCCCGGTGAGGAGCCTAAGCCCGTCGCAAAGATCGCCTCGGGCGGTGAGTTGTCGCGTATGATGCTCGCGATCAAGACTGTTCTTGCATCGACAGACGTAATCGATACGCTGATTTTTGACGAGGTCGACACGGGAGTTTCAGGCTCGGCGGCTCAGAAGGTCGGGCTCAAGCTCAAGGAGGTCTCCAAGTCTCGTCAGGTGATTTGCGTAACGCATCAGGCGCAGATCGCGGCGCTTGCGGACAGCCATTTTCTGATTAAAAAGACCGTCTCGGACGGCAGAACTTTTACGGACATCAGTCTGCTCGATCACAGCGGCAGACTATCCGAGCTGGCGAGGATACTCGACGGCGTTAATGTTACCGACACAGCTCTCGCTCACGCCGAGAGGCTGATGGAATATAATAAGGAATAAGTATGAAGGATTGGTCAGTTGCAAAACTGAATAAGGAAAATGCCAGAGAGATCTCCGAAAAATTCGGGATTCCTCAGCTTGTAGCGGGTCTGCTGAACGCCAGAGGAATAAGCTCGGACAGGGAAATCTCCGACTTTATCGGCAACGGCGGTACTGTTGACGACCCCTTTGAAATCAAGGATATGGACAAGGCGGTCAAAAGGATCAGATCGGCGGTTGAAAACGGCGAGAAAATCTGTATCTACGGCGATTTTGACGCCGACGGCGTTTCTGCTACCGCTTTGCTTTTCTCTTACCTTGAGACTGTCGGAGCCGACGTGTGCTGTTACATTCCCGACCGTGAATCCGAGGGCTACGGAATGAACAAAAGCGCCGTCGACACGATCAAGGCGATGAGCGTTCGACTGATCGTAACGGTCGATACTGGTATTTCCGCAATTGAGGAGATCGCCTACGCAAAAAAACTCGGGATTGATACCGTTGTGACCGATCACCATGTTGTCGGAAGCGAGCTTCCCGACGCGTGTGCGGTCGTTGACCTTCACCGTCCCGACTGCAAAAGCCGTTTTAAGCTTATCTCGGGCGTCGGAGTAGCTTTCAAGCTGATCATGGCGATCGAGGGCGAATACGCCGATGTGGATATGCTGCTCGACAATTACTCTGACCTCGTTTGTATCGGTACGATCGGCGATATCGTCGATCTCAGAGACGAGAACAGAGTTTTTGTGAAGCGCGGACTTAAAAGCATTTCGAACGGCGACAGAACGGGCGTGAGAGCTCTGTGCGAGGCTTCGGGCTGTAAGGACAGAGAGATCACCTCGGGCGGTATCAGCTATTCGCTGGTGCCGCGTATCAACGCGGTAGGCAGACTCGGTCGGTCAAAGGACAGCCTGACTCTGCTCCTCACCGAGGATCAAAGCGAGGCGCGTGAAATCGCCCGCAAGCTCTCCGAGGAAAACGCCGAAAGGCAGCGGATCGAGCGCGAGATCCTTGAGGAAATCAACGTTATGGTTGCCGAGGACCCCTCTCTTGTACAGGACAGGGTCATTATCATAGACGGCGACGGCTGGAAAAAAGGCGTCGTCGGGATCGTAAGCTCCAGAATAAAGGAGCGCTACGGGAAGCCGTGCGTCATCATATCCCGCGACGGAGACGAGGCGAGCGGCTCGGGCAGAAGCGTCGAGGGCTTCGATCTTTGGCAGGTGATAAGCTCCTGCTCGGAGCTTCTGACTCACTTCGGAGGTCATAAAATGGCATGCGGACTCGGGCTCAAAAGCGAAAATATAGAGCTTTTCAGAGAACGCGTCAATTCCTTTGCCGCGGCAAAGGAGCTTCCGATCCCTAAGCTCAGGATCGACTGCAAGCTCAATCCCGCCGCGCTTTCCGTGGAAATCGTAAAGCAGCTCAGGCTTATGGAGCCGTTCGGAGCGGGCAATCCCTCTCCGCTGTTTATGCTGTCCGAGCTGAGGATCACGTCGATATCTCCCGTCAAGAACAACGCTCACCTGCGGATCACCTTTTCAAAGGTCGACGCGACGGTAACCGCTATGAGATTCAGGGAGAGAGCCGAATCTTTTCCGTACAAAGTCGGAGATACGGTCGATATCGCCGTTTCGCTCGATACAAACGAGTTCCGCGGTGTTGAGAGCTTGTCCGTATATATACGCGATATCCGCTTCAGCGGAGCTGATAACGCGGGTTATATCAAAAGCCAGCGACTGTTTGAGGATTTCTGCTCGGGCGCGAGCCTTTCAAAGGAGGAGATCGATTCTCTTATCCCGACGAGAGAGGACTTTGCCATGGTCTACCGATATCTCAGACAGCTCAAAAACCGCGGTTATGTTCACCCCGAGGTTATTCTGCGCGACCTTCGCGGAGCCGTTTCTCTCGGCAGGCTCAGGGTGATTCTGGAAGCGATGAACGATTTGGGGCTCATCGCTATATATGAGGATATGAAGCGTTTATCCGTTAAAATGAACGAGGTCCGCACAAAGGTCGACCTCGGGAACGCTTTGATAATAAAACGATTAAAGGAGGTGTATCCGAATGGGCAAATATGACGAGGTAGCTCACTATCAGGACTTTGAAGAGCTGATGAGCATTATCAAGAAAAGCAACAATAACTATGACACCCGCAAAATCCAGAAGGCTTACGCGATAGCCGAAAAGGCCCACGGCGACCAGCGCCGAATTTCGGGTATACCGTTTATTCTTCATCCTACCTCGGTGGCGTGTATCATCGCTCAGTGGGGTATGGACACGGACAGCATTATTTCGTCGCTGTTGCACGATGTTGTCGAGGATACGGAGTATACTCTTGATTTTGTCCGTAAGGAGTTCGGCAAGGACGTTGCGAATATCGTTGACGGCGTTACTAAGATTTCAAAGATCAAGCTCTACTCCCGCGAGGAACAGCAGGCGGAGAACGTAAGAAAAATGCTTATCGCGATGTCAAATGATATCCGCGTTATAATCGTTAAGCTCGCCGACAGACTGCACAATATGCGTACGATCGAGTGTATGCCCGAGCAGAAGCGCCGCGATAAATCCCGCGAGAATATGGAGGTTTTCGCTCCGATAGCTCACAGGCTCGGTATGAAAGCCGTCAAGGAAGAGCTGGAGGATTTGTCCCTTCGTTACCTCGACCCGATCGGCTACAATGAGATCGAGCACGCGCTGTTGCTCCGCGAGGACGAACGCGAAAGATTTATCGAGCGCAAGAAAAAGGAGATAATCAAGGCTTCTCATATGAGCCACTCCAAGATCACCGTCTACGGCAGAGTAAAGAGCATCAACAGCATTTACCGCAAGACGATCGTGCGGGGTAAGACGATCGACCAGATATATGACGTCTTTGCCCTTCGCATAATCGTGGACGAGATCAAGGATTGTTACAATCTTCTCGGAGTTATCCACGACCTTTACAAGCCGATCCCTAACCGCTTTAAGGACTATATCTCCACTCCGAAGCCGAATATGTACCAGTCGCTTCACACTACCGTGATCGACAGCGACGGAATCCCGTTTGAGGTTCAGATACGCACGTGGGAAATGCATAACACCGCCGAAAACGGAATCGCGGCGCACTGGAAGTATAAGCTCGGCTTTACAAGGATCGTCAACAATAAAAAGGCGAAGGAGCTCGACGATAACATCAACCGTATCAAGGACGTGCTCGCCGCTCAGATCGACACCGACGATTCCACCGATATCATCCGCAATATCCGCAACGACTTCGACCAGAACGAGGTCTATGTTTTCTCACCGAAGGGCGACGTTTTCAATCTTCCGGCGGGCTCGACGGTTATCGACCTTGCGTATCTTATCCATACCGAGGTCGGCCATCATATGGTCGGAGCCAAGGTCGACAAGAGAATAGTTCCGATAGATTACAAGCTCAACACGGGCGAGATCTGCGAGATCCTGACCCAGAAGGACAGCCATCCGAGGCGAGATTGGCTTGATATCTGCAAGACCTCGTCAGCCCGTTCCAAGATTCGCCAGTGGTTCAAAAAGGAAAAGCGGGACGAGAATATCGTCGAGGGCAAGCAGATGATAGAGCGCGAGCTGAAGCGCAGCAATATCACCTTGTCCGACGAGGAGCTTACTCAGCTTCTCCAGTTTATGCTCAAGAAAAACAAGTTCAACACGGTAGAGGATCTTTACGCCTCGATCGGCTACGGCGGAATCCAGCTGTGGAAGGTGCTCCCGAGGATACGCGAGGAGTACAACGCGCTGTTCAAAAATGATGAGGAGGAGCAGCCTGTTATAATCAATCCTCAGCCTCAGAAACGCAAAAGGATTCATTCGGGCGTTAGGGTAGAGGGAATGGACGACTGTCTTATCAAGTTCTCGCATTGCTGTAATCCTCTCCCGGGCGACGATATCATCGGCTATATCACCCGAGGCTACGGCGTTTCGATCCACAAGCGCTCCTGCCACAATATCCCCGAGGATATTTCAAAGGCGGAGGAGCCGAACCGTTATGTCAGCGTTTATTGGGAGGACGAGGTCAAGGATAATTTCCGCTCCACTCTCGATATAATCTGCAAGGATAAGACGGGCGTGCTCGCGGAGGTCACTCTGGCGCTTTCTTCAATGCATATTTTTATCCACACGCTCAACACTCGTCCGATTTCAAACGACCGCGCGATTATTACCGCGACGATTGACATCACCAGCCGCGAGCACCTTGAGTCGGTGATATCGCGACTGAATCAGATCAAGGACATTATTTCAATTAACAGATTTTAAAGGTGTTTTATGAAGGTAGTTTTACAGCTTGTCAGCTCTTGTAAGGTGGAGATCGACGGAACCGAGACCGCCTCGATCGGCAAGGGCTTTCTGCTCCTTCTCGGAGTAAAAAACGGAGACACGCAGAACGACGCCTCCAAGCTCGCGAAGAAAATCTCGGGGCTGCGTATTTTCTGCGATGAAAACGATAAAATGAATCTTTCTCTCTCGGACGTTGGCGGCAAGGTGCTCGTTGTATCCAACTTCACGCTTTGCGCCGATTGCTCCCACGGCAGGCGGCCCAGCTTTATCGAAGCCGCCAGACCCGAGGTATCTGAGCCGCTTTACAGGTTTTTCTGCGACGAGCTCAGAAAAAACGGCGTAAGCGAGGTTCTGACGGGAGAGTTCGGAGCGGATATGAAGGTCAGTCTGCTCAACGACGGCCCCGTTACTCTTGTTATTGATTCGGAGGAGCTGAAATGATAGAGATCTCTGTTTTGCCTGTCGGACCGATTATGACGAACTGCTATATACTGAGCGACGAAAAGTCGGGCGAGATGGCTGTCGTCGACCCGGGGTACAAGAGCGAAAAGCTTCTGGATTTTCTGGATAATTCAAATAAAGAATTAAAATACATTATTATTACTCACGGTCACTATGATCACATCGGCTACGCCAGACAGCTAAAGGAGCGTTACGGCGCAAAGCTGATCTGCGGCAAGCTGACCGACCGCTTTCTCTCCGATAACGAGCTTAATCACTCGGCGTATCATCTTGATCTGCCTGTTATCGAGCCGTTTTCGGGCGATATCCTGCTCTCCGACGGCGACAGCTTCACGCTCGGCGAGACGGAGATCAGGTATATCTCAACGCCCGGACACACTAAGGATTCGGGCTGTTATATCTTCGATGACGTTATTCTTTCGGGCGACACGCTTTTCCGCGACAGCTACGGCCGTACGGACCTTCCCACAGGCGACGATTACGAGATGATAAGCTCGCTGAAACGCCTCAAAGAGCTTGAAGGCGACTTCAATGTTCTCCCGGGACACGGAATGACAACTACCCTTGAGCGCGAAAGAAAGCATAATCCCTTAATGAAAAGACTATGAATCTGTATATAATCAACCACGGCTTTCACTATGAGCTCGAGAATCTCGCGAGGTTGTTTTATCCCAACGAAAAGATAACGGTGATAAAAAGCCCCGAAGCGCTCGAACCGCCATATATCGCGACAGAGCTTTCGGACAAGCTGTCTGTTTCTGTCAAAATAGGAGAATATCAGAGAAGCTCCTCTGCCGCTCTCGGCGGCGACGTCGAAAACGAGCGTATGCTCTGTGAAATGCTGTATAAAATACTTGTTGACCTCACGGAAATTACTCCTCCGTGGGGTATGATAACGGGCGTTCGACCCGTCAAGCTCTACCGCGCTCTCAAAAGCGCAGAGGGAGAGGAAAACGCCGACAAATACTACCGCGATAAGCTTTTTGTCAGCGACGAAAAGCTCAGGCTCGTTAAGATAACCGAGAAGGTGGAAAAGAGGATCATCGATCTTTCTTCACCAAAATCGTTCAGCTTGTATATTGCGATCCCGTTTTGCCCGTCCAGATGCCGCTATTGCTCCTTTGTGCAGAGCTCTACCGAGCGATCGGCTAAGCTGATCGAGCCTTACGTAAAGCTGCTTTGCGAGGAGATCGAGCGTACCGCCGAGATCGTTTCGGGACTTGATCTGCGGCTCGAGACCGTTTATATGGGCGGAGGAACGCCTACGACGCTTTCTCCCGAACAGATGGATACGGTGCTCTCTGCCGTGAATCGCAGTTTTGACGTTTCGGGCTTGCGTGAGTTTACCGTTGAGGCGGGCAGACCCGATACGGTCACTGCCGAGAAGCTTATTTCCATAAAAGAAAATAAAGTCAAAAGGATCTCGATAAATCCTCAGACGCTGAGCGACAGTGTGCTGGAAGCAGTCGGAAGAAGACACACCGCGGAGCAGTTTTTCCGAGCCTTTGAGCTTGCGAGAAAAATCGGCTTCGACAGTATAAATACCGATCTTATTGCGGGGCTACCGACCGATACGGTCGAGGGCTTCAGGAGCTCCCTCGACGGAGTTATCGCGCTTGACCCCGAGTGTATCACGGTTCACGCGCTCTCTATGAAGCGTTCGGCTACCTTGACGCAGGACGGAACCTCGATCGACCGCGACGACGCGCTCAGAGCGGGCGAAATGCTTTCCTACGCCGCGAATAGGCTGACAGACAGCAAATATATCCCGTACTATCTCTACCGTCAGAGCCGAATGGTCGGCAATCTTGAGAATACGGGCTGGTCGAAAAAGGGCTTCGAAAGCCTCTATAATATTTATGTAATGGACGAGACCCACACGATCCTCGGCTGCGGAGCGGGAGCTGTGACAAAGCTCAAGCGTTTCGGAACAAATTATCTGGAGCGTATATTTAATTTTAAATATCCATATGAATATATTGACCGTTTTGAGGAGCTTATCGACAGGAAGAACGGCATATATACATTTTATGACAAATACGGATTGAATTTTTAGCGCTTCGGTGCTAAAATACAAATAAATAATTTTGAAAGGAAGTTATACTATGGCAATTTTTGATGATGTAGTAGTTAACGCAAAGTCCGCTGCGGCGGCAGTCGGAAAGAAAGCGGGAGAAATCTACGATTTATCCAAGCTCAGAATCTCACTCGCGAGCCTTCGCTCCGAGCTCAATAAGCAGTATCAGGCACTCGGAGAGGCTGTTTTTAACAACGAACCCGCCGATGAAACAGACGCTATCAAGGCCAATATAGCCGAGGTTAAGCAGAACATCGAGGATATCGAGAAGGTTCTTGCCTCTGCCCGCAACACGGTGATCTGCCCGAATTGCGGTGAAAAGCTCCAGAAGAACGCTCAGTTCTGCTATATTTGCGGAACTCCCGTTCCCACAGAGCCTGCCCCGGTTTGTAAGAAGTGCGGTACGGAGCTTGTCAAGGACGCAGAGTTCTGCTACAAGTGCGGAACTCCCGTGGCCGAAAAAGCAGCCGAATAAGGTGAAGGCTGTTGGCTAAAAGGAAAAAGTATAACGCGATAGAAACCGCTAAAAGTGACGCGTCACAGACCTTTCTGAAGGGCGCGGCGGTGCTGACCTTCAGTATGATAGTCGTCAAGGTTCTGGGCTTCGCGGACAAGATCCTGCTCAGCAACCTCTTCAGCTTCTTCGGAGACAGCTACGCCGCCTTCGGTACGGGTCTTTATAACAACGCATATGAAATCTATATCCCGATCTTCACTGTCGCTACCGCGGGATTTCCTATCGCTATCTCCAGAATGATATCCGAAAGCATAACCGAAAAACGCTACAAGGACGTTAAGCAGATTTATAAAGTCAGCATTCCGTTCTTCGCGGTAATGGGCACGCTTTGCTGTCTGATTATGGTTTTCGGAAGCTTTATTTACGTCAGGACGATCCAATCGCCGTATTCCATCTACGCAATGCTTATGCTTGCTCCGTCGATCCTCGTCGGTTGCTTCGTCTCAATTTACAGAGGATACTTTGAGGGTCAGAGAAATATGTTCCCGACCGCGATCTCCGAGATCTTCGAGGCAGCGGGCAAGCTCGTTTTCGGGCTGTTGATCGCCTTTGCCATCCTCAAGATAGGCAAGTCGGAGTTTGATGCGTCGGGTACGGTGTTCGGTCTGACCTTTGCCAAGGGCGCCGAGAACGAGGCGTATAACACGATAATGGCTTTCTCCGTCGCGGGAGCTATCGCGGGAATCGTGCTCGGCAGCGTAGCCGCGCTCATTTTCCTTGTGTTGCGCTACAAGATCGGCGGCGACGGTATTCCCGAGGAATACTACGAGAGCTCGATTGACGCGAAAACGAAGAAGCAGACCTTTTTCCTTATGGTCAAGCTCGCTATTCCGATCGGACTGACGGCGCTTGTAATGAATATCGGAACTTTCTTTGATTCGCTGATCATTCAGAACGTGCTCCATTCTCTGGCGCTTTCAAACGGCGGTGAGATCATCCACCAGTACAAAGGACTCGGGGTGGATCTGACCGACACTCTCCCTAAGGACGTGGATAAAATCACCCTCCATACCACTCTCTGGGGCTGCTACGGAGCCGCTACGCCGCTTATGCAGCTTGTAACGGCGGTAACTCAGGTGTTTGGAACCTCAGCTATGCCCAACGTCGCGAGCGCATGGACAAAGGGCGACCGAAACGAGCTGAAAACCTCGATAGAGACGGTTCTCAGGCTCACAACGCTGTTTGCGTTGCCTGCTTCGCTCGGACTTGTCGCTTTGGCGGAGCCGATTATGGATATCGTCTACGTAAGCTCCACACAGGCTATTATAGGCGCTCAGGTGCTCAAGGTTATGGGATTTGCCGCGCTTGTGGTCGCGTGCCTGACTCCGCTTTGCTCAATGCTTCAGGGTATCGGCAGGGTCGATCTTCCGCTAAAGCTGTTCTGCGTGGGCATTGTGATCAAGGTAGTAACGACGTGGCTTTTTGTTCGCGTTCCGTCTATCAATATCCAGGGCGGCGCTGTGGGAACGCTCGTTTCACACGCGTTTATGCTTGTCGCGGCGATGTATCTGCTCGTCAAGCATTCCGGCGTAATGCCAAACTTCATTTCCACCGCGGTCAAGCCCGCTGTTTCGGCGGTTTTGTGCGCCGTGGGAGCTTATTTCAGCTATATGCTGTTCTCAAAATTTGTTCCGATGCTTATCGCGACGCTTATTTCAGTGATAGTCGCGGGAGTTATATATGTTACATTCTTGTTAATTTTAAAAACATTCACCCGAAATGAGCTTAAATTCATACCAAAAGGTGAAAAAATTGTAACTATACTTGAAAAATACAACCTTATAGGGTAAAATATCAATGCTGATGCGATTTTATCCAATTCAGAAAGGCGAGAGAGGAGAAGAGCCGTGGATTTTCCAAGCAAGGATTTTTACACGTTTGATGATCTGGTAAGGATCATGAAGTTTCTCAGAGCTCCCGACGGCTGCCCTTGGGACAGGGTTCAGACCCACGAGAGTATCCGCTCAAACCTTATTGAGGAGACCTATGAGGTTATCGAGGCGATCGACACAAAGGACAATGAGCTGATGCGCGAGGAGCTCGGCGACGTGCTTTTGCAGGTGGTTTTCCACAGCGAAATGGCTGAGGAGGATAACGCCTTCAATATAGGCGACGTGATCGACGAGCTGTGCCGCAAGCTGATCGTTCGTCACCCTCACGTTTTCGGCGACGTTAAGGCTGAAAACAGCGAGGATGCCCTCAAGAGCTGGGACGACGTCAAGATGGAAACCAAATCGCAGGAAAAGCAAAGCGAGGCTATGCTGGGCGTTTCAAGAGCGCTTCCGTCACTTATGAGAGCCGAGAAGATCCAGAAGAAGGCGGCTAAGGTCGGCTTTGACTGGGCTTGTGCCGAGGACGCTATGCAGAAGATCCCCGAGGAGCTTTCCGAGCTTAAGGAAGCGGTTTCGGGCGGAGACAGCGCAAGGATTTCCGAGGAACTCGGAGACCTGCTCTTTTCCGTTGTGAACGTCGCGAGACTCCTTAAGACTGACGGCGAAAAGGCGCTTTACGACGCATGCGATAAGTTCACCGCGCGTTTTGCTTCTCTTGAGGCGCTTGCCGAAGAGAGAGGTATAGACGTAAAATCAGCAGGGTCAGATCAACTTAATTCCTTATGGGATGAAGTTAAAAAATAAAAAATTTTTTGGAGGATTGAATTATGAACAAGACAGAATTAATTGCCGCAGTAGCGGAATCAACAGGAGTTGCTAAGAAGGACGTTGAAAAGGCGGTTTCCGCTACAATCGATACAATCATCACCGCTATCGCTAACGGCGAAAAGGTTCAGATCGTAGGCTTCGGCACATTTGAGCAGCGTCAGAGAAACGCTCGTCAGGGCGTTGATCCCAGAACAGGCAACAAGATTGATATTGCCGCTTCCAAGGTTCCCGCTTTCAAGGCAGGCAAGGCTTTCAAGGATATCGTTAATAAGTAATTATTTCGAATCTGTTCGGCTCAAAGCTCTCTCGGGTTTTGAGCCGTATTTTTTGTAAAGGTGATCAAATGAGACTTGACAAATATTTGAAGGTTTCGCGAATAATAAAACGCAGGACTGTCGCTAACGAGGCGTGTGACGCGGGCAGAGTGCTTGTCAACGGCAACCCTGCCAGAGCCTCCTACGCGGTGAAGGTCGGCGACGTGATCGAGATATCCTTCGGCTCGCGCGAGCTCAAAATCAGAGTGAAAGAGGTCAATGAGCACGCCACAAAGGACAACGCCGCCGATATGTACGAAACAACATCATAATTTTAAAGCTCCCTCCATATAATGTACAGAAACGGAGGGACTTTTTATGTCTGAAAGCTTTAACAAACCCCACACCCTCACGCTGGATAACCGAAAGCGCCTTTGCCTTACGGGCGTGGAGGACGTACCCGTCTTTAATGAGGAGAACGTCAGCGTAACCACCTCTATGGGCGCGCTGATAATCGGAGGCTCGTCGCTGCGTATCGACAGGCTGAGCCTCGAGACGGGCGAGGTAGAGATAAACGGAGAGATCAGCTCGCTGAGATATTCGGCGGCCAAGGGTCGCAAATCACTTGTGCAAAGGCTTCTCAGCTGATGGAATTTACCTTTCCCGAGCTGCTTCGGGCGTTTTTGTTTTCGCTTTTGCTGGGCTTTTCCGAGGGTATTCTGTACGAGCCCGTCCGTCTGCTGCGCGCGTTCGGACTTGCAGGCAGGCTTTGGTACTTTTTTACCGACGCGATTTTTATGGTGATCTGCGCGTTTCTTACTTTCTTTTTTTCTCTGGCAATGCTCGAGGGAAGCGTCAGGTTTTTCGTTATTATCGGCGAAATTCTCGGCTTTTCCGTCTTTGCCCTTGCAGTGCGACCCGTTGTGAATAAAATTTATGCACCGTTGATAAAATTTTTTAATTTTTTTGTTAAAAAGCTCTTGAAATCTGCGAGCAAGCTATTGTATAATATAATTGCTATAAGTAAAAGTATATGCGAATCTGTAAGTAAACGGGTAATGATTTATGGAAGAACTGAAAAAGGAAGCTCCCGTCGCGGAGACCGAGGCGAAAATAGAAGAAGTAAGTCCGAAAAAAAGAAAACGCAATAAGAAGTTTTTTATTCTTTATGTTGCGGCATTTGCGTTTTTAGTGTACGCTTCTTTTACAATAATCAGCCAGAGCGTCGAGATAAACTCGAAGCGTGAGCAGCTCAAGAATCTCAAGCACGATATCGAGATCGTAGAGATCGAGAACGAATATCTCAACGAGGTCAAGAACTACTCGGGCGACGACCTCAGCGACTATATCGAGAATATAGCCAGAGAGGATCTCGACTATGTAAAAAACGGAGAGAGGGTATTCATAAATATCTCCGGAGATTAGAAAATGGGGAACGGAATGAAAATCGAAGTAAACTCAATAGTCGAAGGAAAGGTTACGGGCATCACAAAGTTTGGAGCCTTTGTCGAGTTGTCTGACAACGTCACGGGAATGGTACATATCTCGGAGGTTTCGCGCTCTTATGTCAACGACATCAACGACTTTCTCAAGGTCGGCGACAGCGTTAAGGCTAAGGTGCTTTCCTGTGAGAAGGGCAAGGTCGCGCTTTCTATCAAGCAAACTCAGCCAAAGTCGGAAAAATCCGCAAAGCCCAAGCCAAAGCCTCAGCGCAAGCCTTATGTTCCTGCGCCTCCCGTTACCTCTCCCGGAGATTTTGAGTGGCAGAGCGCCCGCCCCGACGCTCCTTCGAGCTTTGAGGATATGATGTCCTCCTTCAAAAAGACAAGCGAGGATAAGATGTCCGACCTCAAGCGCGCCTCGGGCGAGTCCCGCGGATACAGCCGCAGAGGTCACGGCTCTAAAAAATAACTGTTCAGGGTCGGTTCGGTGAGCCGACTCTTTTTATTTTTCCGCGTCGCACTCAGTGCGGCTCGGTCAGAAATGCGGTTTCTCACTGACCTGCGTTCACTCACCGACTTGCTGCGGTAGGATAAGTTCATCTTTTTACTTTTCCGTGTCGCACTCAGTGCGGCATTATCAAAAGTCCGTTATCCCACTGATGTGGGTTCACTCACCGACTTGCTGCGGTAGGATAAGTTCATCTTGCGGTAGGATAAGTTCATCTTTTTCTTTTCCGTGTCGCACTCAGTGCGGCAGTATCAAAAGTCCGTTATCCCACTGACGTGGGTTCACTCACCGACTTGTTGCGGTAGGATAAGCTCATCTTTTTACTTTTCCGCGTCGCACTCAGTGCGGCATTATCAAAAGTCCGTTATCCCACTGACGTGGGCGTACTCATCAAATTAAGGAGTTCTATGAAAAAGCTTACCTTTGTTGCGCCTTGCATCCTCGGACTTGAGGGGATTTGCGCAAACGATTTTAAATACAACGGAATACCTTCTCCTCGTGCTGTGAACGGCAGGGTCGTCTTTGAGGGCGACCTCAACATCCTCGCGCGGGCTAACCTGATCTCAAGATACAGCGAGAGGATCCTTCTTTTGCTTGCGGAAGGTGAGGTGCTTGACTTTGAACAGCTTTTTACAACCGTAAACAAAATTCCTTGGGAGAATTATATCGGCAAAACCGACACTTTCCCTGTTCAGGGACGCTGCCTCGGCTCAAGGCTGCATTCTGTTTCGGACTGTCAAAAAATAATTAAAAAAGCGGTCGTTGACAGGCTGTCGTCAAAATACGGCATACGCTGGTTTGAGGAGAGCGGAGCCGTTCATAAAATCAGATTCCTTATTATGAACGATCGCGTCAGCGTTATGCTCGACACCTCGGGCGAGGGGCTTCACAAGCGCGGCTACCGAGCCGACGCCAACGACGCGCCGATCAAGGAAACGCTTGCCGCCGCTATGACGGAGCTTGCGGGTGTAAGGGCGAATCATTTTGTTGTTGATCCGATGTGCGGAAGCGGAACTATCCCGATAGAGGCTGCTTTGAAGGCGACCAAAACCGCCCCGGGGCTCAACAGGACTTTCTCTGCCGAAAAATGGGCTCAGATTCCTCCAACCGTTTGGTCTGAGGAAAGGGAACGTGCGAGTTCTTTGGTCAACAGCAACTGCTCGTTCAGGGCTATCGGCTATGATATCGACGAATCGGCGCTTGAGATCGCGAGGAGCAACGCCGAAAAGGCGGGAGTCGGCGACAGGATCACCTTTATCAAACGCGATATCCGTGATTTCGTCTACGACGCGGACTATGAGACGGTGATTTGCAACCCGCCCTACGGTGAAAGACTTCTCGATCTTGACGAGGCGGAGGAGCTTTACAGGATAATGGGGAAGAAGCTCGTCCCTTCAAAGGGGAAAACCTGCGCCGTTATCACTCCCGACGACGATTTTGAGAAGCTCTTCGGCAGAAGAGCCGACAAACGCCGCAAGCTCTACAACGGTACGCTTAAGTGTCAGGTTTATTTGTTTAAGGGGTTATAAAAAATAAAAAATATATTGTATTTAGACAAAATATGTATTATAATGTAAAGGAAAGAATATCCCGTAGGAGGGTTTGATATGAGTAAAAAGAAGATTGCAGTTTTAACCAGCGGAGGAGACGCTCCCGGTATGAACGCCGCGGTGAGAGCGGTAGTTCGATCGGCTATCGCGAAAGGAATGGACGTTTACGGCGTATATCGCGGCTACAACGGCCTTCTTAACGGCGACGTTGAGCAAATGAATCTTCGCTCGGTATCCGATATCATCGGCAACGGCGGTACAATGCTTTACACCGCGCGTTCCGAGGAATTCAAGACTCTTGAGGGTCAGAAAAAGGCGGCTAAGCACTGTGAGGAGCTTGGTATCAGCGGCGTTGTTGTTATCGGCGGCGACGGCTCCTTCGCGGGCGCGAGAGCTTTGACCAACGCAGGCATCAACTGCATCGGAGTTCCCGGTACTATCGATAACGATATCGCGTGTTCCGAGTACACGATCGGCTTTGATACAGCTATGAACACGGCTATCCAGATGATAGACCGTATCCGCGACACGGCTCAGTCCCACGACCGCTGCTCGATCGTTGAGGTAATGGGCAGACGTTGCGGCGACATCGCGCTTCAGGTCGGTATCGCCTGCGGAGCTACCGCTATCCTCGTTCCCGAGGTAGGCTTTAACATCGAGACCGATGTTGTTGAGCGTATCCTGACTACAAAGAAAACAGGCAAACAGCACTTTATCGTTATCGTAGCCGAGGGCGTAGGCGGAGTTGTTGACCTCGCCAAGTATGTCGAGAGACGTCTCGGGATCGAAACAAGAGCCACTATTCTCGGTCACGTTCAGCGCGGAGGCTCGCCGACGCTTCGCGACAGAGTTGTAGCCTCGCTGATGGGTCACAAGGCGGTCGATCTGCTTGCCGAGGGCAAGGGCAACCGCGTTGTAGCCATGAAGAACGGTCAGATCGTTGACTTCGACATTACCGAAGCTCTCGAAATGCCCAGAGTTTTCAACGAGGATCTTTACAATATCGCAAAGACAATCTCTATCTAAACAAATAATAATGAGGCTGTCGCTTTGATAGCCTCTTTTTTCTTTTACCGTTATGAGTATGGACAGTATCCTTTATTTTGGATTTACCTTTGAAAAATATGATATTCTTGATTTTACCGACGATATGCTCGCGGGCGTAAGGTCAAACTATTTCAACAGCGGACTTGAGCCTCAGTCGGGCAGAAGCGTTCAGTATATCGGCGAAAACGAGTTTTTCTTTATCTTTAATCTCAGCCGCGGCAGAGCGATGAGCTGGAAGGTCAACAAGAACGGCGCGGTTTATCAGAACGTCGAAAACGTCGACGCCTCCACGTACCGTGTGAACACCTTCGGCAAAAACGGCAGGGTGTTCAAGCGTATGTACTTTGACCTTGACCACAACTGGCTGAAAACCGAGTATTTTGACAGGGACAGCCTTTATCCCGAGTTTGTTTTTTCGCCTACGCTTCTCGACGGCAAGCCCGTTGTGCTCAAAATTCACAACGCTTTCGACGCGAGAGTTGAGTCTTACCTCTATCCCAAGTCTGAAATGCCCGACAACGGAGATTATTCGGCGCTCGCCTTCTGCGAAAGCGGATTTGTGTATTTTAACAACGTTCCCAACGACAGGTTCTTCTCCAAGACGGTCATCAAAGATTCCTCCGTGAGCGAGCACGGCGGCTTTAACTTCGATCTTGTCGATTTTAACCTTGCCCGTAATCTCAACACCACCTTCGATATCACCGAGGCGGAGTATCTGACTCAGGACAACGGGAACCCTGTCCACGTATACACGAACGAACCGTTCAACACTTCGGTTCCGACCGAATTCACCGAGGAGGAGACCAAAGAGGACGTCAGTATCATTGATCCCGATTCCGTCGATCCCGACGAGGTCATCGAAAGCGCGGGCGAGAGCTACCGCTATTTCGGCTCCGTTGTAGACGGCAAACGCGAGGGCTTGGGCAGAACCGTGACTGCCGATGGGCTCACGGCATATGAGGGAAGCTACAAAAATGACCGTCGCGACGGCTTCGGCGCGTTCTATTACAAGGACGGCAGGCTGAACTATGTCGGCGAGTGGAAAAGCAACGTTCGCGAAGGCTTCGGGGTCGGCTTCCGAGGCTCTGACGGCTCGGCTCACATCGGAAAATGGAACGCTAACTCACCGAACGGGCTGGGCGCACGTTTCGACAAAAACGGCGGCTTTATCTTCCTCGGAACTTACCGCGACGGGAAGAAGGAGGGCAAGGGCATCACCCTTGACGACGACGGCTCATTCGTTGTTTCGGTTTTTGAGGACGACAGGGTCGTTGCCTCGTACCGCGTTGATGATCTTCTCGAAAACGCGTCAGAATAATTTTTTTATAATTGCAAACACTATTACCGTCCTGTATGGACGGTAATTTTTTATGTGAAGGAGTTATTACATTGAAAAAGCTTTTCGCCGCGATTTTCGCGGTAATAATTGCGTTGCTCTCTTTTGCGGGCTGCAACGAAACACAGGAAGCGGTAGATCAGAGCGCCAAGCTCGCCACCGACGCCGCCGAAACGGTCTCCGATAAGGTGAGCGATATGATGGACAGCACTGACGGAGACGTTACAGACGGCGACGGCTTGATAGGTGATAATTAATCGTTCGCTGATCAATTCACGCCTGTCGGCTCAAAACATTTATATAATTCCCGACGTTGTCATAAGACCAAAAAACGTCAAAAAACAGAGGGCTCCCCAAACGGCGGTTACGACCGAAGGTGAGCCCTCGCTCCTACATCTTTTCCAACTCTTTTTTCAGCTTTTTTATTATTTTCTTTTCCAGTCTTGATATGTATGACTGCGAGATACCCAGCTTGTCGGCAACCTCCTTTTGAGTTCGTTCCTTTTTGCCGTTCAGACCGAATCTCAGCTCCATTATCAGTCTTTCGCGATCGGAAAGCTTCTTAACGGCTGTAAGCAGCTGTGTGCATTCAAGCTCGTATTCGAGGTCGCGGTTGATCACATCAGGCTCGGAGCCGAGCACGTCGCACAGCAAAAGCTCGTTGCCGTCCCAGTCCGTGTTAAGCGGCTCGTCAATGCTGACCTCGTTTTTTAGCTGTGAGCTTTTTCGCAGGAACATCAGTATTTCATTCTCGATACAACGCGAGGCGTAAGTCGCCAGCTTAATGTTTTTGTCGGGCTTAAAGGTGTTCACCGCCTTGATAAGTCCTATCGTGCCGATCGAGATAAGATCCTCGAGGTTTGCCCCCGCGCTTTCAAATCGTTTCGCGATGTAAACCACAAGCCTGAGATTATGTACTATAAGCTCGTCCTTGCCCGTGCTGTCGCCGTTTTTGAGCTTTTCGACCACACTCTGCTCCTCAGCCTTGCTCAGAGGCGGAGGCAGTGTTTCGCTTCCGTTTATATAAAAAATTTCGTCGTCGGTTACGAACAGCCTCATAAAAAGCCGTTTCAGCATTTGAATCTTCATATTACCTCTCCCAATATCGTTTCGGGTATGATCCCCGATATTTCCGTTTTAAACAGACCCTCGCTCAGTCCTACGTAAACCTCGCTCGCAAGCTCCTTTCCGTCGATCGTGACCTTTTCAGGTCTGAACGCAGGGATGATCCCGTTTCCTCCGAGACTTTGAAACGGAACCGCTCTCAGCTTTTGACCATTCGGCTCAAAGCCGAGTCTGGAGCGCTCGACCACGATAACGCTGTCACCTGAGAAAGGCTCCTTTGCCGTCAGCCCGCTGTCGGATTTGCACTTTACCTCAACATTATTGTTCTCGTAAAGAATGATAATGTTATGAACCAAGCCCGAGCCTGCGTGGTTTTTGAACAGTCTTCGGTATAAAAGCAGAATAAAATACACGATCAGGGTAAGAATAATAAGCGGTATCGGAGCGATATCAAAGTAAACGACATCGTTGATCACCGCCATTCCGTTCGGTCTCAGCGCAAGCCAAAAGCAAATCAGTGCTCCGCTCAGCAGAAAAGTCACAGTAAAAAGAGTTCCCGATGTTTTCAGAAAAAGCGTTCTGCTTTTGTAGCCGAAGCTGATAAGCGTAAGGGCGCAGGCGCAAAGGATTTTTACGAACAAGCCGATAAAAAATCCGACGTTCCAAAGCGATATTACGCTCAGAGCTCCGCCCGAGACTGCTCCCAACAGAAGTCTGTGATAGCGCGCGTTGAGCCTCAGTATTCTTTTTACAGCGAGCAAAAGCAGAAAATCCTCAAAAATATTAATAATAATCAGCACATCAAGATAAACGATCAACAGAGCCCACCCGATTAACTATTTCTTTTTCCTCGTACATATTATCCCATTCGGATAATCAAAACTCTGTCAAAACGGGGGAGAGTAAAATGTTTTTTAGTGTAATAACAGGTGTTTTTATAGGTATGTTTATCGGAGCAGGTACAATGGCGATGATCAATTATTTTAATTAGGTGAGCTTATGGACATAGACAAGACAGTGGAAATGATTTATAAGGCGGCAAAAACAGAAGCGGAGCGCAAGCCCGAAAAAGGCGAACGCTCCGCTGTGGAGATTATAAATGATTTTGCCGACAAGGCAATGAAATATACCGAGGACAAGCTTAACAAGCTTGAGATCGGAGGGTGAAAAAATCACATTTCCGTTTTTCTGGTTCCGAGGAAGCACAGCGCCAGCATTCCCGAGCCGACGTGAGTTCCGATGACGGGGCCGATATCGAAAATATGGACATTCTTGACCAAGCCCTTGACGCGTTTCTTGAGCTCCTTCGCTCCGTCGATATTGTCGGCGTGAGCTACGATCACCGTCTGACGGTCGATCTCGTCGCCGTCACGCTCAAGCATTTTGATAAGAAGATCATAAACGTTGTTGGAGCCTCTGATCTTGCCGACGTTAACAAGCTTTCCGTCATTGTCTACGCTGAGCACGGGCTTGATCTGGAGCGCCTTTGCAAAGGTAGCGGTAACGGAGGAGATCCTTCCGCCTCTTTTGAGCTGGTCGATGTCGTCTACAACGAACCAGTGACAAACGCGCATTTTAACGTTCTCGGCAAATTTGATGATATCCTCACTGGAGGGCTTGTCGTTCTTATATTTCTTTCCGATATAGTACATCAGTGTTCCCTGACCCGCGCTGGCGCAGCGTGAATCGATGATGTCGATTTTTCTGTCGGGATAATTCTCGAGCACATCTCTTGCCGCGATCTTGCTTGTGTTGTAGGTTCCGCTGAGACCCGAGGTGAAAGCTATGTAAACAATATCCTTGCCTTTTTTCAGTATTCTTTCAAAAAACTCGATATATGTGTTGTATCCGATCTGGGTTGTTTGTGAGCGAACGCCTGATTTGAGCTTTGAGTAAAACTCCTTGAGGCTCATTTCTCTGGCGTCAAGATAGTGATTATACGCCTTTTCCTCCATAAGGAAAACCATAGGCAAAACCTCAAGACCGAACTCCTCGGCGTAGCGGTCGGGCAGATCGCAGGTTGAATCCGTTACTAAAACATAATCGCCGTACTTGCTCATACGAACCTCCTGTGTATATAAAATAATATTCTTTCATATAATTATAATAAATAGGTAATTAAATGTCAATAAAAGGAGCGATTTTTATGAATTGCAGTTTGACAGAGCTTCGCAGCAAGGAGGTCATCAACTCAAGAAACGGGTGTAGGATCGGTTTTGTTGACGATCTCGAGGTCAATACGCGCACGGCGGAAATCTGCGCTCTGGTGATTTACGGAAGGCTCAAGCTGTTCGGGCTTCTCGGCAGACGCGACGACTGCATTATCCCGTGGAGTCAGATCGACCTCATCGGAGAGGACGCGATCCTTGTCGGTTCAGAGGGCGAATTTCGCCCGAAAAAGCGCAAAAAACCTAGGTTTTTCAAGAAATTTTAAAAAAGCCGTATTTCTGCCTATATAAAATTAGTTTTTCAAGAACAGGATATTTTTTGTACATATATCACAACGTATTATTCTGTAAAATAATTATAAATTACAGTTTGTAACGCTTGTAACCCGATTTCAGAGGGGTCGGACTTGATTTTTTTTGTGAAATGTGTTTAAATACAGTCAATGAAATTTGTGTGAACTGACGAAAATAATTTGCTTGCTAAAGATACGTAGTGATTTAGAGCGTAATCGATAGGAGGAAAAGATTTTGAGAAGTTCAAATTATAAGCATGTAAAAAACGATACAACCTTAAAGCGCGCGAAGCCCGAGAACAAGGTTAAGAAGTTTTCCAAGCTCGGTTCATTGATCGCGACCGCATTTGTTGTATTATCCGCTGTGGTGATCCCGAGCGTAACTCTTATTCAGAACGTTGAGGCGGTCACCAGTAAGAAGCTTTCCGCTTTCAGCATCGGTGATTCCGATGTGTTCAGGAGTGTGATCGCTCCCGAAAAGAAGGTCGAGGCAACCGACCCCGCGACCGAGCAGAAGAAAGAAAAGGCGACTGAGCCCGAGACCGAGGCTGTCGAGGAAACCGAGGCAGTTGAGGAGACCGAGCCCGAAACAACAGAGGAAACCACCGAGACAGAGGCGGAGGAAACAGAGCCCGAAACAGATTTAGAAGTAGAAAAGAGCTACGGACTTGTTTCCACAGCGAACGTCGATACCGACTACGCTCCCGTTCATGTTGAGATTTCCGACTATGACAGAACTCTCCTTGAGGGTCTTGTAATGGGCGAGGCAGGTACCTTAGGCTACAATGGAGCCGCTCTGGTAGCTCAGGCGATCAGAGACAGTATGGTTCTTTCGGGAACTACCTCCGTTGAGGAGATCATGGCGTCCTATCAGTACGACGCTTCCGCGGACAACGAGCCCAACGAGGACGTTATAAACGCGGTTTCCTATATCTTTGACTGCGACGGCTACGCCGTTCAGCACAGGATCCTTTATTTCTATGCCGAGGATATGGTTGATGACGCATGGCATGAGAGCCAGAACTTCATCACATCCTGCGAAAACGTAAGATTCTTTGACCAGTGGTAAAAAAGCTCCCGATTTATCGGGAGTTTTTTATTATGTCCGCGTCTGGCTCAGTGTGCCTCTGTCAGAAGTCCGTTGTCCCACTTTTGTGGGTGCACTCACCGACTTGCTTCTGGAGGATAAGCTCATCTTTTTATTTTTCTGCGTCTGGCTCAGTGCGGCTCTGTCAGAAGTCCGTTGTCCCACTTTTGTGGGTGCACTCACCGACTTGCTTCTGGAGGATAAGTTCATCTTTTTATTTTTCTGCGTCGCACTCAGTGCGGCTATGTCAGAAGTCCGTTGTCCCACTTTTGTGGGTGCACTCACCGACTTGCTTCTGGAGGATAAGCTCATCTTTTTTATTTTTCCGCGTCTGGCTCAGTGCGGCTCTGTCAGAAGTCCGTTGTCCCACTTTTGTGGGTGCACTCACCGACTTGCTTCTGGAGGATAAGCTCATCTTTTTTATTTTTCCGCGTCTGGCTCAGTGTGCCTCTGTCAGAAGTCCGTTGTCCCACTAACGCGGGCGCACTCAGTGTGCCTCTGTCAGAAATGCGGTTTCCCGCTGACCTGCGCGCTTGCCGAGTAAACACTAAATGAAAAAGTAAAATAAATACTTTTGCGTTTTTTATTTACATTTTTCTTTCCGTTTACCGTTAAAAACTCTTGCTTTTTTAAAAATTTGTGGTATAATATATAGGCATTTCGCACGTCCGTATCTATCGGTGAGGTGCCGCGGGAGGTACTGCCCGCGTTTTTAACCGATAAAAATCAAGGTCGGACGGAGGTTTTAACCTAAGGAGGAATAACAATGGCAGCAGTATCAATGAAACAGCTTCTTGAGGCAGGCGTTCATTTCGGACACCAGACAAGACGCTGGAACCCCAAAATGGCGGAGTACATCTTCACCGAGCGTAACGGTATCTACATCATCGATCTTCAGAAGACCGTTAAGAAGCTCGACGAGGCTTACAACTTCGTTAAGGAACTTGCCATGGACGGCAAGAACGTGCTTTTCGTAGGCACAAAGAAGCAGGCTCAGGATTCCATCAAGGAAGAGGCTGAGAGAGCGGGCGCTTACTATGTAAACGCCAGATGGCTCGGCGGTATGCTCACAAACTTCTCGACTATCCGCAAGAGAATCGCTCGTCTTAAGCAGCTCAGAGCTATGCAGGAGGACGGTACCTTCGATCTTCTTCCCAAGAAAGAGGTCATCAAGCTCAACTTAGAGATCGAGAAGCTCGAGAAATTTATGGGCGGTATCAAGGATATGACCGAGATGCCCGGCGCGCTCTTTATCGTAGACCCGAGAAAAGAGAAGATCGCCGTAGCCGAGGCCAAAAAGCTCGGTATCCCCGTAGTAGCTATCGTAGATACAAACTGTGACCCTGACGAGATCGATCTCGTTATCCCCGGTAACGACGACGCTATCCGTGCCGTTAAGCTTATCGCAGGCGCAATGGCTGACGCGCTGATCGAGGGCAGAGAGGGTCAGATGGGCGCTGCAGCCCGTGACAACGAGGCTGAGGAAGCTTCCGTGGAAGAATAATTTACTAATTATCGAAAGGATTGACATAAAATGAATTTTACGGCTCAGGACGTTAAGGCTTTAAGAGAAAAGACAGGCTGCGGTATGATGGACTGCAAAAAGGCTCTTGTTGAGGCTGACGGCGATATGGACAAGGCTGTTGACATCCTTCGTGAGCAGGGCCTCGCCAAGGTTGCCAAGAAGGCTTCCAGAATTGCCGCGGAGGGCGTAGCTTTCGCCACAACCTCCGATGACAACAAGAAGGGCGTAGTTGTTGAGGTCAACGCCGAGACAGACTTCGTTGCCAAGAACGCTGACTTTATGGCTTTTGTTGAGACAGTAGCAAAGACTATCATCGAGAACGCTCCCGCTGACGTCGACGCTCTTATGGCATGCAACGCTGTCGGCACCGAGATGACTGTTGACCAGCTTCTCACCGAGAAGATCCAGGTCATCGGCGAGAATATCAAGATCCGCCGCTTTGTTCGCTACGAGGGCAACTGCGTTTCTTACGTACACGCAGGCGGTAAGATCGGCGTACTTGTAAACTTTGACACAGACGTTGCCGACAAGCCCGAGTTCGTTACGGCAGGCAAGGATGTTGCCATGCAGATCGCCGCTCTCGGCACACAGTATCTCAACCGCAACGACGTACCCGCTGAGGTTATCGAGCATGAGAAAGAGATCATGAAGGCTGAGGTTATCAACTCAGGCAAGCCCGAGGCTATCGCCGACAAGATCGTTATGGGCAAGATCAACAAGTACTACAAGGAGAACTGCCTCGTTGACCAGGAATTCGTTAAGGACAACAAGCAGACCGTTAAGCAGTACGTTGATTCCGTAGCAAAGTCGCTCGGCGGCACGATCACAATCAAGGAATTCACCCGCTTTGAGAAGGGCGAAGGAATTGAAAAGCGTCAGGATGACTTCGCGGCAGAGGTCGCTTCAATGACAAAATAAGTTTTTCCGAAAGGCTCCCGATTCGGGAGCCTTTTTTGCGTCCGTTTGCTGTGTGAGCAAGCGGGTAAAAACGGGGAAAAAGCCTGTCAAAAAAACCGAACCGATGCTGAGCTCGGCATAAAAAAATATTATAATTCCTTTATAGCGTTATAATAACCGTGAGTTAGAGTAAAATTATTATAACTATAATTATGTAAAACGGAGATGTGTATAATGTCTGAACTTAAGTACAAAAGAATTCTCATCAAGCTTTCGGGCGAAAGCCTTGCGGGCGACAAAAAAATGGGTATCGACTTTGATACGGTAGCTAAGATCGTTGAGCCGATCAAACGCCTCACGAACGAGGGCGCTCAGATCGGAATCGTTGTCGGAGGCGGCAACTTCTGGAGAGGCAGAAGCTCGGGCTCAATGGACAGAACCAGAGCCGATCATATAGGTATGCTCGCCACAGCGATCAACGCGCTCGGCGTTGCGGATTCGCTTGAGGCGCTCGGCGTAGACGTCAGGGTTCAGACAGCTATCTCTATGCGTCAGGTAGCGGAGCCCTACATCAGGGGCAAGGCTATCCGTCATCTTGAAAAGGGCAGAGTTGTCGTGTTCGGTTGCGGAACAGGCAATCCCTTCTTCAGCACCGATACAGCCGCGGCGCTTCGCGCGGCGGAGATCGAGGCGGAGATCATTATGAAGGCGACAATGGTTGACGGCGTTTACAATTGTGATCCCAAGACCAACCCCGACGCCGTTAAGTACGATCACATCTCTTATCAGGAGGTTCTTGAGAAGGGTCTCGCCGTAATGGACAGCACCGCCTCGGCGCTTTGTAAGGACAACGGCATCGGGATCATTGTGTTCTCTATCGACGACCCCAACAATATCTACAAGGCAGTTCACGGAGAGGCCATAGGCACTCTCGTCGATTAATATATCAGATACAGGAGGAATACACTATGAAAGAATTACTCAAAAAAGCCGAAGAAAGAATGGGCAGAAGAATCGACCATCTTACCGACGAATACAAGTCGATCAGAGCGGGCAGAGCTAACCCCGCGATCCTTGACAAGGTGAAGGTCGACTACTACGGAACTCCCACTCCCGTTAATCAGGTCGCTTCCGTTTCGGTTCCCGAGGCGAGAACGATCACTATCCAGCCTTGGGACGCTTCCATACTCGGAAAGATCAACAAGGCGATCCAGACCTCCGATATCGGCATCAATCCTCAGAACGACGGCAAGGTAATCCGCCTTATTTTCCCGCCTCTCACCGAGGACAGACGTAAGGAGATCGTTAAGGACGTACACAAGATCGCCGAGGGAACAAAGGTTCAGATCCGCAACGTCCGCCGCGACGCCATCGAGGATTTAAAGAAGATGAAGAAGAACGGCGACCTTACTGAGGACGACCTCAAGGAAGGCGAGAAAAAGGCTCAGGATCTGACCGACAAGTACATCAAGCTTGCGGACAAAATCTCTGCCGAAAAGCAGAAGGAAATAATGGAAATCTGATATGGCTGTTTTCAGAAAGAAAAAAAGCTCTGGGCTTTCGTCCGAGCTTGTTCTGCCCGAGCATATCGGTATCATTATGGACGGCAACGGACGCTGGGCGAAAAAGCGTCTCCTGCCGCGTTCGGCAGGTCACAGCGCGGGCGCCAAGGTGTTCCGCACGATCACCCGCTATTGCTCCGATATCGGTATCAAATATCTCACGGTCTACGCCTTTTCCACAGAGAACTGGCGCCGTCCCAAGGACGAGATCGACTCGTTGATGAAGCTCTTCAAGGATTACCTTGAGGAGGCTCTGCGCGATTTTAAGGACGACAGTATCGTTGTGCGTTTTATCGGTGACAAAGCGCCGTTCAGCGACGATCTCAGACAGCTTATGCTCGAGAACGAGGAAAGCTCCAGGGACAGGGACGGAATGGTTCTTAACATCGCGATGAACTACGGCAGCCGTGACGAGTTGGTCAGAGCTGTAAAAACGATCTCGCAGGAGGTCAGGGACGGAAAGCTTTCGGTTGACGATATTGACGAGGCAACAGTCTCCTCGCGCCTTTATACCGCGGGTCAGCCCGATCCCGATCTGATTATCAGACCCTCGGGAGAGTATAGGATCTCAAATTTTATGCTCTGGCAGGCGGCGTACACCGAATTTGTGATAATGAATAAGCTCTGGCCTGATTTTACGAAGGACGACCTCGACGAGGCTATCAGGCTCTTTAACAGCCGCAACCGTCGTTTCGGCGGAGTTTAAGGAATTTGGGGAATGAAAAAATGGATTCAATGAAATCGAGACTTTTAACTGCCGCGATCGGCATACCCGCCGCGGTAATAGTGCTGATTCTCGGCGAGCATTTTCACTGGATAATGTACACGGTCGTGTCGCTCTTGTGCGTCGCGATGGTTTACGAGCTGCTTTCGGCGCGCAAGCTCCACAAGGATCTGAGGGTTCTGATCCCATGCGCGCTTTTCGCGGCGGCTCAGCCCGCCTTGGTTTGGCTCAGGCTCGGATTGCTTCCGACCTATGTTTTTGCCGTATTGATGTTTATTGTAATGCTGGCGTTCCACGAGAGCGTAGACTACCTTTCGGTGTTCTTCGCCTTGTTTGGAACGGTTATGATAGTGTTCGGAATGACCTCAATACTGATACTCCCGAGCGCTATGGGCGGTTATTTCTCGATGTTCTTTGTTATGTGCCTCGGAATCCCGTGGTGCGCCGACGGCGGAGCCTATTTCGCGGGCGTTTATCTGGGAAGGCACAAGCTTTGTCCCAAGATCAGTCCCAAGAAAACCGTTGAGGGCTTTGTCGGCGGAATAATCGCGGGAATGATCTCAACGGTGATAGTAGGTCTTGTTTTCGGCGGAATAATTTTTCGCAAGATCGATTTTAATTATCCGATCCTGCTCGGGCTCGGCGCTGCTATAACCGCGGTGTCGGTTGTCGGCGATCTGAGCTTCTCCGTCATCAAGCGCGCCAGCGATATCAAGGACTACGGCTCGATCTTTCCGGGTCACGGCGGCGTGCTCGACAGGTTTGACAGCGTGATTTTCTCGGCTCCGATCGTATATTTTGTCGCGAGCCTTCTTCCGCTGTTCACGATAAAAGTTTAATAGGTGAATTATGGTAAATAATATCAGTATCCTCGGTTCTACGGGCTCAATAGGCACGCAAGCCCTGGATGTAGTCGATAACCGTGATAATCTGAAAGTGTCGGCGATCACCGCCAACACCAATATAAAAGTACTCGAGGAGCAGGTCAGAAAATATAAGCCTGCTCTCGCGGTCGTTTTTGACGAAAGTAAATTCAGCGAGTTCAGGTCGAGCGTAGCCGATACCGACACAAGGGTCTCGGCGGGAATGGACGGACTTATTGAAGCCGCGACGTTTGCCGACGCTGATCTGGTGCTCAATTCCGTGGTAGGAATGGTGGGACTTCTCCCCACGCTTGCGGCTGCGAACGCGAAAAAGAATATCGCTCTCGCCAACAAGGAAACGCTCGTAGCGGGCGGCAGTCTTGTGATGAAGGCGGTCTCGGATAACGGCGTCAGTCTTTATCCCGTAGACAGCGAGCACTCGGCGATTTTTCAGTGTCTTCAGGGCTCGCCCTCGGATAAGGCGCTCAAGCGTTTGATACTGACCGCCTCGGGTGGACCGTTCTTTGGCAAGACCGCCGAAGAACTCAAAAACGTTACAGTTGAACAGGCGCTCAATCATCCAAACTGGGATATGGGAGCAAAAATAACCATCGATTCCGCTACAATGATGAACAAGGGGCTTGAGATAATCGAGGCGAGCTGGCTTTTTGATATGCCCGCCGACAGGATCGACGTTGTCGTTCACCGCGAAAGCGTAATTCACTCTATGATCGAGTATGTTGACAACTCGGTGATCGCCCAGCTCGGCGTTCCTGATATGCGTATTCCTATCCAGTACGCGATCACTTATCCCGAGCGTTTTCCGTCGCCTGTCGCTCAGCTCAGCCTGACGGAATACGGCAAGCTCACCTTCTTTGAGCCTGATTATGACACCTTCAAGTGCCTTCGCGCCTGCAAGGAAGCCATTGACCGGGGCGGACTGTGTATGGCAGCGGCGAACGGCGCCAACGAGGTCGCGAACAGGCTGTTCAGAGAAAGAAAAATATCTTTTCTCGATATCGGCGATCTTGTGTACGAGGCTATGCTCAATCAGGAAAACGCCGAGCCCAAAACGGTCGACGACGTTCTCGAAGCAGACCGAACAGCTAGAGAGCTTGTTGCCGAGAGGGCGGAAAGGCTTTGATCGCCTTTTGGCTTTTTGCGTCGTAATGACTTTTGATTAATTGGAGTAATTTTATGGTTTCAATCTTAACAACAATCGCTTTGGTAATTATTGCCGTGTTGCTCTTTGAGCTGATCATCTTCTGCCACGAGGGCGGTCACTTTCTTGCCGCCAAAAAAAGCGGAGTTCAGGTCAATGAGTTTTCTCTCGGTATGGGGCCGAGACTCTTCGGCTTCAAGAAGGGCGAAACACAGTATTCGTTCAGGCTTTTCCCGATAGGAGGCTACTGCGCTCTTGAGGGAGAGGACGAGGAAAGCGAGAATCCGCGCGCGTTCAATAACGCCAAGGTTTGGAAGCGGATGATAATTATTATCGCGGGCGCGGTTATGAACATCCTGCTCGGTTTTATTATGATGTTTGTTATCGTAGTGCAGAGCCCCGAGTACGCGGGAACCACAGTCAACGGCTTCTCCGAGCTTTCTTTCTCGGCAAATTCGGGACTGGAAACGGGCGACAAAATACTCAAGCTCAACGATTACAGTATCTGGAATTCCCGCGACCTTTCCTTTGCTGTCGCCACCACCGAGTGCAGGGACGTGGACGGTACGACTACCGTGATCTATAAGGAGGACTGCGCGCTTGAGCTGTGCGCGCTCTACGGCGATTTTCTCAACGACAAAAAGGCGTCATACTCCGACAAACAGCTTGACGAGGAATATGCGATCCTCAGGAAGGGCGCCTCGGAGATCAGCAAAGCGACCTCCAAGGACGAAGCCCTCGGACTTATGAAGAAATATTACGCCGAGATGAATTCGCTTCTCGGCATTGACGATTACATGCTCCCTAAAATCGAGGAGCGCAAAACAAGAAAACGCTACACGGCCGATATCGAGGTCGAAAGAAACGGCGAGGTCAAAGAGCTCAAGCAGGTTCAGTTCTACACCTATCTTGAAAGCAAGGACGCGGAAAAGCCCTCGGTGGCTCTTGATTTCTATGTTGATTCTATTCCCAAGAACGTCGGCTCCGTTTTGTCGCAGACAGGTAGTCAGACGGTCTCCACCGTGAGAATGGTTTGGTCTTCGCTTATCGGAATGGTTCAGGGAAAATTCTCTATCAAGGACATTTCGGGTCCCGTCGGAATTACCTCGGCGAT
Source organism: uncultured Eubacteriales bacterium (assembly GCA_900316385.1). GTDB lineage: Bacteria > Bacillota > Clostridia > Oscillospirales > Acutalibacteraceae > Ruminococcoides. Next base: position 65,672 of record ONCP01000006.1, on the reverse strand, counting down.
CACTCAGGTAGCGTCGGACGGACTCAAAACGAGCTTCCTCGACGCGTTTAACAACATCCTTGTTATGATGATGCTGATCACCGTGAACCTCGGCATTGTCAATATGCTTCCTTTCCCCGCGCTTGACGGCGGACGCTTCGTGTTCCTTTTGATCGAGGCGCTGTTCCGCAAGCCCATTCCCAGAAAGGTCGAGCGTATCGTAAACGCGGTCGGTCTCATCATTCTTTTGACATTTATTTTGCTGATAACATTGAAGGATATCTGGCAGTTATTGCCGTTCGGAGGTTGATTATGGCTGGCAAGATCATTGTAAAGGCAGGCAACGTAAAAATTGGCGGCGGCGAGAGGATATCGATCCAATCTATGCTCAACGTCCCCGCGGATAATATTGAGGACAGCGTAAAACAGGCTGTCGCGCTCGAAAACGCGGGCTGCGACATCATCAGAGCCGCGATCCCGAATATGGACGCGGTGCGCCTTATTCCCGCGCTGAAAAAAGCCGTGAAGGCTCCGATAGTCGCGGATATTCATTTTGATTACAGGCTTGCTCTCGCGGCGGTTGACGCGGGCGTTGACAAAATCAGGATCAACCCCGGTAACATCGGCTCCGACGACAGGGTAAAGGCTGTCGCTGACGCGTGTAAGGCAAAAAATATTCCGATAAGGATCGGAGTGAACAGCGGCTCGCTCGAGAAGGAGATACTCAAAAAGTACGGCGCTCCCACACCCGAGGCGTTGGTCGAAAGCGCGCTTTACCACGCTTCACTGCTTGAAAAATTTGATTTTAACGACATAGTTTTGTCGATGAAAAGCTCCACTGTAAGCTCGATGGTCAGAGCGTATGAGCTCGCCGACGAGCGTTGCGGCTATCCGCTTCACCTCGGCGTTACCGAGGCGGGTACCGAGCGGATGGGTATAATCAAATCAGCCGCAGGAATCGGCTCGCTTCTGCTTCACGGTATCGGTGACACGATCAGGGTTTCTCTGACCGCGGACCCCGTTCGCGAGGTCTACGCCGCCAGAGATATCCTCAAAGCCCTCGATATCGAAAAGGGTGGGGTCCGGTTCGTATCCTGTCCGACCTGCGGAAGAACGAAGGTCGATTTGATTTCCCTTGCCAACGAGGTGCAGGAGAGACTGAGGGACTGCAAGCGCGATATAAAGGTCGCTGTTATGGGTTGCGTCGTCAACGGCCCCGGAGAGGCAAGAGAAGCCGACTACGGAATCGCGGGCGGCGACGGCAACGGGCTTGTTTTCAAAAAAGGAGAAATATTGTATAAGGTTCCCGAGGACAGACTCGTGGACGCCTTGATCGAAGTGATAGAGAAAGACAGTTAATATGACATTTAAGGAAGTATTTGAAAAATATCTGAATACGGAAGAGCTTGACCCCGCGATCCTGAACGGCGAGGTCAAAAGGACCGCCCTTTGCTCTGCGGACAGAAGCGTGACAGTGTATCTTACTCTGGACGAGCTTGTAAAAAGAACAGAGCTCCATAAAGCGGAGAGCTTCGTCAAAAGAGCGTTTTCGCTGAGAAGCGCGGAGATAAAGCCCTTCTTCGGCGGGAGCCTTTTCACTCCCGACTATTTTCATGAGCTTGTGGACGATCTAAAGGTCAGACGTTTTCCTAGGATCAACGGTACCTTCGGCGGCTGCGAGACGGAATATGACGGCGAAACGCTCAGGATCAGCCTCAAAAACGGCGGCAAGGCGATGCTCGACGACATCAAATTCGACGTGGAGCTACAACGAATGATCAACGAGGAGTTCGATCTCTCCGTGAAGGTCGTTTATGACGGAGTAACCGAGATCAACGCCGACAGTCAGGCTTATACCGAGCTTCAGCACAACACGGAAAAGAAGCTTCAGCGCGAAAGCCTTGAAAAATTCGCCGAGCTTTTCGAGGACGAGAAGGCTTCGGCGGTCAAAAGCGCGGAAAAGCGCGCCGAAAACGTGACCGAAGAAATCGAAATACGCAAGGGCGAATTTCTCAAGCCGCAGATCATCCGTCAGTCGATCCGTCCGCTCTACGGCAGGATGATAAAGTCAAAGCTTATTCCGATAGAAAAGGTTCAGTACGATTCGGGCAAGGTCGCCGTCTGGGGCGAGGTCATCGAGCTTACCAAGAAGGTCACCCGCTCGGGCGATAAAAATATAATCACTATCGATATAACGGATTATACAAACTCGATCACCGTCAAGGTTTTCGGACCGATCAACCAGACGGAGATCGTAGCTGATATCAAGAGGGGAGACGCGATCGTCGTCAACGGCGATGTCGAGTTTGACAAGTTCGCGGGCGGTATCGTCATTAACGCGAAGAGCATCGGCACCGCTCAAATGGTCAAGGTCGTTGACAAGGCTCCCAAAAAGCGCGTAGAGCTTCATCTGCATACGAATATGTCCCAAATGGACGGTCTTACCTCCGCGAAGGATCTGATCAATCGCGCGGCGTCATGGGGACACAAGGCTATCGCGATCACCGACCACGGCGTCGCTCAGGCGTTCCCCGAGGCGATGAACACCGCGAAAAAGCTCAACAAGGGCGAGCAGAAAATAAAGATACTCTACGGCACCGAGGCGTATTTTATGGACGATCTTGTCGAGAGCGTTGTCGGCAACAGCGACGAAAGCCTCGACGGCACCTTCGTTTGTTTTGATATCGAGACAACGGGTCTTTCGGCGAGACGCGACAAAATCACCGAGATCGGCGCCGTAAGGCTCAGAAACGGCGAGGTAGCGGATACCTTCTCTACCTTTGTCGATCCCGAAATGCCTATTCCCGCCAAGATCACCGAGCTTACGGGTATAACCGACGCGATGGTCAAGGGCGCGCCCTCCCAGAGCGAGGCGGTAAAAGCCTTTCTCGACTTTGTCGGCGATGACGTTGTCGTCGCGCACAACGCCCCGTTCGATACGGGCTTTATTAGGGTCGCTTGCGAGAATATGGGCGTCGAGTATAAGCTTGTTTCCATTGACACGGTAGTTATCTGCCGTTCGATTTTGACCGATCTCAAAAAGGTAAAGCTCGACACGGTCGCCAAATATCTTCGTCTCGGAGATTTCAACCATCACCGTGCCTGCGACGACGCGGAAATGCTCTCCAGAATTTTTGTTGAGCTCTGCCGCCGTCTCAAGGAGGATTACAAGATCCTCACGGTGAACGAGATCAACACAAAAATAAAGGGCGGAGACTTCAAAAAGCTCCCGACCTATCACCAGATAATTCTCGTAAAGAATCAAACGGGCTTGAAGAATCTCTACAAGCTCATTTCCTCAAGCCACCTCGACTATTTCTATAAGAAGCCGAGGATCCCGAAATCACTGCTTGTCAAGCACCGCGAGGGACTTCTCATAGGCTCCGCGTGCGAGGCGGGTCAGCTTATGAGGGCGATTATCGGCGGAAAATCAGCCGAGGAGATTCGCAAGATCGCGCGGTTCCACGATTACCTCGAGATCCAGCCCACGGGCAATAACGAGTTTATGCTGCGCGAGGGTATGTACAAATCGGAAAAGGATTTGGAATACCTCAATTGTCAGATCGTCAAGCTCGGCGAGGAGCTCAACATTCCCGTAGTCGCGACCTGCGACGTTCACTTTATGGACCCGACCGACGCTGATTTCAGAATGATCCTGCAGGCGGGTCAGGGCTATAAGGACGCGATGCAGCAGGCTCCGCTTTACTACCGCACGACCGCCGAAATGCTCAAGGAATTCAAATATCTCGGCGAGAAAAAGGCGTACGAGGTCGTTGTTGAGAACACCAACAAGATTGCCGACAGTATCGAATTTATCCAGCCTATCCCCGACGGCAACTTTCCGCCCTTCATCGAGGGCGCAGAGCAGCAGCTCAACGATATTACGTGGGAGAGAACCAAGAAAAAATACGGCGATCCGCTTCCGCCGATCGTCGAGGCAAGACTTAAAAAGGAGCTTAACGCGATAAATACCTACGGTTATTCCGTGCTTTATATGACGGCTCAGAAGCTCGTTGCCGACAGTGAAGCGCACGGCTATCTTGTCGGCTCACGAGGAAGCGTAGGCTCGTCCTTTGTGGCGACGATGTCGGGTATTTCAGAGGTAAATCCTCTTTGTCCGCATTATGTATGTCCAAAATGCTGTCACAGCGAGTTCTTTGAACACGGAGAATACGGCTCGGGCTTTGATATGCCCCCGAAGGACTGCCCCGAATGCGGAACTCCTATGGATCGTGACGGCCACGAGATACCCTTTGAAACCTTCCTCGGCTTCAAGGGCGACAAGGTCCCCGATATCGACCTTAACTTCTCGGGCGAGTATCAGTCCAAGGCTCACAGATACACTGAGGAGCTTTTCGGCAGAGACCACGTATTCAAGGCGGGAACGATCTCCACGGTCGCGGACAAAACCGCGATCGGATTTGTCCGAAAGTTTGCCGAGGAAAACGGAAAAACCTTCCATAAGGCGGAGGAGAACCGTCTCGCCATCGGCTGTACGGATATCAAGCGGACAACGGGTCAGCACCCGGGCGGAATGGTCGTAGTTCCGAAGGGCTACGAGATATACGATTTCTGTCCCGTTCAGCACCCTGCTAATGATGTGAATTCGGACAACATCACCACTCATTTTGATTTCCATTCAATACACGATACAATAACCAAGCTCGACGAGCTCGGACACGATGTTCCGACGATCTATCATTATCTCGAGATGTTCACGGGAATCCCCGTAATGGACGTAAGTATGTCCGATCCCGACGTAATGTCGTTGTTTACTTCTCCGAAGGCTCTCGGAGTCACGGAGGAGGACATTGAGTGCGAGACAGGCACGCTTTCGATCCCCGAATGCGGCACGGGCTTTGTCAGAGGAATGCTCATCGAGGCGCAGCCCAAGACCTTCTCCGACCTGCTCCAGATTTCGGGACTTTCCCACGGAACCGACGTTTGGCTCGGAAACGCTCAGGAGCTCATCAAGGACGGTATCTGCACGATCTCCGACGTTATAGGAACGCGTGACTCGATAATGACCTACCTTCTCCACAAGGGGCTTGAACCCAGTATGGCGTTCAAAATTATGGAGATCACACGTAAGGGCAACGCCTCAAAGCTTTTTAACGAGGAGCACTACAAGGCGTTCAAGGAGAACAACGTGCCTCAGTGGTATGTTGATTCCTGTCTTAAAATCAAGTATATGTTCCCCAAGGCTCACGCGGCGGCGTATATGATCGCCGCTCTCAGACTCGGTTGGTATAAGGTGCACAAGCCTGTCGAGTATTACGCCGCGTACTTCACCGTTCGTAACGATAACTTTGACGGCGCTACGGTGATGAGGGGAAGAGAAGCCGTTAAAGAAAAAATGAAAAATATCCGTCAGAAGGGCTATGAAGCCAGCGCCAAGGAAAACGCCGAGCTCGGCGTGCTCCAGATCGTCAACGAGATGATGGCGAGAGGGATCGAGGTCCTTCCGATCGATATCTATAAGTCCGACGCAAAGATGTTCACTGTTGAGGACGGCAAAATACGTATGCCGTTCTGTTCTCTCGACGGCGTTGGCGAGGCTGCCGCCGTAGCTCTCGCCGAGGCGGGTCACGAGTGCGAGTACCTATCGGTCGAGGATATGCAGATGAAAACAAAGGCGTCAAAGGCTGTTATCGAAACATTGCGCGGCTGCGGCGCTCTGGAGGGTCTCCCCGAAAGCGCTCAGATGTCGTTCTTTGAGATGTAAACCATAAGGAAGGATCGTGCTTTATGAAGAAACAGTTCAATAAACTGGCAGGCTGGCTGATTTGTATCACCTTTGCCGTATTTCTCCTTTACCTAAAGGATAATATGGGTTATATCGGCGCGGCTCTCAGCGGCTTTGCGACTATCCTCACGCCGTTTATTTACGCGTTCGGAATCGCCTACATTCTCAACTTTCCGTACCGCTTTTTCCATGTCAAGCTGTTCGGACGCATTAAGAAAAACTGGTTCCAAAAGGTGAATAAGCCGCTTTCGCTTGTTCTGACCTACGTTCTCGTGCTGGGCGGTATCGGCATTCTGATCGCCGTATTGATACCTCAGTTGAGCGAGAATATAAAATACCTTGTCAAGAATGTCCCGAGCTATGTCAATTCCTTCACGGATTATACAAGCGATTTTCTGACGTGGCTCAAGGAGCGCTTCGGCTTTGACGTTTCCTTCTTTGATAACTTCAACAAATATATCATTACGAACGTTTCCAAGCTTGCCGACTTCAACAACGTAGGAAAGCTCTTCAGCGCCGTTACGGACACTATCGGCTTTTTCTACAACTGGATCATGGCGCTCGTTCTTTCGATCTATATGCTTGCGAACAAAAGCTTCCTCTGCAATCAGTTGAAGCGTCTCGGAGCGGCGTTTTTGCCGACCAAGTGGCTCCCGACTATTTATGAGATCATCAACGTTTCCGATCAGAAATGCGGTAAATTTCTCGTCGGAAAAATCCTCGACTCCGCTCTGGTCGGTGTTATGTGCTTTATCAGTATGATGATCGCTCAGCTCCCTTATGCTCCTCTGATCAGCGTTATCATCGGCGTATGCAATATCATCCCGTTCTTCGGGCCATTTATCGGAGCGATCCCCAGCGCCTTCCTGTTACTGCTCGTTTCTCCGCTCGACTGTTTGATTTTCGTTGTGATCATCTTTATCATCCAGCAGATCGACGGAAACATCATCAACCCCAAGATCGTCGGCTCAAAGGTCGGTCTGATCGGTTTTTGGTCGCTGTTTTCGGTAATGGTCGCGGGCGCGATGTTCGGTATTCCGGGAATGGTCCTCGGTACGCCGATCTTCGCGACGATCTACACTCTCATCGGCAGAAAGACCCGCAAGCGTATCCTTATGAAGGGCGAAAACGCCGAGAAGGTGATCAATATGAGCGTAATCAGCTCGCGCAGCCTTACTAACGTAAAAGCTCCGATAATCAAGTCTCACGGCGATCCCGAGAACGAGGCTGTCGATAATGCCGAGCAAATCTTTGAGCAGGTCAAAAAGGAGCTCAGAAACGAAGCTCCCGAAGACAACGGCGAGAGCTGACTTGACTTTTTCGATTTTATGTGTTAACATATTAGCACGCTAAAGTAAAGGTAATGGTAATTTTATGAAGAAAAACTTGAAAATCACTCCCGAGGGTACCAAGGACTATCTTTTCAGGGAGTGCACGGCGGTCAACTACGTCCGTAAGAAGATCGAGAGGGTGTTCTCCAACCATCAGTTTCATCAGGTAATAACGCCCGCGCTGGAGTATTACGATTTGTTTTCAACCGAGCTCGGCTCGATCGACGCGGCAAGTATGTTCAAAACGACCGACAATACGGGCAACATCGTAGTGGTGCGTCCCGATTCCACGCTGCCGATCGCGCGTATGGTGACAACAAGGCTCCAAAACGAGGTTTTCCCCGTCCGTTTGTATTATAATCAGGCGGTTTACCGCAACAATCCCAGTCTTACGGGCAGAGCCAATGAGATAATGCAGCTTGGTATCGAGCTTATCGGTTCAACGGGCAAGCGCGCCGACCTTGAGGTTATCACGACCGCTGTCGAGAGTATGCAGGCGGTTTCCGATGATTTCAGGCTTGAGATCGGTCATTCGATGCTCTTCAACGCGCTTGCGGACGAGCTCGAGGCTCCTGTCGAAACAAAGGATATCATAAAAACATATATCGAGAATAAGAACTATTCCGCGCTCAACGATATTCTCGACAAGCTGACCAAATCCGAGACCGCGACAGCGATCAGAAGGCTTCCGTCCCTCTTTGGCGGTGAAGAGGTCTTTGAAAAAGCGGAAAAGATCATCAAATCCGAAAAGGCTCTTGAGGCGCTCGATTATCTCAAGAGCTTGTACAAGTCGCTTCTCAGTCTTGATCTCGGAGACAAGCTTTCCATCGATCTCGGGCTTGTCCAGCGTAACGAGTATTACAGCGGGATGGTTTTTTCGGGCTATGTTCACGGCTACGGTGATGCCATTCTTTCGGGCGGAAGATACGACAAGATTTTTGATAATTTTGACTGCGCCATGGGCGCGGCGGGCTTTGCGATAAACATCAACCATATCGCAGAGCGAGCCAAATACACCTCGAAAAAGAATATCCCCGAGGTGCTCGTTTTCGCGAAAACCGACGAGGATATCATGGACGCGATCGAATACACCTCAAAGCTCGTCAAGCAGGGAGTAAAGGCACAGTTCTCCGACCTCAGCGACGAGAAAGAGGCGCGCGCGTTCGCGGAAAGGCTGAAAATCAAGAAGTTCGAGGTGATAGGGTAATGCAGCCGTTAAGAATAGCCCTCACCAAGGGCAGACTGGAAAAAAAGACGGTCGAGCTTTTTGAAAAGCTCGGCTATAACTGTGACGAAATACACAACAAGGGCAGAAAGCTGATACTCAGCGTCGGCGACGGACAGTTTGAGGTCGTCCTCGCCAAGGCTGCCGATGTTATTACATATGTTGAGCACGGAGTGTGCGATCTCGGAGTTGTGGGTAAGGACACTATTCTTGAGAACGGGACCTCGTTCTATGAGCTTCTTGACCTCGGGTTCGGAAAATGCCGCTTCGCGCTTGCGTGTAAGAAGGGCTTTGACTTTTACCACGGCTACAACGCCAAGACCGTAGCCACCAAGTACCCCAACGTTACCCGCGCCTTTTTTCAGGGCAAAAATATGGACGTCAGGGTAATCAAGATCGAGGGCTCCGTCGAGCTCGCGCCCCTTGTCGGGCTTGCCGACGGAATCGTCGATATCGTGGAGACAGGCTCGACTCTCTCCGCCAACGATCTCGAGGTCAGGGAGTATGTGACCGATATATCGGCTCGTCTGATCGCAAACACCGCGAGTCTCAAGCTGAGAAAACGCGAGATCGAGGACTTAGTAAACAAAATGGAGGCAGTGACTTCTGATGATAACTAAAGTGATCGCGAACGGACGCGACGAATACCAATTTATAAAAACGCTCAAGGAGCGCTCAAATACAGGCGCGAAGGACGTAAGCTCGGTCGTGTCCGAAATAATAAACAACGTAAAAACGAACGGCGACAAGGCAGTGTATGACTACACGGTTAAATTCGACGGCAAGGCTCCCGAAAGGGTGGAGATTTCCGCCGACGAAATCGAGAGCCTGATCTCCTCCTGCGACAGCGACTATCTTGAAACGCTGAGAAAAGCGGCCGCGAACATCGAGGATTTTCATAAGCGGCAGGTTCAGCAGTCGTGGCTCACGACAAAGGAGAACGGGGTTATCATGGGTCAGCGCGTCAGAGGCCTTGAAAGAGTCGGACTCTACGTGCCCGGCGGCACCGCCGCGTACCCCTCGTCCGTACTTATGAACGCGATCCCCGCAAAGCTCGCGGGCTGCAAGGAGATCGTTATGACGACTCCGCCCTCAAAGGACGGCAAGCCGAATCCCGATATAATCGCCGCGGCGAAAATCGCGGGCGTTGACCGCATTTTCCTTATGGGCGGCGCTCAGGCTGTCGCGGCTCTCGCGTACGGCACCGAGCAGGTCCCCAAGGTCGATAAAATCGTCGGCCCGGGGAACGTCTTTGTAGCCACCGCAAAAAAGCTCCTTTACGGAGTTGTTGATATCGATATGATAGCGGGTCCGAGCGAGATCCTTGTTCTTGCGGACAAAACCGCCGACCCGAAGTTCCTCGCGGCTGATCTGATGAGTCAGGCGGAGCACGACCGTCTCGCGAGCTCCATTCTTCTGACCGATTGCGACGCGCTCGCCGAGAATGTGATCGCGGAGCTCGGGCGTCAGGTCAAGACGCTGAGCCGTAAGGAAATAATTGAGGAAAGCCTTGAAAATTACGGAGCGATCATCGTCTGCTCGGATATGGCTCAGGCTGTTGACTTTGCCAATGAGCTCGCTCCCGAGCATCTTGAGGTTTGTTGCGAGAATCCGATGGAATACGTCGGAAAGCTTGATAACGCGGGCTCTGTATTCCTCGGGAATTACAGCCCCGAGCCTCTCGGAGATTATTTCGCGGGTCCCAACCACGTCCTGCCGACAAGCGGCACAGCGCGTTTCTTCTCGCCGCTTTCGGTCGACAGCTTCGTGAAAAAATCCAGCTTTATCTACTACACTGAGGATGCTCTCAGAGCAGACAGCGCCGACATCGTGCGCTTCGCTGAGGTAGAGGGTCTGACGGCTCACGCCAATTCAATCAAGGTAAGATTTGAGGAATAATAATGTCTTACGAATTAAACGATAAAATAAAGAATCTGATACCATACGAGCCGATCTCGGGTACCTTTGAGGTTCGCCTTGACGCCAACGAATGTCCCTTCGGCTACGAGGGAGAGCTTATGGAAATGGCTGAAAAAGCGCTCAAAACAGTTGCGTTCAATCGTTATCCCGACCCGTGCTGTACCGATTTGAGAAAAGCCTTCGCTGATTTCTACGGTATAAACAGCAAGAACGTCACCGTGGGCAACGGCTCCGACGAGCTGATTTTTCTGATCGAGACCGCCTTTCTCAAAAAGGGAGACAAAATGCTTGTTACCTCGCCCGATTTCAGTATGTACGAGTTTTACGCGAGCGTCTGCGAGGTCGGAAGCGTAAAGTATCTCAAAAACCCAAGGCTTGATATCGATATCGACGAGCTGATCGCAACAGTCAACGAGAACGATATCGCTCTTGTCATCTTCTCCAACCCCTGCAATCCCACGGGTCAGGGAGTTAGCAAGAACGATTGTGAAAAACTGCTCAAAAGCGTTAACGCGCTCGTCGTGCTTGATGAGGCGTATATGGACTTCTGGGACGAAAGCGAGAGCTTCCTCGGCGATGTTGACAGCTATGACAACCTGATCGTTTTCCGCACCGCTTCCAAGGCGCTTGGTTCGGCGGCGCTCAGGCTCGGCTTCGCGGTCGCTAATGAAACCGTTTCCAGAGCTATCGCCGCGGTAAAATCACCGTATAATGTCAACTCTCTTTCGCAGGCTATCGGCTGCGAGCTGTATAAAAACAAGGAATTTTTAAAAAATCGCCTTAAAACTATTGTTGAAAACACAAAGTTATTGTATAATAATCTATTAAGGGTGAGCGAAAACGTCTCCGATTTTTCGCCGTACCCGACAAAGACGAATTTCGTATTCATCAAAACCTCGGCGGCAAAGGAGCTGTGGAGCTTTTTGAAGGACAATTCCATAGCGGTCAGACTTATGGGCGACTTCCTGAGGATCACCGCGGGAACGAAAGCCGAGGTAGAAAAGGTAATAACCTGTATTGAAAAATATTATAATAAAGGGTAGGAATTATGCGAAAAGCGGAAATCACACGCACAACCAAAGAAACCGATATCAAGCTCAGCCTCAGCCTTGACGGCGGAGAGGTCGAGATCTCAACGGGCATAGGCTTTTTTGACCATATGCTTACAGCCTTCGCCGTTCACGGCGGCTTTGGACTTAAGGTCAAGGTCAGCGGCGACCTTGAGGTCGACGACCACCACACCGTTGAGGATACGGGGATCGTTCTCGGTCAGGCTTTTTCAAAGGCTCTTGGCGACAAAAGCTCTATCGAGCGCTTCGGATCGTTCTATGTTCCGATGGATGAGGCTCTTGCCTTTGCTTCGGTAGATGTCAGCGGCCGTCCGTTTCTTGTGTTCGACGCCGATTTCCCTCAGGAGAAATGCGGAGAATATACCTCTGCGATGACGCTCGAGTTTATGCGCGCTCTCGCCTTCAACGCGGGCTTCACTCTCCACATAAAGGCGCTTTACGGCTGTAATTCCCACCACATTATCGAAGCGATTTATAAGGCGTGCGCCCACGCCGTAAGGCTTGCCGTTAAGGACAACGGCTCGGGCGAGGCTCTATCTACGAAAGGATTACTCTGATGATTATTTTACCAGCCATCGATATCAAGGACGGCAACTGCGTTCGCTTGTTCAAAGGAGATTATTCGACCGTCAGCAAGGTCGCCGAGGATCCCTATGAGGTTGCCGAATCGTTTGTCAAGGCGGGCGCAAAATGGATGCATATGGTTGACCTCGACGGCGCCAAGGACGGTAAGCTCAAGAACTCCGACCTGATCATAGACGTCGCCAAAAGCGTTGATCTCAAGGTGGAGGTCGGCGGCGGCATTCGCGATATGAAACGTGTTGAGTATTATCTGGAGCACGGAGTTGACCGTGTTATTCTCGGTTCCGCGGCGGTAAAGGATCAGGGCTTTGTAATTGATGCCGTCAATAATTACGACGACCGTGTAGCCGTAGGCATCGACGCCAAAAACGGTATGGTATGCGCCGAGGGTTGGACAGATAAATCCGAGCTCAATTACATAACTCTCGCGAAGCAGATGGAAAGCATCGGAGTCAAGACGATCATTTTCACCGATATCGATCAGGACGGCACCCTTGCGGGTCCTAATCTCAAGCAGCTTGACGACCTCGCTCACAACGTCAGCTGCGACATAATCGCGAGCGGCGGTGTGTCGAACCTGAAGGATATCATCAATCTCAATTCGCTCAACGTTTACGGTGCGATCACGGGCAAGGCGATATATACGGGCGACCTTGACCTCGCTATGGCTATCAAAATGGCTTCGAAGGTGACTGACAGATGAAGCTTGATAAATATTTCGCGAAATCCGATCTTATCCCGACTATCATTCAGGAAAAATCTACGGGTGAGGTGCTTATGCTCGCGTATATGAACCGAGAGAGCTTTGAAAAAACGCTTGAAACAGGCTACACATGGTTTTATTCCAGAAGCCGTCGCGAGCTTTGGAACAAAGGAGCTACATCGGGACATTTTCAGAAGGTGGTCGAGATTTTTTCCGACTGCGACGACGATACGATCTTGATCACCGTCGAGCAGACGGGCGCCGCCTGTCATACGGGCAATCATTCCTGCTTTTTTACAAAGCTTAATTAAATAAAAAGAAGGTATTTTATGGACGATAAAGTGTTGCAGGCTCTCTACGAGACAGTTCTGAGCCGAAAGGAAACAAAACAGGAAGGCTCCTACACTTGCTATCTATTTGATAAGGGTCTTGACAAGATACTCAAGAAGGTAGGCGAGGAGTGCAGCGAGACGATCATAGCCGCCAAGAACGGAGATAACTCCGAGACGGTCTATGAAATCGCCGATCTGATTTATCACCTCACCGTAATGATGGTCGATCAGGGAATCTCAATAGACGAGGTTCTCGCGGAGCTTGACAAACGCTCCGATAAAACGGGGAATCTCAAGAAATTCCACGAGGTAGACAAAAATACATAATCAGCGAACAACGAGCCGTCGCGGTCGCGACGGCTCGTTACAATAGGTGGCTTATGACATTCAATATAATAACTCTCGGCTGTAAGGTCAATCAGTATGAGAGCCAGCTTATGTCGGAAATGCTGAAAAACAGCGGTTTTATTCTTTCAGAGAATAAAAATAAGGCGGACATTACGGTGATAAACACCTGTACCGTCACTGCTGTTTCCGACGCGAAAAACAGAAAAATAATCCGCAAGGCGCGCCGTGAGAATCCTGACGGCGTTATTGTGCTTACGGGTTGTATGCCGCAGGCATTTCCTGACAGAGTCTCGGATTTTGAGGATTGCGACATTGTCCTTGGAAACAAGCGCCGCGAGGCTCTTGTGCCATTGATCGACGAGTTTCTCAGAACACGCGCCAAGATCGTCAGTATAGAGCCGCACGATAACAAGAACGCTGAGTATGAGCAGCTTACGGTTAAGAGCTTCGACGGACATACACGCGCTTTTATGAAGATAGAGGACGGCTGCAACCGTTTTTGTTCCTACTGTGTTATTCCGTATGCCAGAGGCAGAGTCAGAAGCAAAAACCCCGACGAGCTTCTCCGTGAGGTAAAGGCTCTCGCTGCGGGCGGCTATAAGGAAATCGTGCTTGTCGGGATAAATCTTTCCGCGTACGGACAGGGCGAGAGCTTCGATCTTGCTGACGCCGTTGATATCGCATGTTCGGTTGACGGGATCGAGCGCGTCCGTCTCGGTTCCTTTGAGCCCGAGATGATGTACAAAAGTCTTATCGAGCGCTTTTCAAAGCAGAAAAAGTTTTGTCCGCAGTTTCATTTGTCATTGCAGAGCGGCTGTGACGCGACGCTCAAACGTATGAGACGTCAATATGATCGAGCCGAATATATGAGGATAGTAAATGATCTGCGCCAAAGCTTTGAGAATCCCGCGATCACGACGGACGTTATGGTTGGCTTCGCGGGCGAGACTGACGGGGAATTTGCCGAAAGTCTTGATTTTGTAGAAAGCGTCGGCTTCGCAAAGGTTCACGTTTTCCCGTATTCGCGCAGAAAAGGTACCCTTGCCGATAAAATGGACGGACAGGTCGATCCGCGCGTGAAGGACGATAGAAGCAAGAAGATGATCGAGATCAGCGAGCAGGGGAGAAGGGCTTTCCTCAATTCTCAGCTCGGCAAAACGGAATCTGTTCTCGTCGAGAGAAAGCGCGAAGGCGGATATTTTGAGGGCTACACTATGAATTATACGCCTGTCAGGATATTCTCGGAAAAAGCTCTTACAGGAAAAATAGTGGACGTAAAGCTTACAAGGCTCGGTGACGATTGGTGCGAGGGAGAGCTTTAACCCTTTATTCCGTCTATCAGGTTTGAAACCTCCTTTGCGGCGCGTTTGTCCTCCAGATCGGCGTAGCTGTAAAGCATAAAGCCGCGTACTCCGTGCGCTCTCAGTTGTTTTAGCTCTGTTTTGAGTATGCTGTCCGAGCTTTTCCATGTACCCGAGTCGAGGTCTGTTCCCGTTTTGTAGCCCGAAAGCCCGACATAAAGCGTCACATCCTTGCTGAAAGGCAGCTTGAGCCAGCTTTTGAGCGCGTCTCCGAATTTCAGCGCGGGGTTTTCAAGGCTGAAATAAAGCTGCGGACAGATGTAGTCAACGTACCCCGAGTATTCGCACCAGCTTTTCACATCTGCGTATAATCCCTCGTTGTTGTCAAGGTTTCCCTGCGGAGAAATACCGAAGGTTTTCCCGTTCCTGCTCAGTATAGCGTGACAGTCGGCGATAAGCGTGTTGACGTTCGCCTTTCTCCATTCTTCGAGCGAAAGCGGACGCTTTGCTTTTTGTCTGTACCGCGAGTATTGCTCTTTGTCAAAGCTTTCCCTGACGTTCGGCGGATAAAAGTAATCGTCAAACTGAACGCCGTCAATGTTATAGTTTTCCGCGAGCTCGCGTATACCGTTTTTGATAAGCTCCTTGACCTTGGGCAAAGCGGGATTCAGAATGATTTCCTTCCCGACCTTCACTCCGAGCGAAGGATCTTGGATATAAGGATTGTTCTTTGAAAGCGTCAGGGACGGGTCGCTTCTTACCCGATACGGATTCACCCAAGCCTCGATTTTCAGCCCGATCCCGTGCGTGTAATCCACCGCGAATTTCAACGCGTCATAGCCTGCGTCCTTTCCCTGCTCGCCCGAAATGATGTGCGAAAAGGGAAAATATTTCGATTTGTAGATAGCGTCGCAGAACGGGCGCGTATGGACAATAAGAGTGTTGAAGCCGTCCTTTTTAGCAGTGTCCGCGATGCACTTGAATTTTTCTTTGAACGAATTATAATCGCGATCCGTACCGCTCATATCAAGGTCCATATATGTGACCCAAACGCCTCTCACTTCCTCGGTTTTTATCGCGGCGGAGGCCTTTGCGTGCCGATGATCCTCCTTTTTGTTCAGGCTCGAAAGCCCTACAAGAAAAACCAACAGAACGACCGCGGTCATAAGCGGAATTTTTTTAATAATAAAATCTTTCATTTTTACCTCTGTTTGTTGTACAACCTATGTATTTTCTTTATTTTTATCTGGCGTTTATCAATATTTTCGCGGTTGTAATCACCGTGGCAGATAAGAAGCGCGCCGAGCGACGCAAATGGCGCGTCAGCGAAGCTATGCTTTTGTTTGTTTCCGCTGTCGGCGGAGGCGTTAGTATGTATGTAACGATGCGCCTTATACACCATAAAACCCGTAAGCTCAAATTTATGCTCGGTATACCGATTATCGTCGCTTTTGAGCTTATCCTAGTATTGTATTTGTTGAATTATGTCTACTAAAAAGCTTGTTTTCACCGTCCCCGACGATTGCGACGGAATGACCGCGCGAGTTTTTCTCAGAAAGCGCGCAGATGTTTCCACTCGTATAATAACACTTCTCAAGCGAGAAAAAGACGGAATTTTAAGGGATAAAAAAATTCTCAGAACGATTGACGTCCTGAGAGCGGGCGATGTCATCACCCTGAATCTTCCCGAGGATAAGAGCGAGATCATCCCTGTTGAGGGCGGGCTTGATATCATCTTTGAGGACGATTATCTGATCGCGCTTGATAAACCAGCGTCTATGCCTGTCCATCCGACAAAGAAGCATCAGCTCGACACTCTCGCCAACCGTCTGGCGTATTTGCAGAGGAAGAGGGGAGAGAGCTATGTTTTCCGCGCGCTCAATCGCCTTGATAAGGATACCTCGGGTCTGGTGCTCGTCGCGAAGGATAAATATGCCGCCACGGCGCTCAAAAACCGAGCTTTTAAAAAATATTATGCCGTATGCGAGGGTGTTGTTACAGGCGACGGTGTGATCTCGTCGCCCATACGTCTTTCGGACGGCAGTAAAATCAAGCGCGTCTGCGCTCCCGACGGACAGCCCGCCGTTACTCATTATGAGGCGTTAAGAACCTACGGTTCGCATACTCTTCTCAGACTTTGGCTCGAAACAGGCAGGACCCACCAGATACGCTGCCATATGGCTGATATCGGCCATCCGCTCGCGGGCGACGATATGTACGGCGGCTCGCTCGGAATTATCGCGCGTCAGGCTCTGCACTGTTGCGAATGCGGCTTTACTCACCCGATATCGGGCGAGAAAGTTACTCTCGGCTCTCCGTTGCCCGAGGATATCCGCGCGGCGTTTCCTTATTTGTGCGAAGGAATTGATTAGAAGCTATATTTTTATTTTCCCCGCCTTGTTAACTCCGACAACGCCGCCGAGCATAGAGGGGAAAACTATCGCGGTCAGCTTGTAAAGCGTCGCGAGCGTTATTGTTGAGGGTGAGTTAATAAGCCCAGCGATCAATACGACCAGAAAAACGACGCCGCCCGTTACGGCGCCCGTCAAAAGTCCCGCGCTCTTGTTGAAGCGACCCGAGATAAACCCGCCGAAAAAGCCCGAAACAGCAAGCACGCAAAGAATAATGTAAAGCAGATAATCCTTAGGAAAAATTCCCGATTTAAAAAGAATGACCGACGCGATAAGCATTAGCGCCGTGATAGCAGCAGCCGAGATAAGCGCACCGAACAGCACGCTTTTTATAAAGCCTTTTTTGAAAAGATCCATAAAAAATCCCCCGAATATAATCTCTGTCAGATTATATTCGGGGGTCGTGTTATTTATTACTTATTTGTCGGCGTTCTCGTCCTTTTTCTTGAAAAGACCCGAGAACATTCCCTTCTTCGCGGGAGCCTGAGCGGGTGTTTCCTTCTCTGTGTCAACAGTGGAGATACACCATCTCTTCATCTTCATCTTGTTGCGGTCGGAGCCTGTCTCAATGATGATAGCGTCCTCATCCTCTTTGATCGCGATTACGCGGCCCATGATACCGCCGATAGTTGTGATCTCGTCGCCGATCTCAACGCTGTTTCTGAGAGCGGCCTCTTCCTTTTTCTTCTTTGAGTTAGGTCTGATAAGGAAGAAGTAGAGCGCGCCGAAGATCGCTACGTAAATTACGATAAGAAGCCACATCGAGCCCATACCGTTGTTCGCGGCTGCCGCCGAATGTGTGGTATTTAAAAAATTCATACTAAAGATCCTTTCTTTTTAAAGTCCGAAAGCAAGTATAACAGAAAAAATGCGTTCTTGCAAGGGAAAATTTGCTTTTGAGGCGTATTTGATTAGTTTTATATACGTTTTGAGAGTATTTCACGGTTAGTTTTGTAGAATTTTTCAAAGCTTCCGTTGTCTAATTCCTCACGTATCTTTTCCAGAAGCGTATTGTAGAAGTAGAGGTTGTGGATAACGCAAAGTCTCATAGCCAGCATTTCGCCCGCTTTCATCAGGTGTCTGACATAGGCTCTCGAAAAGCTCTTGCACACGGGACAGCCGCATTCATGGTCGATCGGGCTCTCGTCAAGCTCGTATTTCGCGTTTTTAATATTTATAATACCGTTCCAAGTGAAAAGGTGTCCGTGCCTCGCGTTTCTGCTCGGCATTACGCAGTCAAACATATCAACGCCTCTGTGAACTGCCTCCAGAATATTGACAGGTGTACCTACACCCATCAGATATCTCGGCTTGTCGTCAGGCATATAAGGCTCGACCTCATCAATAATATCATACATTACCTCGGTCTCTTCGCCGACGGCGAGTCCGCCGATCGCGTAGCCGGGAAGATCGAGCTCGGCGATACGCTTCATATGCTCAACGCGCAGATCCTTGTAGATACCGCCCTGGTTGATTCCGAACAGCTTTTGTTCCTTGTTGATGGTATCGTCAAGCGAATTGAGCCTGTCCATTTCCCTTTTGCAGCGCTCAAGCCATCTTGCGGTAAGCTCGGAGGATTTCTTTGTGTAATCATAGGGCGAGGGGTTTTCGACGCACTCGTCAAATGCCATCGCGATAGTTGAGCCGAGATTCGACTGGATCCTCATACTAGCTTCGGGCGACATAAATATCTTTCTTCCGTCAATGTGAGAATTGAAGGTCACGCCCTCCTCGGTGATGTTCCTCAGCTTAGCCAGCGAGAAAACCTGAAATCCGCCGCTGTCTGTCAGGATCGGACCGTCCCAGCGCGTGAATTTATGCAGTCCGCCCAGAGCCTTGACATTCTCGTCGCCGGGGCGCAGGTGAAGATGATAGGTGTTGCTAAGCATTATCTGACATTTTATATCTTTAAGGTCGAACGCCGACAGCGCGCCCTTGATCGCGCCAGCGGTCGCGACGTTCATAAACGCGGGCGTCTGTACCGTTCCGTGAACCGTGTTGATAACGCCTCTGCGAGCTTTTCCTTCGGTCTTTTTTACTTCAAAAAACATAGCCCTCTCCTTTTACAAAATCACCATCGCGTCGCCGAAGCTGAAAAATCTGTATCTTTCCTCAACGGCGGTCTTGTAGGCGTTCATAATGTTATCGTAGCCCGCGAACGCGGAGACAAGCATGATCAGCGTGCTTTCGGGCAGATGAAAGTTTGTGATAAGCCCGTCGAGCACCTTGAACTCGTAGCCGGGGTAGATGAAAATATCGGTAAATCCGTCGCACGCCTTTATCTCTCCGAACTCGGTCGCGACACTCTCCAGAGTTCTGCAAGAGGTGGTTCCGACCGCTATGACCCTGCCGCCGTTTTTCTTTGTTTCGTTGATGATTTCAGCGGTTTCCCGAGGTATTTCATAGTGTTCGCTGTGCATTTTGTGCTTTGTTACGTCGTCAACCTTGACGGGTCTGAAGGTGCCCAGCCCGACATGAAGCGTGACATAGGCGATCTTTACGCCCTTTTCGCGGATCTTGTCCATAAGCTCCTCTGTGAAGTGCAGACCTGCCGTCGGCGCCGCCGCGCTCCCGAGCTCGTGCGAATAAACCGTCTGGTATCTTTCCTTGTCCTCGAGTTTTTCTGTTATATAAGGGGGAAGAGGCATCTGTCCGATCTTGTCCAGCGTAGAGAAAAAGTTCTCGTGACAGTCAAAGTCAACGATCCTGTTGCCGTCGTCTCTGACTTCAACGACCTCGGCGTTCATGATTCCGTCTCCAAAGCTGAAGCGGGCGCCGACTTTTGCCTTTTTGCCTGGCTTGCAGAGAGTTTCCCAGCGATTTCCCGAAATCTGTCTGAGCAGAAGGAACTCCACACTCGCGCCTGTTTCATCCTTTGTACCGAATATCCTCGCAGGCAGAACTCGCGAATCGTTCGCGATAAGGCAGTCGCCCTCGTTGAGACAGTCGATAATATCATAAAAATGCTTGTGACCGATTTTCCCCGTCAGTCTGTCTATCGTCATCAGCCTTGAGCTGTCGCGCGGCTCCACGGGGGTCTGAGCAATAAGCTCTTTTGGTAAATCATAATAAAAATCGCTGGTTTTCATCAGAAAATCCTTTCATTAATATGGGATAAAATTTCTAATTTGTAATTGACATTGGATACTGTTAATGGTATATTATAGGGTAGAGTATAACTACATATAGTGGGAGATACTGTTCAATAACATATAATAACTTATTTTTATAAAACTTACAACTATTTTTAAAAAATTGTAATTTGTGGAGGATCAAAATGAAAAAGTTTAATGTTGGTATCATCGGCGCTACGGGTATGGTAGGTCAGAGGTTCATTCTTCTGCTCAACAATCATCCGTGGTTCAATATCACAACCTTAGCCGCCAGCTCCAGAAGCGCGGGCAAAAAATACGGCGATCTTATGGACGGCCGCTGGCTTCTTTCCGAGCCTATGCCCGAGAAGGTCAAGGATATGGTGGTAATGGACGCTTCAGAGGTCGAGAAGGTCGCTTCCACGGTGGACTTCTGCTTCTGCGCCGTTAATATGAAGAAGGACGAGATCAAAGCCTTGGAGGAGGCTTACGCAAAGGCAGAGTGCCCGATCGTTTCCAATAACTCCGCCAACCGCTTCACTCCCGACGTTCCCATGGTAATTCCCGAGATCAACGCCGATCACATCAAGATCATCGACGATCAGCGCAAGCGTCTCGGCACCAAGAGAGGCTTTATCGCCGTTAAGTCCAACTGCTCGCTCCAGAGCTACGTTCCCGCTATCCACCCCTTAAAGGAGCTTGGGGTCAACAAGGTTCTCGCGTGTACATATCAGGCTATCTCAGGCGCAGGCAAAACCTTTAAGACATGGCCCGAGATGGTAGATAACCTTATCCCTTATATCGGCGGAGAAGAGGAGAAATCCGAGAAGGAGCCGCTCAAGATCTGGGGCAGGATCGAAAACGGCGAGATCGTTAATACAGACGATATCGCGATCACATCCCAGTGCCTGCGTGTTCCCGTTTCCGACGGTCATACGGCGGCTGTGTTTATGTCCTTTGAGGGCAAAGCTCCCTCGGTAGATGAAATCATCAAGGTTTGGGAAAGCTATAAGGGCAGAGCTCAGGAGCTTGAGCTTCCCTCCGCTCCCAAGCAGTTCCTGCATTACTTCACAGAGCCCGATATGCCTCAGATCAAGTCGGCGCGCGAGCTTGAGAAGGGTATGGCTATTTCTGTCGGCAGACTCAGAGAGGATACTCAGTACGACCTCAAGTTCGTGTGTATGTCGCACAATACTCTCAGAGGCGCCGCTGGCGGAGCCGTGCTTCTCGCCGAGCTTCTCTGCGCAGAGGGTTATATCGACTAATTCTATTTCAGAAAGGTTATGAAAAATATGAGCAAGCCTATCTTTACCGGCTCGGGCGTAGCCCTTATTACGCCCTTTAACTCGGATCTGACCGTTAATTATCCCGCTCTTGAGGAGTTGCTTGAATTTCATATCGCAAACGGTACCGACGCGATCATCGCCTGCGGTACTACGGGCGAGGCGGCGACACTTACCGAAAAGGAGCATTGCGAGGTCCTCAATTTCGTAGCCGAAAAGGTCAACCACCGCGTACCTGTTATCGGCGGTACAGGCAGCAACGACACCCGCACTGCTGTCGAGCTTTCAAAGTCGGCGAAGTCTTCGGGTATTGACGCTATTCTTTCGGTTACTCCCTACTATAATAAATCCTCTCAGGCGGGACTTGTAAAACACTTCACGACGATCGCCGACAAGGTCGATCTTCCCATGATCCTTTACAACGTTCCCTCTCGTACGGGCTGCAACATCAAGCCCGCGACCTATGAGGAGCTTTGCAAGCATCCTAACATCAAGGCCGCTAAGGAAGCCAGCGGAGATATTTCTCAGGTAGCGCTTATTCGTTCGCTCTGCGGCGATGAGCTTGACATCTATTCGGGCAACGACGACCAGACGGTTCCGTTTATGTCGCTCGGCGCTCTCGGCGTTATTTCCGTTTTTGCCAACATCTGTCCTCAGCAGATGCACGATCTCTGTCAGCTTTGTCTTGATAATGATTTCGTTTCGGCTCAGAAGCTTCACTTCCACTATATCGAGCTTATGAACATTATGTTCTCGGACGTCAACCCCATTCCGATCAAGACCGCGATGAACCTCTTTGGCTTTGACGCGGGCGAGTTCAGAATGCCGCTTGTTCCGATGAACGCCAACGGCTATCATAACCTCAAGGATTGTCTTACAAAGTACGATTTGATCGATAAATACAAAACATTCAAGTAATTTTTCGGGTCGGCTCAAAGCTGTTTGAGCCGACCCTTGTGATAACAAGCATTGAATATAAAAAAGGGGAAGTAAAAATGACAAAAATCATATTATCGGGCTGCAACGGAAAAATGGGAAACGTGGTAGTTAATTCTGCAAAAGAAAATTCAAACTGTGAGATAGTTTACGGTGTTGACGCTTTCGGCGAAAACAGCTTTGATTTTCCGACCGTAAAGAGCTTTTCCGAGATAAAGGAGAAGGCGGATGTTATAATCGATTTTTCCAATCCCGCGCTTCTTGACGACCTTCTCGCTTACGCTTTAGAGTACAAGGTTTCCGCGGTGATCTGCACAACGGGCTATTCTCCCGAGCAGGTCGCGAAGATCAACAAGGCGGGCGAGAGTATAGCCGTGTTCTATTCGGGCAATATGTCTTTGGGCGTCAACCTTTTGATAGAGCTCAGCAAGCAGGCGGCGAAGGTGCTCGGAAACGATTTTGACATTGAAATAATCGAGAAGCATCACAACCTCAAGGTCGACGCTCCCTCGGGCACCGCGCTTATGATAGCGGACGGGATCAGCTCCGAGCTCAGCGAAGAGCCCCAGTACGTTTATGACCGTCACAGCTACCGCCGCAGGCGCGCAAAGAACGAAATCGGTATCCACGCCGTAAGGGGCGGTACGATAGTAGGCGAGCACGACGTTATCTTCGCGGGACACGACGAGGTCGTAACGCTGACCCATCAGGCTCAGTCAAAGGGCCTTTTCGCGACAGGCGCGGTAAACGCCGCTGTGTTCCTCAAGGACAAGCCCGCAGGTTTGTACAATATGTCAATGATGCTTGCTGAAAAGCTTGGGACCGTCTGATAGGAAAAATATAAAAATATATATGATTGTTATTAATCCCGCATTTGTCAGCGGGATTAATTTTTTGTACGCCGCCTGATACGTGAAGTAACACGATTATCCTTTTTTCACGCCTTGGAGCTCCGCGCATAGTATAAAATAAAAGGAGTGAAGGTTATGGATAATCTGATCAGGCTTTCCTCTGTTACTCAGGCTATGCGGGCTAGGGATATCCTCAAGGCCAGTGGGATCAATTCCCGCGTATCCCGTATTCCCGCTCAAAAAGGCAGAGGAAGCTGCAGCTACGGCTTGAAAATAGATAACAGGCTTCCCGAAGCGGTCGAAATACTCCGCCGAAACGGTATAAAGGTCAGCGGACGAGCCCTTGGAGGAAGCATATGATATATTTTGACAACGGCGCGACGACCTTTCCCAAGCCTCGTTCGGTGATCGGGAAAACAATGGACGCGTTGCGTTATTTCGGCGCTAATCCTGGACGCGGCGGTCACAGAATGGCAATGAAGGCGTCCGAAATGCTCTACGAGGCTCGTGAAAAAACAGCGCGTTTTTTCTCTTTGAGCGACCCTTCGGGAGTGGTTTTTACGCTGAACTGCACAACAGCGTTGAATATCGTGATAAAAGGGCTTGTGAAAAGCGGAGATCATATCATTATCTCGTCGCTTGAGCACAATGCGGTGCTACGCCCTGTTGAAAAGCTCAAAAAAATCGGTGTATCGTATTCGATTGCTAAGGTGTGTGATAATGACGATGATACGCTCGCCGTGTTTCGCGATTGCGTCAGGGAAAACACGCGTCTCGCGGTCTTTACCTGCGCCTCAAACGTATTCGGAACGCGTCTGCCTTTCGGTAGGATCGCTGCTTTGTGCCATCAGTACGGCATAAAAACCTGCGTCGACGCGGCTCAGGGAGCGGGGCTTATTCCGTTTGACCTATCCGATTCGTCGGTCGACTATCTTTGCGTCGCGGGGCACAAGGGGCTTTACGGACCGATGGGCACAGGCGCTCTGCTCGTTAACTGCGACACTCTTCCCGACAGTCTTGTCGAGGGCGGTACGGGGAGCAATTCCGCCGATTATTCCCAGCCTGATTTTCTTCCCGACAGATTCGAGAGCGGCACCGCGAATTTTGCTGGTATAGTCGGTCTCGGAGAGGGGATAGACTTTGTGAACAGAATGGGAACGAAATATATCCTTGAAAAAGAGATCAAAGAAGCTCAGAGAATTTACGACAGCTTTTCACAGATGAAAAATGTCATTCTTTATACCGATTTCCCCACGTCGAGCCGTTTTACGCCCGTTATTTCCTTTAATATCAGAGGCAGAAACTGCGAGGAGGTCGCCGAACTGCTAAGCGAGCGCTACAATATCGCCGTGCGTTCGGGGCTTCACTGCGCTCCGCTTGCCCACAAAAGCATGGGAACGCTTGATATCGGAACTGTCAGAGCGGTTCCATCGGCGTTTACGACAAAAAACGACATAAATTCTTTGATTTATGCTGTTAATAATCTATAAAAAACCTTGAACAACTCGCCTTTCTATGTTATAATATCTATATATTGTGGTTGAAAGGCAGGTGAATACGATGATAGGGGAATGGATAAACAGCGTTCTCGCGGTTTTTCGCACGATCCAATTAAATGACGTTATCGATATTCTCGCGGTAACCTTTATCGTATTCAACCTTTTCAAGCTCATCAGGGAGACGCGCGCGGAGCAGCTTCTCAAGGGCGTTGTAATGCTTCTCGCCGTTTATCTTGTTTCGATCATTTTCGGACTGACTATGATGACGGGACTGATGAGGCTGCTGTTCGAGTTCTCGGTTCTTATTATCGCTATCGTATTCCAACCCGAGATCCGCAAGGCGCTCGAGCGTCTCGGTAAAACGGGTATGTGGAAATATTTCAACATAATAAAAAGCGGAAAAACCGACGAGGAGATCGAGGCGATCAACAGAGCCATCGTTGTTGTCGCGGACGCCTCGGTGGTGTTCTCCAGCTCCAAGACGGGCGCTCTCATCGTATTTGAGCGCGACGTAAAGCTTTCCGATATCGCAGACACGGGTACGGTGCTCAATTCCGATCCGTCGGTCGCTCTGCTCGGAAACATCTTCTTCAACAAGGCTCCGCTTCACGACGGCGCCACGATAATCAGAGGCGGCAAGATTTACGCCTCGGGCTGTATTCTTCCGCTGACCTCAAAGAACAAGGACGTTGACAGCAGTCTGGGCACGCGTCACAGAGCCGCGATAGGAATGAGCGAGGTCTCCGACGCGATCGTCGTTGTCGTCAGTGAAGAGACAGGCTCTGTTTCCGTTGCGAATAACGGTAATCTGACTCAGGATTTCGACAGAGAAACCCTTGTATCCCATCTTCAGGGACTGCTTGTAGACGACACCAAGGTGTATGTCAAGAAGGCTATCCGCCAGAAGAGAAAGGAGAATAAGGATGAAAAATAAGAAATCCTCGTTCAGACTTTCCAGACTATTTAAAAACAATAAATTTCTTATAATACTTTCGCTGATAATTTCGATTGCCGTATGGATCACTATGAGCCTCAGCGATACAAATGAAACCACGGCCACGATTTCCAATATTCCCGTGCAGATAACGCTCTCGGACGACGCTGTCGACAGCGGCCTTCAGATTTTCACGGGCAACGACCAGACTGCGTCCGTGACTGTTTCGGGCAACCGTCTCGCGGTCGGCTCGCTTTCCAGCGACGACATAGTTGTGTCGGCTCCTACGGCGGGTACTATCTCGACCTCGGGCAACCACGCTCTGTCACTTACGGCGAAAAAGCTCAATCAGTCCGACAGATTTGAGATCATCTCGTCTGTTTCGCCCTCGGTCATCAACGTATTCGTCGATCAGCTCAAGGAGCAGAGCTTCAATATTGTCAACAAAATCACCTATAATGTGTCCGACGGCTATCATGCCTCGCTCAATCCCTCGGCGACCTCGGTGACCGTCAGCGGTCCCAAAACAGAAGTCGAGCGCGTCGCGTCGGTCGGTATTGTCGGCGAGATCAAGGGCGAGCTGAAGGACAACACATCTATCGAGTGTCAGGTAGTTCTTTACGATAACTCAGGCGCTGTTGTCAACAGCAATCTTCTTACGCTCAGTGATGAGACGATAACCGCGAATTTCTCGGTTCTTCCGTACAAGGAGGTTCCCGTAAAGATCGCGTTCAAGAACAAGCCCGAGGGGCTCAATATGGATAATTACTCCACTATTACCCCGTCAAAGCTCAAGATCGCCGCGCCGAAAAACGTTCTTGATAAGCTTGAGAGCATCAGCACGACGGCTATCGATTTTGTTACACTCAAGAACAGCGTTTATGACCTTGAGCCCGACCTTGATATTCCGTCAAAGTGCACCAACATCAGCAACACGGACACCGCCGACGTAAAGATCAATCTCGGTTCATTCACGAGCAAGACCTTTAAGGTAAAGAGCGATCAGTTCGAGGTCAACAATCTTGATTCATCATATTCGTACAGTATAGCGACCGATACGCTGAACGTGACGATAGTCGGCCCCGCAAGCGAGATTTCAAAGCTCAGCGAGAGTGATATCGGCTGCGTGATCGACGCGTCCTCTATCGAGAATACCACGGGCTCCATAACTCTGCCTGCCGAGTTCACGGTTGACGGCGACACGAGCTGCTGGGCGTTCGGAGAATATGAGGTTAATATTTCGGTAACAAAGAGCAACTGATAAGCAAATCACGGAGAGGCTGCCGTTTAGCGGCAGCCTCGTTCAAAAGTATAAAATTAACGCTTACAATGTTTCCGCCGGATTTGCGGTGCTCTCTATCGGATAAAGAGGTGTTTAAATGAAAAATTCGGTAATCAAATACAGCCTGCGCTCGATTCTGGTCGCGCTCGCGCTTTGCTTTTTAGGCGTAGTTATTATCATAAAGGCTGACACTGTCCTGTTCTGGATCATCAAGATAATCGGAGCGGTTCTGCTGATCGATTCGGCAATCAGGTTTATTTCGTTTTTCAGGCTTGATCCCGAGGAAAGGTCATTCAGCGTAGATATCGTCAGAGCCGTCGTCGAGGCGGTTATGGGAATAGTCGCTGTCGTCAATTCCAGCTCGGTCGTAACTCTGCTCTATGTGTTTGCGGGCGTTATCGTTGTGATAGAGGGAATACTTCATCTTCAGTTCGTACTCACATCACGACGCGTTCTGACCCATTGGCTGCCGAATATGCTTATCGCTATCGTCTCGGTCATTATCGGCGTGTTCATTATCCTCAACCCGCTTATGACGGGCAAGTTCGTCAACATTTTCATTGGTGTTGAGATACTCGTTACAGCGCTTATAAGCTTGGGCGGTTACATAATTCTCATCTTCTTCCGCCCCTCAAAAAATGAAATCGAGCTTGATGAGGATTATGTAGAAGAAATAGAATAATAACAAGCGGCTGTTCAACGACAGCCGCTTGTTTGTTTGTCCGCTGATTTCAAAGCGGAATAAAATCATATTTTCGTTCTGCTTCGGCTTCCGATACGTATCTTCGCCTTGTCCATATCCTTTTCCTGATTATTCATCACGCTCTGCACAAGTCCGACGCTCAGCATCATACTCATAACCGAGGTTCCGCCTGAGCTGAAAAGGGGGAGAGTGATCCCGATTACGGGGATCAGTCCGAGCACCATTCCGATATTGACGATCGTTTGCGAGGAGACCATCGCGAATACTCCGTAGCAAATGAAAGCTCCCTTGTTTTCATAGGCGTTTTTAGCGTCGATCAGTATCCTCGCGGCGATAATAAACAGTATCGCCAGCAGCAGCGCGCAGCCGATGAATCCAAGCTCCTCGCCCGCTACGGTGAAAATAAAGTCGTTCTCCTGTTCGGGTACTATGCCGTATTCGACGCGGTTTCCGTTGTAAAGTCCAGCGCCCGAAAAACCGCCGGACGCTATGCTCACCTTGCTTTGGTATTGTTGCCAGCCGTAATTGGTCAGCGCGTTGCCGTCAAGGTCAAACAGCGCCAATATGCGGTTTCTGTGTTCGTCGTTAAGGAAAAAGCTCCATAAGATCGGCAGTCCGACAGCGATCGAGCCGCCGAGGATCGCGAAGTATTTTGTCTGCACTCCTGCCATAAACGCCATCACAAGCGCGATAATAACGAATATCAGCACGGCGCCGTCGTCGCCTTGCATATGAATCAGGACGACGGGCACACCGAGGTGAGCCAAAAGCCCCAACACACCGCCGATCGTTTTTATCTTATCGTTGTCCTGAAGGAAGCTCAGATGCTTTGAAAACGTGATGATAAAGCAAAGCTTAATAAACTCCGACGGTTGAAAGGATATACCGCCCGGGAGCTTTACCCACGCCGTGTCGTCTGTACCGCTGACAGTAACGCCGAAAACAAAAACCAGACCCGCGAGGAAAAAGCCTGCCAAGGCGAAAAAATACCACCGTTTTATAAAATACTTGTAGTTTATCAGCGACAGCAGTACGGCGATAAGAATACCGACGATGATCGCGATCGTCTGGTTGAACATATAGTTATAGCTGCCTGAGCGTTGCATATCGCTTATCAGAATAAGGCTGTACGCTGTCGCGAGAGCCGTAAAGATCCATAGCCAAATGTCGGTTTTTCGGAGATATTCCTTGAAATAATCCGAGAATCTGTCCGTATTACCACCGCCCTTCTTGAGTGATAATTATCCCAAAGCCGTTATCGCGGCAGTTTTTGCCGTGTTTTTGAGATGTTCATTAAATATTATATAAAATAATCGGCTTAATATCAAGCATATTT
This sequence comes from uncultured Eubacteriales bacterium, assembly GCA_900316385.1. GTDB lineage: Bacteria > Bacillota > Clostridia > Oscillospirales > Acutalibacteraceae > Ruminococcoides. The sequence continues at coordinate 36,808 of ONCP01000006.1, read as the reverse complement.
TCAAAAGAGAATTTCTAAACATAATTAATATGTTAAAATATCACCACGAATGTTATTTTATGGAGGCGTATTCAATAATGTTAACTGATATTGAAATCGCGCAGCAGGCTGAATTAAAGCCTATCAAAACTATCGCAGAAAGCTTATGTATCAAAGAAGAGGAGCTCGAGCCCTACGGCCGTTACAAGGCTAAGCTCTCGGACGCTCTTATGGAGAGACTTGCGGACAAGCCCGACGGAAAGCTCATACTTGTCACCGCGATCAACCCCACGCCCGCGGGCGAGGGAAAAACGACCACAACGGCGGGTCTCGGTCAGACTATGGCGAAAATCGGCAAAAACGCCATCATAGCCCTCAGAGAGCCGTCTCTCGGACCCGTGTTCGGGATAAAGGGCGGAGCCGCCGGCGGCGGTTACGCTCAGGTTCTTCCGATGGAGGATATCAACCTTCATTTTACGGGAGATATGCACGCCATTACAGCGGCGAACAACCTTCTCTGCGCTATGCTGGATAACCATATGCAGCAGGGCAACGCTCTCGGTATTGATCCGAGAAGGATCCTCATCAAGCGTTGTCTTGATATGAACGACCGCGCTCTGCGCAATGTTATTGTCGGCTTGGGCGGCAAGGTAAACGGCGTTCCCAGAGAGGATCACTTTATCATCACCGTAGCCAGCGAGGTTATGGCGATCTTGTGCCTTGCGAGCGATATAGACGACCTCAAAAAGCGTCTCGGAAATATTCTCGTCGCATATAACTATTCGGGCGAGCCCGTTTATGCCCGCGATCTCAAGGCGGACGGCGCTATGACCGTTCTCCTCAAGGACGCGATCAAGCCCAACCTTGTACAGACTCTCGAGGGTACTCCCGCGGTTATGCACGGCGGTCCCTTTGCGAATATCGCTCACGGCTGTAACTCGGTAAGAGCTACCAAGCTCGCCTTGAAGCTTGCCGATTACTGCATCACCGAGGCGGGCTTCGGCTCCGATCTCGGCGCTGAGAAATTCCTCGACATCAAGTGCCGCTTCGCCGGACTCAATCCCAACGCGATCGTGCTTGTCGCGACGGCGAGAGCGCTCAAGTATAACGCTGGCGTTCCCAAGGCCGAGTGCGGCGAGGTCAACCTCGAGGCGCTGAAAAAGGGTATTGTCAATCTGGGCGTTCATATTGAGAATATGCGCAAGTACGGCGTTCCCGTTGTTGTCGCGATCAACCGTTTCCTGACCGACGGCGAGGAGGAGCTCAAGTATATTGAGGAGTACTGCCGCGAAAAGGGAGCCGACTTCGCGCTCTCCGACGTTTTCGCTAACGGCGGCGAGGGCGGTAAGGCGCTCGCCGAAAAGGTTGTCGAGGCTTGCGAAAAGCCCTCGGATTTCGCTCCGATCTATCCGCTTGATCTCACAGTCAAGGAGAAGATCGAAAGCATCGCGAGGAATATCTACGGAGCCAAGGACGTAAGCTACACTACTCAGGCGGAAAAGGCAATCAAGGAGGTCGAAGCTCTCGGAGCAGGCGATATGCCTGTCTGCATCGCGAAAACCCAGTATTCGCTTTCCGACAATCCCGCGCTGCTCGGCGCTCCAAAGGATTTTACGATAACGGTAAGAAACGTATCGCTTTCAAACGGAGCGGGCTTTGTGGTCGTATATACGGGCGATATTATGACGATGCCCGGTCTCCCCAAGGTTCCTGCCGCCGAGAAGGTAGATATTGAAAATGATAAGATAGTTGGTTTATTTTAATGGAAGAGTATTTATCAAAGTCAGTTGAAGAAACAGAGGCTATTGCCGAGAAATTCAGCAAGAACCTCGACGGAGATGAGATCATAGCCCTTTACGGCGACCTCGGAGCAGGTAAAACAGCCTTTGCCAGAGGGCTTGCCCGCGGTTTGTCCGTAGAGGAGAACGTATCCAGCCCGACCTTTGCGATCGTAAATGAGTATATGGGCGATTTTCCGCTTTATCACTTCGATATGTATCGTATCGAGAGCTGGAACGACCTCGATTCCATCGGATTTTTCGACTATATCGGCAACGGTGTCCTTGTGATCGAGTGGAGCGAGAATATCGAGGCCGCGATTCCCGACGACGCTATCCGTGTGGAAATACGGAAAACCTCGGACGAGAACGAAAGAATAATTATAATTGAGGGAATGTAAGTGACAATACTTGCTGTTGATTCGAGCGCGTCGCCTTGCTCCGCCGCGCTTGTTCAGGACAAAAAAATACTCTCTAGCTTCTTCTCAAACACCGCGCTGACTCACAGCAGAACGCTTGTGCCTATGCTCGACGCCGTTCTTCGCAACACTGACAGCGATCTGTCGCGCGTCGACGCGCTTGCGGTCTCTGTCGGTCCGGGCTCCTTTACGGGAGTAAGGATCGGCGTCGCGGCGGTAAAGGGGCTTGCTATGCAGGATAATATTCCTTGCGTCGCTGTTTCAACGCTCGAGGCTATGGCGTATAACTTCATAGGCTTTGACTGCATTGTGTGCGCCGTAATGGACGCCAGACGTTCTCAGGTGTACAACGGTATTTTCAGCGTTGTTAACGGCAGCGTGGAGCGACTTTGCGAGGACAGGGCGCTTTCCATCGGCGATCTGGCGGAGGATCTGAAAAACTATGACGGAAATATCGTTATTGTCGGCGACGGGGCAGAGTTATGCTATAATTCGTTTAAAGAAATATTACCGAATGTGACTCTTGCTCCCGAGCATCTTAGATATCAGAACGCCGTCGGTGTTGCGATGGCTGCCGAAGGCAAGGATCATATTTCTGCAGAAGAATTAATGCCGTCGTATTTACGACTTCCGCAGGCAGAAAGAGAATTAAAAAAGAGATTGGAGAATGAAAAATGATTGCGTTAGGCTGTGACCACGGCGGAATTAATCTCAAAACCGCTGTTATGAAGTATCTGGACGACAGAAAGCTTGAATACAAGGATTTCGGCTGCTACACCGACGAAAGCGTGGATTATCCGATCTACGCCTACAAGGTCGCGAAAGCCGTGGCGAATAAGGAGTGCGAGCTCGGTATTCTCTGCTGCGGAACGGGGATCGGTATCTCTATCGCCGCGAACAAGGTCAAGGGGATCCGCGCCGCGGTCGTTTCCAACGAGTTCGGCGCCGAAATGACGCGTCGCCACAACAACGCCAACATTCTTTGTATGGGCGGGCGCGTTACAAGTGAGGAGGACGCGGTGAAATTCGCTCACATCTTCCTGACTACACCGTTTTCCGCCGACGAGGAACGCCATACTAGACGTGTTCAGATGGTTTCCGATATCGAAAACGGAGTATTTTCGGCAGAATAATCACTTCGGTTACAAATATTGACTAAGAACTTTCTATTAAATTACCCTTTTGTAATAAACATTTACAAAAAATATCAATTTTTTAAATTTATTTACAAAAAGCCCTTGTTTTTTTTCTCTATTAGTATTATAATAATCTCACATTGTTTTTAAAGAATTAAAATTGATTAGGGAGATAGAAAATGAGACTAAGAAAACAAGAACTCGGCGATCGTAATTTGGTTGGACATCGCGTAGAGACCGTAAGAAAGAAGAAGGGTATGAAACAGAAAGAGCTTTTAGCTCAGCTTCAGGTCAGCGGTGTTGATATGAACGCTTCGGGTCTGTCAAAATTGGAAGGTCAGATCAGATTTGTAACAGATGTAGAGCTCGTAGCTCTCGCCGATATCCTCGAAGTATCGGTCGATTACCTGCTCGGAAGAGAAAAATAAACACAAAACCGACTCGTCAGAGTCGGTTTTCATTTTGTATTAAATATTCAGTATCACTCTGCACTAAGCAATCTGCTTATCTCATCGATCCCTTCCTCAATAACAGTGCTGCTTATCCCCGAGAAATTCAGCCTCAGTTTGTTGTCGGCCGAGGTTTTCATCACCCTGATCTCACTGCCGTTTAGCTTTGAGAGCTCGCCCTCGATCTCAAAGTACATCGAGGTCTCGTTGAACAGATATCTCGGGAACCGCTTTATGATCGCTTTTTTCATCATTTCGCTCTTTGTCTTGTAATATCTTCGCGAGCGTCTCAAATGCTTTTCAAGCTTTCCGTCGCTGATATACTCGGCAAGCGCCAGCTGTTCCGTCTTTGAGGTGGTCTGGTTATAGGTGTCTCTGATCCTTCCGTATATCTTATTAAGACTGTCGGGAAGGCTCATATAGCTAATGCGCACCGACGGCAAAAGTATCTTTGAGAACGATCCGATGTAAACCGTATTTTCCGGCGAATAGCTTTGCAGACAGGGCGCGGGATGCGTCTTGTACCTTAGCTCGCCGTTATAGTCGTCCTCAATAATGATCGCGTTGCTCCTTTTCGCGTAGGCGGCTATCTCGATTTTCCTTTTTGCCGAGGTTTTTCCGCCGAACGCGCTGTTGTAGTTCGGGTTTATCAAAATAATATCGGGATTTATTTCTCTTAAAGAATTAACAGAGATACCCTGCGCGTCGTTGTCCGTATAGCGGATATTGTATTTAAAATCCCTGAAAACACGTTCTGCCTGCGGAAATGAATCGCGCTCGATCGCTACGGTTTTGTTAAGTCCGAGCAATCCGCATAGGATATAGATCAGCGTCTGTGAGCCCGAGCCAACCACGATGCTGTCCTTGTCGGTGATAATTCCTCTGGTTGTAAAGGCGTAATTCGCGAGGGCTCTCCTCAGTTCTTCCTCGCCCTGATTTTCACTGTATGTAGTCAGCAGATACTCGCGGTTGAGAACGTCGCGGATATATTTTCTCCATTCCTTTATATTTGTTATGTCGCCGTCGATCCCTTTACCCGAAAAGTCGTATTTATATGTCCTTTTTTCTTTCTTGCTTTCGGCTTTTTTTACCTCGGATTTACCTCCGACAAACAGTCCTTTTTCAACAAAATAACCTCTCTGCGGAGAATTGATGATGTATCCGTCGGCGCTGAGCGCGTTGTACGCGGCCTCGACAGTAGTTTTTGAAACCTCCAGATCGGCGCACAGCTTTCTGACAGAGGGGAGTTTTTCGTTTTCTTTAAGGCTTCCGCTTTCGATCGCGGCGCTGATTTTGCGATAAATTTGAAAATAAAGCGGTGTTTTTGAGCCCTTTTTAAGTGTAATGAAATCGGAAATCATCCAATCACCTCTGCGCAACATTATACCACAAATAATTGTGGTTGAAAAGGTTGATATTTTTCTCGGTTTTAAGTATAATAATATTTTGGAAAACAATGTAAAGGAGTAGTCCTTATGAATAAAACGAAAGCATTTTTTGACAGCATAAAAGGAAAGAGGGTTTGCTTTGTCGGTATCGGCACAAGCAATCTTCCGTTGATTGAAATGTTCTGCGAGAAGGGCGCCGTTGTTTCGGCGTGCGACAGGCAGAGCTACGACGCTCTCGGCGAGAATGCCAAACGCGCGGAAAAGGCGGGTGCTAAGTTGATTTTGGGCGACAGCTATCTTGACGATATCGACACCGATATCCTGTTCAGGAGTCCCGGCACGCCGTTTTACCGTCCCGAGCTCGAGGCGTTAAAGAAAAAGGGAGTAGTTGTAACAAGCGAAATGGAGGTCTTTTTTGACCTGTGTCCCTGTAAGATCATCGCCGTTACAGGCTCCGACGGAAAAACCACCACTACCACTATTATTTCCGAGCTTTTAAAGGCGGCAGGCAAGAAGGTACATCTCGGCGGCAACATCGGCACGCCTCTGCTCCCGATCATCGAGGAGATCGGCGAGGACGATTACGCGGTCGTTGAGCTTTCTTCCTTCCAGCTTATTTCCATGCGAAAGAGTCCCGATATCGCGGTAGTTACAAATCTTGCGCCCAATCATCTCGACATACATAAGGATATGGACGAGTATATCGACTCAAAGAGGAACATCGTGCTCCATCAGAACGCCTTTTCAAAGGCTGTGCTCAATCTTGATAACGATATCGCTGACAGCTTTTCGTCCAACGTCAGAGGACAGCTTTGCAAATTCAGCCGAAAGGAAAAGCTCTTTAACGGCGCGTTTCTTGACGGCGAAGAGATCGTTTACAGCGATTACGGCAAAGAGAGCCGCGTGATGTCCTTCAGGGACATCAAAATCCCTGGTATGCACAATGTCGAGAACTACCTTGCCGCTATCGGCGCGGTATGGGGGATAGTTGACGTCGATACGATCCGAAAGGTCGCTGTGAGCTTCGGCGGCGTCGAGCACCGCGCGGAGTTTGTCAGGGAGCTTGACGGAGTCGAGTATTACAACGACTCTATTGCTTCCAGTCCCACCAGAACCGCCATGGGAACGCTCTCGCTTTATGACGAGAAAATCATCGTGATCGCCGGAGGTTATGACAAGCATATCCCTTACGAGCCGCTCGGTCCTGTGATCTGCGACAAGGTCAAGGTGCTTGTGCTTATGGGAGACACCGCTCCGAAAATCGAGGAAGCCGTCAAAAGCTCCCCGAATTATTCCGAGAACAACCCCAAGATCATAAACGTCAATAATATGGAGGAAGCGGTCAAAGCCGCCAGAGAAAACGCCGTAAAGGGCGACAGGATCTCGCTTTCGCCTGCCAGCGCCAGCTTCGGGCTTTATAAGAATTTTGTCGAGCGCGGCAATCACTTCAAATCAATTGTGAACGGACTGAAATAAATGAAAAAACTGATTTTCGATTTATGCTCACTGTCGGGCGTTTCGGGCAGCGAGGGAGAGGTCTCCCGCTACTGCGCCGATTATCTGAGACGATATACCGACGACGTGAGCGTGGATTACAATAATAATGTTATCGCGATATTCGGCGGCAAAAACAGCGGCAAGACATTTCTTCTTGACGCTCATATCGACCGTATCGGGCTCATCGTAACGGATATCACCGACGACGGTTTTCTCAAGGTCGCAAAGGTAGGCGGCGTTGACCTCAGAGCCTGTCTTGACTCCGAGATCGTTGTCCACGGCAGAGAAAAGCTCGGCGGCGTTATCTGTTGTATGCCTCCTCATCTTTCCGACGGCAACGAGGACAAGGCTCCCAAAATCGACGGACTGACCATCGATCTCGGTCTTCCTGCCGAGAGGGTAAATGAGCTTGTTTCTCTCGGCGATTTGGTTAGCTTCGTAAAGGAGCCTGCCGAGCTTCTCGGCGACCGCGTTACGGCTACCGCGCTCGACAACCGCGCGAGCGTTGCCGCTCTGCTGAAAACCGCTGAGCTCATAAGCGAGTCTGAGCCTCAAAGCAGAGTTATTATCCTGCTTTCCTGTCAGGAAGAAACCTTTGCCACGGGAGCGAAAACCGTCCCCTTCGGTTTTGATATCGACGAGTGTATCTCAGTCGACGTCAGCTTCGCGGCGCAGCCCGAGATCAGCGGTCAGTACAGCCGAATCAAGCTCGGAAAGGGTCCGATGCTCGGCATTTCTCCCGTTCTTGACCGCAAAATGTTTGACAAATGCAGGTCGCTTTGTGAGGAAAACGGCATAGAGTATCAGATCGAGGTTATCGGCGGCAGAACAGGCACAAACGCCGACAGTATCGCCGTCTTGAAATCGGGAATCAGAACGATGCTCGTTTCGATCCCCGAAAAATATATGCACACTCAGGCTGAAACAGTTTCTATCGGCGATATTGAGGCGACCGCGAGACTGCTCGCCGAGTATGTCAAAAACGGAGGCGCGGTATGAACACTGAACTTCTCAGAACGCTCTGTACGTCAAACGGGATCTCGGGAGACGAGGGCGCGATCCGTGAAATAATTATAAATGAGATCAAGGACTACGCCGAGTATGAGGTCGATCCCCTCGGCAATATTCTCGCGTTTAAAAAGGGCAAAAACAGAGCCGAAAAAAAGCTGATGCTATCCGCTCATATGGACGAGGTCGGTTTTATCGTTACAGATATCACCGACGACGGACTGCTGAAATTTGACGAGGTCGGAGGGCTCGACAGGCGTGTTTTGCCCGCGAGAGCGGTTGTTGTCAACGGCAAAAACGGCGTTATCGGCGTAAAGCCCGTGCATCTTTGCGAGGGTGATGAGGACAAGACTATCCCCAAGCTCGGAGATATGTATATAGATATCGGAGCAGATACGAGGGAGGAAGCCGAAAAAGCCGTTTCGCTCGGCGACAGCGTTACCTTTGTCCCGCGTTACCTTGATAACGGCTTTACGATCAGATCAAAGGCGCTCGACGACAGAGTGGGTTGCTTTATTCTGATCAATCTGATCAAGTCCGAGCTCGAGTATGATACTCACTTCTGTTTTCTTGTTCAGGAGGAGGTCGGGCTGCGCGGCGCAAGGGCGGCGGCGTTCACCGTTGCTCCCGATTTCTCGCTTGTGCTTGAGGCAACTACCGCCGCCGACGTTCCCGACGTGGTTCCCGCGAAGCAGGTGTGCAGGATCGGCAGCGGAGCTGTGATCGGCTTTATCGACCGCCACACGATCTATGACCGCGAAATGCTTCGCCTCGCGTTTGATCTGGCTAACAAAAACGGTTTAAAGGCTCAGCTGAAAAAGGCAGTCGCGGGAGGCAACGACGCAGGCTCGATCCACAGCTCCCGCGGAGGAGTTAGGACGCTTGCGGTTTCGATCCCGTGCCGCTATCTTCACGCGCAGAATTCTTTGATCGCAAAGAGTGATCTGGACGATCTTTACACTCTCGTTGCTCTGCTTTCAAAAGAGCTTTCGGGCGGAAAGCTATGATTTATATAGCCGAGGGAGAACGCTCCTTCAAGTCCGAGGTAAACGCGCTGTCTGTTGCCGATCCGTTCGGATGCAGGATAGTATCGCTTTACAACACCTACGATTATAATTTACCCTTCGTCGATTTCTGGGTGCAGTTTGACGGAGCGGAGCCCGTCTCGCTGATCTCACGGCTTGAGACAGCCTTCACGCTCAGACTTACCGAAAAATCCGATCTTGACGAGGTTTCTTCCTTTCTGCGCGTTTCGGGCGCGGGCTCGGTTATCTGCGACGGAAGATACTCGCTCGGGCTTCCTATGAAGCTCGTTTCGGGACCTGTGCTTTTCAGCGACGAACCCTTTGATATTGAGGAAGGATACGCCGCGGAGATTCCGACGGTCAGGGAGATTTATTCTGTAATAGAAAAATGCGTATCAAAAAACTTCGCTCCGCCGTCCTATGAGAGCTTTGCGCTGGACGTTTCCAACAAGCTGCAAAAAAACACGTCACGAGCCTACGCCGTGTACGAGGACGCTCCCGCCGCCTGCGTTATGACGCTTGCCGAAAGCGGCGACTGCGCCGTGCTCGGGGCGCTCGCGACCGACCCGTCAAAGCGAAAAATGGGCTACGGAAGGTTTTTGATCAAATATATAAACAACGTTCTCGTAAGCGAGGGCAAGAGCGTGTTCTTGCACCGCGCGCCTGACGAGAATATCGAGTTTTACAATAAGCTCGGCTTTAAGCAATACGGAATTTGGAATGAATACTATGAATGAATTTTTTAATATTTCCGAGGAAATCATCGAAGCCTCAAAAAAAGCGATGGAGCTTTGCCGCGGCAAGCTTGATGAGATAGACGAGATCCAGGAGTACAACCAGCAAAAGATGATCAAGGCGTTTCAGCTCGCGGGAGTGAGCGAGAGCCATTTTGTCGGCACAACGGGCTACGGCTACGGCGACAGAGGCCGCGACGCGCTTGACAAGGTTTTTGCTTATGTCTTTGACGCGGAGGACGCGCTTGTGCGTTACAATTTTGTCAGCGGCACTCACGCGCTGACCGTCGCGCTTTTCGGCGTACTGCGTCCGAACGACAAAATGCTCTGCGTTACGGGCACGCCTTACGACACTCTCCGTTCCGCGATCGGACTTGAGGGTAATTATTCGGGCTCTCTCATCGACTTCGGCATCAGGTACGAGCAGGTTGAGCTCAAGCCCGACGGAACTGTCGATCACGATGGTATCGTCAGCGTACTTGACGACAGTTATAAAATGGTCTATATCCAGCGCTCGCGCGGATACAGCGTGCGCCCGACGCTCACCTGCGATGATATCGAAAAGATTGTCAGGACCGTGCGCGCTGTCAATAAAGATGTTATCATAATGCTCGACAACTGCTACGGAGAGTTTATCGAGAAAAAACAGCCGTTGTCGCTCGGCGTCGACCTTATGGCAGGCTCGCTGATAAAGAACCCCGGAGGCGGTATAGCTCCGACAGGCGGTTATATCGCTGGCAGAGCCGATCTTGTCGAGAAATGCGCGTACAGACTTACAACCCCGGGAACGGGCAAGGAGCTCGGCGCGACGCTCAACGTTACACGCGAGCTGTTTCTCGGCGCTTATCACGCTCCTCACGCCTCGGGCGAGGCGCTGAAAACCGCGGTGTTCGCTTCCGCGCTTTTCACGGTGCTGGGCTTTGACGTTTCCCCGAAATATGATGAACAGAGGGGAGATATTATCCAGCTCATTATGCTGCAAACTCCCGAGCGGCTCGAACAATTCTGCGTAGGTATCCAGCGGGCTTCGGCAGTGGACAGCTTTGTCACTCCTTATCCCGACGATATGCCCGGCTACGAGGACAAGGTCATTATGGCGGCGGGAGCCTTTACGATGGGCTCCTCGATCGAGCTTTCAGCCGACGCTCCGCTCAGAGAACCGTACGCCGTCTGGATGCAGGGCAGCCTCAACTTCCACGCGGGCAAGCTCGGAATAATGCTTGCGGCGGAAAATATAATCAGTCAGAGCTCAACTGACGAGTAAAAAAACGACCTCAGAGTTTTCGTAACTCTGAGGCCATTTTGTTTTGCTTTAAAGTCTAGCGACGCCTGTTTCCCTTGCGGCCTTGACAACAGCCTCGGCAACAGCCTTGCCTACACGTTTGTCGATAGCGTCGGGGATAATGTATTCGGCGCTAAGCTCGTCGTCGCTGACAAGCTCGGCGAGAGCGTAGGAAGCCGCGACCTTCATTTCCTCGTTGATCTCGCTCGCGCGGCAGTCAAGCGCGCCGCGGAACATACCTGGGAAGCAAAGCACGTTGTTGATCTGATTCGGGAAATCCGAGCGTCCCGTGCCTACTACCGCCGCGCCTGCCTGCTTTGCAAGATCGGGCATTATCTCGGGAGTGGGATTTGCCATCGCGAAAACGATCGGATCTTTTGCCATTGATTTGATCATATCCTGACTTACAATATTCGGAGCGGAAACGCCGAGGAACACATCAGCGCCCTTCATAGCGTCCGCGAGCTTGCCCGTCAGATTGTCGGGGTTTGTTACCTGAGCCATAAGCTCCTGCTCGGGGTTGTTGGTCGAAAGTCCCTTGCTGATAATTCCCTTGCTGTTGCAGAGAGTGACGTTTTTAACGCCGATATTCATAATATGCTTGGCTATCGCGATCCCTGCCGAGCCCGCGCCGCTGATAACGACCTTTACCTCGCCGATGTTCTTCTTGACGACCTTCAGCGCGTTGAGAAGCGCCGCGGCGACGATGACGGCGGTGCCGTGCTGATCGTCGTGAAACACGGGGATATCGCACATTTCCTTGAGCTTTCTCTCGATTTCAAAGCATCTGGGAGCGGCGATGTCCTCAAGATTGATTCCGCCGAAGGAGCCGCTGATAAGATATATGGTTTTCGCGATCTCGTCAACGTCCTTGCTCCTAACGCAAATCGGAAAAGCGTCAACGTCCGCGAACTCCTTGAAGAGCGAGCATTTACCTTCCATAACGGGCATACCCGCCTCGGGACCGATGTCGCCCAAGCCGAGGACCGCCGTGCCGTCGGTGACTACCGCGACAAGGTTGTTCCTTCTGGTCAGCTCAAAGCTTTTTTCGTAATCCTTGTTGATTTCCATACAAGGTTCCGCAACGCCCGGGGTGTAGGCGAGTGACAGATCTTCCTTTGTGTTGATCGGAACTCTCGAGATGACCTCGATCTTTCCGTCCCATTCATAGTGCTTTTTCAGCGATTCCTGTCTGATATCCATAGCATACTCCTTATCAAAAAAATACCTCTATAATTATAGCTTTTAAACTCTTTTTATTCAAGGTGAGCGCTGACCAAATTTTATTTCACCAAAACCGAATAAACTATTATAATTGACATTTTTGATCATATCGTTTACAATATCTGTGCGAGTAAATTGAACAGTCGCGGGGCAATTCCGAAAGGACTGCTCCGAGGAAAGTCCGGGCTCCACAGAGCAATAGCAACGGCTAACGGCCGCCGGGGGCGACCCCAGGGAAAGTGCAACAGAGAATAACCGCCGATTAATCGGTAAGGGTGGAAAGGCGAGGTAAGAGCTCACCGCAGATGCGGAGACGCATCGGGCGTGTAAACCCTGCTTGGAGCAACACCGTGGAGGAACATTTGCCTGCTCGGCAGTTCCGCGGAGGTGGCGTCGAGCGCTGTCGGTAACGACGCGCCAAGATAGATGACTGTTCGCGACAGAACCCGGCTTACAGATTTAGTCGCAAAGAAAAACCGCCGAAAGGCGGTTTTTCAGCTTTTTCAGTTGATTAATACTTTTTCGGCGCATTTTATGCCGTCCACCGCGGCGGAGATGATCCCGCCCGCGTAGCCGGCGCCTTCGCCGCAGGGATAAAGCCCTCTGAGGCTCACGCTCTGTAAGGTTTCGGGATTCCTTGTGACGCGAACGGGGGAGGAGCTTCTTGTTTCCGCTCCCGTCAGAACAGCGTCCGCGCTCGAAAAGCCCTTAAGAAGCCTGTCCATTTTTATTACAGCTTCCTTCATTGAAGCGATAACGTAATCGGGAAGGACCTCGTCGAGCCTCGCAAATTCATAACCTCTGCGGCAGCTCGGCTCGATCTTGCCGAGGGAAGTTGATTTTCTGTCCTGCAGAAAGTCGCCGACAAGCTGTACGGGAGACTTGTAACCTCCGCCTCCGTGAATAAACGCCTTTTTCTCGATTTCTCTTTGGTATTCGATACCTGCCAATGGGTGCTCGCTCCCGAAATCGCTCGGACTGACCGAAACAAGCAGAGCGGAGTTGGAATTAACAGCGTTTCTGCCGTGCTCGCTCATTCCGTTGACGCACACCATACCTGTCTCGCTTGCCGCGGGAACGACCTCGCCGCCGGGACACATACAGAAGGTGTACGCTCCGCGGCCGTTCGAGGTTTGGACATTGAGCTTGTACGGCGCCGCGCCCAGCCTTTTGTTATCGGCAAAGTCGCCGTATTGCGCCTTGTCGATATCTTTTCTCAGGTGCTCGATCCTCGCGCCGACGGAAAACGGCTTTTGTTCCATAAAAATACCGCTGTCGCACAGCGTTTTAAGCGTGTCGCGCGAGCTGTGACCGATCGCGAGAATGATATTGTCGGTTTCAATCATATATTTTCCGCCGTTTTTCTCAACAACAGCCGCTGTAACGCGGTTGTCGCGCGAGCGGATCTCTTTAAGAGTTGTGTTAAATAACACCTCGCCGCCAAGGCTGATGATTTGTCCGCGGATGTTTTTGATAACGTTTCTCAGCTTGTCCGTGCCGATATGCGGCTTAGCGTCGTAGAGGATTTCCTTCGGAGCGCCGAATCGCGCGAAGGTGTTGAGAACGTGCCGAGCGCGCGTATCCTTTGTGCCGGTGTTCAGCTTACCGTCCGAGAAGGTCCCGGCGCCGCCCTCGCCGAACTGAATATTTGAATTTTCGTTGAGCTGACCTGTTTTTATAAAGGTCTCGATATCCTTTATTCTTGTATCGCAGTCCGCGCCGCGCTCGATTATTATCGGTTTTTCTCCTGCTTCCGCCAGAATAAGTCCTGCCAAAAGTCCCGCGGGGCCAAATCCTACGATCAGAGGCCTTTGCTTAAGCGGCTTATGCTCGGGGATCGAGTATTTATATTTTTTTACCGCGCTCGCGTTTTTGCTTTTTGCTCTCGATAGAACGCGGTTTTCGTTTGCTCTTACATTTACGTCAAGAGTCGCGAGAAAATGCACGTCGTTCTTTTTTCGCGCGTCGACAGAACGCCGAAACAGAGCGACGTTTTCGATATCGTTTTGAGATATCCTCAGCTCTTTGCACGCGGCTTTTGTCAGAGAACCGTCGTTGTAATCCAGAGGCAGTCTGATGTTGTTTATCCTGATCATACGCTGTCACCCGCGATTATCCCGCTCGCGAACGCGAACCAGAGATTGTAGCCGCCGCAGTTGCCGTCAATATCGACCGCTTCGCCTGTGACATAAAGGTTTTTGATTCGCAGGCTTTCCATAGTGTTCGGATCAAGCTCATCCGCGCTAACTCCGCCCGCGGCGACCTGAGCGTTTTTAAAGTCGTTGTTGATCTCGGGCTTGAAGCGAAAGTCCTTGATAAGATTAGCGAGCCTTTTCAACTCGTTTTCGGTCAGTGAGCCGATTCTCTTGGAGAGCGGCTTGATTCCTGACGCCTTGATCAGAACCGTCGCGAGCTTTTTGTTAAAGATACCTGTCAGCAAATCTTCGGCGGTTCTGTTTGAAAACAGTTTTTTATTCTTCTGAAGAATATTATATAATTCTATAAACGAATAATTCACAGCTAGATCTATGCTGATCCCAGGCTTTTGCGCGTTCTTCAACGGCGAACTCAGATTAAAAACGCATATTCCCGAAAGCGCGTTTTCCGTGAACTGTATCTCGCCTGTTTCCTCTTTTACCCTTCTGCCGCCGTCAATAAGCGTTACCTTGCACGACGCGCGCACGCCCTTTAGCCGAGCGAGGTATTCGCTATTAACCTTTATGGGACAGAGAGCGGGGGAGAACGGGATCGTTTTGATCCCAAGCCTCTCTACGGCGCTCACTCCGCTTTTGTCGGAGCCGAGCCCGGGAGAAGCGCACGAGCCCGTAGCGATAATCAGCTTTTCGCATTCAAAGCGGTTTTTGTCGGTTGTGACGGTAAAGCTCTTTTTGTTTTTCTTTAGCTCTTTTACCGCTTCGTCAGTGAATATCTCAACGCCGAGCGACGACAGCCTGAAGCGCAGAACGTCGAGCACGCTCGAAGCGTGGTTGGAAATCGGATAGACGCGTCCCTCCGATTCCTCATTTACGAGCAGTCCGAGATTTTCGAACTCGTCAATCACGCGCGAGGCGGGGCAGAGCGTTAAAGTGGTGTCAAGATACTTTTTAAAGCTGCCGTGAAACGCTTCTTTTGTAATTTCAGTGTTGACAAGGTTACATCTGCCGTTTCCCGTCGAAAGAAGCTTTCGGCCTATCCTGCTTTGCTTTTCAAGGATAGCCACGCTTTTTTGGGGGTTGTTCTCCTTTGCCTTTATCGCCGCGAGCATTCCCGAGGCTCCGCCGCCGATAACGATTATATCCTTCAATTTGATCACATCTTCCGTTAAAGATAGGGACTGTCAACAGACAGTCCCGCAGCTTATGATTTCGGCGCGAATAGCGCTCCGAGCCCTCCGAATACGCCCATGCTCGCGAGTCCCATAATAACGCCCGCGATAAGAACGCCGAACATAACGGCGATAACGCTCTTCTTAAAGCCCATATCAAGGAAGCTCGCGGCGAGCGTTCCTGTCCACGCGCCCGTGCCGGGGAGAGGTATGCCGACAAACAGCATAAGAGCGATAAAAAGACCCTTGCCTGCCTTAGCCTTCAGCTTCTCTCCGCCTTTTTCGCCTTTTTCATAGCACCATGTAAAGAATCCGCCGATATACTTTTTGTCCTTGCCCCAGATCAGGATCTTTCTTGCGAAGAAATAGATAAGCGGCACGGGAAGCATATTGCCGATGATACAAATTATGTAGCACGCCCAAAGCGGAAGTCCCATTCCCACGCCTACGGGAATGGCTCCTCTGAGCTCGACGATCGGAATCATTGAAATCAAAAATACGATTAAATACTTGTACATAACTCCATAGCCTTTCATCAAAAATACTTTTTATAAATAACGACCAAATAATTATATCGTAATTCCCTTATTTTTTCAACTCCTAAATTTGACTTATTACCAAAATAATTGTAAAATAGTATGGAAAGAATAGAGGTATATTTATGGCAAAATTAACAAGAAAAAGCTTGAACATCTTTACGATAGTGCTTTTTGTGATCACGGGCTTGCTTATCGGCTTTATCTGGACGCGCTCGATGATGAGCGCCGAGGCTTCAACGGTCGAAAGCACGGGAGTTCTGAAATTACTGATAAGATTTTTGAAGGGTATAGGGATTAGCGCGGAGCTCACCGATCATATCGTCAGGAAGGCCGCGCATTTTCTCGAGTTCGCGTTGCTCGGCTTTCTCAGCTTCTGGTGTTCGCGAAGGCTAAAAAAGAGGATACTGCCTAATCTGATGCCCGTTGGCTTTGTGTGCCTTGCCGTGGCGGTTGTCGACGAGTACATTCAGTTATTTTCCGTCGGAAGAAGCAGCGAGGTATTCGACGTTGTGCTTGATTTTTCGGGCAGCGTGTTCGGTGTGCTCTTTTTCCTGTTGATATTATTGATCGCGTCGCTTTTCAGAAAGGTGAGGTTGTAATGAGTGAAAAAGTAAAGCAAAACAGAATGGGCTATGAGAAAATGCTTCCGCTCATACTCTCAATGTCGCTTCCTGCGATGTTCTCTATGACGGTAATGGCGCTTTACAACGTAGTCGACAGCATATTTGTGGGTAATATCCCGAACAACGGAGCTGTCGGGCTCAACGCGGTCTCTTATTCCTATCCGCTCCAGATGCTGATGATTGCCTTTGCGGTCGGTACCGCGATCGGCGCTAATTCTCTTATTTCAAGAAGACTCGGCGCGGGCAATCAGAAGGAGGCGGACTCCGCCGCTACCCACGGTTTGATCCTCGCGGTGTTTACGTGGGTGCTGTTTGTTATGATCGGACTTTTCGCGGTCAAGCCCTTCCTCAGAATGTACAACTGTACGGGACTTACATATCAGTACGGATATCAGTATCTCACGATCGTGCTTTGCTTCTCGGGCTTCAGTATGGTCCAGTGCAGCGTTGAGAAATCTCTCCAGGCAACGGGCGATATGATATTCCCTATGCTGTTCCAGCTGGCGGGCGCCGTGACTAACATCATCTTTGATCCGCTTCTGATCTACGGGATCGGTCCCTTCCCGAAGCTCGAGGTAATGGGCGCGGCGATCGCTACCGTTTTCGGACAGTTTGTCGGAATGACCTTCGCGCTTGTTGTGCTGTTCGTCAAGAAGAACAAGGTACACGTGACCTTCAAGGGCTTCAGGTTTAATTTTGAGACAATAAAGAATATCTACGCGGTCGGCTTCCCATCAATAATTATGCAGTCGATCTCATCGTTTATGATCCTCGGAATGAACGCTATGCTCGACAAAATCGGCGTAACGGTTCTCGGGATATATTTCAAGCTTCAAAGCTTTGTGTTTATGCCCTGCTTTGGACTTAATCAGGGACTTTTGCCGATCATGGGCTTCAACTACGGCGCGGGCAACAAGCGCCGCCTATACTCGGCGATGAATCACGGTATAGTGATCGCGATAATCATTATGTCGATCGGAATGACGCTTTTCCTGACTATTCCCGAAACGCTGATTTCAATGTTTAACAACAACGACCCCGCGCTGATTTCGGCAGGCGTGCCTGCGTTCAGGATCATCTGTCTTTGCTTTATTCCCGCCGCCGTCGGTATCGTGTGTATATCGATGTTTCAGGCAACGGGAAAGGGCTTCAGAGCGCTTATTATTTCCTTTACGCGTCAGCTTGTTTTCATTTTGCCCGTCGCTTTTCTCATTTCCAAGGTTCTCGGTTTTCAGGGGCTTATCTGGCTTGCTTTCCCGATCGCTGAGGCGGCGTCGCTTATTTTGGCGCTGCTGCTTTTCCTGAATCTTACAAGAACCGATTTCAAAAAGCTGGACAGCTGATACTATTCGCGATCGTCTCGGCATAGTATTTACCGAGGTGATTATATGGACAATCTCAGTTATGAGGAAGGCTGGAAGGACGCCGGAGAGCCTGTCGAGTATGAAAGATACACTGACCCGAGCAGTGAAAGTCCGCCCGAAAAGCCGAAGAAAAAGCCAAAGAAAAAAGGCGGAAAGCCGCTTGTGTTGATTGTTCAGCTCGGACTTTGCCTGCTTATGGTTTTGTCGGCGTATGTTGTTAAAACGCTCGGCGGCAGGATTTACAGCGAGCTTCATTCGTGGTATCAAAGCGAGCTCAGCGACGAGATCATACTTAACTCCGATTTTGAGAGCTTCAGCCTGAAAGAGCTGATAGATGACCTTTCGCGTTAAGGGCTTTACGATCGGCTTCACTTACCCGACCCTTGCCTTTTTGTCGATCCTTCTCATCAGCGGAACGCTTTCGGGTTACGCGTATTGCTTCGCGGCTTTGACGATCCACGAGCTCGGTCATCTTTTTATGATGAAGCTGTGCGGAGCCGAGCCATCGGGCATAAATGTTTCGCTTTTTGATATAAAGATAATCCAGCGGTCGCGGCACTCGCTGAGCTTTGTCCGCGACGCGCTGATAATTCTTGCGGGACCCGCGGCGAATCTTATTATGTTCGCTTTGTTTTTTCCGTTTTGCGCCGTGTTTTCCGCGGTGAATCTGATGCTCGGCGCGTTTAATCTGTTGCCTGCCTCGGGAGTTGACGGCGGACAGCTTTTGTTTTTGATTTTACTCAGGCGCTTCGGCGCCCGAAAATCTGCGCTTATTACCGATATTACGACCGTCGCGGTTTGCGTTCCGATGTTTTTTGTCGGGCTGACGGTTTTGCTGTATTCAAAATACAATTTTTCCCTGCTGTTTTTAAGCCTGTATCTTATCCTTACAGTGTTTATGAGGGAGGATAAGTACCTTTGAGGTGGATTATGATTAACAAGGAAGTTGAAAAGCTTTTGCTAAAGGTTCAAAAGCCGGGACGTTACGTCGGCGGCGAGCTGAACTCCGTGGTCAAGAACAAAGACGATGTCGACGTTCGTTTCGCGTTCTGCTTTCCCGATACGTACGAGATAGGAATGTCGCATCTGGGAATGAAGATCCTTTACAGTCTGTTTAACGAAAAACCGTATATCTGGTGCGAGAGGGTGTTTGCCCCTTGGCTCGATATGGAAAAGCTTATGCTTGAAAAGGACATTCCGCTGTTTGCTCTTGAGAGCGGCGACGCGATCACCGACTTTGATTTCATCGGTTTTACGCTCCAGTATGAGCTAAGCTTCACAAACGTTTTGAATATGCTCAGGCTCGCTAAAATCCCGATCCTGTCAAAGGACAGAAAAAAACTCGGTCAGATCGTTGTCGCGGGCGGTCCCTGCGCCTGCAACCCCGAGCCGCTTGCCGATTTCATTGATATTTTCTTTATCGGCGAGGGCGAGGAAGCTGACCTCGAGGTGATCGAGCTTTACAGGAAATGCCGAAACGAGAATAAGACCAAGGACGAGTTCCTTCGTCTTGCCTCGCAGATAAAGGGCGTTTATGTTCCCTCGCTTTACGAGGTCGATTACAACGACGACGGTACGCTTAAAAGCTTTGTTCCTCGCGACTCAGCTCCCGCGGTCGTGGAAAAGCGTTTGATGATGGATATGGACAAAAGCTATTTCCCCGAAAGCTTTGTAGTCCCCAATATAGAGATCGTTCACGACAGAGCCGTCAGCGAGATTTTCCGCGGCTGTATCCGCGGCTGTCGTTTCTGTCAGGCGGGCTTTCTGTACCGCCCCGTCAGAGAAAAATCTGTCGATACGATCAACGCCCAGTGCAGGGCTCTCTGCGAAAACACAGGCTATGATGAGATAAGTCTTTCGTCGCTCAGCTCAAGCGATTATACCGAGATCGTCAAGCTCCTTTCAGAGCTCAATCTTTGGGCTGAAAACGACAAGGTCAGCATTTCGCTGCCGTCGCTCCGCGTTGACGGCTTCAGCGACGATATCCTCAGCAGGATACAGACCGTCAGAAAAAGCGGTCTGACCTTCGCTCCCGAGGCGGGGACTCAGCGCCTCAGGGACGTTATCAACAAGAACGTTCTCGAAAACGAGCTTATGGAGACCTGCTCAAAGGCTTTTAACGGCGGCTGGACAAAGGTCAAGCTCTACTTTATGATCGGCTTGCCGACAGAAACCTACGAGGACGTTGAGGGTATCGCAAACCTTGCCCAAAAGGTGGTAGACACATATTACCGTTGCGAAAACAAGCCTAAGGGCAAGAGCGTTACCGTAACGATATCCACCGCGTCCTTTGTGCCGAAGCCGTTCACGCCTTTCCAGTGGTACGGACAGAATACGCGCGGCGTTCTTATGGACAAGCAGCGGCACCTCAAGGACAGCATAAAAACAAAGAAGATCAATTACAATTATCACGACGCGGACACCAGCTATCTCGAGGCGGTTTTTGCCAGAGGAGACCGCAAGCTTTGCCGCGCGCTTGAGCTTGCGTGCGAAAAAGGCTTTCACTTTGACGGCTGGGGCGACTGCTTCTCGCTTGATTCATGGCTCGAGGTTTTTGAAGAATGCGGTATCGACCCCGATTTCTACGCAGTCCGCGAGCGCTCGCTCGACGAGCTTCTGCCGTGGGATTTCCTCGATTACGGCGTTACAAAGAAATTCCTGCTTTCCGAGCGGGAGAAGGCGTACGCTGATTCCGTGACGCCCAATTGCAGGCAAAAATGCTCGAACTGCGGCGCCGCAAAATACGGCGGAGGTGTTTGTTATGAAAGACGTTAGAGTTTGGTTCAGGAAGGACGGCGAGTGCCGTTATATTTCTCATCTCGACCTTAACCGCTGTATGCTCCGCGCTCTCCACAAAAGCCGAATCCCGATTTGGCATACCGAGGGCTTTCACGTTCACCCTTACGCTACGTTTCCGCTTCCTCTTTCGCTGGGCTTCAGGGGAGAGAAGGAGTGTATGGATATTCGTCTGATCGGAGATATTTCTTTTGAAGAAATAAAAGACGGACTGAACACTTCTCTGCCAACGGGAATAAAGATATATGACGTTACCAAGCCTGAAATGAAGGCGAAGGTGATCTCCTTCGCGTCCTTCAAGATTCGCGCAACGTCCGACGAGCTATCCGCCGATGAGGTTTTCGGCTGCTTTTCCGAGCTTTTGCAAAAGGACGAGATCCTCGTTGAGAAAAAGACCAAGAAAAAGGGCGTCAGAGAGGTGGATATCAAGCCGTATCTCGATAAAATCAGGTTTGAGCGCAATATCGGCGGTGTTTTGATTTATGTCACCCTTCCCGCGGGCAGCGTCACGAACATAAATCCACTGCTCATCCAAAAAGCTTTTGAGCGTCTATATAACAGCGAGGTTTATTTTGACGTAACAAAAACCGATATGTTCGATTCGGATATGAACAGTTTTAAATAATTTATACTGTATAGCGCCCGACATACGCTCGGCTTCAAATCCCTCTCTCTGATATTATAAAACAAAACAGGATATAAAAAAATACAGGAAGCACAGCGTGCTTCCTGCTTTGTTGGCGCAGAGAGAGTGCGTTTTCGTGATAGGAAATGATACATCTCGTTTGTTGCGGTGTGCAATAAACCCTTTGGTTCATCAGCGCTCCTCGCTAAAAAAGCTCCGCCGGAGCTTTTTCTTAACGCTCGGCTTCAAATCCCTCTCTCTGATATTATAAAACAAAACAGGAAGCACAGCGTGCTTCCTGCTTTTTTGGCGCAGAGAGAGGGATTTGAACCCTCGGTACGGTGTTCACCGTACACATGATTTCCAATCATGCTCCTTCGGCCGCTCGGACATCTCTGCATAAGCGACTTTAATATTATAGTATAAAACTTTCGAAAAATCAAGCCCTTTGTCAAGAAAATTTTCCCTGTTTGATATTTCGTTTCTCAAGCTCTTTGTTAATGTAATTCAGCACCCTTTTCTTGTCGGCGCTCCAAAGGGGAGCGATGAGGCTTTTCTTCGCTCCGTCGCCCGTGATCCTGTGGATAACCACATTTTCGGGCAAAAGCTCTATTGATTTTAACAGGATATCCGTGTATTCCTCCATACTCAGAACCTCGAATTTTCCCGCTCTGTATTCGTCGGCAAGGTCGGTTCCCTCAATAACGTGCAGAAGCTGGAGCTTTATCCCGTCGGTCCTTTTTCCGACATATCTCACCGTATCCAGCATCATTTTTTCCGTTTCGTTCGGTAACCCCAATATTACGTGAGTTACCACCTCGATCCCCGCGTTTTTCAAACGCTTTACCGCGTCATCGTATACCTTGATCGGATATCCTCTTCTTATGTATTCCGCCGTTGTTTCGTGTATCGTCTGGAGCCCCAGTTCAACCGTTACGGGCTTTTCTTTGTTCAGCTCGCTCAAAAGCCCGATTTTTTCGTCCTCAAGGCAGTCGGGGCGTGTCGCGACGGCTAACCCGAGAATATACTCGGGCTCGAGCGCCTCACCGAATATTCTTCTCAGATAGTCAACATCGGCGTAGGTGTTTGTGAACGGCTGAAAATACGCGATGAACGCCTCGTCCCTTGTCTTGGCTTTTACTCTGTTTTTTGCCTGCTCAAGCTGTTCTTTGATACCCGTTTCCGCGGAAGGGCAAAATTCTCCCGAGCCGCCGCTTGAGCAAAATATACATCCGCCTGTGCCCAAGGTGCCGTCGCGGTTGGGGCAACTCATACCGCCGCTTATTGAGAGCTTATATACCTTTTTATTGAATTTCTCACGATAATATTCGTTCAAAGAATAATAATGCTTCATAAATTGACAATTACCTGAAACCAAATTATAATAAACACGGTGATAAAAATGACAGAACTTTTTATGTATAACCTCAGCGGAAAAAAGGCGATCGCGATAAAGAACATCTGCCGCGCTCTTAATATCGGCGTCCGAGAAATCACTCCCGAAGAATACGGCGTAAGGCTCGGTTTTATTCTGGGACTTTCGGATGAAGAGGGGATGGGCGATTCGGATATCTTTGCGGAGGAAATGCTCTACCTTGTCGGCTTTTCCGACGGACTTCTGAGCGTTTTTCTCAAGCTGTTGCGTTCAAAGAAATGCGCGGTCGAGCTGAAGGCGATCGCGACGGAAACCAACCTCGACTATACCTCGTCCGAGCTTTATAAGGAAATCTCCGCCGAGCATATGGCTATGAACAGCGGAGAAAAGTATCATCAGGCGTAATATCTTACGTAGTCCATAAATTTGCGGTAGATCCTGCCCTCGATTTCCTCAAACTCGGGGTCAAGACCGCCGTTGAAGAACATCTGATTGTGCAGGTTCAGCGCTCTGTACATCGAAACCATACGTCCTCTTATCTTGTCCTGAAGCTTGTCGCCGAGCGTGTTGCCGTTTGAAAGCCCCATATACAGGTTCCCGTCTACGATCTCAAGCGGAAGTATCGCTTTGATATCCGAAAAACGGTTACCGTTCTTCACGTCCTTGTAAAAATCGATGATCGAGAAGTCGGTCTTGTCCTCAAAGTCGGTATTTTTGTCGGCGATTTCCTCGCATTTTCTCAGGTCAAAGAACTCGTCGGTCATATATTTGTAGAGATTGTTTTTGCTTTTCTTGAGAACGTAGAACAATCTTATATTATACAAGGCGTTTTCAAGGCAGGACATAGCCGAGTAAACCATATTGTTGTCCAGCTGAGCCATCATATTGAAAATATTTTGATAAATGCTCTTGTTAAGCAGGATCAGAGTCAGCTTTTCCTGCTCCTTGTAATTTTCCATAAGGGTCGGATTTATAAGAAATTTTGCGGTAAAGGCGTAGGAGTTTTTTACATACTCCTTCATCTCCGCGTAAAAGTCATTCAAAAAATCCTTGTTTTCGATAGTAAATTCAAACATAACAATCACCGACTATTAGTATAAATTATATTTGTGAAAAATGCAACAAATTATGGTAATTCCGCTAATTAATTGATTTTTTGGCTCGAATATAGTAAAATGGAAACATCTTTGAATAAGGATTGGTATATGATGAAAAAGATTATTAAAGCGATCGTGCCGATCATTCTTTCGATCGGTATGCTTTTGTCGGCATTTTCCGCCGACGCTGCGACCTATGAGTCGTTCGCTAAAAACCCCGTATATTCCTACGGCGTGGACGTTTCACAGTGGAACGGTGATATAGATTGGGATTATCTGCGCGATATCGGCGTTGAGTTCGCGTATATCCGCGTCGGCTATTACGGCCACGACGGCGGTACGCTTGACAAGGCGTTCAAGACGAACGTCAAGGGCTGCGTCGAGAGCGGGATAGATTTCGGAATATATGTTTATTCCTATATTTATACATATTCCGACAGCGTAAAAATGGCAGACTGGGTCCACAAGCAGCTCAAATCCCTCGGTAACTACACCAAGGACACCGACACTATTCAGGTCGCCTACGATATTGAGGACGAGGTTCAGACAAACGCCCTGTACAGCGGAAGAATATCCGCCGATTACCTTCATAACAGTGTAAAAAAATTCTGTAACAGAATTAAAAGTCACGGATATATTCCCACGATCTATTCCTCCGAGAGCTTCTTCCGCGATGTTCTCGATCTTGACGATTACCAGAAGAGCGGAATCAACATTTGGTACGCTCAGTGGCCTTATTATCCCGACCCCACCATCAAGAAGGTTATGTTCAACGGCACCTCGCCTCACGCGTGGCAGTTTGCCGACAACTACACCATCAGAGGCACCTGCTACGATTCGAACGCCTGCTACACTGATTTTTACGACTATTCCAAAGAGGATTCGACCATGACGGCGAATCTTGCCGCGGCGTATAAAAACAGGACAACAGGCGTAAAGCCCAAGCCCGAAATATACGACGGAAGCACAAAGCTCAAAGCAGGCGAGGACTACAATCTGTATTATTACAAGAACAAGCTCCCCGGTAGAGCGAGGATCAAGGCTGTGCGCTTCAAGGACGGCAAGTACCTTGAGAGCAAAACCTTTATTTTCTATATCAAGCCCGACGCGGTCAAGAGCTTAAAGGCGGCTCCCTCTTACGACAATGTTAAGCTGACTTGGAAGCCGACTTACGGAGCCACCTCTTATCTGATCTACGAAAAGACAGCCTCAGACACAGGATATTATCTTATTGACGAGGTAAAGAGCACGTCTTACATCGACGGCTTTCTTGATGAGGGGACAAGCTACGGCTTTAAGATCATTCCCGTAATGTCGATTGACGGAAAGAGGGTCAAGGGCACAAGCTCGGTGATAAACGCCGACACTACCTACAAGTCTGTTAAGTTCAGAACTTTGACCTCCGACAAAAAGGGTCAGGCTACTCTTACATGGACGCCGCAGAAATCGAACACGAAGGGCTACATCATCGAGTATTCTACGGATAAAGCCTTCAAAACAAAGTCAAGATACAAGGTTTACGGTATCGACAAAAGCAACGCCGTCATCAAGGGCCTCAGCTCAAAGACAAGATACTATTTCAGAGTGCGTTCCTATAACTCGGTAAACCAAAAGGCGTATTACAGCGATTACAGCATCAAGCGTTCGGTTACCGTAAAGTAAAAACCATGAGCCGTCGCGTAAGCGGCGGCTTGATTTAAAGGAGAAGCAGTGTGAAAGTTCACACTTTTCCGTTTGCGCCTTATCCGCTCACGTTAAGGTTGTAAAGATTATTTGTGGGCGGAAAGGCTATGGGAATAATTATGGACGGTATTTTTTCCAGAACCGAGCTTTTGCTCGGAGAAGAAGCCGTAAAAAAGCTGAATAACTCCCGCGTCGCCGTTTTCGGCGTGGGCGGCGTAGGCGGCTTCGTCGTTGAGGCGCTCGCAAGGTGCGGGGTAGGGGAGCTCGATATCATCGACAACGACCGCGTTGCCGCGTCAAACATAAATCGTCAGCTCATAGCGCTGAATTCCACCGTAGGTAGGTATAAGGTGGATGTATTCAGTGAAAGGCTCCTCGACATAAACCCGAAAATAAAGGTCAACGCTTACAACACGTTTTTTATGCCCGAGACGAGCAGCGAATTTGACTTTTCCCTTTATGATTATGTAGTCGACGCGATCGATACCGTGACAGGCAAGCTTGAGCTTGTCATGAAGGCTCAGCGTTCCATGACCCCGATCATATCCGCTATGGGCGCGGGCAACAAGCTTGATCCGACCGCCTTTGAGGTCGCCGATATTTTTGAGACCTCCGTCTGTCCGCTGGCGAGAGTTATGCGCTCGGAGCTGAAAAAGCGCGGAGTAAAAAAGCTCAAGGTGGTTTACTCCAAGGAAAAACCGATTCTTGACGGTTCCGTTTCGGAGCCTAATAAAAAAAGGATCCCCGGCAGCGTACCGTTCGTCCCTTCTGTCGCAGGAATGATAATCGCCGGAGAGGTTATAAAGGATTTGATCCGAAAGGAATGATTGTTTGATAAAAATTGTAAGGCGTTTTGCCGCCGCGTTGCTGATTATGATAACGATACTGCCAAGTACCGCGTCCGTTTCGGCTGTCGAGGAGGGCAGGATCCATTCCCTGATACCGACGGTAAATATGATTTACAGCGGAGTTGAGGAGTATATCGCGGATTCGCTCAGAGGTCTTGAAACCACGATAGAGGTCACTGGCTTCGGGATCACAACGAATAATATAATGAACGTGTTTAAATCTTCCGTGTTCTCGAACCCCGATATTTTTTATGTAGATTCCTCGTACATAAATTATAAATATGATAAGAATACAAATATCGTACGCTATATATCCCCGTCTTATCTGTTATCGAAAAGCGAAATTGCCGCTCAAAAGAAGAAATTTAACAGGGCGGTAAACAATATGATAGGAGATATCGGCGAAGACTGGAGCGACTTGACCAAAGCGCTTGTTCTCCACGACAGACTTGTCGCGGGTTGTGAGTATGAGCTAAAAAACGACCTCTCTTACACGGCGTACAGCGCGCTCGTCACAAAAAAGAGCGTGTGTGAGGGTTATTCCAGAGCGTATTCCTATCTTCTTTCCAAGGTCGGGATCGACAGCAGATGTCTCAATAACGGCTCAAAGGCGCATTGCTGGAATCAGGTGAAGCTCGGGGACAATTGGTATCACGTCGACGTTACCTCGGATGATCCTATACCCGATACAACGGGTTTTGTGGATCACAAGTATTTTCTTATCAGCGACGAAAGGCTGGCGTCATATGCTTCCGATACCCACACGGGTCACGAGGACGACATAACCGCTGATTCCGAGTATGCCTGCGCTTCGACAAAATACGACAGCTCGTTTTTCAGACGCGTACAGTCACAGACGCTGTATATCAACGGCTCGTATTATTACTTCAATCCCAACTATCAGGGCAAGCGTTATTCGGCGTTTATCAGGCGCGTTAACGGAACCGAGAAGGTGCTGAAATTATTCAAGGATATCTGGTACAGCGCGAGCGGAAAAAGGTATAACAATACCTACTCCAAGCTTT
Organism: uncultured Eubacteriales bacterium; assembly: GCA_900316385.1. Lineage (GTDB taxonomy): Bacteria > Bacillota > Clostridia > Oscillospirales > Acutalibacteraceae > Ruminococcoides. The sequence goes on along the minus strand of ONCP01000006.1, from coordinate 9,589 downwards.
GCTATAAGGACGGATATATTTATTTTAATTCCAAAAGAGAATTATATAGGCTGAAGCTGTCCAATCATAAGATTAACAGGCTTTTCACTATGCCGTCCTTCTGGGGGAATGATTTTTACGGTATCAAGGCTGGATCAAAGTACATTTATGCCGAGCGCAAAAAAGCGCTTTTTACCTCGGCAAGCCTGACTAAGATACTTGAGATAACGTCCGACAATAAGGTTATCCAGCTTCCGTTTATCCGCTGCGGAGCGGCAAGGCTTAAGCAAAGAAAGGTATACACAATGAAGGTATACCGAGGAACGGGCAAAACGAAGTACAAAAGCTCAAACCCGAGGATCGCCCGCGTGTCAACGGGCGGAAGGATACGCGGACTGAGAAAGGGCGTGTGCACGGTTACCGCAGTCAAAAACGGGATCACGATGAAAATGAAAATCAGAGTCGTGTGAAAGCATAAATAACAAAAGCTCCCGAGAGAATCGGGAGCTTTTTGCGGTTGTATTGTTTGATTATTTTACCTTGATCTTAACGCTTAAGACCTTCTTGCCTGCTTTGTAGTTCGCGTTGCCCTTAGCGTTAACGGTGATCTTGACGGTGACGGTCGAGCCCTTCTTGAGACCCTTCTTTACGACGAGCGTGCCCGACTTGACAGTTACCTTCTTGTTGTTCGTGGAGTATGTTACCTTGCCCTGAGCCTTCTTGACTGTAACAACTCCCTTGATCCTGGTATCCTTCTTGGAGTTGGCGGTTACTGTCTTTTTGGCGGTGACCTTCATCGGGTTGGCTGCCTTAACGACCTTGATAGCGACGGTCTGTTTGAGTCCGCTGTAAGCGACAGTGATCTTTGCCGTGCCTACGCCCTTCGCGACTACCTTGCCCTTAGAGTCAACGGTCGCGATCTTCTTGTTGGAGGAAGTATAGGTCGTTTTGCCAAAGCCGTTTTTAGCGGTCGCGCTTACAGTGGTGGAAGCTCCGAAAGCGATGGAAGACTTTGCCGCCTTCGCGGTAAGAGTTGTCTGCGCGAGAGAATGTGTGAAGGTCGCTTTATCAATTTCGCTGTTAAGGATCAGCTGATCGTTGAGCGAGCTCATAGCCTCTGTTTCAAGACTGATATCGCCCGAGCCTGCGGCCTTAACGGCAAAGTGGATCGTAGCGAGAACTGCGCTCTTTGTAAAGTCTACCGTTTTAATATTGGAGAAGTTAAAGCTTACGAGATTCTCGCTGTCCTCGGTATAATTACAGAACATGGTGCTATCGCCGACAACGGGGAACGAAACGTTCTTGACCTTGAGAATGCTCTCGGGATAGTTGAGGTAGAACTGTCCGTTTACGATCGGGTTCTCTGTTTTAAGCTTGACTGTGTAGTTAATAACGCTGCCCTTCGCGAAGGTGTAGCTCTTGCCCGCCAGATTGAGCGTGGCGTTCGTGTCCGCGGCGCCTGCGGTGATAACGGAAACACAGCTTAAAAGCATAATTACGGATAATAAAATTGCAATAGATTTTTTCATATTGAAAAACCTCCTTTTAATCTCTTCAATTATAGCATAATTGAAAATCAAAATCCATAGTCAAATGTGCATATATTTCTTGTTATTTTTTGGTGCTTTTGGATATAGGCAATCGCGCGGTATTTGTGTTATTATTATTATGTCAAATTTTATTTTTTTACGGAGGTAAAATTATGCTCAAAAGGATAACATCATTACTTCTCTGCGCGCTTATGCTTTCGGCTTCGGCTTTTGCGCTCTCATCGTGCGGAGACGACGCTAAAAAATCCTCAACGACCTCTTCAAAGGTCAAATCGGACGATAAAAAGACGTTAACGTCAAACAATCTCGCGACCAAAATCAAGGACGGCGCGATCCTCCACTGCTTCTGCTGGGATTTCAAGACGATCGAGAATTCTCTCGAGGATATCGCGGCTCAGGGCTTCTCGGCTATCCAGACCTCTCCGATCAACGAGTGTCTTGAGGGCGAGAACGGCGGTATGCAGCTTTACGGCGACGGCAAGTGGTACTATCACTTCCAGCCTACCGACTACACAATCGGAAACTACCAGCTCGGTACTCGCGACGAGTTCAAGTCGATGTGCGAAAAGGCGGATTCACTCGGTATCAAGGTTATCGTAGATGTTGTGCCCAATCACACCACTCCGACTACCGACAAGATAAATAAGAATCTTATCGACGCCGTCGGCGGTCTTGACAAGCTATATCACGACGGCAATTCCAAGGATATTATCGACTACGGCAACCGCCTCCAGTGCACGACCTGTAAGATGGGCGGACTTCCCGACATCGATACCGAAAACAAGGCTTTTCAGGATTATTTCATCAAGTATCTCAATGACTGTATCGAATGCGGAGCGGACGGCTTCCGTTACGACGCGGCGAAGCATATCGGACTTCCCGACGACCCGACCGATAAAAAGGGCGAGAAAAATGATTTCTGGGAGCGCGTGACAACGGAAATCACCGACGCCGACAGAATTTTTAACTACGGCGAGGTCCTTCAGGGCGCGAATGACAGGATATCCGATTATATCGAGGCTATCGGAGCCTGCGCCGCCAGCACTTACGGCGGCTTTATCCGTCAGGCGATCACCACTACGAATGTGTCCACGGCGAAGATTTCCGACCTGCGCGTCGGCTCAAGCTCGGATTGCGTTACTTGGGTAGAGTCGCACGATAACTACATCAACGACGGCAACTGGTCTGTTATGGACGACGCTCAGGTGCTTCTCGGCTACGCGCTCATCGCGGCGCGCGACGGCGGCACACCGCTGTTCTTTGACCGTCCCACAGGCAACGCGACAGACAACCAGTGGGGAACCGAAAACAGGATCGGCGTCAACGGCGACCTTTTCTACAAGAACGATGTTGTCAGAGCCGTAAACTTCTTCCGCAACGCTATGATCGGCGAGGAGAACAATTTCATCAATCTTGATGAGGACTGTACTTCTCTCGAAATCTGCCGAGGCGACAAGGGCGCCGTTATCATCAATACAGCCTTTGACCTCAAGGGCAAGTTTGACACCGACCTCAAGGACGGCACCTATATCAACCGCGTAGATAATAAGACTGAGTATACCGTCAAGGACGGCAAGCTCATCTGCGACGAGCCGATCCCAGCCGAGAGCGTGGTAGTTCTGTATAACGACAATTACTCCGAAACAGACGCTCCCGCGAACGTAAAGGTCGAGGACAGCGCGAGCTTTATCGTTGAGGGTGATTTCTCCGCCAAGCTTGTAAGCGAGAACAGCGCGAAATCAACGTACAAAATCAACGGCGGCGACGAGGTCGAGTTCAAGGACGGCGACGAGATCACCGTTAAGTCTGACGAGCTCAAGGACGGCGTCGCGACTGTCGAGCTTTTCGGCGAGACAGATAAGGGAGTTCACAGCTATGTAAAATATGTTGTTACCAATCCAAAGGCGGCTTTCGCGGGCAACGAGGTAAAGAAGGGCGATACGGTCACCTTCAAAAAGCCCGACAACTGGGGCGACAACATCAACGCGTATATCTACTACGGCGACAATCAGGAGGCCGCGTGGCCCGGCAATGCCATGACGAAGGAAAGCGACGGCACATACAGCTACAAGCTTCAGAACGACTGGGACGCGGGCTATATCATCTTTAACGACGGCACCGAGCAATACCCGGGACAGAACGAGCAGGGACTGACCCTTGAAGCGGGTAAAGAATACACCGTATCATAATCAAAACATAATTAATCAAATAATGGCCCCGTCTACTTAAGGCGGCGGCCATTTTTTGTGGATTTTTCGCAAACAAGTTCAGGTAAAAAAACTCCGAGAATAGCTGAGCAAAGCCGCTCTCGGAGCATTTTCTTAACGGTCGGTGTCACACCCCGTTATCTCTATTTGGTTTCAGAATAGAAAAAAGGACATCCGTTGGATGTCCTTTTTCTATGGTGGAGATAACGTACCTTTAATATTCAGAAAGCTTAGTTCTCGCTTGTCAGGGTGTGTGGCGGAGCTTTGCCTTTCATAAACGCTCCTCCCTAAAAATGCTCCCCCGGAGCATTTTCTTAACGGTCGGCTTCGAGCCCCGTTATCTCTATTTGGTTTCAGAATAGAAAAAGGACATCCGTTGGATGTCCTTTTTCTATGGTGGAGATAACGGGGCTCGAACCCGTGACCTCTTGACTGCCAGTCAAGCACTCTCCCAGCTGAGCTATACCCCCAAAGCAAGTACTATTATATACAAAACGACTTGCTTTGTCAACTGTTTTTTTAATATACTCTAAACGCGCCGCTTTAGCTTTTTTCATCTGCCGCGCGGATCAAATCGGGGACAAGCGAATAGCATTTTGATTTCAGTGTGTTACCGCCCGCGGTATTGGTTACAATAAAGAGTGTAAAGTTTTCGGAAGTACTGAAGTAATCGCAGGAGTTGAATTTGCCGATCGAGCCGAAATGTCCCGCGCTGCCCTTCATATTTGTCGAGAGGGCGTAGCCGTAGTGCTCGGAGCCGCTTGAGTAATTGGTGCTCATCTTTTTGAAGCTTTCCTTGGAAATGATTTTTCCCGACGGCAGGGCGTTCATCCATTTTGTCATATCCTCGGCATTCGAGATAAGGTCTCCCGCGCCCTTTGATACACCCGGCTCGATCCCGAGACCGATATCCTCGTTTTTGTAGCTGAAGCTTTTTGCCCATTCGGGGTTATCCTTCAACTCCGTGACGGAGCCGCTGTGGTTCATCTCAAGAGGCTCAAAGATATTCTTCCTCAGAAAGTCAATGTATTTTTCTCCCGTGACCTTCTCAATAATATTGCCGAGAAGAATGTAGTTGAGATTTGAGTATTCATACATCTCGTCGGGCTCAAAATCCAAATCCTCATTGAATACCCAATCAAGAACGATCTTTGTGTTTTCCTCGTCGGTATTATCGATCGATACCGTATCTTCACTGATTTTACTGTTAAAATTCGGAATACCCGAGCGCATACAGAGCATATTGTGAAGGGTGATCTTATCGCCGTAGCCGCACTCGGGGAAATAGTCGCTCAGCTTGTCGTCAACGCTCAGCTTGCCGCGCTCCTCAAGCAGCATGATCGCCGCAGCGCAGAACTGCTTTGATACGGAGGCTATCGGCAACGGTGTGTCGAGCGTGATCGGGACGTCGCCCGTGAGCGTGCCGTTGGTATATGAGGCAAAGGGCTTTCCGTTTTTTTCGGCATACAAAACGCCGCCGAAATTCTGTGTTTCAAGCTCCTCAAGCAATTCTTTTGCCGCGCCGCTGTCGGTGACGATATTCGCCTTGACCTCTGTTTCCTCGGTCGTGCTTTCCGTGGGCTTTTGCGTCGCGGATGAGCTTCCTTTTCCGCCCGAGCCGCAGGATGCGAGGGATAAAATAATCATTACGGTCAAGAGAAACGCCGCTGTTTTTTTCATAGTAGAGCCTCCGTTTGATTTTTTTATATTGTAGCAGATGACAACTGTGTTTTTAAGTGTTTATTCGTAAACTTGCACCTTGACTTTTACCCTGATATATGGTAGAATTTTCTGGATTGGAGAACAATATATTGTTGTTCCGATCTGTTAAAACAGCTTCTCTTAAAGGAAGGAGAGAAAAGGAGACTGTTAGCGCCAGGACCTGATATGGTTGACGAGGTTTGGCAGTTATCGAAATACTCGGCGGATGCTGCCACGGCTCCCCGTAAAGGCGGGTCGTAAGGAAGAAGAAAAAAAGCAGAATCAAAACTGTAACAAAGCTTCTTTCATCGCTGGATTTTCATTTTTTAATTTATTATTTTTTATCTTATTATTTTCAAGGAGTAATATTATTATGAGAGTTGTTATTCAGGATAATTACGATAAAATGTGTAAGTGGGCGGCTCAGTATATCGCTCAGAAAATCAAGAACCACAAAGAGGACCGTCCCTTTGTTCTCGGACTTCCCACAGGTTCTTCGCCTATCGGCGTTTACAAGGAGCTTTATACAATGAACCGTAACGGCGAGCTTTCCTTCGCTAACGTTGTCACCTTTAATATGGATGAATATCTCGGACTTCCTCATGAGCATGACCAGAGCTACTGGTACTTTATGCATGACAATTTCTTCGATCATCTCGTTGATATGAAGACCGAGAACATCAACATTCTTAACGGTATGACAGACGATCCCGAGGGCGAGTGCGCCAGATATGAGGAGAAGATCGCTTCCTACGGCGGAATCGACCTCTTTATGGGCGGTATCGGCGTTGACGGTCACATCGCGTTCAACGAGCCCTTCACAAGCCTTGCGTCACGCACAGGCGTAAGAAACCTCACCACCGACACAAGAATCGTAAATTCCCGCTTCTTCGGTAACGACCCCGAGGCTGTTCCCGCTCAGGCTCTTTCAGTCGGCGTAGGCACTGTTACGGATTCCAAAGAGGTTCTTATCCTCATCAACGGCCACAACAAGGCGCGCGCTCTTGCCGAGACGGTTGAGGGCAGCGTAAGCCACAAGTGGACCTGCTCCGCTTTACAGATGCACAACGGCGCTATCATCGCCTGTGACGAGGCCGCCTGCGGCGAGCTTACCGTAGATACTTACAAGTATTTCTTGGATATCGAGAAAAAGGAGAGACTTTAATGTATACTATCAAGGATCTGTATGATCTTGATCATACTCTTGCTAAGGACTACCTTTCGCAGTTCACCTATCCCTGGGAGGCGTTAAAGGGTATCAAGGACTTTATCCTTGAGCTCGGCCCCACGCTCGGCGACGACTACAATGAGGTTGCCGAAAATGTTTGGGTACACAAGACCGCGACTGTTTTTGACTCGGCTTATCTCGGCGCTCCCTGCATTATCGGACCCGAAACCGAGGTCAGACACGGCGCTTTCATCAGAGGCTCGGCTCTTGTCGGCGCTAACTGCGTCGTCGGCAACTCTGTTGAGCTCAAGAACGTCATTCTTTTTGACCACGTTCAGACTCCTCACTATAACTATGTAGGCGATTCCATCCTCGGCTACTTCTCGCATATGGGCGCGGGTTCCATTACGTCAAACGTAAAATCCGACAAGAAGCTCGTCGTCGTTCATAACGGCACTGAGAAGATCGAGACAGGAATCAAAAAGTTCGGCGCTATGCTCGGCGACCACGTTGAGGTCGGCTGTAACGCGGTTTGTAACCCCGGAACAGTTATCGGCAGATACTCCAGCGTTTATCCCACATCCTGTGTGCGCGGAGTTATCCCCGAGAACTGCATCTTTAAGAACAGCGGCGACATTGTAGAAAGGAAGGGCGAATAATGGGCAAATATTTCGGTACCGACGGTTTCCGCGGTGAGGCTAACAAAAATCTTACCTTTGAGCACGCTATTAAAATCGGCCAGTTCCTCGGTTGGTATTACGGAGCGAACATGGGCAAAAAGGCGAAGGTAGTTATCGGTAAGGACACACGCCGTTCTTCCTATATGTTTGAATACGCTCTGTGCACTGGCCTTATGGCAAGCGGCGCCGACGCGTATATCATGCACGTTACAACAACTCCCTCGGTCGCTTACATCACACGTATTGATGATTTCGACTGCGGTATTATGATTTCCGCTTCTCACAATCCCTTCTATGATAACGGTATCAAGGTTCTCAACAGCAAGGGCGAGAAGATGGAGGAGGAGACGCTCCTCAAGATCGAGGAGTACATCGACGGCAAGGTCGATGTTCCGATCGCTGAGAGAGAGAACATCGGACGCACAGTTGACTATGTCGCGGGACGTAACCGCTATATCGGCTATCTCATTTCCATGAGCAAGTACAGCTTCAAGGGCAAGAAGGTCGGTCTCGACGTAGCGAACGGCGCTTCATGGCAGATCGCGAAGGCTGTTTTTGACGCTCTCGGAGCAAAGACCTATGTCATCAACAACGCTCCCGACGGCTACAATATCAACACCGACTGCGGCTCTACTCACATCGAGCACCTTCAGAAGTATGTCGTTGATAACGGCCTCGATATCGGCTTTGCCTATGACGGCGACGCCGACCGTTGTCTCGCTGTTGACGAGAAGGGTCAGGTTGTTACAGGCGACCACATCCTTTACATCTACGGCAGCTATATGAAGGAGAGAGGCAAGCTTATCAACAACAAGATCGTTGCTACGATCATGAGCAACTTCGGTCTTTTCAAGGCTCTTGATAAGATCGGAATCGAATATGACAAGACAAGCGTAGGCGACAAGTACGTTTACGAGAATATGGTCAAGACAGGCAACCGCATCGGCGGCGAGGAGTCGGGTCATATCATCTTCTCCAAGTACGCCACAACAGGCGACGGTATCCTTACCTCGCTCAAGCTTATGGAGGTTCTTCTCGCCAAGGAGAAGCCCATGAGCGAGCTTGCGGCTCCCATGGTTCGCTATCCTCAGGTTCTCAAGAACGTTAAGGTCAAGTCGAAGCCCGACGCCAAAAACGATCCCGACGTTCAGAAGGCTGTTGCCGCCGTTTCCGAGGCTCTCGGCGACGAAGGAAGGATCCTTCTCAGAGAATCAGGCACAGAGCCCGTTATCCGCGTTATGGTTGAGGCGGACAGCGACGAGACCTGTGAGAAATATGTTGATCAGGTAATTGAAGTGATCCGCGAGAAGGGCCATATCATCGGCTGATAAAAATTGCAAATTTCTCTTTTATCCTCCTTTGCGGGACCATAGGACTCGCAAAGGAGGATATTTGTTACAAGGGACGCTCTGAGCTGAGATCGGATAATCTAAGCAATCGTAAAAGAGGAGGAGAAAATGATCAAAAAGAATTCATACGCGGGGATCGCGGCTTTTGTGATCGGAGTAATAATCGCGGGAGCCTGCAACGTTTTTGCCAGAGTGTTTACTTTGTTGAATAGGCACTATGAAAGCACGGGAGGCAGTCAATATCCTTTCTTTTAGACGCTTTTATTCGTTGTCAACTTCGCGATATATTTGTTTCTGATTATTTCATGGATACTTTCGGTTTATAATCGTCTTTTGCCGTCGCGCGCCCGTTCGTATATAATATGGTCGTCGGTTTGTATGATCTATTTTATAATCTATCACGCGGTCAAGTACAGAGTTTTCGAGAGCTCGGAATTGGTCGTAATGAGGCTTTTGTGGTATTCCTTATATATCCCGCTTATTTTTATCCGAACGCCGACACACGTCTTTCAGGGAAAAAACTCAGGACGGCAAATATTTTCTGGACGGAGGACGAGGGAGAGCTGCATAAAATCGAGCGCAAGCTCATAAAGGCGAATGAGATAACAGCGTCCTCAAACGAGCTTATCCGCGCCGAAAATGAGATCAAAGAGGAAAAAGCTCGTGTTGATTTTCACAACAGGACATTTGAAAAAATCGCCGAGCATATTCATCCCGCTCAGACCAGAGCCATAAAATATGCCACTCAAATCAGTACGAGCGCGGAGGACTTCAGAGAAGAGTCGGCGCGCGTTCTCGTTATCTGAGCTAATACCAAATACATCCGATTGCTAAATACGTGAAAAAATATATACTTATACTGTTTTCTAATAAAAGGCTTTAATAATTGAGACTGTTGTGGTATAATGTATACGGTGATGAAACAATGATTAGAAAGTATATATTTACAGCTAAA
>ONCP01000012.1 GCA_900316385.1 uncultured Eubacteriales bacterium | reverse complement strand
CAAATAGATTCAACTGCATCCAAATCACCAACCTTATTTGTTGGTTCTATTATACCATATTTCTTTGCTTTTGGGGAGATATTTTTAGAGGTGACCTTATGAATAATTCTTGAAGCCGATATCAACCAAGGTAAGACCTGTCTCCGAATAAAGAAGACTGTTAAATGCTTCCATAGCGGTTTTAAAATCCGAATTGATATAATTTTTCAGCTTGTCGGAAGAAATCGAGGTCGTGTTGCTCTTTATCTTAATGCTCGGCGTCGTACTGTCGGGATTATACGAGTAGACTGAAGCGGTAATGTCAGCGGAATAGCTTTGAACGATCCGATCACGTTCATAGTCCACGGCAGATAAATCGGCTGAAATATAATCAAAAGCGGTGAGCGAATAATCAAAGTTGACGCCCGAGGTCATTACATAAGAATCCTTGCCGTTGTTGTATTCGGAATACCAGACGAACGATAACATTTTTTTGTACGGATTATAGAGTATGCTGTATGAATCATCAAAATATTCGTCTTTAATTGTACCAAAGATTCCGAAATCCCCTGCTTTATTCGTATCGCCTTTATCATAAATATAACTGCCGAGCGCTTTGAGATTGTTTTTAACGGTTTCGTCAACGGTCTTATTCAGGACGGTGACGGTACATTTCAGCTTCAGCTTCGATCCATCCGTAGTCGCGGCGGTAACGGTGGCGATACCCGAACATTTGCCTGTAACCTTACCGCTTGAGCTGACGACGGCGATCTTCGTGTTCGAGCTTGTCCACTTGAGCTTTTTGATCGTAACATTTGAAGGCTTGATCGTACATTTCAAGGTCGAGGATCCGCCCTTGGTTATCGTAAGGCTTTTAAGCATAGATATACTCTTAGCTTTAATATTTTTGACAGTGACCTTGCAGGTGTATTTTTTGCCTTTGTTTGAGGCGGTTATCACAGCGCTTCCCGCTTTTTTAGCCGTTACCTTGCCCTTTGAGCTGACAGTAGCGACAGCCTTCTTATTTGAAACCCATTTGACCGCTCCCGAGGCGTTTTTGAGCTTAAGGTTACAGGACTTACCTACAAGCATGCTGAGCTTCGTCTTGCTGAGCTTTGGAGACGCGGCGTAAACGGTCACACTCGGAATAACGAACGCAACTGCGCATAATGTAAAAACGGTTATGATTGAAATTATCTTTTTGGCTTTTATCATAATAATCAACTCCTTATAGATGTGAATAATATTGATTATGTGAATATTATAAAATCAAACAACGACATTGTCAATACAAAAAATGAATATATAAAAGAAAAAAGCGTTAAATAGAAAATCAACGGCAGAGTTCACTCTGCCGTTGAATCATTTTGATATTAAATTATAAGATATCAGTGCTTGGGCTTATAGCGCTTGGGGTTCTCCTGCTTGGGGAGCTCGATCTCGGCGGTGTCGAATTTACTTCTCTTCTTCGCGCTCTGCTTGTCGGCTCTGGTGAGCTCGGGCTTTTTCTTGGGCTTGGGTCCGCCCGCGACATAAGGATTGCCTGAGTGAGACGGTCCGTTCGCCGCTTTCTTGCGCTTTTGACCATAGATAATGACAAACACGATAACGCCGATGCCGATGACCTCCATGGCTATTCCGAGGATCAGCATCCACTCGCCGTTGTTTGCGCCGTTCGCGTCATTGTTGCGGATAAACGCGAAGTCGTCGTCGCCGCTCTGCGAAGCGTTCTTGAGCTGTGCGGCGATCTTCTCCCAGTCGCTCTTGTTAAGAGTGTCCTTGGAAACGTCGTCCTTCTCGGCGTCATATACAGCCGCCGTGGCAGCCTTCTGGTCTGAGGTGTTCGCCTCGCGCTCCTCATAGTTGCCGTTATCGTCGCTGTAATCGTCCTCGGAGCTGTCGTCGGACCAGTCGTAGGTCTCCTCTGGCTCCTCGTACTGAGGCTCTGTGTCCTCGTACTGGGGCTCAGTGTCATCATACTGAGGCTCGGTGTCCTCAGTCTCGGGCTCGGTGTCCTCAGTCTCGGGCTCGGTGTCATAAGTCTCGGGCTCGGTGTCCTCAGACTCGGGCTCCGTGTCCTCAGACTCGGGCTCGGTGTCCTCGCTGTACTCCGAGGCAGGAACAGTGTCGTCCTCGGTCGCGGAGGCTGTGATCATCCAGATGGATGAAAATGCTATCAATACTGCGAAAAATATCGCTAAAAATCTCTTCCTATTCATATTTATAACGTCCTTCCTTCCCTATTATCAGACGTTGCGCGGCGGATTATTCCGAATCGGAGCCGCTGTCGGAATCGCTGTCGGAATCGCTGTCGGAGCCGCTCGAGGAGCTGCTCTCGTCGGACTTCTTGAAGAACATATCGGGCTGATAGCCGTTGATGGCGCCGTCATTTCTCTCGAACTTCTTGTCGTCCTTGATCTTCTTAGCCTCTTTCTTGAGGTAATCCTTGTAATCGTCGCTCTTCATATTCTGGAGAACGGAGGTGCGGTTGTCGCCCTCGATATAATCCTTGGTGTCCTTTGTAACGTCGTTCTTAACAACGAGATACGCTGTGGGTGTGTCGCCGTCAATGCCGACGGTCTTGACCGAAGCCTTGCCTGTTTCGAGCTTTTCGAGAGCGTTGTAAATGTCCTCATTGTTGCTCTTAAGGTTCTCGAGAGTATCGACCTTGTTCGTAGAAATGTCGCTCTCGCTTACGGAGTAATCCTCCTCAAGAGTTTTTCCCGCATTGCCAAAGTCGATCTCGCCCGAGTTAATCTGATCCGCAAGCGCCTCCATGGCGGCTGTGATCTTCTTGATCTTCTTGGAGGAGAACGCCTTGTTTGCGGCGTTGCCGTCGTCGCCTGTCTCAGAGGTGTAGAGATTAACGGGAACACAGCTGTAATCCACATAGTTCTTTGTGAAGAACTCGGTCAGCTCCTTGTCGGGAACCTCCTCCGAGCCGCCCTTGCCGTAGAGCGCGTCAAAGAGCTTCTCGGTTTTGAGAGCGTATATCGAATTGCCCACAGGGCTTACGAAAAGCTGCTTGAAGCTGTCAAACGAAACGCCGTAATCCTCGACCTGGCTCTTGATCGGGTTGTAATACTGAGCGGAATACGCGGCGTAGGGACCCATATCCCAAGCGTTCTTGCAGACCTCCTCGGCGGCCTCAAGGTCGCTCTTGGAAATCTTGACGTTCTTATCCTTGATGAGCTTGTCAAGAGCTACAAGCTCCCTGCACTGCTCGTCTGCCTTATCGTTGCACCAATCGCGGGCAACAGCCTTTTTGCCGTCGCTGTCCTTGATCTTAAGGTCCATAAAGCTCTCGTTCTCTTTGTAGCCCTTAGCGTCAGCGGCGTAGGTCTGAGCTGTTGTATAAGAGCTGTAAAGAGCGTAAATATATACGCCGATGTCATAGGTCTTGTCACCATACTTGTAGCTCCACTCTTTTGTGAGGCTGCAGCTCGCAACGGAGAGCACAAGAACAACCGCGATAACCGCGGCTAAAACCCTTTTAAAAGTTCTCATTATTCATTACCGTCCTATCTTGCGCGCTAACGCGCATTTTTTAACTCTATAATTATACACGATAGAATGTCAAAAGTAAATGATTTTCGTCAAATTTCTTAAAAATAATTTTAATTTGCGCCGAATATGCTTTTGAGAGCGTCGATGACCGCCATATTTTTCGGGAATTTTACGGCGATGTACGGCTTATTGCCCGCGTTGAGCAGAGCCTGACCCTTCAAAGACTTCAAAAGCCTGCCGCACCCCTCGCTCTTTATACTGTTGATATAGAGCAGAAGCGAGCTTTCGTTCTGGCGTATCTCGTAAACTCCGAGCGAAAACGCGAGATTCCTGATGAGCGCGATGTCGATAAGACCCTCGACCGCCGCGGGAATGGCTCCGAAACGGTCTTTGAGCTCGTCCCTGACGTCGTCGCAGTCGTCCCTGCCGCGGATATCCGCGATACGGCGGTAGACCTCGAGCCTTTGCGAAAGACTGTAAATATAGCTTTCGGGGATATGCGCCTCGATATTCACGTCGATAAGACATTCCACGTCCCTGACGGAGCTTTCCTCTCCCTTTTCCTCGCTGACAGCCTCGGCGAGAAGCTTGAGATACATATCATATCCGACGTTCTCCATATGGCCGTGCTGCTGCGCTCCGAGCAGATTTCCCGCACCGCGCAGCTCCATATCGCGCATAGCTATCTTGAAGCCCGAGCCGAACTCGGTGAACTCGCGTATCGCGTTGAGCCTTTTGACGGATATCTCCGACAGCACCTTTCCGCGCGGATAGGTGAAGTACGCGTAAGCGCGGCGGCTGGAGCGCCCAACGCGTCCGCGAAGCTGATGAAGCTGTGAAAGCCCCATCCTGTCGGCGTTTTCTATTATAAGTGTGTTGGCGTTCGGCAGGTCTACGCCCGTTTCGATGATCGTAGTGCAGACGAGAACGTTGATCTCCTGACCGAGCATAGCTCTCCAGATCGTGGAAAGCTCCTTCTCGTCCATCCTGCCGTGAGCGACGGCGATCTTCGCGTCGGGCACAGCCTCGCGTATGGCCGCCGCCTTCGCCTCTATCGTTTCAGTTCTGTTGTGAAGGTAGAACACCTGTCCCCCGCGCCTGAGCTCGCGCCTGATCGCCTCGTTTATCACGGCGTTGTCGTGCTCGAGCACATAGGTCTGGACGGGATACCTGTCCTGCGGAGCTTCCTCTATGACCGACATATCCCTGATACCCGACATAGCCATATTCAGCGTTCGCGGTATAGGCGTGGCGGAGAGCGTCAGCACGTCGATATTACTGCGAAGCTCCTTGAAGCGTTCCTTGTGCTTGACGCCGAAGCGCTGTTCCTCGTCTATGATGGCGAGCCCCAGATCGCGGAAAACGACGTCCTTCTGAACAAGACGGTGGGTGCCGATGACCATATCTATCTCGCCCGTCCCGACCTTTTTGATTATCTCCCGCTGCTCCTTCTGCGTTCTGAATCGCGACAGAAGCTCGATCGTGACGGGATAGCCCTCAAAGCGCCTGAGCACGGTCTGATAATGCTGCCACGCGAGGATCGTTGTCGGACAGAGCAGAGCACACTGCTTTGAATCGCTGACGCAGCGGAACGCGGCGCGAAGCGCGACCTCGGTCTTTCCGAAGCCTACGTCGCCGCAAAGAAGTCTGTCCATCGGGTGGACGGACGACATATCGTTCTTGATCTCCTCGGCGCATCTGAGCTGATCGGGCGTTTCCTCGTACTCGAATTTCAGCTCAAAATCACGCTGCCATTCGGTATCTCCCGAAAAGGCGTAGCCCTTGGACTGCATACGCTCGGAATAAAGCTTGATAAGCTCCTTCGCGATGTCCTTTACGGAGGATTTTACCCTCGACTTTGTTTTCTGCCACTCGGTGCTCCCCAGACGGTTGAGCTTGACGCGGCTGTCCTCCTTGGGGCCGATGTACTTCGCCACAAGGTCGAGCTGAGTTACGGGAACATAGAGCACGTCGCCCTTGGCGTACTCGATTCTGATATAATCCTTGATAATGCCGTGGACGTTCATCTTCTGAATGCCGCCGAACACGCCGATACCGTGCGTGCTGTGAACGACATAATCGCCCTTGGAAAGCTCGGAAAGGCTGTAAATCTCCTGACCGTTCCTGCGTTTGCCCCTTATCCGCCGCTTTTGCGAGCGGTTTTCGAGCGAAAGCCCGAGACTGATCAGAGCGAATTTCTCTTTGCTTAGCTCAAAGCCTGCCGAAAGAGCACCCGCGGCGACATAAAGCCCGCCGTCGGCAAGGCTCTCGGCGTCGGAGATAAAGCTCGCGGGAAAGCCGTCCTTTCCGAGATTATCCGCCGTGTTGCGCGCGCCCTTCTCTGTGCCCGCGAGAATGACGACGGTGAAGCCGCGCTCGCGGTAGCTTTTGAGGTCGTCCTCGATATATTTCAGCGAGCCGTTCCAAAGTCCCAGCTGCTTAGCCGTGAACGAAAACAGTCCCGAAAGCGGAAAATCATACGTCGCGCTCGGGAAGGTGTCCATAAAAAGCGACGGCGAACGGCGTAAATATTCCATAGAAGAATTAAAATCGAGATAATACGTTTCAAAGCCCTTGCAAAGCGTACCTTCTTTAAAGTACTCGAGGAGGCTTTCGTTGTATCTGAAATCAAAATCCTTCGCGCGCTCGCGGACGTTGTTGTATTCGCAGACAAAAACGAGTCCGTCGCTGTCGAGATAGTCGAACAGCGCGGCGCGGTCGGAATAGACCTCGCCGATGAACTTATCGATCGAGCTAACGCTCAGCCCGTCGCGTATCCGCTGAGCCTCGCCGAGAAGTATCTGCTTAGCTTTTTCACCGCTCTCGCCGCGCAGGCGGAGCGCCTTCTTCTGTATCCTGTCGGCGACCTCGTCCTTGTCGTCGATGATGATCTCGACCGAGGGCGTGAGGATAATATCGTCGGTCTCTCCTATCCTGCGCTGGGTCTCGATATCAAAATAATTGAGCGCCGTGATCTCGTCGCCCCAGAACTCAGCTCTGACGGGGTTTTCGGCGTCGGGCATATAAAAATCAAGAATGTCGCCGCGAAGCGAGAACTGACCCTTTCCGTCTACCTGATCGAACCGCTGATAGCCGAGCAGAGTCAGCGACCGCGCGCACGCCTCGGTGGAAAGCTCCCTGCCGACCTTAAGCTCCAGTGTAGCTTCACTAAGCGTTTTCGGCGGTATCGTGAACTGCGACGCGCCGTCAAGACAGGCGACGATAACGTCATACTCGCCGCGGAGCGCCTTGTACAGCACATTGAGCCGCCGGTGCTCGAAGTCGCGCGATTTGCCGCTTATCTCACGAAAAATAAAGTCGCGCGCGGGATAATAAAGCGCCCTCAGCCCCATTACGCAAAGGTCGTTCGTCATTGTCTGAGCCTTTTGCTCGTCGGGACAAACGACAAAAGCCCTGACCTTCCTCAGACGGCAGAGCGAGTTTATCATTATGCATTTGTGGATGTCCGTCAGCCCCGTCGCGCAGACGGGAGAACGGGGACGGAGAGATTTTTCGAGGCTTTTGAAGTCCTCGCTCTCCCTCGGAACAGTTGATAAAAAATTCATATCAGTTATAAAGATTCATCGCCCTGTCGGCTTTTCCGTCCAGAATAAGTCCGACGGCGTCCAGGCAGTTTTTCTTGACGGTCTCAAGCTCCTTTTGCTCGTCCGAGCCGAACCTTGAAAGCACCCACGCGGCAAGGTCGTAGTCGGGATGAGGCTTTTTGCCGATACCGATCTTGATACGCGGGAATTGGTCGGAGCCGCTCAGATAGATGATATTCTTCATTCCGTTCTGACCGCCGTCGCTGCCCTTGAGACGTATCCTCATTTTGCCGACGTCAAGATTTATGTCGTCAAGTAATATTATCACATTTTCGGGTTGGATTTTGTAGAATTTCATCGCGTCTACCACCGCCTGACCGCTGTTGTTCATATAGGTGGCAGGCTTGACGAGCAGTACACGATGAGAGCCGAGCTTCGCCTCGCCGACAATGGACTTGAACTTGACGCGGTTGATTTTGACCCCGAGCTCTTCTGCGATATAATCGACCGCGAGATAGCCCGCGTTGTGACGGGTGTTCTCGTACTTTTTATCGGGATTTCCGAGACCAACGATCAGATATTCGATGGAATTATCGTTAAACTTTTTCTTGCCAAACATATTTGCCTCGCATAAATACGGGGTACGTCGCCGTACCCCGAAATAATTTTTGAAAATTTATCAGTCGAACGCCGACGTGAAGGGCTTGTCGTTGTAAATACGGGCGATAGCCTCGGCGAACACGGGAGCCGTGGGAAGAACGGTGAACTTGTCGATCTTCTTCTCCTCTGTGAGCGGAACGGTGTCGAGAAGCACGAGCTCCTTGATGACGGAGTTCTTGATCCTCTCAACAGCGGGACCCGAAAGCACGGCGTGGGTCGCGCAGGCGTAAACCTCGGTGGCTCCGCCGATCTCTACGATAGCCTTCGCGCCGTTGCACAGCGTGCCGGCGGTGTCGATCATATCGTCAAGGATGATTACCTTCTTGCCCTTAACGTCGCCGATGATATTCATAACCTCGGAGACGTTCGCCTTGGGACGGCGCTTGTCGATGATGGCGAGCGCTGTTCCGATCTTGCTCGCGAAATTACGCGCTCTCGTTACGGAACCGAGGTCGGGAGAAACTACAACATACTCGTCGGCGTGATCACCAACCTTTTCCTTCATATGATCCGCGAGGATTCCCGCGCCCTTGAGGTGGTCAACGGGGATATTGAAGAAGCCCTGGATCTGATTGGCGTGCAGGTCCATTGTAAGAAGTCTGTCGGCGCCTGCCGCTGTGATGATATCGGCGCAGAGCTTGGACGAGATCGGATCACGGGGCTTTGCCTTGCGGTCCTGACGCGCGTAGCCGAAGTACGGCATAACGGCTGTGATCCTCGCCGCGGAAGCTCTCTTCATAGCGTCGATCATAATGAGCATTTCCATAAGGTTGTCGTTTACGGGCGTACAGGTCGACTGTACGATAAAGCACTCGGAGCCGCGGACGGACTCGTTGATAGTTACCGAGATCTCTCCGTCGGAGAACTTCTGGCAGGTGCACTTACCGAGCGGCAGTCCCAAGCAGCCTGCGATACCCTGAGCAACGGGAACGTTTGAGCTGCCCGTAAAAATTTTAATGTCTTTTCCGTGAAAATTCATTTGTTTCTCCCCCTAAAATAGCAGTTTTATTTCAGCATTTATATCCTTTTTTGATCGCGATGATTTCAAGCTCTGCGAGCTGTTCGCGGTCGTTCGCACCTAGAACCGTGTCGGAGCTCTTAGCAGTGAAGGCACCGAGATTCTCATTTTTCTTTAAAAGAAGTTTGACCGCGTCGGGCAGATAATACTCGTTGGCGGCGTTGTCGGATTTGATCTCGCCGAGCACCGAGAGCAGCTTTGCTGTGTCAAACCAGTAGCCGCCCGAATTGACCTCGTTGATCGCGGCGATCTTCTCGTCGGCGTCCTTCTGCTCAACGATAGCGGTGAGCGCTCCGTTCTCGTCGCGCACGATCCTGCCGTAGCCCGTCGGGTCGTCCACCTTGGCGGAAATAACGGTGACGGCGTTGCTCTGAGCTTCGTGGAACTCATAGGAGCTCTTGATGGTCTCGCTGTCCATAAACGGCGCGTCGCCGTTGAGAATGACAACCGAGCCCATATTCTCCTCGAGAAAAGCCTTCGCCTGCATTACCGCGTGACCCGTACCGAGGCGCTCCGCCTGAAATACGGTCTCAACGGGAAAATCAAGCGTCGAGACAAACTCGTCGATATATTCCTTGCCGAATCCCTTAACGACACAGATTTTGTCGATACCTGCTCTTCTGACAGAGTTGAGCACCCATTTGAGCATAGGCTCCGACAAAACCTCGGCGAGAGGCTTCGGCTTGTTCATCTTCATTCTTTTACCCTCGCCGCCCGCGAGGATAACAGCGCACTTATTCATAGCTTTGCACTCCGTTTCACATAAATACGTACCCTAATTATCTCACAACTCGTGAATTTTTCAACCCTAAAATGTAATTTTTTTTATATTTATTTGTTTTATACATAATATTTGGAAAAAATCGTCAACATTTATTGCAAATTTTTTCAAATTCTTATTCCATTTTACGGTTTTTTTTGATATAATATACGCAAGACTGTGCAAGTCGGTACAGCGGCGGCAAAACCGCTGCCGTATCAAAAACAATTACTATTTTTAGGAGGTAATTTCAATGGCAAATAAGTGGGTTTATTTGTTCTCTGAAGGCGACGCTTCAATGCGTGAACTTCTCGGCGGCAAGGGCGCTAACCTCGCCGAGATGACAAAATTAGGTCTCCCTGTTCCCCAGGGCTTCACGATCTCGACAGAGGCTTGTACTCAGTACTATGAGGACGGCCGTCAGATCAACGACGAGATCATGGGTCAGATTATGGAGTACATCGAGAAGATGGAAGAGATCACCGGAAAGAAGTTCGGCGATAAGGAAAATCCGCTTCTCGTATCCGTACGTTCGGGCGCTCGTGCTTCCATGCCCGGTATGATGGACACGATCCTCAACCTCGGTCTTAACGAGGACGTTGTAGAGTATATGGCAGAGGCTTCGGGCAACGCTCGCTGGGCTTATGACTGTTACAGAAGATTTATCCAGATGTTCTCCGACGTTGTTATGGAAGTCGGCAAGAAGTACTTTGAGGAGCTCATCGACAAGATGAAGGCCGAGAAGGGCGTTACTCAGGACGTAGAGCTCACAGCCGAGGATCTTAAGGAGCTCGCAGAGCAGTTCAAGGCAGAGTACAAGGAGAAGATTGGCGAGGACTTCCCCTCCGATCCCAAGGTTCAGCTTATCGAGGCTGTCAAGGCCGTATTCCGTTCATGGGACAACCCCAGAGCCAACGTATACCGTCGTGACAACGATATCCCCTATTCTTGGGGTACTGCCGTTAACGTTCAGATGATGGCGTTCGGTAACATGGGCGACGATTGCGGTACAGGCGTTGCCTTTACACGTGATCCCGCAACAGGTAACAAGGGTCTCTTCGGCGAGTTCCTTACAAACGCTCAGGGCGAGGACGTTGTTGCAGGCGTTCGTACACCTATGCACATCAGCGAGATGGAGCAGAAGTTCCCCGAGGCGTTCAAGCAGTTCACAGACGTTTGCGCTACTCTCGAGAATCATTACAGAGATATGCAGGATATGGAGTTCACTGTTGAGCACGGTAAGCTCTTTATGCTCCAGACACGTAACGGCAAGAGAACAGCTCAGGCTGCTCTTAAGATCGCGTGCGACCTCGTTGACGAGGGTATGAGAAGCAAGGAAGAGGCTGTTGCCATGATCGACCCCCGTAACCTTGACACACTTCTCCATCCCCAGTTCGACGCTGCCGCAGTCAAGAACGCTACACCCATCGGCAAGGCTTTGGGCGCCGCTCCCGGTGCCGCTTGCGGTAAGATCGTATTCACAGCCGACGACGCTAAGGAGTGGGCTGACAGAGGCGAGAAGGTAGTTCTCGTTCGTCTTGAGACTTCTCCCGAGGACATCGAGGGTATGAAGGCTGCTCAGGGTATCCTCACCGTTCGCGGCGGTATGACCTCTCACGCTGCTGTTGTTGCCCGTGGTATGGGTTCCTGCTGCGTATCAGGCTGCTCCGCTATCGTTATGGACGAGGAGAACAAGGTATTCACACTCGGCGGCAAAGAGTATCACGAGGGCGACGTTATCTCCTTCGACGGTACAACAGGTAACATCTATGACGGCGCTATCCCCACGGTTGACGCTACGATCGCGGGCGAGTTCGGCAGAATCATGGCTTGGGCTGACGAGTACAGAACACTTAAGGTAAGAACAAACGCAGACACACCCGCTGACGCCAAGAAGGCAAGAGAGCTCGGCGCCGAGGGTATCGGTCTTTGCCGTACAGAGCACATGTTCTTCGAGGGCGACAGAATCGACGCCTTCCGCGAGATGATCTGCTCCGATACAGTTGAGGAGAGAGAAGCCGCTCTGGCTAAGATCCTCCCCGTACAGCAGGGCGACTTTGAGGCTCTTTACGAGGCTCTCGAGGGCAACCCCGTAACTATCCGTTTCCTTGATCCGCCTCTCCACGAGTTCGTACCCACAACCGAGGAGGACATCAAGAAGCTCGCCGACGCTCAGGGCAAGACAGTTGAGCAGATCAAGGCTATCATCGACAGCCTCCACGAGTTCAACCCGATGATGGGTCACCGTGGCTGCCGTCTCGCGGTAACATATCCCGAGATAGCCAAGATGCAGACAGCTGCCGTTATCCGTGCCGCTATCAACGTCCAGAAGGCTCATCCCGACTGGAAGGTAGAGCCCGAGATCATGATCCCGCTCGTAGGTGACATCAAGGAGCTCAAGTATGTTAAGAAGGTTGTTGTTGAGACAGCCGATAAGGAAATCGCCGCCGCAGGCGCCGATCTCAAGTACGAGGTTGGTACAATGATCGAGATCCCGAGAGCCGCTCTTACAGCCGACGAGATCGCGACAGAGGCTGAGTTCTTCTGCTTCGGTACCAATGACCTTACACAGATGACCTTCGGCTTCAGCCGTGACGACGCGGGCAAGTTCCTCGACGCTTACTATGACGCCAAGATCTTCGAGAACGATCCGTTCGCTAAGCTCGACCAGACAGGCGTTGGTCAGCTTATGGAAATGGCTATCACAAAGGGCAAGGCTGTCCGTCCCGAGCTCCACTGCGGTATCTGCGGTGAGCACGGCGGTGATCCTTCCTCCGTTGAG
Source organism: uncultured Eubacteriales bacterium (assembly GCA_900316385.1). Taxonomy (GTDB): domain Bacteria; phylum Bacillota; class Clostridia; order Oscillospirales; family Acutalibacteraceae; genus Ruminococcoides. The sequence continues at coordinate 61,257 of ONCP01000012.1, read as the reverse complement.
TTCTGCCACAAGATCGGCCTCGACTATGTATCCTGCTCTCCCTTCAGAGTTCCGATCGCACGCTTAGCCGCCGCTCAGGCCGCTATCGCGTCCAAGTAATTAATACTAATATAATTACGGCTCGCTCATTATTTGGGCGAGCCGTGTTATTTTAAAGATTTAAAATCGCCGCGGGAATTTAACCTGCGGCGATTTTTAAAACAACGTATCGTCAAGAAGGAAATCAATAATACCGATATTGAGGAATCCGTTTTCATCATATTAAAACCTCCTATGGCAGGTTCTTTAATTCTACCACAGGAGGTCCTTTTTTATTGTCTGCTTTTCACGGAGCTGTCTCTTCGGCGACAGCCCGTTTTTCTTTTGATCATCTGTATGCTATCAGAATGTATTGCGCGTTCTCCTCGTTGAGGTTGTTTGTAACTCGGGTTATACCCGTGCTTCCGTTGAGCAGAGTCACTCTCTCGCCTTCTACGGAAATACCGCAGCTCGCGCCTCTGGGCGTCCATACCGCGGAATCAACATTAAAGCTTGTGCCGTTGTAGTAGCCCAGCGGATAGCCTGTCCTGAACACAGTGACCATCGCGGGATTGAACCCAACATTCACGGACATCGACGTTTCACCCGTTCCGTACAGGACCATTATCCTGAACGGCTCGGTCGCTCTTGCTTTTTCAGCCGCCGTGAGGTGAACATCGGTATCGGCGATATGTCCCCCGACATAGTTATCGATGATGGTGTTGTCCGATACAAAGTCAATGCGCTTCGGTCTGTCGCTGTCAATCCAGCTGTTCAAGCCGAGATTCGGCGTTCTGTTTGTTGATGGCATAATTATTATCCTCCTTAGCTTTCAATTTCCGACCACGTACGGTCGGCATAGTCGAATACTTCGAACGTCATATTTTCGGAATCCAGCTCCGAGAACGTACTGCCCGTCAGATAAATGTTTGAGTTGAGCTGAGCGGGAAGCGCAAGGGCGATCTGTCTGATTATCCACGCCCTGTCGGCTTCGCCGCAATCGTCGTTTACTCCGATACTGACGGTGTAGGTTTCGGGCGATTCAAGGATAGTGTAGTTTGAAACACCAAAGCTGCGGATCATTCTGTCAAAGCCGTCCAAGGTAAAATCGCCGTCGTTGAAGCTCTTTCTCAAAATCAGCATTTGGCGTCTTTGAGATGTCGTGTAATCGGAGCGTATATTGCCGAAAACGCTCTCCCTTATCTCCAATCCGAAGCTCTGAGAGGTTGAGATAAAACACTCTCTGAGAGCTGTTTCAATATGCTCGCGATATTCTTGCAGAGCCACGGCGTACGCCTCGAGCTCGGCTCTGATGTTTGTGCCCTCGCCCGTATTGTACAATCCGAGCGGTGCCAGTTTGCGAAACATTGCTTCAAACGCCGTCATGTTGAGAGCTCCCCTATCGTTATACTGCTGAACACGGCGAACTCATCGTCGGCGACGCTGTACGAGGAATCATAGCCGAACATAAATATATAGTCATAAACGCCCTCTACTGACGCTATCACTCCGCCAAGCTGCGATTCGACCACGTCGCCGCCTACTCCGAGAGACAGCACGTAATCCCTGACCGCGCTCGTCAGCCTTGTCTTAACGTCTCTGAACGAATAGCCGTCGCGAACCATAATGTTAACACCGAAGGACACGATAACCTCTGTCGCGGCGTTCGCGCGAACGTCAACGTTCAACTCCCTGTTTTCATTCAGCAAAGCCTGAACGCGGGCGACCGCAGTGTTAGACACCATCTCGCCCTGACCGCAGATATTGACGTCCACCGTACCTGCTCCTCTTGCTCTCGGAACGACCTTAACGGAATACACTCCGTCCACATTCTGAGCAAGCTTCTTATAATACGCCGCGTTACAGCCGTTGGAAACGTTTCTGTATGTGTCCAGAATACGCTCGCGAAGCTCATCGTCGCTTTCCCTGTCGGCGCCTCCGCTGAACGCTCCCGTGTTGATTATGTTATCGATCCCGATAACGCTCGACACCATCACGTCGATCGTGCCAGCCGAAACGTTTCCGTCGGCTCCCGCTCTCTCCGCTATACAATGAACTGACTTTCTCACGCTGCCTGCCGCGAGAACCTCGGTCGAATCCGTTATAAAACGGATAGAGCTTGAGCCCGAGGTAGAGACGATCGTTCCCGACGGGATTATGATATCCTCGCTTCTCGCCTCGTTCACCCTGAACGCGACCAGACCGCTCGATTTGACCGCCTGTTTTCTTGAAAGCCCTCTGTCCTCGGCGTGATTGTCAAGGAACTCCCCCGTCGCGGTTTTCGCGAACATCTGACGCTTGAGAAAATCAAGGTGAGCTTCTCCGCTGAAGATCTCGCCCGCGAGCAGCTTCATCCTGATATCGATATCGGAGCCGTCGGGGATATTATTGCCCGAAAGCTCGGTGTATTTTTCCTTCATTGACGCAAGGATCGATTCATAGCTGTTCATAATACCACCTCCGAATTTTTTTCATCATATCCGTCCGACACCGTAAACTCAACCACCGTATCGCCGTTCATAGTGGACACACCCGTGACCTTAACGTACACGTCGGTGCCTATCAGAGCCTCGTTGATGATACTCTCCGCAGTTGAGCACGAGTTCGGCCTGTTTGCCGCGATACTTCCCTCCACGATACCGATAGAACGATCGTAAGCGAAGGAGCCCTTTCTCGCGCCCAGCTTTATCCTAACGCGCTGTATCACCTCGTCAAGTCCCGAGACAGTCTCGGGATAACCGTTTGGTAAGATCACGATGTCACGGTTATTGATCCTGATATCCATCAATACATCACTCCGTTAATATAAACATGACCGTCGTTTGAGAGCTTCAGGGTCGCTCCGCCCTGTGAGAAAAGCATTATTTCCCCGGGCTTGAGCTCCTTATCCTTCGCCAGCACTCCGAGACAAACGTCGCCGTTTCCGACCGAAGCCACAACGGAGCTTTCGCCCTCGGGAGGAACGCTCGCGATACCGAACGGGACCGCGACGGGTATTTTGGGGAACGACGAGGAGGCGTTCACCTCAACCAAACCGTTAAGAGAGCCCTTTATACTGCCCTGCTCGATCGGAGTAGAGCCGACGGGCTTGTTTGTTATATAATCAAGAATCCACATTGTTTTTATCCTTTCTAAGCTTAATCACGGAATATCCGCCCTTGGGGCTGAGGCTGTAATATACAGAGCTTATCAAAAGCCCCCTTCTCTCCCCCAGTATCGGGTCAAAAAGCTCCGCCGCCGCGCCTACCGAGCCGATCAGCCGCTCGGGCGTGATCAGCTCGATCTCATAGGATGAACGCTCGCTGTTGCTTATCATAATATCGGCTGTGCCCGCGGAGGAGCCGCAGCTTACGTCCAGATATCTGACCCTTTTTATTTTGCGGCTTTTGGCCTCGGTGTTCTCGATATCAAAGTTATAGCCCGAGCTGTTGGGAAGCTTGACCAGCACGTCGGAGATCGGCTTACAGCGGCGGAGGTTTTCCTTAACACTGCTGTAACCGATACCGCGCTCATGGGAGAAAACAAGGCTTTTCCCGCTTTGTATGCCCATAAAATCGACAGTGCCGTCGCCCGTTACACGCGGTACGGTACCGAGAGAGCGCTTGCAGTAAAGCGCGAGCGCGCGCCAGTTCGTACAGCCCTTGGGGATATTGAGCCTGTCCCTCAGGAAAGAGTCGTAGCCCTTATACGAGGTGATCCCGCAGGGCTTGAGGTGACGCTCGAATATCACCGCGGAGGTGGGATAATAATAACTGACAGGCTCGCTCTCGTTGTCCAGCAGTAATGCCGCCAGACTTCTGGCGGTTATTTTTGTATACACTTCGCTTTCCGAAATGCAGTTCTGCTGCTCGTCCACAACTCCCGTGAACAACGCGTTCCCGTCCTCGACAAGTCTGACGCGCGCAAGCTCGGGAAGCGACGGAGAAACCGAAAGTCTGACGCAGAGATCGTCCGCGGGAACGTTCTCCTCGCTGTTATAGCTCAGTGAAACGATACCTCCGAGCTCCAGCTCGTTGTTCTCGGTATCGTACGCAAACAGCTTCAGCATATCCTGACCTCCTCTCCTTCCCCAACCTCCTCGGGACGAGCGATAAAGGGATTGAGCTCAAGCAGAGTTTCTATCGGAACGTCATATCGGTAGGACACGTCCCAAAGATCCTCATCATTTCCGAGCGTGTGATATTTCTCGGGTCGTTCGCCGCCGTCACCCGAAAGGTCCTCTACAAAAACGAATTTATATGCAACAAGCTCGGGCGTGGGCTCGGCGGCAAACTCCAGACTTTTAAAAAACGCCCTGAACGGCTTTACCGACGGCAGCGAGAGTATCCCGCTGCCGTTCTGCTGTTTTACGCCGAAAAGCCTCAAAAATTTATATATGCAGTTTTCACCGACGATACTTCCCTCGCCCGTAACGATCCTCGGACGACTGCCGAACCCGTAAACGTCGGCTTTGCCGTAGAGCGAGTCACAGCTAACTACATTATTCTCGGAGGTGATCCTGAGCGTTTCGGGGTTATGCTCGAACTCATAATCCCTGAACCTTATCATAGCGTTGGTCACGACCTCGCCTCCTGCTCCTCGGTCAGGGCTCGGCTGAATCGTCGGCTGTCGCGCTCATAAACCTCGCTGATCTCTCTCGCGGCGTTTTCCGCGTTTTCATATTCAATGCTGTCTGTAATCATCCGTAACACTTCCTTTTTGAAACTATTTTCACCACGCTGTATATCTTTCCGCTGCCGTCTCTTTCATGCTCGATCTCGCTGACCCTGCAATCACTCATTTGCAGATGTGCGTAGGGATCGGTGATCTCAATATTGAACCCTTCTATGACGAAATCGGGAAATCCGCCGTACATTTTAAGGGTGAGCTCGTAGCTTTCCTTTCCCTTGACAACGGCTACGGGCGTGTTATTCTGGAACTCATAGACCTCTTTAACGGCGTCTTTTTCGGCAAACCTGTAATCGATGACTCCCTCAAGCAAAACACCGTCTTTCAATATCGAGGTCTGTCTTAAATCGGGACTGATCATAACGATGCCTCACAGTAGCGGAGCTCCAGCGAAAGCTCGCGGAATACCGCCTGACGCTTTTTGTCATATTCGGCTCTGCCGATCTTCCAGTCGTAAATATACCCCTGAAGGTCGGCGTCTCTGAGATTTGACAAAAGTGTGCAGACCGCGGAATTGAGCTCGGTTCCCGGCACGGACGAGCCTCCGCCGACGCGGATAATATATTTCGCGGAGCAATCGAAGCTGCCGCTCATCCCGATATATCCGCGTGTTTTGTGTATCTCGCAAAGCTCGACGACAGCCGTTATCCCGTCGGCAGGAACGTCCGCCGCCTCACATCGGTAAGCCTTGAAGAATCTTATGCCCGAAAGCTCGGGAGCGGTCTTGACAGTCGTGATGAGCTCATCCATAACAGTGTTAATACTGTTCATAATCATCCTCCTCCGATACGGCGCGGGCGGATAAAACCGCCCACGCGTATACACTCTCATTTTTGACCTTAAAGGCTCCGCAGGAACGAACGCAGTAGCTCTTATCCTCCGATCGGATAACGGTTCCCGCCGCCAGACTGACGGTGGGCGGAAAGATAAGATAATACACGTTATTGCACAGCGTTCCCGCCGAGAGCCGCTCGGTGAAGTAGGTTGAATATCTTTTCTTGTTCAAGGGCTGGATAATGCCCTTGAAGTTAAGCTCGGCGCCTTCGGTTGTGACGCTGAGGCTTTCGCCCCATTTTTGAATGATATCCGTCGCCTTGCTCATCAAACCACTCTCCCGAACAAAAAGCACGAATCCGAAACAAGATCGCGGTTAGCTCTGAGCTCGCTTTGCCAGAGCCTTTCGGCTTTCTCGGTGCAGCTTTTGTCAGCGTGCACCGTGAGGTCTCCCGCGCGAAAGCCGCCCGACATATCCGCAGTGTAGCAGATATACCGACAATAGGCGTAGACTCCCGCGAGCCTGTCGAGACGGGAGCTGTCGGATTCCGACAGCTCCTTTCCGACGCAAAGCGTTCTGACGTAACGTCCCGCGTCCTCGAGTGAATATTTCCATTCAAGAGCTTTTTCACGGCTCAGTCCCGAAAGCAGTATGAACCTCTCCAAAATATTTTCAAAGTTCATATTACACCTCTCAGTACGTGAGCGCCTTGCTTGCTTCCTTAAAGATTTTCGCGAAGCCCGCGGTGCAGCTGATCGCCGCTCTCTCAAGCTGACGGTCAATGAGCTTGTCGTAATCTGTAACTACGTCGCCCGCCTGAACCATCTCAAGGGCGCAGTTCTTGTCAAGGCCGATGATCATATCGCCTGTGATAGCGGGAGTATGGAGCAAAGTCGCGCCGAGGGGCGTGATCATCTTGCCCGTGCCGTGGAAGTTAAGACCTGCTACGGCGTCCTTCATCTCGGCGAGAGAAAGGATCTTCTTCATAGCCGCAGTCGGAGCGAGGATCGTGTTGAGCTCGTAGGGTGTGAGCTCGCCCCAAAGCTTGAGGATATCGCCGTAGGTGATGCCTGCGTTGGCATCGTCTACCGCTACCGTGGAGCAGGCGTTGTTGTTGCCGTCTCCGTTAACAAGCACGTCGACAGCGTCCTTGAGCTGAGCGCGGCGGATGTAAGCGCCGATCTGATTGAGAGTAACGGTAAAGAGGTCAAGACGCTGGAAACGAAGCGCCTCGTAAGAACTCACGAGCATTCTTCCTCTCTTGTGGAGCTTAACAAGATTCTCCTGAGTTTTTACAACAGTCTGAGGGATCTGCGCGCCCTCGGCTACAACTACGAGGGTCTTGTCCTCCTCAGAGGGAACGGAAGCGATAGAGCGGTAATCCATACCGTCGATATTTGTAACGCTGGCTACGATATCGGGGATGATATCCGCCTGCTCCATACCCTGCTTTACGGCTCTGCTGACGTACTCGGGGAAAAGCGCCGCCGAGTTTGAGGTCTGGAAGAACTTTTCGACGCAGTCGCTGCCCGCGCCCGATACATGGATATCAAAGCGCTTGAGCTGGCGGCCGAAGGCGTCAAGGCCCTCAAGCTCGGTGCCTCTGTAATTCTCCGAAGGGTCGAGCGACTCGAGAGTATCCGTGAGGCTTTTGCCGTTCAACTGATACATACCCTTTTCGATCGTAATGTTTTCAAAATTTGCCATATTATCTCCTCCTTATAAAATAAAACCGACTTTGTCGTCGTCGATGTAGATCACCTTATGCTTTTCGGCGTTCGCGGAATAAGCCGCCTTGTCAGCCGAGGCGGTAACAATACCGCAAAGTCCGAGCGTGATCTCGCCCTCGTAGGGAGTCTCGATATAGCCCGAGGTCATTACGGCGGCATAGCCGTCTCTGACGCTGAGACATTTGCCGAAAAGCTCGGCGTTTGCTGTGGCGGGAACTACCTGATAGTTGTTCTCGCCCATAATTACGAAGTCGCCTTCCTTAACGGCGGACGAAGCAAGAAATGTAGCGACGTTCTCGCCGTATCCGTTAAAATTGATGTTCATAGTTTTACCTCCTAGATTTTAAACTGAGAATTTTTGTTATCGTTTACCGCGCTTCTTTTCGGCGCGAGCTGCGGCGTCGGCGGAAGCATTTCGCCCGACTTTGCCCTGAACACTCTTTCGAGCTCGCAGAGAGCCTCGGTCGAAACCGCCTTCACCATATCGCCGACGGTCTTTTCCGAGAGCTCGGGCTCGCATAAGGCGTAGTACTTTTTGACCTCTTTTTCGAGCCTTGAACGGTACAGGGCACCGTCAGCCGACTGCTTTTTCAGTCCCTCGATATAGGAACAAAGCATTTCGCTGTCTGTTTTTGTAAGGGTGACAGCCTCGCCCTTTTCAATGCTTTTAAGAATATCCTCCATACTTTTCTCCTTTCCGAAGGATTTGATCACTCCCGCCTCCTTCTGCGCGGGAACCGCCACAAAGCTGAATTCATACGCGTCGAGCGGTTCGACAAGCTCGCCGTAGCAAAGCTTGCCCGAGTAGGTCTCGCCCCTTCTGTGAGAGCAGAGCTGGGAGCTCATTTCCTCGCCGCAGATACTGCACACGGTCCTTTCGACCGAACAGCCGACGCTGACCTCGCGGATTATGCCGCTGTCGATCGCGTCCCTAAGCTCGCGGTTGCCTTCTGTTTTCGGCATATACGCTCTCGCCGTCAGGCGAAAGTAGTCGTCGCCGAGCAGATTCTTTTTGCCCGCGACCGCCTCGACCTTGGCGCTGATTATCCTCGCGCTCTGATTTTTCGCGGACGGGTCGTGGTCAAAGATACCGCATTTACCGACAAAAAGCGTCGCCAGCTTTTCAAGCGACTCAACGGTGAACCTCTCATAGTCGCGGTCGACCTCGTTGTCGCACAGCGCTACGGTGAAGATGAACACCTCGTCCTCCGAGAGAGGTCTGCGCGCGTAGCTGTTGACTAGCTCAAGCTCTCCGTCAAGAAGGATCGGGCTCTTGATAATCGGATGTGATTTCATTTGTTTCACCTGCTTTCAAATTTTTTTCGATCTGTGCCGCTCTGGCGTTGTTCAGGCGCGCCTGAGAAAGCTCGACCTCATCCTGAAGATTGATAAGATCCCACTTTACGCTTACGCCGCCCGAATATCCGTTGAGCTTGAGAAACACCCTGCATATCTTGGCGATAACGGGAGTCAGAAGCATTCTGTAATACTCAAGCTCGCTTGTAAGAATGTCGGCCTGCTGAACACTCATTCTTTCGGAGGTAGACCAGCTCAGGCCGAGCACAAACGGCGGTATGCCGAGCTTGGAGACTATCTGCTCGAGCAGATGTCTCACGGGTACGTCGCAGTCAAGCGACTGGTTGTCGGCGCCGATCACCTTAACGCTTACGTCGCCTACACAGATGAAATCGCAGACCTCCTCCGACCTCATAGCGCGGCTCCATTCGTCGGCGATCTGGCGAGCCTGCTTTTTTGTGACAGCCGGCGAGCCCTGCTCGGGCTTGTAATTAACGGCGAACCTTACGTTGCCGACGCGCTCCCAGTTCTTGCCGACCGCGTCAAAGATTTTGAGCAGTATACCGCTGACGAACGGAAGCCCCTTTAACGCCGAGGTCCCTCTCACGGTGCCCGGCTCGGGCTTCATCAGCGTCGGCAAAACGAGGCTTTGATACCTCGCGGGAGTTCTGTTGCCGTCGTTGAGACAGACGATAAGATTCAGAGGATTGCCGTCCGCTTCAATGCTTACATCCTTGAGACTTGCGTTGTAAAGCGCGTCGACCGTCGAATTATCGCAGCTCAGAACGATCTCGCCGACCGCCTCTCCGTAGGTCAGAAGATCGTTGATATAGGTCATAACAAAGGGATATATCCCAAAATTGCCGCCCGTACATCTGACGTTGTTCAAAAAGCTTTTGAGAGGCTTTTCGGCCGACGGATCGTCAGCGATAACGTCAAAGTTGCCGAGCAGACGAACGATCTTGTCAAGAGCCGCGTCAATTATCGGCACGGACTCCCGAAGCGATCTGTAAAGCTCCAGCTCCGCGCTTCTTATCGGGGAATAATCCGTTAAGAAGGCGCTCGAGCGATTTCTAACTCCCTGAGGCGACGGCAGAACAGGCAGCTCCTCCGACACCTCGGTTTTAGTTCTTTTAAAGAATTTCAACAAATACCTCCTTTTTGTTTTTGATAGAAAGCGGTAGGTGGTCAACCCTTTCTTTTGGCGGCGAATACCGTTACGCACTCGCCGCTGTCCAAGATAGACGATACAAAATACCTGATGTCGTCCATCGCGTGGTCGTTCTCCTTGATCGGTCTGTCCTCTCCCCTTTCGTCCCAGCGATAGAGCGAAAACTCGCGAATGCTGTCAACACAGTTTTCGCAGATCTTCACTCTGCCCGACTTAAGTGCTCCCACGGTCTTTCGGATACCGTTAAGAACGTCGTTATCCGCGGGAGTCACGCTGAGCTCGCCTCTGCGCCTTATCAGCTCGATAAAGGACGCGGCAGACGGGTCGATGACCACGGTTCTTATTCTTCTGTCGCCGATCAGGTCGAGAAGCGTTTGATAATGCTCCTCGTCGGTTTTCTGAAAGCCCTCACGACGGGAGTCAAAGTAGCTTTCACCGATCCTGTACCACACGTCGTTTTTCAGTCCCCACAGTCCGAACGAGGCGGGATTTACGGTCCCGTAATCGACGGAAACAACGTAGTCCTCAAACGGACCGCAGGGAACCTTGACAAAGGAGCTGTCCTTCATAAAAGGATACACGGCGCCTGAAACCGCTACCCATTTTCCGAGAACGAAGCGATCGTAGAACGCTCCGCTGTACATACGCTCGTAACGCGCGATCGTGCGCTGAGAGAGCGACGGATTGTCGCGCATTGTAAAATGAAGATAAAGCGCGCGGCGTTTGTCTGCCTTCTTTATCCATTCACGGTAAAACCAGTGCGACGGATACTCGGGGTTACAATTGAACCAGAACCTGCTTCCCTCGACCGAACACCTTGCCAGCGCCTGCTCAACGAACGACCTCGGCATAAGCGCGACCTCGTCAAAAAGCGCGCCCGCGAGCGTCATTCCCTGAATAAGCGAAGCGCTGCCCTCGTCTTTGCCGCCGAAGATGTATACGCGGTTCGTGCGTCCCCGATAGGACAGGACAAGACAGTTCTCGCTCAGCTTTTCAGTCACCGAAAAACCCATCTCCCTGAGACCAGCCGTCATGGGAGTTACGATATTGCGCCTCGCCGAACGGATAGTTTTGCCGCAGATGGCGAAGCAGGCGCCGTCAAAACAAGCGGACAGCCACAAGACGAACGACAACGACATACAGAAGGTCTTTCCCGACCTTACAGCACCGTCACAGATAAGCGCCTCCTTGTCCTTATACATAGGATTGAGCCACCATGTCATTGTTTCGAGCTGTTTTCTTGAAAAGGTTTTAAGCTCCATAATCAGCCGTGTTGTTCAGGCTTTCGGCTCCCGCCATAAGCGCGTCGTAAAACGATCCCGAGCCTGACCTTTTTTCATTTCCCTTGGAAAGCTCGCACAGCGCTTTGAAGCGGTCAAAAAACTTGATTTCGACCTGGTCGTTTTTGCGCCGTATTTCCGAGACCATAAACAAATCCATATTGTTGAGAGCCTCGGCGCTCGGGCGCTCGTCATAAAGCAGCCCTACCGCGTCCGATACCTTGCCCACAGCGAGCTTTATAAGCCCCGCGCCCGCTATGCACGCAACGCTCTCGTTAAAGACGTCGGATAACCTCCTTAGCTCGTCTCGGATCTCCTCACGGCACAGAAGCTCCCTGCCGTTTTTCACTCCCGAATAAGCCTCCGCCTCGGCGATATTTCCGAAGTTGATGAAGCCTATACAGAAGCTTTTCTGTTTTTTAGTGAGCCCTGCCATTCTTCTACTCCTTTCTCTGAATATTGAGAGTGTTTTTATCAAAGCGTTAAAAGCACCCTCTATATACCCCCAAAAAAAAGAAAAAATTGCACACTTGTGTGCAATTTCATGCATAAAACTTTTTATTTTTTTAATTTTTTCTGATTTTTATTCGAAAATCGAATAAAAGCTGGCTCAAAAAGCAAAAAAAATAAACCCCGACCGAAGTCGGGGTTTTATCACAATATTATATTAATCTCTGCGGGGACGTCTGTCGCCTCTGCCGTGACCGCCTCTGCGGGGACGGGAGTTCTTCTTGTCCTCCTCGGGATCGTTCTCGGGAACTAAGCCGTCAACCTCGATAAGAACGTCTCTGCGGCTGAGGTTGAGTCTGCCCTTGTCGTCGATCTCCTGAACCTTGACGCGGATAACGTCGCCTACGTTAACGACATCCGTAACGTTCTTGGTGCGCTTAACGTCGAGCTGGCTGATGTGGCAAAGGCCTTCCTTGCCAGGGGCGATCTCAACAAACGCGCCGAAGTCCATAATACGAGTTACCTTGCCGTAGAACATAGCGCCCGGCTCGGGATCGTTAGCGATGGTTTGGATCATCTCAAGAGCTCTCTTACACTTGTCGGCGTCAATACCCGCGATGAATACGTTACCGACTGCGCCGTCCTCTTCGATGTCGATCTTACACTCGCACTGAGCCTGGATCTCCTTGATGACCTTACCTGACTTACCGATGACCTCGGAGATCTTCTCGGCGTCGATAGTGGTAGTGAACATCTTGGGAGCGTATTTTGAAAGCTCGGGACGAGGCTCGGCGATAGCCTTGAGCATAACCTCGTCAAGAATGTAGTTACGAGCCTTGTGAGTCTTTTCAAGAGCTTCCCTGACCATCTCGGGAAGAAGTCCCGAAATCTTTAAGTCCATCTGAATGGCTGTGATACCGTCGTGAGTACCAGCAACCTTGAAGTCCATATCGCCGAAGAAGTCCTCGAGACCCTGAATGTCAACCATTGTCATCCATCTCTCGCCCTCGGTGATAAGACCGCAGGAGATACCCGCTACGGGAGCCTTGATCGGAACACCCGCGTCCATAAGCGCGAGTGTGGAGCCGCATACGGAGCCCTGAGATGTGGAACCGTTGGAGGAAAGAACCTCGGAAACAAGACGGAGAGCGTAGGGGAATTCCTCTACGGGAGGAATTACGGGAAGGAGCGCTCTCTCGGCAAGCGCGCCGTGACCGATCTCACGACGTCCGGGACCTCTGGAGGGCTTTGTCTCGCCTACGGAGTAGCTCGGGAAATTGTAGTGGTGGATATATCTCTTCTCGGTCTCGCCGTCAAGGCCGTCAAGAAGCTGCTTTTCGGCAACGGAACCGAGAGTGGCGATCGTAAGAACCTGAGTCTGACCTCTGGTGAACAGACCCGAGCCGTGAACTCTGGGAAGTACAGCGACCTCGGAAGCGAGAGGACGGATATCGTCCATTCCTCTGCCGTCGACACGCTTCTGCTCGTCAAGGAGCCAGCGGCGGACGATCGTTTTCTGTGTTTTGTAGAGGCACTCGTCGATCTTAGCCTCGCACTCGGGATAGAGCTCGTCGAACTTCTCGTGAACAGCCTCGTAGATGGGCTTGAGACGCTCGTCGCGGACAGTTTTGTCGTCGGTGTCGAGAGCGACCTTTACGTCGGCCTCGGCAAAGTTATAGATAGCCTCGAACATATCGTGGTCGGGCTCGTTGGAGGGATAGGAGAACTTCTCCTTACCGATCTCGGCAACTATGCCGTTGATGAACTCGATGATCTTCTGGTTAGCCTCGTGACCGGCCATAATAGCGTTGTACATCGTCTCGTCGTCAACGCAGTTAGCGCCTGCCTCGATCATCGCGATACGCTCGCTTGTGGAAGCGACGGTCGTCGCCATATCGGATACCTTTCTCTGTTCCTCGGTGGGGTTGATGACGATCTCGCCGTCAACAAGACCTACGGAACAGCCGCTGATGGGCCCGTTCCACGGAACGTCGGAGATAGATATAGCGATCGATGTACCGATCATAGCCGCGATCTCGGGCGAGCAATCCATATCAACCGCCATAACGGTAGCGACTACGGAGCAGTCGTTGCGCATATCCTTGGGGAAAAGCGGACGGATGGGACGGTCGATCACACGGGATGTGAGGATCGCCTTCTCGGAGGGACGTCCCTCGCGCTTTAAGAAGGAACCGGGAATGCGGCCCGCGGCGTACTGCTTCTCCTCATAATCTACGGAAAGCGGGAAAAAGTCGATGCCGTCTCTGGGCTTAGCGGACGCCGTAACGGCGACGTGTACTACTGTTTCGCCGTAGCGCACAAGACAGGCGCCGTTGGCGAGCTGGGTCATTTTTCCTGTCTCGATAACGAGAGGACGACCCGCGAACTCGGTCTCGAATACCTTGTAATTCGGGAATTCCATTTTCTTGTTCATAAAAAATCCTTTCTGAGAAAAATCTCAATTCAATATATTTTTCAGGATTTTCTAAACACTTAAGCAATAAAACCAAACGGCAATTTTTACCGCCTCGTTTTACCGCTAAAGCGTTCTTTCAATCCTGTAATAAACGCAATATAGGGCAAACGTTTCCGCCTGCCCTAAAATCGTCTTACTTACGAATACCGCATCTCTTGATGATGGAACGGTATCTCTCGATGTCTACCTTAATGAGGTATTTAAGGAGAGAACGTCTCTGACCGACCATTTTAAGAAGGCCGCGTCTGGAGTGATGGTCCTTCTTGTGGATCTTGAGGTGCTCGGTCAAATCGTTGATTCTCTTTGTAAGAAGAGCAATCTGTACCTCGGGAGAGCCTGTGTCGCCCTCGTGGGTAGCGTACTCGGCAATTATAGCCTGTTTTTCTTCGGGTAACATTTAAATTCCACCTTTTAAAAAAATTTGCTCAAAACGCAGAAGCGGGCTGTGAAAATCCGATGTTCGGCTAAACCCCGAATCCGCGTAAAGGCTTAACATATAGGATTATAGCATAACGAGAGTAAAAAGTCAAAGGTTTTTTCATTAATTGTATAATTATAAATCCCGAGAATAACTATACATTGTTATATTCTTAACAAACTTTTAGCAAAGAAAACCGCCCGATGAACTCGGGCGGTTGAAAATCAAAAATTTACTTATTCAATATTTTTTCGATTTGTTTACCGATATATTCCTTCTCTTCGGTATTCATTTTTCTATAAGCGGAAATAAGCTGTTCCTCGCTGGCGTTCATGGGAGGAGACTGTTTCCCGTCAGTAGTCTCATTTGCAACTAAAGCAACGCCGAAGCTGCTGTCCTCTTCATAACCGAGAAGAGTATTAAAATCAACGGTAAGAATCTCGCAAAGCTTCTTTAATTTCTCCTGTCCGGGCTCGGATTTTCCGGTTTCGTAGTAGGTATATGTTGATCGTGAGATATTGAGCATATCAGCCATTTCCTGCTGTGAATACTTAGAGTTTGATTTACGTAAATCTCTAAGGTGTCTACCAAACGATTTCGACATATCGAACTCCACCTTTCTCTATTCTAAAAAGAATAAAAATACAAAATAACGCGTCATTTTCATTCTTTTCTATACTATAAAATAAAATGAAAACAAAGTCAATACTAACTATTGGCAAGTTTGTAAATTGTCACAAAATTCTGCATAGCAATCACGTTTTTTCGATGTTTTTCAAATTTGCCTATTGCAAATTTGAAAAATATGGTATATAATATCTTGGATAGAGAAAATTTCATTTTGCTGGTGTAGCTCAGTCGGTAGAGCATCTCACTCGTAATGAGAAGGTCACGTGTTCAAGTCACGCCACCAGCTCCAAAAAAAATTAGCAGAACGCAACGCGTTCTGTTATTTTTTTGGAAATTATGGATGTGGCGTGACTTGAAAGCCCGTTAAAAAATGAGAAATAATAAATGAGATCTGACGGATCAATTTAAAAATAAGTTCACGAGCTGTTTATATTGTATAAAGTTACAGTCATCGGCTCGCTAACACAATAAGCTTAAAATAAAACGGCTGTCGCGAATAACGCGACAGCCGATCTTAGATTCAATTATTTTTCTCTCGCTACATAAGATGTGTGGAGAAGCTCGTGCGCCTTGTGGGAACCGGGCTCGCCGAGATACTCGTCATAGATAGCCTTGATTTCGGGGTTATCGTGTGACTTTCTGTACGGCAGGCTGAGGTCGTCCTCGTAGAGCGCCTTTGCTCTGAGAGCCTTGAGGTCGGTAAAGTTCCTTACGTGACCGGGCTGGATGGGCTGACCGCCGCCGTTTACGCAACCGCCGGGACAGCACATAACCTCGATGAACTGATAAGGAGACTTGCCCGCTCTGATCTCGTCAAGAAGCTTCGCGGCGTTCTTAAGACCCGATGTAACGGCAACCTTAACTTCCATACCCGCGACTTCGTAGGTAGCTTCCTTGATGTCGTCGGTACCTCTGATTTCGGTATAATCGATCTGCTTGAGGTCTTCGCCTGTGAGAACGTCGGCAACCGTACGGAGAGCAGCCTCCATGACGCCGCCTGTCGCGCCGAAGATAGTACCCGCGCCTGAGCCGATAGCCATAACGGGATCAAAATCGGAATCCTCGAGCTCTGTGAACTGAATGCCCGCTCTCTTGATCATCTTGGCAAGCTCACGTGTGGAGATGGAGATGTCGTTGTCCTGCATACCGTCGCGACCCTGATCGTCACGGGTGATCTCGAATTTCTTGGCAACACAGGGCATTACCGAAACGACAACGATATCCTTGGGATCGATGCCCGCCTTCTCGGCGTAGTAAGACTTGATCATAGCGCCCTGCATCTGCTGGGGAGACTTACAGGTAGAGAGATGCGGGATAAGGTCGGGATAATAGTGCTCGCAGAACTTGACCCAACCGGGTGAGCAGGATGTGATCATCGGGAGTGTTCCGCCGTTCTGAACGCGTTGGATGAACTCTGTGCCCTCTTCCATGATCGTAAGGTCGGCGCCGAAGTTGGTGTCGAATACCTTATCAAAGCCGAGCATCTTGAGAGCTGTGACCATCTTGCCCTTTACGTTGGTGCCGATGGGCATACCGAAGCACTCGCCGAGAGTAGCTCTGATAGACGGAGCAGTGTGAACTACAACGTGCTTGGTTGGGTCGGCGATAGCGTCGAATACCTTCTGGGTGTCGTCACGCTCAACAAGCGCGCCTGTGGGACAAACAACGGTACACTGACCGCAGCTTACGCAGGCTACCTCGCCTAAATCCTTGTTGAAGCCGCAACCGATGAGAGAATCAAATCCGCGGTTGTTAGCGCCGATAACGGATACGAACTGCTCCTTACAGGCAGCTACGCAGCGGCGGCAAAGGATACACTTGTTGTTGTTACGAACGAGGTGAAGTGTGGACTTATCCTCGTCATAGTGAGTTTCCTCGCCCGCGAATTTTGTCTCGTCAACGCCGTACTCAAGGCAAAGCTGCTGAAGCTCGCAATTGTCGCTTCTCGGGCAGGAGAGGCACTTCTTGTCGTGGTTCGAAAGAAGCAGCTCAAGATTCATCTTTCTGTATTTCTGAATCTGAGGAGTGTTTGTGAAAATCTCAGTGCCGTCGCGGTCGATCGGGTATACGCAGGCAGCCACAAGGCTTCTGGCGCCCTTTACCTCGCAAAGGCACATACGGCAAGCGCCGATCTCGTTAATATCTTTCAAATAGCACAGCGTCGGAATTTTGATACCGAACTTATGGCAGGCTTCAAGAATAGTGGTATTTTTCTCAACGGTATAATCCTTGCCGTTGATTTTAATGTTAAGCATTTCCATAGCAATATCTCCTTTCTTTAGCCTTTATAAATTGCGCCGAACTTACATGTATCAATACAAGCGCCGCACTTAATACACTTACTGTGATCAATTTCGTAAGCAGGTTTCTTCTTTCCGGGAGCGGTATAATCTGTGACGGTGATAGCGCCGACGGGGCACTTTTTCGCGCACATTCCGCAGCCAAAGCACTTATCCTTCTCAACAGTGTACTCGAGCAGGTCTTTGCAGACGCCTGCGGGACACTTGTGGTCAACAACGTGAGCGATATACTCGTCACGGAAGTAACGGAGAGTTGAGAGAACGGGGTTCGGAGCTGTCTGTCCGAGACCGCAAAGCGAATTGGCCTTGATGAAGTAGCAGAGCTCCTCCATCTCGTCGATCATCTCGAGCGTGCCCTGACCCTTTGTGATCTTGTCGAGCATTTCGAGAAGTCTCTTGGTACCGATACGGCAGGGAGTACACTTACCGCAGGACTCGTCAACGGTGAACTCAAGGAAGAACTTGGCGATATCAACCATACAGGTCGTCTCATCCATTACGATAAGACCGCCCGAGCCCATCATTGAGCCGATTTCGAGAAGGTTGTCGTAGTCGATCGGGATATCGAGGTGCTCAGCGGGAATACATCCGCCCGAGGGGCCGCCTGTCTGAGCCGCCTTGAACTTCTTGCCGTTCGGGATACCGCCGCCGATCTCCTCAACGATCTCTCTGAGAGTTGTGCCCATGGGAACCTCTACAAGACCCGTGTGCTCGATCTTACCGCCGAGAGCGAATACCTTGGTACCCTTGCTCTTCTCAGTACCCATGGAAGCGAACCAATCGGCTCCCTTGAGGATGATCTGCGGGATGTTGGCGTAGGTTTCTACGTTGTTGAGGATTGTGGGCTTTCTGTAAAGACCCTTGACCGCAGGGAACGGAGGACGAGGTCTGGGCTCGCCTCTCTTGCCCTCGATGGAGGTCATAAGAGCTGTTTCCTCGCCGCAGACAAACGCGCCTGCGCCGAGACGAAGCTGGATATCAAAATCAAAGCCTGTGCCGAAGATGTCCTTGCCCAAAAGACCGTACTCGTGAGCCTGATCGATAGCGATTTTCAGACGCTTAACAGCGATGGGATACTCGGCTCTGACATAGATATAACCCTTGGAAGCGCCGATAGCGTAGCCCGCGATGGACATAGCCTCAAGCACGGCGTGGGGGTCGCCCTCAAGAACGGAACGATCCATGAACGCGCCCGGGTCGCCTTCGTCGGCGTTACAGCAAACGTACTTCTGATCGGCGTCGTTCGCAGCGGCAAATTTCCACTTTAAGCCTGTCGGAAAGCCCGCGCCGCCTCTGCCTCTGAGGCCTGAGTCGAGCATTGTCTGGATAACGTCCTCGGGAGTCATCTCGGTGAGGACCTTACCGAGAGCGGCATAGCCGTCCATAGCGATATAATCGTCGATCTTTTCGGGGTCGATAACGCCGCAGTTTCTGAGCGCTACGCGCTTCTGCTTGGCGTAGAAAGCTGTTTTGTTGAGGGACTTGATAGTATCCTCCTCGACTGTCTCCTGATAGAGAAGGCGTGTTACGATACGTCCCTTCAAGAGGTGCTCCTCTACGATCTCGGGGATATCCTCGACCTTGACCATAGAATAGAAGCTGCCCTCGGGGTAAACTACCATAATCGGACCTAACGCGCAAAGGCCGAAGCAACCTGTGGTGATAACGTTTACTTCGTTCTCAAGTCCTTTTTTCTGAAGCTCTTCTTTAAGAACCTCAACGATTTTCAAGCTGTTTGAGGAGGTACAACCCGTACCGCCGCAAACAAGTACATTAGAACGATACATTCATTTCCTCCTTAAATGTTGGCTCCGATCGTGTACTCGGTAACAACGTTCCTGTTAACAAGGTGATCGTTGACTACGCGTGCAACCTTCTCGGGGGTCATCTTTACATAAGTAACCTTATCCTCGCCGGGGATCTCAACCTCGACTACGGGTTCAAACTGGCAGATACCGATGCAGCCTGTCTGAGTGACCGTAATATCCTCCTGAAGACCTCTTTTGGCGATTTCCTCAGTGAAAGCGTTTAATACAGGTCTCGCGCCCGCGGCGATACCGCAGGTAGCCATACCGACCATTACGCGCGCGGCGTTGGGGTTCTCTTTTCTGAGATTGATGTTAGCCTTTGCTTTTTCGCGGATAGCCTGTAATTCAGCTAAAGATTTCATTATCTATACACCTCCGTATATAATTTCAGTTTGTTCTTTCAAAAATTCGCTGATCCATTCTATTACGTCGGGAGTATCGAGACTTACGTCTCCCAGAACCTCCCTGAGCTCTCTGGTGTCGAGAGTGAACGAGCCGATGTCCGTGGAGTGGATAAACACAAAGTCGATATCGGGATTGCACCTGATAAGGATCGAAACGGTCGAGTTGATATCGCCGAGAGGGGTCATATCAACATGGCTCTTGACGTAAGAGGCGGTAGTTTTTGTGCCCTTGCCGAGCTCGGACTCGATCGAGAACGAGCCGCCCGTCTGTTCGGCGGACATCTTGAAGAGCGGAACTCCCAAGCCGACCTTACGCGTTGTTCTGGTAGTAAAGAACGGGTCGATAACCGACGCAACCTGTTCCTCGGTCATACCGCAGCCGTTGTCCTCAATGCTGATGACAAGCTTGTCTTCCCTGTCGCTCTCCGTTACGGTGAGAATGACAAGAGAAGCCTCGGCTCTGACTGAGTTCTGGGCAACGTCCATCACGTTGAGTGACAGCTCCCGCATTATGCCTTGTACTTTTCGATAATACCGGGTACGTCGTCAACGGTGAGTCTGCCGTAAACGTCCTCGTTAACAGTGATAACGGGGGCGAGACCGCAAGCGCCGATACAACGGCAGGCTGTGAGAGAGAACTGACCGTCGGGGGTGCACTCCTCAGCCTCGATCCCGAGGATCTCTGAAAGCTTGTTCAGGATATCTCCCGAACCCTTAACATAGCACGCTGTACCTAAGCATACGGAGATGTTGTACTTGCCCTTGGGAGAAAGCGCGAACTGAGAGTAGAAGGTGGATACGCCGTAAACCTCCTCAAGCGGCACGTTTAAGCCGTCCGCGATCATCTTCTGTACTTCGTAGGGAAGATAGCCGTAGATATCCTGAGCCTCCTGAAGTACAGGCATTACTGCGCCGGGATCGTCGATGTGACGAGCGATCGACTCTTTCAGCGCGGCTTCCTGCTCAGGTGTACCCGCGAACGGAATACTGCTGATTTTTTTCTGCATCGTTTTGCCTCCTTATTATGTTTTAAGAGTTTGTGAAATTTTTAACAACACAAAATTCCACGTATAATCTTAATGCGATTATACCACAGAAACGGCAGATTGTCTACAAGATTTTCGACTTTTTTTATTCAAAATTAATGACAAATTCGGCAAATTCAGGTTTTTCTTTAGTTAGTTTTATCTAACCGATATTATAAGAGTTCAAATAACGAAAAAAGCTCCCGTTAAAGGAGCTTTTGACTGTCAAGATATTCTATAACGCTCTCCCGCGAAAGCTCGGAGAGCTCTAGATAATTCTCGGCGTCGCGCATATTTTCAAGATAATGCGCGTCGGAATTTGTGACTATATTCAGCGAATCGAGGATCGGATGGAGAGCTTTGAGGGAATCAAGCTTTGACCTGTCCGCGAGCTCCGCCGTCGTAAAGCCGCAGCTCTCGTCGATCTCGCCGAGTACGGACAATAACGAGAGGCTGTCGCGGTCGATATGAGCAGGATAACACACACCGCCGAATTTCCCGACAAGCCTGTGGGCGTTCATTATGCTGATATTGGTCGCGGGCAGAAGGAGCGCTTCGATCTCCCCCGTTTCCTCGTCGTTCTCGTCCATAATGACCTGCCTGCCGTAGATATCGGGCTTGTTCCTGATTTTTATCCTGTTATTGTCGACATAATCGTTCCACTCCAGCGCCCTTTCGAGCGTCGGGAACAGACACACAGCGTGGATATCCTCGCTTGTGGTCAGCTCCATACCGGGGATGACAAGCAAGCCGTTCTTCTCCCCTGCCCTCATCGTCGCCTCACAGTTAAGCGAGGTGTTGTGGTCGGTCAGGGCGATAACGTCAAGTCCGAGCAGCTTCGCCATTCCGACGATATTGTTCGGGGTCATATCCATATCGCCGCAGGGCGAAAGGCAGGAGTGAAGATGAAGGTCGTAAAAATACTTCATATCAAAGCGCTGAGCTTAACGGCAAGGTTGTAGCTGTTCTCCTCGGTTCTGAGAATGGTGACGTCGTGCATTTCCGCCTTTTTGCGCGCTTCCTCGTCCAGCGCCGCGTTCTCGACAAGGACGATACAGCTAACGTCCGCGAGAGTGGCTACGGCGATGGAATTGATATTGCCCATAACCGTCAGCCACGCGCTGTCCTCGGGCGCGCGTCCCATTACCCAGCTGAGAAGATCGCCGATATAGCAGGAGGTGACCTCGCGGTCAAGCTCGCCCTCGACGAGCACCTCAAGGTTCAGTTTTTCGATCAGTTCATTGGTTTTCATAGTTGACCTCTTTACTAACTCAATCCGCTGAGAGTATCGTAAACATTCTGAATCTTAGCCTTGAGCTTGAAGATACAGTCGGTTTCCTTGGCTCTGCCCCTCACGATATCCTCCGCCATCGCGCGGCAGGTGGGAGCTCCGCAGGAGCCGCAGTCGATACCCGGTAAATCCTTTACGATAGTTTCGATGCGTTCCATCATACTCATCGCCTTGAATATATCCTCGTCAAGACGGAAGATGTCGGCGTCGAATTTGAGCTCGTTCTCCCACATCATATCGTCGATATCGTCTCCGATATGATTGAGCGAAACGGGCATATATTTTCTGAGGTTCTGTATCCTCGCCTGCGCGATGTACGGATTTTCAACCGTCAGCGCTCCGCCGACGCAACCGCCCGAGCAGGCGTTGAGCTCGATAAAATCTATATCGCGGATATGCTCGTCCTCAAGCTCCTCAAGCACGCGTATAACGTTCTCGATACCGTCCGCGGCGAGGTACTTATCGCCGAGCATGGCGGCGCTTTCTCCGCCCGAATTCGCCCAGCCGATACCGATCAGACCGCTCTGCGCGATAGGCTCAATATCGGTAAGGTGATCCATCGCCTGCGACAGCTCGGGGTAAATCTTTGAGAAAGAGATCGCTCCGTCACACGCGGAATGCTCGACATAGGACGGCGAATGGATCTCTGTCACCTTTGCGGCGCACGGCGTGATGAAGAACACGCCGATCTCCTCGCTTTTCAGCCCCGTATCCCTGAGCGCTTCCTTCCTCGCTGTCTTTGCGGCGACCTCGATCGGCGCGAGCAGAGGCATAACGTTGGCGCAAAGCTCGGGGAAGCGTATCTTGATCATTCTGACAACAGCGGGACAAGCCGAGCTGATGATCGGTTTTTTGAGCTTATTCTCCTTGATCAGCCTTCTCGTCGCCTCGCTGACAAGCTCGGCGGCTCTCGAGACCTCGAAAACCTTATCGAAGCCGATCGCCTTCAAGCCGTTGAGAACATAATCAATATTGGTAAGATTATTGAACTGACCGAACAAGGCAGGCGCGGGAATGGCGACCTTGTATTTATAATCTTTTATATCGTCAAGTGTGGAGCTGCTCGCCTTTTTGGCGTGATGAGGACAGACGCGGATGCACTCGCCGCAGTCGATACAACGCTCGGAGAGTATCTGCGCCTTGCCGTCGTGAACTCTGATCGCCTCTGTCGGGCAGCGGGAAAGGCAGTGCGTACAGCCGCAGCACTTGTCCGCGTCGAGCTCCACGGAATGGAAATATTTACTCATAACAAATACCTGTTTATTGTTCCTTGTGAACCATTACGGTAAGATAAAGATTTGTACCGACGCCGATCGTCGTTTCGATGCGCATCCCGTCGGTGTATTTCTTGATATTAGGAAGTCCCATACCCGCTCCGAAGCCGAGATTACGGACATTATCGGGCGCAGTCGAAAAGCCCTCCTGCATAGCCTTGTCCACGTCGGGGATTCCCGGACCCTTATCGGAAAGCAGTATCTCGACCTTATCGGGATAAATATCAACATCACAGAAGCCGCCCTCGGCGTGGATCACCATATTGATCTCAGCCTCGTACATAGCGATAGCGACCCTGCGGATAGCGTCAAAGTCGTAACCGAGGGATTTCAGACGCTTTTTGACAGAGGAGCTCGCCTCGCCCGCTCTGGTGAAGTCGTCGCCCGATACCTCGTAATGAAGATGCAGAGCTCCGCTCATACCTTGGTACCTCCCGAAAGGCCGTTAGCGTAAAGGCGGCCGCAGGCTGTAAACATTCTGTACTTTGTCTTTATCAGCGTGATCCCGCGCATCTCCGCGAGACTGACGATGCTTTCGTCGGGGTCCTTGCCTCTGACAAAAACGATACACGCCATATCCATCATCTCAGCGGTTCTTACGACCTGAGGGTTGACAAGGCCTGTGAGCAGCACTGACTGATCCTTTACAAAAGCGAGCACGTCGCTCATCATATCGGAGCCGCAGGCGGTTTTTATCTCCTGATCAAGATCGCCCTCACAAATAATCTCGCCTTCGAGAATATCTATAATGTCTTTAACAACCATATTTTTACATCCTTTCTTACCGAATGGTAAACACTTTTACCCATTATATCACACATTTTGTACAAACACAATATTTTTTTATTTCCATAAAGCGCCCTATCTGTCTCTGTCAGAAGTCCGCTGTCCCATTTATGTCGGCGCGCGCTTTATCCGAATGTGATTACGTAAAAGCAAAAAGCCTTCGCCCTCGGGAAATCTCCCGTTACGGGAATTTCCTTAAGGGGAAGGCCGATTTTAACAAACGCTGATCACGCGAAATTCAGAACCTTATTAACAGCTGTCGAGTAAGCTTTCCACTCCTCCTTCTTTTCGGCGAGCTGCTTCAAGCCCTTGCGTGTAAGGTGGTAATACTTACGCTTTCTGCCGTCTACCTCCTCCCAATAGCTTTCGAGGTAGTTTTCCTCTTCAAGCGCGTGGAGGATCGGATAGAGCGTGCCCTCCTTGAACTCAAAAACGTTATCGCTCAATCTTTCAAGCTCTTTAATTATCTTGTAGCCGTACAAATCGCCGTCCTTCAGCGCGCTGAGCACCAATATCGACGAGCTTCCCTTTATAAGCTCCTTACTAACCTTCATAGCCGCCTCCTTAATCAATTAACGGATTTTTTATCGTTTCGATCTCGTTCCAAGACGGCTCCTCGTCAGGCTCCTCCGAAGCGTCTGAGGAATCGTTTATCCCGTAAAGATCTATTATTTCATCCAAAATCCCGTTTTTGAACACAAACGAGATATAGTCGTTGTTTTCCCTGACATAATACTCAAACGTCAGCGAGCCGTCCTCACCCAACTGAACGCTGCACGCCTTATAATAATAGCCGAGCTTTTTAAAATCCCCCAGAGTGGTTTTTCGTTCGGGCAGGTCATCAAGCTCCGATTTAGCTACCGCGATATCGTCCTCGCCTATCACAGACGGCGCAGCGCTCCAATTCACGCTGTAATCAAGCGAATTTCCCGAATCGGCGAACCAGATATATAACGAACAGTTAACGCAATCGTACGCGTAAACCGTGAAAAGTCCGTCGGAGTCTGTTTCTTTTTCGGACTTAAAGCCGTTTTGTTCAGCCGCCTTAAAGAAATCCTCGCCTGTTTCGGAGCACTCGACGACAAAATCAAACATTTTTCGGGTTTTTACCCTGTAATTCGGAAGTTCAAAAATCGCGAAAACGGTTCCTACCGTCATAATCACCGCGCTGACAAAGCAAACGGATGATAAAACGAGCTTAAAGATCCTGTGAACCGTATTTGTTTTTGCTGGCTTCATCCGCTCGTCCCGCTTGATCCCGATGTAAACAACCAGCGCCCACACCGCGAACAGAACAACAGTCAGATAACCGACAGTTACAAAAAACGGCTTTAAATCGGATTTGATAAACCCATTGGCGAACACGCTGTCGCGATATCCCGACGCTCCTTTTGTCACAAAAATTGCGGCGGCGTACCAAACAGGCTGAAAAACGCCCGCGACATATTTCAGAAGAACCGCCGCGCTGTTCAGACTGTCGCGGCTTTGAATAAACAAGCCCGCGATCGGCGGAAGCACAAGCAATCCGATACAGAAACCGAGCACAAAAAGCGCGGGGCCCTTATCCTTTTTCTTATGCGCCGCGACCAAGAAGCCTGTCAGAACAACGATGATTAACAGCGACATAACGTCCTTGAATATTGAATGATTCATACTGTTTACTCTGTCGCCGTAGCTCATAGCGTAACCGCCGAAATAAACGACCGCCAAAAGCAGCGCTCCTATTATCGCGTAAGCGATTTTGCGAGGTGATTTGTACCATTTTCGCGTATAAAGCGAATTGAGCGGCACCGCTGCCTGCTCCGGCTCGCCCATATCGGCGACGGCTTTTTTCACCGCTTGCTCGGACGAATAGCCGAGCTCGGTATAATATGATATTTTTTCCTCCATATGATCCTCAAGCTCGGCGATCACGGCTTTTTTCAGCTTTTTATCCGAGATCAGCTCCTCTACCCTGTCGAGATAACTGTTACTCATAAGCCCTCCTATACATAGTGATTCTATATACATAGATTTTCTATGTATATAGAATAGCATATCTTCTTCCAAAAGTCAACCAAAAAGAAAAGACGGCTTTCGCCGTCCTTCCATGGGTTCTTACGCTTCGGAGAAGTTGCTCTTATCAACTCCGCAGAGAGGGCACTCAAAATCCTCGGGTAAATCCTCGAACTTTGTGCCGGGCTCAATGCCGTACTCGGGAGCGCCGAGCTCCTCGTCATACTCCCAGCCGCAAACATCGCAAACGTATTTCATAACGAGTCTCCTTTCATAAATTTTTATTTATCCCGTTCAAACGGGAATTATTTTTATACCTCGGCGATTACCTCGACCTCTACAAGGACGCCCTTGGGGAGCGCCTTTGCCGCGACGCAGGAACGCGCGGGCTTGGATGTGAAATATCGTCCGTAAACCTCGTTGAAGGCGGCAAAATCGCCCATCTCAGCGAGAAAACATACTGTCTTGACCGCCTTGTCAAGTGACGAGCCCGCTGCCTCAAGCACGTTTTTGAGGTTTGTGCAGACCTGCTCTGTCTGCGCCTCGATCGTCTGCGCCTCCACGTTGCCTGTCGCGGGGTTGATCGCGATCTGACCCGATGTAAATACAAGTCCGTTTGTTACAACAGCCTGACTGTACGGACCGATCGCGTCAGGCGCGTTTTTGGTATAAATCTTTTCCATAATCAATTCTCCTTAATTCAAACAAGTCTGAAGCCCGCTTTTTTGAGTGAGCGTGAGATTTCCTTTACGTGATCAAAATTTTTGGTTTCGAGCACGATCCTGAGGATGCAGTCTGTGATCTCGCCCTCGCTGGCTCTCTCGTGGTGGATACTGATGACGTTGCCGCCGTGCTCGGCGATGATCTTTGAAACGCCCAGAAGCTGACCGGGCTTGTCGTCAAGCTGGATACAAAGCGTCTGCTGACGTCCCGCTGTGATAAGTCCTCGCTTGATAACACGGTTGAGGATAGTAACGTCGATATTGCCGCCCGAAACAACGCAGACGACCTTCTTGCCCTTTACGGGCACCTTGTCGAACATCACAGCCGCGAGCGGAGCCGCTCCCGCGCCCTCCGCGACCATCTTCTGCTTTTCGATGAGCGTAAGGATCGCTGTGGATATCTCGTCATCAGAGACTGTAACTATATCGTCAACATACTTTTGAACATACTCAAAGGTGAGCGCGCCCGGCTCCTTGACCTGAATACCGTCGGCGATCGTGCCGACCTTGTCAAGAGCGACGATCTTGCCCTCCTTGAGAGATTTCACCATTGACGGAGCGCCCTCAGCCTGAACGCCGTAGACCTTGACGTTGGGATTGAGGTGTTTGATCGCGCAGGCTACGCCCGAAATAAGACCGCCGCCGCCGACAGCGCAGATAACCGCGTCAACGTCGTTCATTTCGTTCATTATCTCAAGTCCGATAGTACCCTGACCCGCGATAACGTTTTCATCGTCAAAGGGATGAATGAACGTGTAATTATGCTCGTCGCGAAGTCTGCAAGCCTCGTTATAGGCGTCGTCATACACACCCGGGACCATACAAACCTCCGCTCCGAACGCCTTAGTCGCCTCGACCTTGGAAATCGGCGCGCCGTCGGGCAGGCAAATCAGAGATTTGATACCGTATTTGGTAGCGGCAAGCGCTACGCCCTGAGCGTGGTTTCCCGCGGAGCAGGCGATAACGCCCCTCTCCTTTTCCTCGTCGGTAAGCTGAGAGATTTTGTAACCCGAGCCTCTGAGCTTGAACGAGCCCGTGAGCTGAAGGCACTCGGGCTTGAGGTACAATTCACAGCCTACGTCGATCGCGGAAGCCCTGACGATCGTTGTGGGATGGATAACGTCCTTCAAAACCTTGGACGCGTGATAAATCTTGTCTAAAGTTAACATAATATCATCTGACCTTTCATACCCGACTATTATAGTACAATAAGCGAAAACTTGCAAGACTTTATTTTTTACTTGTCATTCTTCGTTGTTTTATGCTATAATAAAAAGGTTAAAAACAGACATAAATCGGAGCGGAATATGGAAAAAATCCAAAAATGCCCTCACTATAAAAAGTGCGGAGCCTGCCAGATACATAATCTTGACTATGACTCTCAGCTTGAGTTCAAGATGAAGAAGGTCGTAAGGCTTTTGGGGCGGTTTCATTATGTTGAAAAAATAATAGGTATGCAGGACCCCTACCACTACCGCAACAAGGTTCAGGCGGCATTCGGCAGAGACAGGCAGAACAGGATAATCTCGGGAGTTTATCAGAGCTCTACCCACAGGATAGTTCCCGTTGACGAATGCCTGATCGAGGACAAAAAGGCGGACGAGATCATTGTGACCATCCGCAAGCTGCTAAAGAGCTTCAAGCTGAAAACCTTTGACGAAAACAAAATGACGGGCTTTCTCCGTCACGTGCTTGTAAAGCGCGGCTTTCTCAGCGGCGAGATAATGGTAGTGCTCGTGACAGGCAGCGAGGAGTTCAAGTCGAAGCGCAGCTTTTTAAACGCTCTGCTTGAGCGTCACCCCGATATAACGACGATTGTTCAGAATATCAACAACAAAAGAACAAGCCTTGTACTCGGCGAAAAAAGCGTCACTCTCTACGGCGACGGCGTGATAAAGGAACAGCTTTGCGGCTACACCTTCACGATATCGCCCAAGGCGTTCTACCAGATCAACCCGATCCAGACCGAGGTGCTTTACAACAAGGCTATGGAGTTCGCGGACATCAAAAAAAGCGACATTGTGATCGACGCGTACTGCGGAACGGGCACGATCGGGATCATCGCGAGCAAATACGCGGGACACGTTTACGGCGTTGAGCTGAACAGGGACGCCGTTGCCGACGCAAAGAAAAACGCCGAGCTGAACGGGATCGGGAATGTCGACTTTATTCGCGCAGACGCGGGAAGATATATGGTAGATATATCTGACGAGGGGTTAAAGGCTGACGTCGTGATAATGGATCCTCCGAGAGCGGGCAGCGACGTAAGATTCCTGAAATCACTCGTAAAGCTCAGCCCGAAAAAGGTTGTTTACATCTCCTGCAATCCCGAAACGCTGGCAAGGGATTTGATGTTCCTCTCAAAAAACAAATATAAAATCAGAAAAATCCAGCCCGTGGATATGTTTCCGCACACCGAGCACGTCGAGTGCGTGGTACTGCTGACAAAAAGCGAAACAAAAACTTAAACGAATAACGCGATATTATTTTATTGCTTTAGAAGAATTATAAATGAGATCAAAGAATATAATAAGGAGTAATTTTATGGTTTACAACAACATTCTGGAGGCGATCGGCAATACGCCTCTGATCGAACTGAAAAGGATGGTGAAGCCCGGGATGGCGCGCATCCTCGTAAAGTTCGAAGGACTTAACGTCGGCGGATCGATCAAAACTCGCACCGCTCTCAATATGATCAACGAGGCGGAGAAAAAGGGCATTATCAACAAGGACACGATCATTGTTGAGCCGACAAGCGGAAATCAGGGGATCGGTCTCGCTCTTGTGGGAGCCGTGAGAGGCTACAAAACGATCATCATTATGCCCGATTCCGTCAGCGAGGAAAGGCGCAAGCTCGTGCGTCACTACGGCGCAGACGTCAGGACGATACACGACGCGGGCGACATCGGCAAATGCATTGACGAGTGCCTGCAAACCGCGCTCAGAATGAAGGAAAAGAACCCCAACGTATTCGTTCCCCAGCAGTTTGAGAATCCCGACAACAAGCGCGCGCACATCAAATACACCGCGCGGGAGCTTGTTGAACAGGCAAACTGCAAGATCGACGGATTTTGCAGCGGAATAGGAACGGGAGGAACGATCTCCGGGATCGGCGAGGTTCTCAAGGAAAAGAATCCCGACACGACGGTGTGGGCTGTTGAGCCCGAAAACGCCGCGATCCTCGCGGGCGGCACGATCGGCACACACGTTCAGATGGGTATCGGCGACGGTATCATCCCCGAAATACTCAACCGCGATATTTACGACGACATCTACATAACCACAGACGAGGAGGCTATCACAACCGCGAAAAGGCTCGCGCGCGAGGAAGGCATTATGTGCGGTATTTCCAGCGGAACTAACGTCGCCGCCGCGCTCAAGCTCGCGGAAAAGCTCGGCGAGGGCAAAACCGTTGTCACGATACTGCCCGACACTGCCGAAAGATACTTCTCCACATCTCTGTTTGAGGAATGAGCCATGGGATATTTTAAAAATGTTGAGGAAGCGCGCGAGTACTTCAAAAACGACAGATTCGCCACCGAGAACGGTATCGTGATCGACGAGCTCGGCGAGGATTACTCCGTACTTTCTTTGAAAATCACCGAAAGACACCGAAACGCCGTCGGCGGAGTTATGGGCGGAGCGATCTTCACGCTTGCCGATCTCGCGTTTTCCGCCGCCGCGAACAACCTGCACTTCCCCTCCGTCGCGCTTCAGTCGAGCATCAACTTCCTCAGCGGAGTTAAGGGCGACAGGCTCACAGCCAGAGCCGAATGCAAAAAGAACGGTATGTCCACAACGATCTTCAACATCGACATAACGGACAACACGGGCAGAGATATCGCTCAGGTCGTTATAACGGGCTTCAAGCTCAGGAAAGAATAAGACCGTGCAAAAATCAAGCCGTCGCGATCAAATTCGCGACGGCTGTTTTTTTCTGTTTCTGACGAGTATTACGGCTGTTACCGCCGCCGTAAGGGAAGCGGCAACGAGAATAATTATATTCACATAATCGGGAGTCGGGATGTTTTGCGTAAACAGCGCGATAAAGTTGTTGATCATATGAAGAATGATACACGGCACAAGAGAACCCGTGAACTCAAACACAAGGGTAAGAATAACTCCCATAAGGAACGCAGACAATATCCAGATCGGATGTCCGTGCGAAATGCCGAACAACAGCGACGCCACAGCGCCAGCCGCGACGGGACGCATTCCTTCCTTCAGCCTTGAATAAACAAGTCCGCGGAAGAAAAATTCCTCCGCGATCGGAGCGGCAATTCCGACGGCGATGAGCTGGATCGCATAGCTTCCTCCGTTTATCACGGAATAGAAATTTGAGAAGCTGTTTATCATATCATCCGAGAACGGAATAAACTCGATAACAACCGACATGGTGAGCAGACATCCTAT
This sequence comes from uncultured Eubacteriales bacterium, assembly GCA_900316385.1. GTDB lineage: Bacteria > Bacillota > Clostridia > Oscillospirales > Acutalibacteraceae > Ruminococcoides. The sequence goes on along the minus strand of ONCP01000012.1, from coordinate 30,327 downwards.
TCCGAACAGCCACGAAAGCGCGGCGGTTGGGAAGCTGAACTTTTTGATATTCACCTCGCGGAGAGGATTCTTTTTTCTCGCAAAGAAAATTATCAATACGATCAGTACCGCGACGATATTTGAGATCAGGCTTATAAGATTGGTGCTCTCAAGCACCTTCGCCGAATAATCGGCCATCACGGAATCTATATCTCCGCCGAAAAACTGACCCGAAAACGTGGAGAACGCGATAACTATCCCCGCGATCAGCGAAACTAAAAGCTGTGTTCCGAGGAACACTCCGTAGTAAAGCAGCGCTATTCCGAGCGCCTTAAAAAACTTTTTCATAAAACCACCTATAAAAATCGGCGTGACAAAAGCCACGCCGAATTATTCTTGTTATATCTGATAATTATTCCTCAACAGCGGGAGCTTCCTCAACGGGAGTCTCGGTCGAAGCAACGACCTCGTCCTCTGTGGACGCTACAACTACCTCATCCTCCTCGGCGGGAGCCGCGGGCTCGTCAACGGGAAGGAGAGCGCGGATCGAAAGGCTTACTCTCTTCTTATCGAAATCGATAGCGATGATCTTCGCCTTGACCTTGTCTCCTATCTTGAGGACATCCTCGGGCTTCTCGATGCGCTGGTTAGCGATCTGGGAAATGTGGATAAGACCGTCGATACCGGGGATAACGTTAGCGAATGCGCCGAAGGTAGTAAGACCGACGATCGTAGCGTCAACAACTGTGTCAACGGGATAATCGCGACGGAGGATCTCCCACGGATTGGCGTCGGGATCCTTGTAGCCCAGAGAAATCTTCTTGGTCTCCTCGTTGATATCCTTTACGTAAACCTCAACCTTATCGCCTACCGCGACAACCTCTGAGGGGTTCTTGATATGTGTCCACGAAAGCTCGGAAATGTGGATCATTCCGAATACGCCGCCGAGATCTACGAACGCGCCGTAGCTTGTGAGCGACTTAACAACACCCGTGTAGTGCTTGCCGACCTCGCAGGTCTCCCAGAAGGAAGCTCTCTGAGCGGCTCTCTGCTCGCGGAGTACGGAACGGATGGAGCCTACTACTCTTCTCATTCTGCCTCTCTGGCTTACCTCGATAAGTCTGAACTGAACCTCCTGGCCTACCAGATCCTCGAGATTCTCATCTCTGGAAGCTGTTGCCTGGGAAGCGGGGATGAATACGCGGTTATCGTTATAAACAACGATAACGCCGCCCTTGACGACACTTGCGACCTTGCCTGTGAGAACTTCGTCGCTCTCGGCAAGCTTCTGGAGCTCTTCCCAGCCCTTCTGAGCGTCAACTCTGCGCTTGGAAAGCATAATTGTACCCTCGGCGTCGTTGGTCTTCATAATGAGGAGCTCTACCTCATCGCCGACCTTGACAACATCCTCAGGCTTTAACGTGGGATCGTTGGAAAGCTCATCGGCGGGGATGAATCCCGACTGTTTTCTGCCGACGTCAACGATTACCTCGTTAGGCGCAATACTGATTACTGTACCCGTTACCCTCTCATTAGTATTTAAATTTTTGAGGTTCTCCTCTAACATAGCCTCAAAAGATTCAGTTTCAACTGTTTCGCTGGATTTGATTTCTTCACTCATTGTATCCAGTACCTCCTTTATTATCCTTGCGGGCGTTGACGCGCCCGCAGTTACACCGATTGAACGAGAAATACTAACGAGATTTTTATCAAGCTCGTCGGCTGTTTCAATAAGACAGGTGTTCGCGCACTTTGACTTGCAAATATCGTAGAGCTTCGCGGTATTCGAACTGTGGCGGTCACCTATCACAACCATAAGATCGGAGCCTGAGGAAATTTCTTCGGCTTCCTCTTGACGTTCCGATGTAGCCTTACATATTGTATCAAAAATTTTCGCATTTGTATAGACCTTTTTAACGGTTTTTAAACATTTTTTCCATTCTTTTTTTGAAAAAGTTGTCTGCGCGACCACAAAAACGTCATTATTTTTCTCTAAAGGAATTTTACCTGTCAGCTCGTTGAGTTCGCCGTCACTGTTGAAGGTGTAGCACTCGCCCTCGCAATGACCCATAATACCCTGAATTTCGGGGTGATCCTTGTTTCCCGCGATCAAAACAGGCACGCCTGACGAGCCCGCCTCTCTGACGATCTTATGGATTTTTTTGACAAAAGGACAGGTCGCGTCAACGTAGCTCAAGCCAAGCTCGGCTATTTTATCATAAACGCTTTTAGGCACTCCGTGAGAACGGATAACGACGGTCGCGTCGGCGTCGCAGTCCTCTACCCTGTCTATCGCGTTACAGCCTCTTTCCTCAAGCTCTCTGACCATTTCCATATTGTGGATTATCGGTCCGAGCGTGCAGACCTTTTTGCCCTCGTCGAGCATATTGTAAACGAAATCTACCGCGCGTTTCACTCCGAAGCAGAAGCCCGCCGTCTCAGCTACGCGAATACTCATTAAGATCCTGCTCTCTCATTTCTTTGATTTTGCCCATTACGATCTGACCCGCGTTTTTGAGCGCCCGACGGTCGACCGAATCGAGCCCGAGTTCTTCGACCGTGATCGGATCGGAGAAGTGTATAATTCTTTTACCGAATTTTCCTTTACCTACATTCGTGATACAGGCGGGAACAACGGGAGCCTTTGTCTGCTGTGCGATCACGGCAAAGCCGCTTCTCGGGCGCATAAGCTCGCCTGTTTTGCTTCTGCCTCCCTCAATGAAGATCGTCATAAGGTTGCCCTCGTTGATGATATCCTCGCCGTTCTTGATTGCCTTACCGTCGCCCGCTCCGCGCTTTACGGGGAAAGCGCCGAGATGACGGATGAGAAACGAAAAGAATTTATTGGAAAACAGCTCGTCCTTCGCCATAAAATTGAGTCTTCTTTTCTGACCCAGTCCGAGAAGCACGGGGTCGGAGTAGGACATATGATTGCAAGCGATGATATAGCCCTTTCCGTCGTTGGGGATATTGCTTTTATTGATGACCTTGTAACGGTAAAACGCCTTGAATATCGGAGTGCAGACCGCTCTGCCGATTGTGTAAAGAACCTTAGACTGCGCCATTGGTTTTCTCCTTAATGATTTTTATGATCAGCTCGATACTGCCCTCGAGATCGACCTCGGTCGTATCCGCGAGCACCGCGTCGTCAGCCTGCTTCAAGGGAGCGATCTCGCGGTGGCTGTCGTTATAGTCGCGTGTTATTACGTCGCTGAGAATATCCTCATACTTAACGTCCATTCCCTTTTCCACGAGCTCCTTGTAACGTCTTTCGGCTCTCGCCTCGGGCGTCGCCGTGAGGAAGATTTTGACCTCGGCGTCGGGAAGCACTACTGTTCCGATATCTCTGCCGTCCATTATAACATTATTGGTCTTGGCGATATCGCGCTGAAGATCAAGCAAAAACGCTCTGACAGACGGGATAGCGGAGATCGCGGAGGCAGTCATTGAAGCCTCGGGAGTACGTATAAGACCCGAAACATCCTCGCCGTTGAGAAGAACGATCTGCTCGCCCTTGTCGTTGAACGCGAGCTCTACCTTGATCGTTGTGAGAAGCTTATCGACCGCTTCTCCCTCCTTGGGCTCAACGCCTGCCCTAGTGGCGGCAAGTCCTACCGCGCGGTAAAGCGCGCCCGTATCGATATAGATAAAGCCAAGCCTCTTTGCGGCTGACCTTGAAATTGTGCTTTTGCCCGCGCCCGCGGGACCGTCAATAGCGATTCTTATACTCATATATATTTCTCCTTTTTTTCATCTCCACGTCGCACTCAGTGCGGCTCTATTTAAAAGTACTTTATCAAACTTTCAACTTTCCACTTTTCACTTTCAACTTTCCACTTTCAACTTTCAACTTACAACTTATTCAGATTCCGCTCGCGCTTTCTCCCGCGAGCTTGCCTGTCGCCCATGCTATGGTAAGGTTAAAGCCGCCCGTATAAGCGTCGACGTCGATAACCTCGCCCGCGAAGTACAGACCCTTCACGAGCTTACTCTCCATTGTTTTGGGGTCGATCTCGCTCACCATTATTCCGCCCGAGGTAACGATAGCCTCGTCGATCGGACGCGCGCCCGAGATTTTCACCTGAAAATCCTTTATTATACCGAGCAGAGCCCTGCGCTCCTCTCTGGTAATCGAGTTGCATTTTTTGTACGGGTCTATACCCCATCTGTCGAGCACAACGGGGATCAACTTTTTCGGAAGAAGCTTTCCCAGCGAGTTTGATACCGCCTTATTAATATTCTCTCCCAGATCGCGCCTTATCCGCGCGTCGAGCTGTTCATCGCCGAGAGCGGGCTTCAAGTCGATATGCGCCGTATAACCCTTTTCAAAGCTTTTCAGATAACAGCTCGCTGAGAGTATCATCGGTCCTGAAACGCCGAAATGAGTAAAAAGCATTTCGCCGAAATCTTTATAAACCGTCTTGCCGCTCTGCTCGGATATCCTGAGCCCGACATTTCTAAGCGACAAGCCCTGAAGTCTTTCGCAGTCGGCGTCGGGGCTTTCCAAGGGCACAAGCGACGGCGAGATCGGCGTAACGGTATGACCGAGCCTTTCGGCAAAGCGGTAGCCGTCGCCCGTTGAGCCTGTACGCGGATAGCTCTTTCCCCCTGTCGCGATTATCACGCTGTCGCAGGGGAAAGCCTTTCCGTTCCATACAACGCCCTTAACGGCGCCGTTTTCGGCGATAATATCCTCCGCCGCGGCATTGACAAGACGCGCTCCGTAAGAGGTCGCGAACGAACGCATAGCGTCAACCACGTCGATCGCTCTGTCGGATACGGGGAAAACGCGGTTTCCCCTCTCGACCTTGGTTTTAACGCCCAGCCCGTCAAAGAAATCTATGATATCATACGGCGTAAAATTATTGATCGCGGAATACAAAAACCTGTTGTTAACAGGAACGTTCTCCATAAAAACGTTAACGTCGCAGGCGTTTGTGAGATTACATCTTCCCTTGCCCGAGATCAAAAGCTTACGACCCGCGCGCGGCATTTTTTCGAGGAGCGTGACCTCGGCTCCGTACATTGAGGCGAAGCCCGCCGCCATCATTCCCGCGGCTCCCGCGCCGATGATTACGACCTTTTTCATTTTGTTCCCGTGCCCGAGGTATCGTAAACGCCCTGATGGTTCCATACCATCTCGAGCTCCTTGAAGGTGTCTGTTACCTCTTCCTTCTTCTCAAGCACCGTCGCCACGATGAGCGCGTTGATAAGGCTCAGCGGAGCGACAAGAGAATCGACCACGCTCGCCATATCGCTGCGCGCGATCAAAACCTCGTCGGCGGCGTTGACAAGCGGAGACACCATTGAATCGGTGATAGCGATAACGTTGGCGCCTCTGTCTCTCGCCAGCGTCATCGAGTCGACAGCCATAGTCGAGTAACGAGGGAACGAAATTCCTATCATAACATCATTTTTGCCGATCCTGAAAAGCTGCTCGTAGGTGTGGGTCTTTGATGTGTCGGTGATAACGCGGACGTTGTCAAAGATAAGCCCGAAGTAATAGCCGAGGAACTGAGCGAGAGACGCCGTGGAACGAACGCCGAAAATATATATCCTTCTCGCGTTGACGATCGAATTTACGGCTCTGTCAAAATCCTCGTGAGAGGTCTCCTCAAGAGTACGACGGATCTTGTCGATATCCTGATTCATTATCGCGTCCAAAACGTCGTTGTCGCCTATGCGGTTCGTGGTGACGTCGATACGCTGAACAGAGGTGAGCTTGTCCCTTATCATCTCCTGCATAGCCTTCTGGAGCTTGGGATAGCCCGAATAGCCGAGCTCGGTGGCAAAACGCACTACCGTGCTCTCGGAAACTCCGACAGTCTTGCCGAGCTTTGACGCGGTCATAAAAGCGGCTCTGTCGTAGTGTTCCTCTATAAAATTAGCGATACGCTTCTGCCCCTTGGAGAAGGTACCCATATTCATCTCGATCCTTGAAAGTAAATGTTCAACCATTTTTCCTATACCTCATATATAAAACATTAAGTGATTATTTGTTTTGTTCTTTCATTTTACCACTATAACTTGCAAAACTCAACTGTTTTGCAGGAAAAAAATATTATTTATGCAAGATTAAGGAATAATTATCCCAAATTCTTGCATTGTTTATGCTAATATGTTAGAATTAACAAATGGAAACGAGGTATTGTTATGATTGCTATTATCGATTACGGAGCGGGAAACATCCGCAGCGTATATAAAGCGCTCAGATTTATCGGCGCGGACTGCAAAATCACAAAGGATAAAACCGAGATGATGAACGCCGACGGAGCGATCCTCCCCGGTCAGGGCTCGTTCGGCGATTGTATGAATTCAATGACGTCGCGCGAGATCGCCGACACGGTAAAGGACTTCATAAACAGCGGAAAACCCTTTCTCGGCATATGCGTAGGACTTCAGCTTCTCTTTGACGAAAGCGAGGAGAGCGAGGGCGTAAAGGGGCTCGGGGTTTTTGAAGGAAAAATCAGGCGCATTCCGAACGGCGAAGGGCTGAAGATCCCTCATATGGGCTGGAACAGTCTTGAGATCAAAGACGGCGACCCGCTGTTCAAGGATGTTGAAAACGGCTCTTACGTTTATTTTGTCCACTCCTACTATCTTGACTGTCCCGACAAGTCGCTTGTCAGCAGTCAAACCGAGTACGGCGTGAGGATCGACGCGTCCGTCAGCAGAGGCAACGTGTTCGCAACTCAGTTCCACCCCGAAAAAAGCGGAGACGTCGGGCTGAAGCTGCTGAAGAATTTTACTGAGATCTGCGGGGTGAAATAAATGTACGCTAAAAGAATAATCCCCTGCCTCGATGTGAAAAAAGGCAGGGTCGTAAAGGGAATGAGCTTTGTAAATCTCGTTGACGCGGGCGATCCCGTAGAATGCGCAAAGCAATACGACAGAGAAGGCGCGGACGAGCTTGTTTTTCTGGACATAACCGCGTCGTCGGACGCGAGAAGCATTGTTGTTGATATGGTAAAAAGAGTCGCGGACTCCATCTTCATTCCGTTCACCGTCGGCGGCGGTATCAGAAGCGTTGATGATTTTAACGAGATCCTCAGAGCGGGCGCCGACAAGGTAAGCGTCAACTCAGCCGCGATAAAACGTCCCGAGCTGATAAACGAAGCTTCGGAAAAATTCGGAAGCCAGTGCGTCGTTGTCGCGATCGACGCGAAGCGCAAGGGCGACAGCTGGGAGGTTTACATCAACGGCGGCAGAGTTCCGATGGGAATCGACGCGGTCGAGTGGGCTGTTGAATGCGAAAGACGCGGCGCGGGAGAGATTCTGCTGACGAGTATGGATGAGGACGGTCAGAAAAAGGGCTATGACCTTGCTCTGACAAAGGCGGTTTCACAGAGAGTGAACATTCCCGTTATCGCCAGCGGCGGCGCGGGAGCCTTGGAGCATTTCTACGACGCGTTCACGCTCGGAAAGGCTGACGCGGTCCTCGCCGCCTCACTTTTCCACTTCGGCGAGATCCCGATCCCGAAGCTCAAAAAATATCTTGACGAAAAAGGCATAAGCGTCAGAAAATAACAGCACAGCCGTCGCGTGTCAGCGACGGCTGTTTTTTACTTTTTCATCTTTTTACGGGTGTAAATATTTCTTCGCTTGTTTCAACGATGTGATCGACAAATTCCCGACCGCATTTTTCATTAATAAGCTCTATCGTCGGGGTATACTCCTCGGGGGCTCCTCTGGTAAGAGAATGGCAGTCCGTTCCGAGGATATCTATATATCCGCGCTTGACATACTTGAGCAGCCTGCGCTTCTGCGAAAAGCCTCTGAACGCGCCGACATTCGACTGTATGATGATACCCTCGTCGAGCAAGTCCTCGACCAAGCCCTCGTCCTCCATAAGATGATGGTAACGCTCGATATGGGTCAGGACGGGAGTAAGTCCGTAATTGCCGCTCAGACGATAGAAATAATCCATTGTATGGTCGGAAAAATGACTGTCAAACGGGAACTCGCAGAGAATGAATTTTGAATCGCCGTAGCAGATACCCGACAGATCCTTATTATTGAAAAGATAGCGCGTAACGTAAACCTCGGCGCCGATACAAAACTCGATATCCTCGGGCAGATGAGGCAAAAGCTTTTTTACGCTTTCCTCGCGGCGCTTCAGAAAGCTTTTTATGCTTTCCTCGTTCGTATAAAAATGCGGAGTAAAGCAAAGCCTTTTGACACCCTGCGCTCTGAGCTTGTCGATCAGCTTCAGGCTCAGCTCAACGCTGTCGGAGCCGTCGTCCATCTCGGGAAGGAGATGGGAATGCATATCGTAATACATCAGATAAACTCGCAGACCTTGTCGCCCATCTCGGTACAGCTGACCTTGATCATACCCTCGGAGTAGATATCGGGCGTGCGGTACTTTTTGAGAGCCTCATTGACGGCGTTCTCGATCGCGTCGGCAGCCTCGCTCTGATCGAGTGAATAACGAAGCATCATAGCGACCGAAAGGATCGTAGCGAGCGGATTCGCGATACCCTTGCCCGCGATATCGGGAGCGGAGCCGTGGATAGGCTCGTAAAGTCCGAACTTGCCCTCGGCAAGAGAAGCCGAGGCGAGCATTCCGATCGAGCCCGCGATCATGGAAGCCTCGTCGGAGAGGATATCGCCGAAAATATTGGATGTAACGATAACGTCAAACTGACGGGGATTGCGAACAAGCTGCATAGCGCAGTTGTCAACATAAAGATGATTGAGCTCGACCTCGGGATATTCCTCGGCTATACGGATAACGGTCTCTCTCCAGAGTCTGGAGCTCTCGAGCACGTTAGCCTTGTCTACGCTTGTGACCTTTTTGTTGCGCTTCATAGCCATTTCAAAGGCTACTCTCGCGATACGCTCGATCTCGGGAACCGAGTACATCTCGGTATCCCAAGCGGCGGGAGCGCCGTCCTCCGTCGTGGTTCTGCCGCGCTTTCCGAAATAAATGCCGCCTGTAAGCTCGCGCACAATAAGAATATCAAGCTGTCCGCCGATGATCTCGTCCTTGATCGGCGAATCGCCCTGTAACGGCTCAAAAATTACAGAGGGTCTGAGATTCGCGAAAAGTCCGAGCGCGCCTCTGATCCCGAGAAGTCCCGCCTCGGGTCTTTTGTTGCCCGGGAGCGTGTCCCACTTAGGACCGCCGACCGCGCCGAGAAGCACGCTGTCGGAAGCCTTGCACTTATCGATAGTCTCCTGAGGAAGCGGCTCGCCTGTCGCGTCGATCGCGCAGCCGCCCATAAGAGCCTCATCGTAATCTACCGTAAAGCCGAACCTGTCGGCTGTTTTGTTGAGAACCTTGACAGCCTCGTCCACGATCTCGGGACCGATGCCGTCACCCTTTAATAATGTGATCTTATAATCTGCCATATTGAAAACTCCTTTTAATAAACTAATTAATTATCGCACATATACAAGGAAAAGATTGTAAACTATGATACAATTACTTCTCAATATCGGTAACGGGAATCTTTCTGTATACCTCCATCACCTTATCCCTCTGCCATAGCATCGGGGTAATTCTAGCCGAATAACCGAAGCCGTTATCCATTACCCACTCAAAGGGCTTGGCTTTCGGGAGCCCGTAGACCGACAGAAGCGTCATAATAACTCCGCCGTGCGTGACGATCACCGCCTCGGTGTTATTGGTCTTGATAAGTCCCTCAACGATCTGCTCAAACACAAGACATATCCTCTCGGCGAACTCGGTTCCGCTCTCGCCCTCAGGAGGCTTCGCGCCCTTCTCGCCCGCGAGCCACCGTGTAAATTCGCGGTCGTCCCTGAGCTCGTCGGCGGTCTTTCCCTCCCATTCGCCGAAATCGCACTCGGTAAGCTGATCTATGACGATAGGCTTTATATCGGGATAAATGATACGCGCGGTTTCGACGCACCTCTTGAGGGGGCTTGTGAAGAGCACCGCCGTACCCGGGTAAATATATCTGCCGTCATATTCCCTGAGCAGTTCTCTTCCCTTTTCGCTCAGCTCAACGTCGGTTCTGCCGATATACTTGCCCTTCAGCGTATCCTCGATCGCGCCGTGGCGTATAAAATGGATCAAATAAGACTGCATATGATCATCTCTCTTTACATTTTGTAAAATATCTATTATACTGATAGTAATAATAATCAAGGTGGTATTACTATGAAGAAGGAACTCGGAAGAACGATCACCGCTCTGCGGAAAAAACGCGGTATCAGCCAAAAAGAAGCCGCGTCTGAGCTGGGAATAAGTCAGGCGCTTCTATCGCATTACGAAAAAGGTATACGCGAATGCGGTCTGGAATTTCTCGTAAGGCTCGCGGATTATTATGAGGTATCCGCGGATTATCTTCTCGGCAGAAATCGTCAGAGCATTACCGAGATCTCTTCCGACGAGGACAATCGTGACGTTGAGATCTCAAAAAGCAACACGTTTTGTCTTTTGAACAGGCGTATTCTCGCAAACTCCGCGGCGGTTATTTACAGTCTGCTGTCACAAATAAACAGCAAAAAGCTGACAAAATACGTGAGCGATTATCTGACCGTTGCCGAATACAACGCTTTCCGAAAAATATACTCAGTGAACGGCTCAAATTCGGACGAGCTGTTCAAAATCTCCTCGCCGTATTCCGAGAACTACTGCTTCGCGACCCTGAGCGTCAGCGACGCGCGCATCAAGGAAATCTCACAGAATCTTGACGGCTTGGAGCTTTCCGCGGACTCTCTCTCGGAGGAATTTCCCGACAGCTACGCCTCGCTTAACGAGCTGATCAAAAACGCCGAGAAAGCTATCCTTCAAAACCATAAATTATCTTAACAAATCCGTCTCTCCTTGTCAAATTTTTTTATTTATCCACGTCTGTTTTGGTGTGCCTCTGTCAGAAGTCCGTTGTCCCACTTACGTGGGTGCACTCACCGACTTGCTGCGGGAGGTTTTGGTGTGCCTCTGTCAGAAGTCCGTTGTCCCACTTACGTGGGTGCACTCACCGACTTGCTGCGGGAGGATAAGTTCTGCTCCTTTTTATCCACGTCGCACTCAGTGCGGCTCGGTCAGAAATGCAGTTTCCCACTTACGTGGGTGCACTCACCGACTTGCTGCGGGAGGACAGGTTCATCTTTTTTATTCTTCCACATCGCACTCAGTGCGGCATTATCAAAAGTCCGTTATCCCACTTACGTGGGTGCACTCACAAGCCTGCCGCGGGAGTGAGCCATAATAAAAAAGGAGCCGCTTAGGGTGTGCTTCGTAAGGAAGTTACACCCTAACGGGCGGCTCTTGCAAATCTAATGTTATTATAACTACGGCACGGCTTTATGCTATGCCGTAGTTTTTTGTTATGCAGACTTTTTTCTGCGCTGTTTCATATGGGCTTGGAAATCCCTTTCAAATTCGTCAGGCGTTTGGATATTGATGATGCCTACGCCCTTGTAATGGATTTCAATCATCTGATACCGTTTGCCGTAGAGATAGCGAGGTGCGGAAACAACAATCTTGTCGATAAACTCGTTGACAAGTTCCGGCGTCAACTCGGTTGGGTTGGTGACTTGCTTTACTCTTGCTATAAATTTCTGCAAGCTTTCAGTTTTGTCTGTTTCGGTTGACAGGTAGGCTTCAAGCTCAGGTATCTTTGCCTTTAGCTCCTGCTGCTCAGTTTCATACCGCTTGCTGAACACTTCAAAGCGTTCGTCCGAAATCTTATGTGACACATTATCTTCATATATTTTTAAGATGAGGTCATCAATTTCAGCGATTCGCTTTTTAATTTTGTTCAGCTCTCGGCGTTTGGCATCCAGCTCCTTGCGCTTTTCCTCCGTGTAGCAATCCATTTGCTTTCGGGCAAATTCTTTCTCGTAAACTTGAACATTCAGAAAAACTCTCTGCATATTCTCAAGCACCAGTTTGTAGATTACCTTTTCCCTGATGTAATGGGCTGAACACACATCGGAGTTTTTGCGGTAGGATGAGCAGAAGAAGTACGCCTGACTTTCTTTGTAATTGTTAGTTGCGCTGTAGTAAAGCTTTTCTCCGCAATCCTCACAATATACAAGTCCCGAAAACATACTGACGATTCCTGTCCGTGTCGGCTTTCGTTTGTTCTTGCGTAGCTCCTTTACAAGTTCAAAGGTTTCTCTATCAATAATAGCTGGGTGGGTATTTTCAAATACCAACCATTGTTCGGGCGGAAGCTCAACCTTCTTCTTGTTCTTGAAGGATTTGCGCTGGCTGCGAAAGTTGACTGTATCTCCGCAATACTCTTGTTTACCGAGAATATCGGCAACAGTAGCTGGGCACCAATGATACGGTACGCTCGGTGGCTTACCGCAATTTCTGCCGATGCTGATTCAGTATTCCGTCGGAGTCATCACTTCATCGGCTTTAAGCTGTTTGGCAATCTGCGATGTTCCCATACCCGATACGCACATCTTGAATATACGCCTGACAATTTCGGCAGCTGGTTCATCTATGATCCATTCGTCTTTGTTGTCGGGATTTTTCATATATCCAAACGGCGGATTGGTCGTCAGCGGTTTACCTGACTTACCTTTGCTTTGAAACACTTTGCGGACTTTATCGCTTGTATTCTTTGCGTGCCATTCATTGAATAAGTCCTGCATAGGTACAAGATCGCTGATACCGTTCTTGGTGTCGATGTTATCCATAACGGCTATGTAGCGAATCCCCATATGGTCAAATTCTTCCTCCATCAAGGCTCCGACTACCAAGCGGTTACGTCCGAGACGGGAATGGTCTTTGACGATCAGCGTTTCGATTTTGCCTTCTTCGCCGAGCTTCATAATCTCATTAAAGGCAGGACGGTCAAAGTTCGTGCCAGACCAGCCGTCGTCTATAAACAAGCGAGTGTTCTTGAAGCCGTTATCGACAGCATATTTTTGTAAAAGTTCAGTTTGATTCTTAATTGAACCCGATACACCTTCATTCTCGTCATCACGGGATAGTCGGCAGTATAGGGCGGTGATTTTGTTTTTATCTGACTGTTTACTCATTTTGCTCCTTTCCACAGTCGGATATGTCTTTGTAGGATAGTCATATTATACCATATCCGACTGCTAAATTCAACACTTTAAAGCGATAAATTATATATCTTTTGATGTGATTCTCTCAACCGTATCATAAACGGTTGAATCAGAGCTTTCATTGAATTCAGTACGGACGATATAGATGGTATTGTCGATCTCCTGCGTGTACTTCAGCGGCTTGATGTACATACCTCTGCTATACCAAGCCATACGTTCTTCGGGAGTCATCTTGTCAAGCTTGTTATATATCCTGTCAAGTATATTGTCTAATTCAGTACGAATATTTAACTCGTTACCTTGATCGTCATAATATTTCATTAGTTCTCACTTTCTTTCTCTTATGATCGGGTTTAGGGTGTCCCTAACATTATTACTGTTTTTACACAGCAGGAGTAAAAACAGTCTGCTTGTACAGATGCAACATAGTTCTTCAAATTAGAAGAATAACTGTCAACACAGCCGTCACCATAATCCGTCACAGTTTTTATTTATGGTTGTGAAGCTCAATGATCCTTCTTCGGTTAGTTCGTCGAAAACATACATCAATACCGTCACTGCAATAAAACTCAAAAGAAAACTTGTTGAGTAGTTTTGTAACTGTATTAGGCGGTGTAGTAGTATCATTCATTTCGGTAAGCAGGTCGGTAGCAGTTCCCATCCAGTAGTGCTTCCCGACCATAAATGCTTTTAACCTTCCGAAAGAAGGATGATTCTCCGTAAGCTTCGGATACCCCTCGCGGTTGGCTTTACCGAGTGTCATAGCAACAATTAGTTGTCCTTTAGTCATAAGTCCTTCCTTTCCGTCACTTATAACAGTGACTGTTTTGTGTTTGGTTTTCAATTATTGAAACACAACAAAAAGCCAAGTTATAATAAGGCTCGTTCTCTTACTCAAAAGGGTAAACTACCCCCTTGGTATAAGAAGCCTCATATAACTTGACTTTTAATTATTCTATCCTTCTTTTGATAATTCAAAGTGCTTGTTGTAAGCAACAGCGAGATGCCATATGGATAAGGTGTCTCGCTGTTGCTTTTGATTTTATACCAATCTTCATTAAAAAGCAGAAAACCAATTTTTTTATAGTGCCGTAGGTGCGCCGAGATTGTATGAGACGGCAATTGCGTTAAAGCGCAATTGGAAAACGCGTTTAGCGTTTTCTCTCAAATAGTATTAGGGTTCCTAAGAAATAACAAGTTTTTCCAATCTATCGAACGCTTCCGTTACCAGCGAAAACGGTACGGCGAGATTCATGCGGATACCCCAAGCGTCATGGAAGGGCGCACCCTGCTGCCATGCTACGCCGACGTCCCAGCCTTTTTGAATCAGCTCATCAATTGTGAGATTGTGATTTTTGCAGTAGTCCTCGCAGTGCAAAAACAGCATATAGGTGCCTTCGGGTTTGGACACTTCGATACCCTCAAAGTCATTTTGAATCCTGTTATACGCATAATTGATATTCCGCGAGAGCACCTGACACAGCTCGTCTACCCACTGATGTCCCTCGTCCTGATACGCGCCGATGAGCGCGTGCATCGACAGCACATTCATCTCGTTATAATGGCTCATTCCCGACTGTCTGCTCATTCTGTCCCTTAGATAATCGTCATAGATGATATGATAGCTGCCGATCAGCCCCGCAAGGTTGAAGGTTTTGCTTGGAGCATAGACGGCGATCGTTCTTTTTTTGGCGTCTTCGGAGATATTTTGCGTGGGAATATGTTGATGCTCGTTCAAGAGAATATCCGACCAGATCTCATCGGATATGACAATGCACTGATTCTCCCGAAATATCTCCATCGCCCGTTCCAATTCTTCTCTTAACCATACTCTGCCGCAGGGATTGTGCGGACTGCAGAGGATCACGAGGTGTATGTGATTTTTTTTGATACGCTTTTCCATATCCTCGTAATCCATTCGCCAAACACCGTTTTCATCCTTTTTCAGAGGACTGAGTTCGGCGACTCTGCCGGTATCCTCTAAAACATGAGTGAAGCCGATATATGTCGGGCTATGTAATAATATCTTTTCGCCGGGCGCGGTAAACGCCTGAATCGCCGTACTGACGCAGCCGAGCACGCCGTTTTCATAGCCTATGTGCCGTTTGCTAAGCCCTGTAATACCGTTGCGTTTCTCGTGCCAGCGAATAATAGAATCATAATATTCTTTTGTGGGAAGAAAGTAACCGTATGCCGGATGCTCCGCCCGTTTGATGATTGCCTGCGGTATGGTTGGAACCGTCGCAAAATTCATATCCGCTACCCACATGGGAATTACCGAAAAACCGTTCTTCGGCTTAGTGGGAACCGTCGCCCAAGCAACGCCCGCGCCGATTGCGTCTATCGCTAACGCGTCCTTGCCGCTGCGATCCATAATCGTCTCAAAATCATAGTTCATTACCAATCTCTCCGTTTTCTGTCATTCATCTATCCGAGAATAATCCATCTTAATGATAACAGCTTTTGTCTTAAATGTCCACAAGCCTCCGCAGGAAATCCCATGCGAAGGCTTTCTTTTGAACATTTTTTTGCCAAGATTAATATTGTCAAAGTAGTTCTGTATTTTGCAGTGCCTGCCGGATATCTTCGATTAGGTCGTCAGCGTCCTCTAACCCTACGCTGAAACGAAAGAAGCCGTTGTGAAATTCTTTGGGATAGAGGTACTGGCGCTCGTCGTTTTCACCGATGAACACGATCAGGCTTTCATCGTGCCCCAGCGAAACGGCGGAAGTGATGATTTTCAGGTTTTGGACAAAACGGTTATGCGTAACATGGTCGGCTTTCAAGCCAAACGACAGCACGCCGCCGAAACCGTTCTTCATCTGCTTTTCGGCAATCGTGTGCCCCTTATGGCTTTCAAGCCCGGGATAAGCGACAAAGCTGACGCAGGGCTGTTGCTCCAGCCACTCGGCAATTTTTAACGCGTTGTCATTATGCCGCTGCATACGCAAAGGTAATGTGACCGCTCCGCGCATGATCAGCCACGCGTTAAAGGGGCTGACGGTCGCTCCTAAGTTGACCTGCGCCTGAGCGCGGATGATATCCAGATATTCCTTTTTGCCGATGATCGCTCCGCCCATCGCGTCGCCGTGACCGTTGATATACTTCGTAAGGCTTTCAATCGAAAAATCCGCGCCAAGCTCAATCGGACGTTGGCTGTAGGGGGACGCAAAGGTGTTATCGACCGACAACAGCGCGTTGTTATTGTGTGCAATCTCCGCGATTGCCTGAATATCCGTCACCGAGAGTGTCGGGTTGCCGGGTGTTTCAATGTGTATCAGCTTGGTGTGAGGGCGTACAGCCTCCTTGACCGCTTCCAAATCCGTTGTATCCACAATCGTTGTTTCGACATGAAACTTGTTGTTGAACAGCTCGTTTAAAAGGCGATAGACTGCAATATAGGTGACGGTTGAAAAGATCACATGATCGCCCGACTGCAGTAAAGAGAAAAACAGCCCCGACAGCGCGGCTACGCCGCTCGTTAATACCACACAGTCCTCACCGCCCTCTAAGGACGCGAGCTTTTCCTGCAGATATTTTTGGTTAACTCCGCCGTTGCGGGTATAGAGGTTCCCGTCGGCTGACGACCAGTTCATGTCCGTCGGGTCATATGGCAACGCGTAGCTGTTAGCCATTGTGATGGGGCGGCGTATCGCCCCTGTTTCTTTGTCGACCTCATTCCCGATATGTACGGCGCGAGTAGAAAACCCGAGATCATTCTTTGACAATTTTCATTCTCCTCTCTGTCAATTTCTTTCTAAGGCTGCGGATGTTGCCGGAGGTATATCCCATCGGGCAGATGGTGCACCATTGACGCGGCGTGAATAAAATTCCGTTGATGATTGCCAAGACGGTTGCTGTTTCCATAAAAATCAGAACCGCAAACCCCAGCGTATCAACTCCCTGCGTGATCACAAATATCAGCATAACGGCAAAGCTGCCCATCATTACGCCCCATAAGAGAGGACGAAACCATTTTTTGCGGTACAAATTCGGTCGTTTCAAGCCGAGATTGACGATGCTTCCGATTTTACCGATCAGCGATCCGCGCGGACAGACACGGGCGCAGTGCATTTTCCCTCTACCGGATAAAGCAATAATAACGGGAGTAAACATACATACAAATCCGAACAATCCAAACGGATGCCAGAGATTTGCCGCTGTCATCCACAGTATCGTGATAATCCACGACCAATCCTGAATGGTCGGAATCCATTTCTTTCCGTTAACTGTAATACTTTTTTTCGTCATAATCCGACCTCACTGTTTGTTCTTCAATCGTTTATCGGTGGATTTGGCAAGACGCGTACCAATGCTTTGGAACAATTGAACCAACAATACCAAAATCACGACGGCAATCAGCATCACCAGATACTTGTAGCGATAATAGCCGTAGTTGATGGCGATCTTTCCCAGTCCGCCGCCGCCGATTATACCGCTCATCGCCGTGTAGCCGAGTACAGTTGTGACAGCTATTGTAACGTTTGAAATCAGCGACGGCACGCTTTCGGGTATCATGACCTTGGCAATAATCTGAAAAGGCGACGCACCCATGCTCTGCGCGGCTTCGATGATGTTAGGATTCACCTCTCGCAGACTGCTTTCAACCAATCTTGCTACAAATGGAAACGCAGCGATTACAAGCGGCACAACGGACGCAGTTGTACCGACAATAGTGCCGACTATCAGGCGCGTAAGCGGAAACACCAAAATCATCAATATCAAAAACGGCACCGAGCGAAGCACGTTAATCAGCACGTTCAAAAATCCCATCAGCGGCTTTGGCAGCGGCAAAATGCCGTCCTTTTCGCCGACTACCAGCAAAACACCGAGTGGCAGACCGATAACGACTGCAAAAATGGTGGCGATAACGGTGACGTAAAAGGTCTCCCACAACGCGAAAGGCATATCGTTAATGACGATATCCCATGTTTCCTGCAACACCTCTTGTGAAATTAAATCTTCCATTACCTTACCTCCTCTACCGTAATTCCGTCAAATTTCCGTAAATATTCCGCCGCTCTTCCTGCGGCAACACCGTCATTCGGAAAGCTGAGCAGCATACTGCCGAACGCCCTGTCACCAACGCTCTTTGTAGAGGCGTACAGTATGTTTGCGCAAACGCCGATTTCAACCGCCATCTTGGCAATCAGCGGCGTTTCGGTGGACGCTGAGCCATTGAATATCACGCGCAGAACTTTCTGCGAATCCTTGCGGTTTGAAAGCGTTTTCTCACCGTCGGGAAATACCAAATGCTTTGCCGCCTGCGACCTCGGGGCGCTAAAAATACGGCTGACCTCGCCTTGCTCTACCACCTCGCCGTTCTCTAAAATTGCCACATTGCGGCAAATTTCCTCTATGACGCTCATTTGGTGCGTTATAACAACAACCGTGATACCCAGCCTTTCGTTAATCTCCTTAATAAGCGAGAGGATAGATTGCGTTGTTTTCGGATCGAGCGCAGAGGTCGCTTCGTCGCACAACAGCACCTTGGGATTGGTCGCAAGCGCTCTTGCAATGGCAACGCGCTGCTGCTGACCGCCCGAAAGCTGCGCAGGATAGGAATTCGCCTTGTCGCGCAAGCCGACGATTTCAAGCAGCTCCAATGCGCGCTCTTTGGCTTCTTTGGCGTGTTTGCCCTCCAACTCCAGCGGAAAGCATACGTTTTTCAGGCAAGTGCGCTGCATAAGCAGATTAAAGCCCTGAAATATCATGGTGATGTCACGGCGGATGTTTCTGAGTTCCCTGTTGCCGAGTGTTCCCAAATCTACGCCGTCCACCAAAACACTGCCTGAGCTTGGGCGTTCAAGCAAATTGATACACCGAACAAGCGTGCTCTTCCCTGCTCCGCTCATACCTATAATTCCGAAAATATCGCCGTCCTGTATTGTAATGTTGATATTCTTCAGCGCGTCGAGCGTTCCGTCGGGTGTGAAGAAGGTTTTGGAAAGGTTTTTTAATTCTATCATAATAACTGCCTTTCTGTCAGCGTTGTCTGTAACGCTTCTTTGAAAACGCGCCGACCGTAGCAAAACAGTCGGCGCGAAAGAAAAGGGATGTAAAACTTATTTGAGTGCGTCAACGGTTGTCTGCTTGCCGCCGTAAAGACCGAGGGGTTCCACGTGGATTGTCGCTATGGAAACAAGCTTTGTACCGTTTTCGGCGTTGAAGTCCTCGAGATAAGGGAGATGCTGGAAGTAATTGGCGTCGAGCTCGCCGCTGTTTACAACGTTGTTCGGCTGAACGTAGTCGGTATATTCCTTGATGTCAAGCGTAATATCCTTATCCTTGAGAATATCCTTTACAACTGCCAGAATTTCGGCGTGAGGTGTGGGAGAAGCCGCGATAGTGATTGTTTCTCCCTTTATCGCATTATAGTCGATTGAGGAATCGTAGCCGTCTGTGGGGTTTGCAACAACGCTTACAACAGAGCCGTCGTATTTTTTATTGATGAAATCTACAACCTTCTGACTTTCGAGCGCTGCCTTTAACGCGAGCAGCTTGGGCTCTTTTTCCCTGCCTTCCTTGACGACAAGGATGTTGCCGTAGGCAGACGCCGAGCCCTCAATGCCGAGCGAATCCTTAACGGGGTTTAAACCTGCCTCGATTGCGTAGTTTGAATTGATTACAGCGTAGTCCACATCCTGCTTTGCGTTGGGAACCTGAGCCGCCTCTACCTCCTTGAACTCAATGTTTTTCGGGTTTTCGGCAATATCCTTCGGCGTAGCGGTAATACCGGCGCCGTCCTTGAGCTTGATGTAACCGAGCTGATCCAAAAGCAGAAGTGCTCTTGCTTCGTTTGTGGTATCGTTGGGAATTGCGATTGTGAGTGTTTTAGAGGTTGACGAGCAGCCTGCAAAAGCGATTGCAGAGGTGAGAATCAGCGCTGCTGCCAATATAATTGCTGTGATTTTTTTCATAGTAATTACTCCTGTCTTTTAAAATGATATTACTCTACTTTTCCGCCTTCTACGACAAGCTTTTCCTCGTAGTCCTTACCGTAGGTGCCGGCGAGGGTTGCTTCATAATCGGCGTGGAAGAAGTTTTCCTTGCCCAGTGCTTCGATTTCGCTGTTGATCCAATCAAGCAGCGTTTTGTTGCCCTTTGAAACAGCCGGAGCGATGGTGTCCTTGCTGCCGAGCTCGGGAATACCGACGGTGTAGCCCTTATTTTGAAGCGCATAAGCGATTACCTCGGTGTTATCGTTTGCCCACGCGGCAGCCTGACCGTTTTCAAGAGCGGTTTTCGCGTTGGCGTAAGTGTCGTACTTCTGGAGCTTGATGTTGGGATATTTTTCGGTAAGATAAGTCTCGGCGGTTGTGCCTGTGATTACAATAACCTCGTCGTCGGCTTTGAGCTCGTCAAGGCTCTTGATAACTCTGCTGTCGGGGGAAACAACGCCGAGGGCTACGTTCATATAGGGCAGAGCAAAGTCAACCTTTTCAGCTCTTTCATCGGTTACGGTAAAGTTCGCTAAAACAACATCAACCTTGCCGGTCTCTAAAAACTCTACGCGGCTTGCCGCTTCGGTGGACACAAATTCTACTTCAACGCCCAAATCTTTTACAAGGCGGTTTGCAAAGTAAACGTCATAGCCCTGATATTCGCCGTTTTCATCTACATAACCAAAGGGGTTTTTGTCGGAGAATACGCCGATTTTAATTTTTCCGCTGCTCTTGATTTCGTCAAGCGTACGATACACCACATTTGACGCGCTGCTGTCGGTCTGAGAAGCATCGCTTGCTTTGCTCTCTGACGCGGTGTTTTCATTGCTCGCGCAGCCTGCAAAGGATGCAAGCAGCAGAACTGCCGCGGTGAGAATTGCCAATACTTTTACAAATACAGATTTTTTCATACAAATCTTCCTTTCAAAATTATTTGATATGTTCAAACTCGAAGGTGTGCAGAAATTTTTGCGCACGTTCGGTTTTCGGATGGTTAAAAAATTCATCGGGCGTACCCTCTTCTACAATATCTCCGTTGTCGAGGAAGATAACACGATCGCTGACAGCCTGTGCAAACGCCATCTCGTGGGTCACAATCAGCATCGTGCTGCCTTGTCGCGCAAGCTCGAGCATGGTGTCAAGTACCTCTCTCACCATCTCAGGGTCGAGCGCGGCGGTCACTTCGTCAAAGAGCATAACCTCCGGGTGCATACACAGCGCGCGTACAATGGCGACGCGCTGTTTCTGACCGCCTGAGAGCTGACGCGGATAGCTATCCTTCTTGTCTAAAAGTCCAACTCTATCGAGAAGCTGCTCGGCTTCGGCAATTACCTCTTTTTTATCACGCTTTTGGACAAGCGTCGGAGCGAGAATAATATTTTGCAAAACGGTCTTATGAGGAAACAAATCATAGCTTTGAAACACCATTCCAATGCGCTGGCGCAGCTTCGTGATGCTCTTTGATGTACTGTCTATGATCTCCTTATCAAGTTTTATCGTTCCGCCCTGAATCGGCTCCAAGCCGTTGATACATCGCAGCAGCGTACTTTTACCGCAGCCTGACGGACCGATAATGACAATGACCTCTCCTTTGTTGACCTTCAAATTAATATTCTTTAAAACCACATTACCGTCGTAGCTTTTTCTTAGATGTTCTATTTTCAGAAGTGCGTCTGCCATTAGTTGCTCCACTTCCTTTCCAAGCGTTTGGCAAGCAGGCTGAACGGCCAACAGGCTACAAAATAAAGAATAAATACCGTTAAGTATAAGCCAAACACAGCGTTTGGCGAGCTCATTCGATTTGCCTCGATAATCTGCTGGCTGACCTTTAGCACTTCAACAACGCCTATCATCATCACAAGACTTGTTGTCTTTATCATGCGGGTAATCAAATTCATTGACTGTGGAATCAGCTGACGAATTGCAAGAGGAATGATGACGGTAAGGTAGGCTTGCGCCTTTGTCATGCCCAGCGCGAACGCGCTCTCATACTGGTGCTTCGGCACGCCGGTAACAGCGCCGCGCACCAAGTCGCCCATCTCAGCCGTACCCCAAAAGGTAAAGACAATCACAGAAGCCGCCTCGGCGTTAAGATTCCAGCCGAATACCCTTGTTGTTCCGAAAAAAACAAGAAACAGCAGAACCATCTGCGGCATAATACGGACAATCTCAAGATACACTCGGCAAACAGCTTTGACGACAGGATTCCTGACAGTCATCACAATACCAAAGAGAATACCGAGCACAATACTCAATGCAACGGCAATCAAGCTGATTCCCAGTGCCTTCCATAAACCTTCCAGAAGCCGTAAAAAGTTGCTTCCCTTGAACAGCACGTCAAGTCCCAAAGCTTGCATAGCGCAGCCTCCTCTCCAGTACCGTGCCGAGTATCGACACAGGCAGCAGAATGATGAGGTAGAACACCACAAGCAGCGTCAGACATTCCGCTGTATTGTAATACAAGCCGATCAAGTCTTTTGCGCGGAACATTAAATCTATCAGGCTGACGGCGCTGAAAACGCTCGTTTCTTTCAGCAGAAAGATGATGTTTGCCACAACAGCGGGTATACTGTACGAGAAAGCCTGCGGCAAAATAATGTGAATCATAACCTGAAAATTTGTCATTCCCAAGCTCAGGGCGCTTTCTCGCTGAACGCTGTCAATTACTTCGATTCCGCTGCGAAACGCTTCGCTCATGTAGCTGCCGCCAAGCAGTCCCAAGCCGAGCCAGCCGCAAACCTCTGCGGAAATTTTAATGCCGATTTTCGGCAGTGCAAAATATAAAAAGGACAGTTGGATCAGCAGCGGCGTATTGCGGAAGATTTCAATATAGATTTTGAAAACCACACGCAGCACCGGAACGCGGAAGTGAATAATAACCGCCGTCATGAGGCCAATCAGCACGGCAAGCGCCACACCAATCCAGCCGATACGCAACGTCAGCAGCATTGCCTTCCAATAAAGCGGAAGATACTCTGTTATCACATTCCAGTCCATAAAGCATCCTCCTTATTTTTTCGTTCAGCCACAACATCGCCGCATTCGCCCGAATCTGAAATTCAAACGAAGCAGGCGAGGAAATAAAAGTCGCATTTTTACACCTCAATTCCCTGCTAAGTCAGTAGGCTTATCGACTGTTATTATATTCCTGTTTTTCAGTATTGTCTAATCTAAAAAAACTATTGAGCGCGATAGGTTTTTCCTATATGTGAATTCTATATAAAAAACCGACGGGATATGGAAATCATCCGTCGGCTTTCTCCGTGTTCAGGTAGCTTTTCAGCTCCTCGATATACATTTTGCCCACCTTGCTGAGCAAAAGATTTTTCTTTGTAATGTATCCGACCTTCATCACCTCGCTGCGATGTTCGTCATCCGGCGCGAACGGAACGGCGGCAAAATCCGAGCCGTTCAACTCCTCGCAAATGATGCCCGAGCAGATGGTATAGCCGTTTAGTCCAACCATTAAATTCAGCATGGTGGCTCTGTCGGTTGCTTTAATCATACGCGGATAGGTAAAGGACGCCAAAATTTCCTCGGCGAAATACATGGAGCTGTCGCTGCCCTGTTCAAAGGAAAGACAGGGATAGTCCCTTAACTCATCAAATGTAATACTTTTATTTTTTGCCAGCGGGTGTCCCTTCCACAGGTACACATACGCCTCACAGCTGATCAGCTCGTGAAATTCCAAATTGTTTTGTCGCAGCAGCTTGCCGATGATCGGCATATTAAAGCTGCTGAGGTAGAGAATACCGATCTCGCTGTTCATGTTGATGACGTCGTCGATGACCTGCCGGGTTCGTTCCTCACGTATGGCAAACTCAAATTCAGCTGTATCCAGCCGCTTGACCAGCTCCACAAAACTCTTGACAGCGAAGGAATAGTGTTGCGTCGATACGGCAAATTTCTTTTTACGGTTCCCATTCTCTCCGTAGTGCTCTACAATGCTTTCAAACTGATGATACAGTTCACGGGCATAGGAGAGAAATTCCACGCCCTCGTTTGTGAGCGTAACGCCTTTGCCGCTGCGGTAAAAAATATTGATTCCAAGCTCCGTTTCGAGCTCCTTGATAGATTCTGTCAGCGACGGCTGAGAAATATACAGTACCTCGCTCGCTTTGTTAAAGGAGCCTTGTTTGGCTATGGTAATGGTGTATTTCAATTGTTGGATCGTCATAGTTTCAGCTTCCCGGTGTTGATAAATCGAGCCAAGGACGGCTTTTCCGAATATTAAATATTGATTCAAGAGCGATGTCCGCAATCACAAGTTGTTCGTTACCGTCCGCTCTGTATAGGATTTCTCCGTCGGGAGAGGCAATTAGGGATTGTCCGCAAAAGGTCAGTCCGTTTTCAGTTCCGGTGCGGTTGCACATTGCGATATAAACAGTGTTTTGAAATGCCTGCACTCGTATTTCCCACTCATACAGCTCTATATTTTCGGTTGTAAGATTTGCTGTCGGAATCAGTATGAGATGCACGCCCTGTTTTGCGCAGGAATGAATACTTACAGGAATATGTCTGTCAAAGCATATAACGATTCCAATTTTACCGAAAGGGGTATCGTATACTTTGAATCCGTCATCGGACGGCGTATAGTAATCCTGCTCATAAAAATTCTTCGCCTGCGCAATATGAACCATCTTTGAGATACCGACTAACTGTCCGCTTTTATCAATCAGAAGGGAAGCATCATAACGCTTTCCTTCGATATCTAAATAAACATTCGGAGATGCGTATATTCCCATTTTGCGGCAGGCTTCTTTGATTGTTTCTATCTCAGGAGAATGAATATTCATCAAATAGGAATCGACAGATTGTTTTCTGTGTATTGGAAAGAAAGGTGAAAGCTGAAGCTCAGGAAACATAATAACGTCTGCACCTTTTCGCATGGCGCCGCGCATATACGCTACAGTCTTATTAAGATTTCTCTCTACCGATTCTTCCATTTTCATTTGTGACATAGCAATTCGCATCTGTGTTCACCTTGATATTTATCTTTTTACGGCGTTTTTACCAAATAAGAATCCTTGAATTGTGACGCGGCGCGTTCGGCGTAACGCATTTCGGGGACGGTGAGCTTTTCCTCCTGATAGCTCAGCATTTCGCCTAAAGCGTATGCGGCGGTGAATTCACTTTCGCTGTAAAACGCTTTCATCCTTTTCAAGATGTTCAAGCCCGCCTCACGCGCGGAAAGCGATGTGCCGTCAGGCAGTGTTATCCTCGCAGCGTCGATATCAAACAAAGCCGCGTTCTTGAAATTCTGTACCGCGACGTCCTGCATCTTTGGTAAAAGGCGCGCTGATGGCTCGGAAACAAGGAACAGAAGCAGCATCTCAATAAATTGCAGATCTCGCGCGTCGATCCCCTGTGGGGCAAAGAGGTTGATGTCAACATTACGAATTTCGATATGATTCACGCCGTTTTGAACGAGGACGTTCAACCGATTCGCGCCGCGCGGCTTTAAGCGAATCGGATAGTACAGCTCGCCTACGCCCGCGAGCGCTCCGCTGTCGATATAATGCTGAATACTTTCCGCATAGGAAAGAATATCATCATATATACGAAAAAAGGGACGTTGACACGCCCCTGCACATGATAAATTCCTATCAATCGGTTGAGGCTGTTTTTTGACACGCAAAACAAGACAGCATACAGATACCGCCCATCATCATATTAAACATCAATACCGCGTTAGTCATTTCATTACCTCTTATTGCCTATAGTACCTATTTACATAGCAGGCTAATTATATATCGTTTCGCACGATTTGTCAATAGCATCATAAAAATGTTTTGAAATGCTGTTGGAAAGCCCGATTTCGCCCTGTGTCGCGCAAAAGAAAAACTCGCAGTCGTACCCGATATTGTGATTTGGAGCGACTATGCTTTTTCGAGATTATTCTTAGATAATTCCGCCGCGCCCGCTGATACGATGAGAAGAGGAATGAGGGCTTCTGCGAGATTAGCAAGATGTTTATGGGAGTTGAGTAAATCTGGAAAAATCAGAGTTGCTGATATTTATCGTCAAATGAGTCCCTCTAAAAACCACAAATTACAAGTCATACAGAATGAAAAATGGTTTAGCAATGTGGAAAAAAGTATTTTCGGAAGAATAATTGTTGAAAACTTAGTTGGATTTCCGACCAAATGGCGCACTTATCCCTCTTGTAGTGCATTTAGGCTAACGAGCCGTCGCATGTTGTATATCATATTCAGCAGAGCTATGTTAAACTCAGCTCGAACCAAGCTTTTACAACGAAGGCTCGTACCGCCAACCATTTGTACCATTCCGGCAAAAACATGTTCAACACGGCAACGTTTCTTAGCTTTTTGATGATTAGCTTCCTTTTGTTCCTCGCTTAAAGGATGGTTTTTTGTTGGGCTGGCACAGATCTGACTTTCTACATTTTTAGGCAAATCCATGAAAGGGTATGCAGCATCGCCGTAAGCGACATTATCTTCCTTGGTGAATATTCCTTCAGCTGCTTTCGCGTCGTTTGTAGATGAGGGCGTGGTTCGATAATCCGTAATCAACTTGCTGTCCAAATCCACCTTTACAGTGTCCTTGTACCCAAAATGCGCCTCTCTGTTTTTGATTGCCCAAGTAGCGTCGGTATCTCTTTGTGACAGTTTCTGAGGATGGTCGGGATCATTCCATTCTTCCGGAATATCGCCGCGTTTTAATGCTTCTCTCTGTTCCTTTGTGTTTTTTCTTTTGGGAGCTTCTATGAAGCTTGCGTCAACAATTGAGCCTGCTCTGGTGATATATCCTTTTTTCAGTAATTGCGCAAAAAACATCTCAAATAATTGACGTCCGGCTTCGTTGTTTGCGAGGGTATTCTCATAGTTCCAGATTGTTTTAGCGTCAGGCACTGTGTTTTCTAACCCAAAACCAAGAAACCGCATAAATGAAATACGGTCGTTGATCTGAAACTCAGTTTGATCGAATGACAGATTATACAATCTTTTGATGATCAGTATCTTGAACATTAAAAGACTGTCAAAGGATGGTCTGCCACCCTTTGGTTTTTCCTTTTTGGGAAAGACTGAGTCCAATACTCCTCGAAATGCATTCCAGTCAACGACTTCATTTATCTGCTGGAGTACGTCGCCCATTTTCGTAAGTTTTTTCTTGCGTTTGGTTTCATCAAATAAAGAAAGCTGCATTTTTTGTCCCTCATGTTGTTTTTCTTTTATTATATCATATTTCTCCTGTTTTTTACAGGTTTTTAGAGGGACTCAAATGGCTTTTGGGAATCAACATTGCCTCTATAAAGCGGCATAAAATTACCGCAAACCTCGGAAGGACAATTCCCTTGTCCAGCCAAAATTTGCGGCACTTCTTAATTATTACATTGTAAATATTCTTTTAATTATTTCTCTGTCCTCTTGACGGGGTGCGGTTCATTTTATCAGACCGTTTCTTTTTTTCTGGACTTTCCACCCAACCTGTGGTATGTTGTTGTGCTTGAAAGGCAGGTGAGCACAATGACTACTCTTGAAAATCTTTACTACGGCAATATCGCTCCGCATGAATATGAAGTGGAACACGGAAGTGAATATGACGTTACCGCAAAGCTGGTAATCCGTCACGAGCAGGAGTTGTCCGCAACGCTGACGGAGCAGCAGAAAAATATACTTGAAATCAAAGACAACCACACAGAGTTGATGAGCCTCGGCGAACGCAATGCGTTTTGCCGGGGTTTTTCGTTGGCTGTAAGGCTGATGATTGACGCTATGAGCGACAAAAATTAACGCGCAAAATTTCGCCCTTGTTGCGCAAATAAAAAGCTCGCAGTCGTGCCCAGCCAAGACGAACAAAGCCCACACAGGCGATTTGTGGCGGTTTGTGGGGCAAAATTGAAGGCTGCGGAAACAAATCAGCGTGTTTCCGCAGCCTTTACTCTTGTAGCAGCTTTCGTAGCTTATTTAGTATAGATTTTAGTTTCTTTTGTGCTCCGTCCTCGGTTAAGCCCAGCAGCAAGGAGGCTTGACGGATTGATTTCTTTTCTTTGTTTTTCAGACACTGCGGGCAGATACCGTAGACGTACTCTATCAACAGCCGGTCTTTCTTGTTGAGTTGGGCAATGGCGTTCTGTAATCTTTCTTGTTGGCTCAATTTGAAATAAATGCGTTCTGTATCAAGATTGTTTTCAGCGGAATTTACAGCAGAAGAATAGTAATCTTCGTCCTCGTCGCTGCCGTAAAAGTCCGCATTATACTTCGGCCTGAAATTCGTTACGGCGATCAGGTAGTTTTCTATGCTTTCTTCTGACAAATCCATTTCGTCCGATATTTCGGATATGATCTGCGATAGTGGCTTATTCTTTTCCGTCTTCTGATAGTATATATAGGCTATCTTAGGAGGTATAGCTAATCAGCAACTCAAACAACAACCCTGTACAGTATATTATTATGAACAGCGTCAACTTCGAGAACGGCAAGAAATTCCATCAGAGCCGCGATGAAATGCTGCAGGCGAAAGAGTATTCCAATCAGCTCTGCCGTGAGTATGGGTTGAGTGTGACCGAGAGCAAAACCAAGAATCCGCGCAACGCCAGACGGAAGCGTGACCTGATAGAAATCGCGTCCTACGCCATCGGCTGGTCAGCAACGAAGGAAGAATTCATCGAGTATATGCAAGAACACGGCTACAAGGTGCAGTGGGAGGACAGGTATAAATATATCACCTTCACCACGCCGGATGGTCACAAAGTGCGCGACAATAAGTTATTCGATGAACGTTTTCTGAAAAACAATCTGGAACTGTACTTTGCCATGGGCGGCTGTGACGGCGAAATGATTGACACCTACTGCGACTATGTTACGCCGTATCACGACGACAGCTTTACGATGACAAGCACCGACGGACTGTTCAATCTCCTCGGAGATATTCTTTCATCCGTGCCTGCGGACTACTATTATCAGTCTCATTACGTCAAAGAAATGAACACAATGGAAAAGCTCCGTCTCGAAAAAATCCTCGGACGAAAGATTTCCAACGAAGCATTCCGCACCTACTGCACCCGCGAGGACTACGAACGCGAGCAGGGAATCGCTCAATCAATGTAAAACTAATAATCAAACGAAAGGATTGATGTCAAATATGAACCGGTTTTGTTTCAAAACCACCTACGTCATTAATAAAATTATCAGAACAATTCGCTGTATTTACTACGGCGAGGAAAGGAATCTATGGAGAATTATTTAAAGAATTATGTTTTGAACAGCTGTCTTATAGACGAAAAAGAAATAAAAAATAAAAAAAGAAACAAAATCGCTGGACATTCACAGCGTGTTAGAGTATCCTGTTGCTTACACGGATACAGTCAGGAGGGGCAATGTCGGTAGCAAATAATATTTGCAGCTCCGCTGTTATCCATACCGGTGCAGATAGTTCCAAGTACATTCACGAGTTTCAAAAGTCTCTTGCCGACAATATTGTGATTCAGCTTAGGCACTATAGCGCGGCAGAACTGTGCTCTCAGAGGAAAACTAATATGGAGATATGGAATCCGTGGCACGGCTGCCACAAGATCAGCGAGGGCTGTCTGAACTGCTATATGTTCCGCAGGGACTCGATGTATGACAAGGACAGCAATATCGTGACAAAAACATCGACCTTCAACGCCCCTGTCAAGCGAAGTCGTGGAGGCAGTTATAAAATGCAGGAGAGCGGCACGGTCTACTCCTGTATGACTTCCGATTTCTTTATTGAAGAAGCGGACGAATGGCGCAAAGAGGCGTGGGCTTTTATCCGTGAACGCGGTGATCTCAATTTCTGCATTATCACTAAACGTATCGAGCGTTTTGAGGTCAGCCTACCTGACGACTGGGGAGACGGCTATAATAACGTAACCATATGCGCTACGTGTGAAAATCAAAAGCGAGCCGACGAGCGATTGCCGATACTGCTCAGACTACCGATCAAACATCGAAGAATCATCCACGAGCCTATGCTGGAGCAAATCGAGATCGAGCGTTATCTTTTAAGCGGCAAGATCGAACAGGTCACCTGCGGCGGCGAATCGGGAGATAATGCCCGACCGTGTCGTTATGAATGGATATTGAACACGCGCAAACAATGCCTGCGGACGAATACGCCCTTTTACTTCAAACAGACCGGCGCGAGGTTCATCAAGGACGGCAGGTTGTATCTTATCAAACGAAAAGACCAGATCTCGCAGGCAAGAAAAGCCGGGATCAATTTATAGAGAAAAGCCTGCTGACCGATTCGATCAGCAGGCTGCGCTTATTGATAGATTATTTCATTGTTGACAATTTCTTCTGCGCGGTTGCGGATATTGTGTCGACTAAGTCGGCGAGATTACTCTCGCTTTCTCGTCTAAGAACCGTACGTGAGAGTTTCCCCTCATACGGCTCAAGTATTTTATCACGCCAAAGCG
>ONCP01000010.1 GCA_900316385.1 uncultured Eubacteriales bacterium | reverse complement strand
CGGTCTTTTCAGATCGTTATCCCCCTCTGAAGGGCAGGTTACTCACGCGTTACTCACCCGTCCGCCACTAAACTACAACAAATTCATTCCGAAGAAATCGTTTAAAGCAGTTCCGTTCGACTTGCATGTGTTAGGCACGCCGCCAGCGTTCATCCTGAGCCAGGATCAAACTCTCTAAAATATTGTATCTAAACGCTCTAAAGCGTTCAAACCTATTTCAGAGCTTAAAAGCCTTTCGGCTTCTGTTCAATCGCTCAAAAACACTTGCGTGTTCTTTAAAGTTATCCGTTTTTTAGTGTTGTCTTCACTTTCTTTAAGCTAATTCAATCGCTTAAATCAACTCAAAGTTATTTCGGGTTTCTTTACTTTCGTTGTTCACTTTTCAAGGTTCATACGCCGTCGCACTCTCGTGCGGCGAACATTAAGATTATATTGCAAACCGAGCAAAATGTCAATACTTTTTTAAAAAGTTTTTCAAAAAATTTTCAAAGTCCTTTTTTACCCTTAAAATATCGGTTTTTTTCGACTTGTTATTGACGTTTTTTCTTTAATAATATAAAATGTATATGAAATTTGGAAATAGGAGTGGTATTATGAATCCTTATCAGCAGAACATCAACATAGTCAAGGGTTATTTCAAAAAGCCCATTGTGCTTGTTTTCTCCATTCTGTGCTTTGCGTCGATCCTTGTGACGATGGTCACAAACTTCTTTATTTCAACTTCGACTCTCACAAACCAGATCACTCAAGAGTTTTTCGGAAAGTTTTATGAGTCATTTGAAAAGGCCGCGACAGAGGAGGGCTCCGCGCTTCCTTCGCTCCAAAGCATTATGGATACTACGCCGAGAACGACCTTCAGCATCCACATTGACCTGCTTGCCGTACTTCTGGCAATAACCTTCCTGCTGTTCTTCATTCAGTCTCAGTCTGAAACCAACGGAAGAACGCTTAAAGCGTCCCGCGTAATGTTCAGGGTATACGCTATTTTTCAGTTTGTCGCGGGCATTGTGCTTTGCTCGATCGCGCTCCCCGCGCTTCTTTTATCCGCGGCTCTCATCAATCCGTACGTTCCCGAGATTTCAGGTTTTACGCTTTTGCTTATCCCGCTTATCATAATTATTTTACTGTACGGCATTTCGATCCACGTTTTCGCGAAATCGATAAAAAAGAGCCTTACCACGATCTATCTTACAAGACGCGGCTCCTCCTTCTTCGGCGTTATGTCGCTTATCCTAGCGGTATCAAGCCTCGGAGAAATCATTCTTACATTAATCTATTTTGATAAAATCGGTATTTCCTTCGGCACGACCACATTAGTAATGATGATCATCGACGCCGTGTTCAAGATCGCGCTGTACGTTGTTTTCGCCCTCGTAGCGTTCGGATATTCATCATATATAAAGGATTACGCTCAGGAGTATGTTGTGGAGGCGTACGAGTACGAGGAGATCTCGCACAACGAGTATCAGGACGGCTATGACGCGGTTTACGCTCAGAAGCCCGCTCAGAACGCTCCTTATCAGGACGCGGCGCGCTTCTGCGGAAAATGCGGACGACCGATCAATCCCGACGATTATTTCTGCAACAACTGCGGAACTCCCATACAAAAATAATTTGATCAATATTGCCGCGAAGCAATGCAGCCCGAGCTACTCGGGCTGCTTTTTTGCTGTTCGAAATCACCTTGTTCCGATCGTATTACAGGTAAAAGTGGGGTTATTGAGCTGAACGGTACCGACAAAGCTCGTATAAAAGCACAAAATCCCCCGACATCGTCGGGGGAGATTTTTAGTGTTATTTTTTGGGGGAGAATGCTTCGAATTTTTCGATCGCCTTTTCGCGGTTCTTGTACGCGTCAGAGGTCGTGTCGCTTTCCTTGAGGTTTTTATCGGTATAAATCATCATATATTTTCCGTCCACCGCGAGGGTCGCCTTTACCTCGATACCGAAAATCTCAAAGGAACCGTTTTTCTTTACGCTCTGAACACACTCGTTCTTGTCGGGGTTCTTGAACGAATAAAGCTCGATCACAACCGAGTTGTTGGGGTACTTGACGCCTTTTTCCGCGTCGATATATTCATAACCCTTTTTATAATCGATTCCC
This sequence comes from uncultured Eubacteriales bacterium, assembly GCA_900316385.1. Lineage (GTDB taxonomy): Bacteria > Bacillota > Clostridia > Oscillospirales > Acutalibacteraceae > Ruminococcoides. The sequence goes on along the minus strand of ONCP01000010.1, from coordinate 57,613 downwards.
TTGATCGACGGGAGCTTTTCCGAGCTGGAGTTCTTAACGGCGTCGCTCGTGATATAACCCTTGTCGGTCATATAGCTTACAAGTCCGTCAAAGCTGTCCTCGTAGGTTTTCTCCGTCTTTTTCTTTGAGGAAGTAGATTTGGACGAGGTTTTTGATGTTGTTGAAGATGACTTGGACGAGGACGAATTGGTCTTTGAAGTGAGCGGATCGCCGATGCCGCATCCCGCGAACGCCGAAACAATAAATAAACAAGCGACTGCCGCCGCGATGATCTTTTTCATAACATTACCTCCATTGGGGTTTTAACCTCTGTATTATACTATACTTTTCAGTTAAAATCAAGAGGGGAGCCGTCATATTGATCGTATTGCGGAAAGACTGCCGCAAAAACCAAAACCCCGACCTTTGTCGGGGGTGTGATTTTACGCTAAAACGTAGATGTTAACGTCTCTTACGCCGAACTGTACGCAGGAATCATAACTGTTGTAGAACAGGTCGCAGACTACTCCGCAGCCGTCATACGCAAATCCGCCTGTGTCGTTGGCAACGGCATAACCGTATACGAAAGAACCGTCGGGGCTCTGGATAAAGAGCTTGGAGCCGTAGGGGATCATATCGGGATTGACCGCGATACCGCCGATGTGAACACTGTCGCCGACAGATGTAATAGCGCCTGCGTCAGCGTAGTACGCTGTCGCGGGACCGGAAATGACCTGCTTGTAAGCGATTGTCTTTCCGTTGTGGTCGGTGATCGTGCCCGCGCCGCCTGAGGACTTTGTCTTATAAGATGTGGGGTTGTACTCGATCATCTCATAATCTCTGTGCTTGGTACCGACTAAAACAACCTTGTTTACAGCCTTTTTGGTGACCTTGGTTTTGGTTACATACTTCTTTGTAGCCTTACCGTTTACTATTTTAGTAGTATAGGTAACCTTCTTTGTACCCGTCTTGCCCTTGACCTTTACCTTGGTCTGACCCTGATAAAGGCTCTTGGACTTTTTCTTTACAGTCTTGAACTTGACCTTTTCGGTCTTGACCGTTTTCTTATAAGAAACACGGTTGACCTTGATCTTCTGATTGTTCTTTACCTTTGAAGAAAGGCTCTTGTTGACTGTGTCGTCCTTACCGAGCTTGATTTTAGCGTGGTCGAGCGCGTCCTTGACGGTGCTCTGGGGAACGTCGTAGCTCTTGTAGGCCTTGGAGCCTACCTTAATATCTACTGTTACGCCCTCGGTAATTTTGATCTCTCCGTTGTCTGATGTGAGTGTGTCTCCGTTAGGAAGGACTAAATCACTTTCCTCTCTAACTTGCGTTTCCGTACTACTTGAATTTTCGTCAGAAATTGTCTGAGCAGAAACGGAAAACGCAGAGGACCACAGCATAGCGAAAGCCGCGAACACGGAAGCTATTCTGATAACGGAACGCTTGTTTTCTGTTAACGTCATAATTTTCTCCTTAGTATTCAACTAGAATTTGAAGCATTCAAAACTTCATTGAATTGATTTTGAAGCAAAACTTGCAAGCGGGGTCGCTTGTTTTTTGCTATGGCAGAATTATAGGCGCATTTCTTCAGAATGTCAAACAAAAAATTTTTTAGATTTTGTGAATCTTGCACAACGGTTTGCATAATTTTTCACTCAACGAAAATTTTTATTTTCTAATTTAGAATTATAATCCTTCAGGAATTGGTCAAATTGCAAGAAAAAGGGCAATTACGTGTTTGTAACTCTCGGTTACAAAGTTGTTACAACCACTTAAAACGGTGAAATTTTGTACACATTTTCGGCTTTTTGTTTAGGGTCGGGTTATGACTAAACTTAGGAAAACAGGGGGAAAAACGTCGATTTAGGGGTAAATCTTCGTATTAATAACCAAAAACGTTCTGCCTTCCTTATTATTTTAATGTAAGAATTTTCTAAAATTTATGTAGTATTTCGGGTCAAAAAGGCAGAAAATAAGCCGTTTTTCCTAAGAAAAACGGCTTAAAATCGCAAAAAATAATTTTTAAAGGTTACAACGCGCAAGAGCGCTCTCAGAACATTTTTCCGTCGTAAGGACGGTAGGGCATACGCTCAAAATCGTAGGTTTCGAGCTCGTCAAGCGAGATGTTGCTGTGACAGCCCTCGTGGATCATAAGGTTTGAATCCTCTCCGAGGTGGACAACAATCACGGGCGTGTTTGTGCCGAAAGCATAGCCGCACTCCCACGCGGTGCCGCTGTCGCTGTAACCGCCGTAGTAAAGCATTACCACCGCGTCCGCCCAGTCAATAAACCTTCTGTCGTTCATAAAGGTTTCTCTGGACCACGCGGGACTGCCTATATTCTCCTCGCTTCTGACCTCGTTGAGTCTGGGAGAAAACACGGTAAAGCCTCTTTCGCTGAGGATCCTCTCGGCTTTTTCTACATTCTCAAGCTCTTCTTCATTGAAGAACGGACTCGCGAGATATATCTTCACCTTACAATCAGCTCCTTTATTTTGTAAACGTCTCCGTCCATCACGCTGAAATCGGCGAGAAGCTCGCCCTTGATCTCCGGGCTGATGCTTTGGTGTATGTAAAGGCTGTGAAGCCCCGCGTCGTGAGCGCCCTTGATGTCGGCGATATAATCGTTCCCTATCATGATCGTTTCGCCGCGGTCAAGTCCGAAGCGCTCAACAAGAATATCGTAGTAATGGCGGTCGGGCTTTGAGCATTCCTCGTCGGAGCTGATGATAATGCCGTCAAAATACGGTATCAGACCAAACATATTGAGCTCGTTCTCGGTAAAGCCTCGCTGGGCGTTTGAAAGCAGATAGATCCTCTTGCCCTTTGACTTGAGCGTGTCCATCAAATCAAGCACACCGTCGTAAAGACGGATGTAGGTCGTCGAGTAACAGCGGAACGCGGTGCAGATTTCCCGGATTTCGCGTTTTGAGGGCTTGACGCCCTTTGCGGTAAAGAGCTTTCGGAACACCTTTTCTATTTTTATGTCTATCTCTGTGTATTCGGGATGACGGCGGCGAACGCGGCGTTTTTCGGCGTCAACATATTTGCCGTAGTCGGCGGCAATTTCCTTGGCGGAATACCCTGCGCCCTTGTATTTATATAATATCGCGAGCTTGTCCCAGAGCTTTCTCTGCCATTCGTTCGTATTGATATCGATAAGTGTGCCGTATAGGTCGAAAACGTAGTTTTTAAACATAAATATCACCTATATATTATAGTAACATATTATTATATGTTTGAAAAGAGCGAATTTTGTGGTATAATGGAGAGAGAATCGGAGGTGAACGGCTTGACTAAGAAAGAAATCGCGCTTTCTGCCGTGGAAGCGCTGAAAAAGGAATACCCTGACGCGATCTGCACGCTTGTATACTCCGACCCGCTGCATCTGCTTATCGCGACGCGGCTCGCGGCGCAATGCACCGACGCCAGAGTAAATATGGTGACTCCCGCGCTGTTTGAGCGCTTTCCGACCGCCCGCGACTTTGCCGAGTCGACGGAGGAGGAGGTCGCAGGATACATAAAAAGCTGCGGGCTATATAAAACCAAGAGCAGAGACATAGTGGCGCTTTCGAAAATGATCGTTGAAAAATACGACGGGACTGTTCCCGACAGCCTTGACGAGCTGATCAAGCTCCCGGGGATCGGTCGGAAAACCGCGAATCTCGTTATGGGCGACGTTTACGGTCAGCCCGCCGTGGTGGTGGACACGCACTGCATCAGGATAACGCGCAGACTGGGGCTTCACGAGCTCAAGGACGCGAAGAAGATAGAATTTGAACTGAAAAAGCTCCTTCCGCCCGAGGAAAGCAACGATTTTTGTCACAGGCTTGTGCTTCACGGACGCGCCGTATGCGACGCGAGAAAGCCCAAGTGCGACATTTGCTGTATGAAGGATTTTTGCCGAAAGAAGGTGTGAAATGGCTCTTTGCGATAACTGCGCGCATTACGCTTTTGACGACGAATACGAGTGCTATTACTGCGACGTAAACCTTGACGAGGACGATATGGCGCGTTTTATGACGGGAAATATGGACAACTGCCACTTTTTTCAGCTCTATGACGAGTATAAGATAGTGGAAAAGCAAAACTAAGGGGGAGCCGAGGCTCCCCTGAATTATTTTCTGCTGAACTTTACTCCGTCGATCACAAGGTTTTCGCCCTTGAGCTTATAGGTAAGGTTTTCCTCCAGCTCTCCGCCGTAGGTATAGACCGCCTTGATCTTGCCGTTTGACGCCGAGTAGGTGTAACAGGTTTCTCTGGCGATCGCGTTGCAGTACATAATGCCGTTATCGCCGAACCAATACGAGGTTCCTTCTCCGTCGTCCCACCAGCCGAGGATCGTTTCGTCGATCTCGGGCTTTTTCGGAGCCTCGGGGATCATACTGAACCCGCTTTCACGCTCAAGTGTTAGCGTTTTTCCGTCAAGAGTGAGAGTCAGAGTGTTCTTGTCCTCGGAAAACTCATAGGCATATATCCCGTCTATCGTGTTCGGAAGGAGCTGGACCGTGAGGGTGCCCTCCTTTTCGTCGAGCTTATACTTTGAGAAATACCCCTCCGTACCCATAACGAGCTCGGCGAGATCGTCATTGCGGAAGATAACGGTCATATATTCCAGCTTCCACACGCCGTAAATCGGGCTGTCGCCCTTAATAAAACCGTCAAGATAGGTCTGAAGCTCGCTTGTATCGGTCGCCGAGGTCGTCTCGGCGGCTTGAGTTGTTGTCTCTGTCGCGGAGGTTGATTTTGTATCGTCCTTTTTTGTTTCACATGCGGAAAGGCATAAGCAGGAAACCGCTAACAATACCGCCGCAATAATATATATAGTTTTTTTCATAATTCTCACTCCCAATATATTGATTTTATCCTTTAAACGGTAAGTTGTCAATATTTATAAAAATAAATTTAAAAACAGTGAAAATTATCCTTGCGTAAATCACCGAGCTTTGGTATAATAACATTTAAATTAGAAAAGGGGATGGAACAATGTTAAACCAGAATTTTGATCAGAAATTCGGAAAACAGGGAATTACCTTCGACGATGTGCTTCTCATTCCCGGAGAGTCGAACGTAGAGCCCAGAAACGTAAGCGTAGACACTTGGCTCACCAAGAAAATCCACCTTAACACTCCGATCATGACGGCGGCGATGGATACGGTCACCGAAACCGAGATGGCGATCGCGATCGCGAGAGAGGGCGGTATCGGTATTATCCACAAGAATATGTCGATCGAGGCTCAGGCGGATATGGTTGACAGAGTAAAAAGATCGGAGAACGGCGTTATTGTAAATCCGTTCTATCTTGCTCCCGACAGCACCGTCGGCGACGCCGACGCGCTTATGTCAAAATACAAGATCAGCGGTGTTCCGATTTGCGAGGGCGGTAAGCTCGTCGGAATCATCACAAACCGCGATCTGCGCTTTATGGGAGCCGAAATGTTCGGCACCAAGATCAGCGAGGTTATGACCAAGGAGGAGCTTGTTACCGCTCCTGTCGGCACAACGCTTGAGCAGGCGCAGGATATCCTGCGTCAGCACAGGATCGAAAAGCTCCCGATCACAGATAAAAACGGAGTTCTCAAGGGACTCATCACCATCAAGGATATCGAAAAATCCGTGCAGTACCCGAACTCGGCGCGCGATGAGAGAGGCAGACTCCTCTGCGGCGCGGCTATCGGCGGTACTCCCGACGTTCTTGACAGAGTTGCGGCTCTGGTTGAGGCGGGCGTAGACGTATGCTGTCTTGATTCGGCTCACGGTCACAATATCAACATCATCAATTCCGTCAGAAAAGTCAAAAAGGCTTATCCCGACGTTCAGCTCATCGCGGGCAACATCGCCACAGCCGAGGCTGCCGAAGCCCTTATTGAGGCCGGAGCGGACGCGGTCAAGGTCGGAATCGGACCCGGCTCAATTTGTACCACAAGAATCGTCGCGGGTATCGGCGTTCCTCAGATCACAGCTATCTACGACGCGGCTTGCGCCGCGGCTAAGTACGGTATCCCCGTGATCGCCGATGGCGGAATCAAATACAGCGGAGACATCGTCAAGGCTCTTGCCGCGGGCGGAAACGTCTGTATGGTCGGCTCGCTTGTCGCGGGCTGTGAGGAAAGCCCCGGAGACAACGAGATTTTCCAGGGACGTCAGTTCAAGACCTACCGCGGAATGGGCTCGCTCGGAGCTATGGGTCAGGGCAGCTCGGATCGTTACTTCCAGGCCGCAAACAAAAAGTTCGTTCCCGAGGGCGTAGAGGGTCGTGTTCCTTACAAGGGACTTCTCTCCGACACGATCTATCAGATGATGGGCGGTCTCAGAGCAGGTATGGGCTACACAGGCTGCGCTACCATTGAAGAGCTTCACCAAAAAGCTAAATTCGTGCAGATCTCTGCTTCCTCGCTCAGAGAAAGCCATCCTCACGATATCCAGATCACCAAGGAAGCTCCGAACTATTCATATAACGCATAAGAAAGCTCACGCAGAGTGTAGCTGAGCGTACAATACAAAATAAAAAGGACTGCCTCGGCAGTTCTTTTTTACCAAAATGAAAAAACGCCCGTGAAAAACGGGCGCTTTGCTTTGTTTAATAATATAAGTGATTATTTGACGAGTTTGTGATATGTCCCATCGGCGCGAGAACGATGATCGTGATCACTACGATCGCGCACGCGATTATTCCGAGCACCAAGCCCGCGGTCGCCTGCTTTTTGTAGCCTTTGCCGCGCGCGAGCAGCGCAAAGGTGAGCGAAAGACCCGAAAGGATACCGTCAATGCCCAGTGATGCCGCTCGTACCCAACCGCCCGAAAAGACCTTGAAAATATACGAGTAAACGAAAACACAGGCTATGATACCGAGCACCATAGAGGTGATCCCAAAGCCTCTGCCCGCTATCTTCCGCTTGGGCACATAGTATGAGGTGGGTTGAACGGGAGAGGTCCTCGGCGGAAACGCGTCCTGAGGAATATACTGACGAGGCTCACCCTGATAAGTTTGGTTCTGCTCAAATTTTGTTCCGCAACCGGGGCAGAACGAGGTGTCATCCGGAACCTCTCTGCCGCAATAAGTACAAAATTTACTCATAGCTGCTTCTCCGATCAATCAAGATAATCGTCCAAACCGTCAAGAATGCTGTTGAAATCTTTGAGATAGTCGCTGTAATTGCTGCTGTAATTGTTGTTGTAATTTTTGCCGTAGGAGCTTAGCTCAGAGAGGCTGGGCTTCTTCATTGTAGCGGCAGTGATGATCGCGAAAATAACGATAACCATAGAGATTCCGCCCATAATAAGACCCGCGATGCTCTGCTTCTTATATTTTTTGACAACGGATACTATTCCGAAAATCAACGCGAGGAGCGCGAGAATGCCGTCAAAAACAGCATAAACGATAAGAGCGATACTGAAGCCGTAGTTGACCATACCGCCTACGGCGCTGCTGTAACTGTTTGTTACGGTGCTGACGTCCTTGGCGCCTAATGTCATAAAAAGCAGGATAAAGCCGTATACAGCGGCGATAATGCCGAGTACCATGGAAGCGATACCAAAGCCTCTGCCGGGAACCTTCTGCTTTACGGGATACTGATAACCCTGCTGCGGCTGCGCATACTGCGGTCTTGCAGGATCATACGGCGGCTGATACGCAGACTGGGGCTCGTAGGCAGTCTGAGGCTCATAGGCAGTCTGAGGCTCGTAGCTTTTGGGCTCGTAGCTTGTCTGAGGCTCGTAGCTTACCGCTTCGTACGGGGACTGCTCCTCGGCCGCGTTCTGCTGCTCAAACGGTTTTCCGCAGGCAGGGCAGAAGTTGATTTCGTCGGCGGCTTCTCTGCCGCAGTTTGTACAGAATTTACTCATTTCCTATTTCTCCTTTACATTTGTTGTTTTTTATTTCCAAGCCGAGCACATCGAGGCTTTCTTCATCAACCTCAGACGGGCACTGGCTCATCAACTCGCTGGCGTTCTGAACCTTCGGGAAGGCTGTAACGTCGCGCAGGCTTTCAGCCTTGCAGAGAAGCATTGTTACTCGGTCAAGGCCGATCCCCATTCCGCCGTGAGGCGGCGCGCCATACTTGTACGCCTCAACAAGGAATCCGAATTTCGCTTCGATTTCCTCATCGGTCATTTTTAAGGCTCTGAACATCTTTTGCTGGAGCTCATAATCGGTAATTCTTATTGAACCGGAGCTGAGCTCAGTTCCGTTAAGGGTGAGGTCGTAAGCCTTGGCGATGACCTTTCCCTTGTCGGTGTCAAGGTATTGTAAACAATCCTCACGCGGCATAGTGAAGGGATGGTGCATCGCGACCCACTCGCCGCTTTCCCCGTCAAATTCAAAGAACGGGAAGTCCACGATCCACACAAACTTAAATTCGTCGGGAATTATATCAAGACGCTTGGCAACAAGAAGTCTGAGCGCTCCCAAAACGGGAAGCGTCACGCTGTTTTTGTCGGCAACGATCAAAACAACGTCGCCCTTTTCGGCGCCGATCCTGTCGAGTATCGTTTCAAGCTCGCCCTCCTTCATAAACTTCTTGAAGGAACAGGCGGGAGCGTCATCGACCCAGCGGACAAAGGCGAGACCCTTCGCGCCTATACCGCGGACATACTCGGTGAGCTTGTCGATCTCCTTGCGGGTGTAGGTCGACGCGGCGTTTTTCGCTACGATACAGCGAACCGAACCGCCGCTCTGAACAGCAGAGCTGAACACGCCGAAATCGCTGTCCCGAACAAGCTCGGAAATATCCTGAAGCTTCATATCAAAGCGGACGTCGGGCTTGTCGGAGCCGTAGTTGTTCATAGCGTCGTTATAAGACATCTTCAAAAACGGAGTTTCAAGCTCCTGTCCGAGAACCTCTTTGAAAAGTCTCTTGAAAAGACCCTCGTTGATATCCATGATCTCGTCCATATCGGCGAACGAAAGCTCCATATCGATCTGAGTGAACTCGGGTTGACGGTCGGCGCGCAGATCCTCGTCGCGGAAGCAACGGGCAAGCTGAATGTAACGGTCAAAGCCCGACAGCATCAAAAGCTGCTTATAAATCTGCGGCGACTGAGGAAGCGCGTAGAATTTTCCCTGATGTATTCTGGACGGAACGAGATAGTCTCGCGCGCCCTCGGGCGTGCTTTTTATCATCATCGGCGTCTCGATCTCGATAAAGCCGTTTTCATAGAAATAATCGCGCGCGACCTTGGCGATCTTCGAGCGCGTGATCAGGTTTTCCTGCAACGGACGGCGTCTGAGGTCAAGATAACGGTGCTTGAGACGAACATCCTCGCCTGTTTTGCAGTCGTCCGTGATCTCAAAGGGCGGGGTCTGCGCCTTGGAAAGGACGCGAAGCTCGTTTACCTGAATCTCGATGTCGCCAGTGGCGATCTTGTTTGTTTTTGCGCTTCTCTCGGCGACGATACCTCTTACGCCGAGCACATACTCGCTTCGACAACCCGAAGCCTTTTCAAAAATTTCCTTATCTGTCTCGTCGGAAAAGGCGAGCTGAACGATTCCCGTTCTGTCGCGAAGGTCAATAAAAATCAGCTGACCGAGGTCGCGCTGACGCTGTACCCAGCCAAAGAGCGTGACCTCGCGCCCGATATCAGACGCTCTCAGATCTCCGCACATATCGGTCCTTTTGAGACCTGTCATAAATTCTGCCATTGTATTACTCCATTCCAAAATTACGGCATACAGGCGTCAGAGGCTTGATTCTCCGAACGACGCCGCGAGAGAAAGCGCGGTGAATTTCTCGGCAAAGGATTTGTCGAGAGGAAGCTCCGTCTGCTCGCCTGTTGTCATATTTTTTACATTTGCTTTGTTCTCGGCAAGCTCGTTGTCGCCGATAACCATACTGAACCTCGCGCCGATTTTGTCGGCGTATTTCATCTGCGCTCTCAGTCCGCGTCCGACAACATCCGTCTCGGCGGAAAGTCCGCTTTTTCTGACTTCGCTGATAAGCTCAAAGGCCTTTCTCTGCGCGTTTTCTCCGAGACCCGCTATATAAACGGCACAGGGCTCGGGCTCGGGGATCTCGATTCCCTGATTTTCCATAACCATCAAAAGCCTTTCCAGACCCATCGCGTAGCCGAGAGAGGGAAGATGCTGGCCGCCCAGCTCCTCGATCAAGCCGTCGTAACGACCGCCTCCGCATACGGTGCCCTGACTTCCGATCGCATCGGAAACAAACTCAAACACTGTTTTTGTATAATAATCAAGACCTCTGACGATTTTCGGATTTACCTTAAATTCTATGCCGACCGTATCCAGATAGGACTTGACCGCCTCAAAGTGATCGCTGCATTCGTCGCACAGATAATCAAGGATACTCGGCGCGTTTTCGGCGATCTTGGAGCATACGGGGCTCTTGCAGTCGAGGATCCTCATCGGGTTTTTGTCAAGACGTGTCAGACAGGTGTCGCAAAGCTCGGATTTACGCCCCTCGAAATACTCCTTGAGCGCCTTGTGGAATTTCGGGCGGCACTCGGGACAACCTATTGAGTTTATTTCAAGGTGCAGGTTTTCGATCCGAAGTCTCTTGAAGATCGAATCGGCGAGCGCGATGACCTCGGCGTCCGCGAGAGGAGACGAGGTGCCGTACTCCTCGATACCGAACTGGTGAAACTCTCTGAGTCGTCCCGCCTGAGGCTTTTCGTAGCGATAGCAGGACGTCAGATAGTACGCCTTTATCGGCAAGCCCTCGTTTACGAGCGCGTGCTCGAGAACGGCTCTTGCGGCTCCTGCTGTTCCCTCGGGACGGAGCGTAACGCTTTCCTTGCCCTTGGTTTCGAAGGTGTACATCTCCTTCTGTACAACGTCGGTCGTTTCGCCGACGCCGCGCCGGAACAGCTCGGTATGCTCAAACACAGGCGTGCGGATCTCTTTAAAGCCGAAGCTTTTTGCCTCGTCGCGCATAATTTCTTCTATAAACTGCCACCGATAGCTCTGCTTGGGCAGAACATCCTCGGTGCCCTTGATTTTCTTAGTAATTACTCCCATAAATTACCAAACCTTCCGTTATAAAAATTACCCTTATAAACACAACTAACGGGCAGCAAACGCCGCCCGAAAGCAATATTGTGATCAAATTTACTTGATAATGTTTCTCCAGTCAAGATCGCCGCGCTCAAGTCCGTGGATCAGAACCTCGGCGGTGGCGATGTTGGTCGCGACAGGAATATTGTGCATATCGCAAAGCCTGAGCAGATTCATATCGTTCGGCTCGTTGGGCTTGGGATTGAGCGGGTCGCGGAAAAAGAGAAGCATATCGATCTCGTTGCACGCTATACGCGCCGCGATCTGCTGGTCGCCTCCCTGAGAGCCCGACAAAAAGCCCGTTACCGAAAGACCTGTTGCCTCGGAAATGATTTTGCCCGTGGTGCCTGTGGCGCACAGGTTGTTTCTGCTCAGTATGCCGCAATAAGCGATACAAAACTGAATCATAAGCTCCTTTTTCTCGTCGTGTGCAATAAGCGCGATATTCATAATTTTCCTCCTGTCCTTATCCCTGAAAAAGTTATTTGTCAAACATTATCCTTTGAACGCCAAGGGGACCCTGGCTCCCTCTATTCTCTTCGCCAGACAATCAAACACTGTCATCGCGGGGCACCAGTTCAGCCCCAGAAGTCCGTTTTGAATGATTGCCGAAAGGCGCATATCCATCGGCACAAACGCGATAAGCTGTATTCCCGCCGTGTCAATGACCTCGTCGATGTCCTCGTAGCAGTCCAGAGCCTCGAACTGTCGGCGATCAAAGCGGTTTATCACAAGTCGGATGTCGTTGATGTCCAGCTCGGAAAGCTTGCGGCGTATCTTCTGAGCTCCGCGCAGTCCCGTCGGCTCGGCGTTGGTTACGACAAGCGCCATTCCTGCCGGAGAAGCGGCTGTCGCGAAGCCCGAGCCCACGCCCGCGGGCGAATCGATGATAACATAGTCGTAGTTTTCCCTGAGCCCGAAAACAAGCTGACGAAACACCGACGGACTGATTTCGTTGTCGGTGTCAAACGGAGCGGCAAGCAAATCGAGCCCTTTGAGGTTTTTTGCGGTATAAACAGCTTCCTCGGCGGTACAATTTCCGCAGACGGCGTCGGAGCAGTCGAAAAGGATCTCCTCCTCCACGTCGAGCATAAGGTCGAGCCCCCTCATTCCGCAATCGCAGTCGATGAGCAAAACCTTTTTGTTCTGTTTTACAAAAGCAGCCGCAAGACCGACGGAAACGGTGGATTTACCCGTTCCGCCTTTTCCCGAGGCCACAACAATAATGTTGTTCATAATACTACCTCGTTTACATCTTACCATAATTCGCGAAAAAGGGCAAGATTTAAGTGGTATTTTTATTCACAAAATTCTTTTATGATTTCTGTGCGTTTTGACATATCGGTTAAGTAAGCGACGGTCGTTTCACATTTTTGACCGAACGCGCTCCTTCCGCGCTCTGCTTGACAGTCTCTTTCTTAACAATAACAATCCTGTTTCATTTGTTTACAATCTTAACACTTCTCTTTCTTGAAAAAGCTGTTTGTATTATAATTATCGTGGAATAAAATGGATAATAGACTCACAGGAGGTTTGTTATGAATAAATGCACGGTTTTTGTTGCGGGAAAGAGGTTCACCCTTCTCAGCGAGGACAAGGCGGAATATGTTGAAAAGCTCGCGGGCGAGGTAAACGACGCGATAACCGATATTTCGCTCAACAATCCCACGCTTGACCGCCGTTCGGCGGCAATCCTCTGCGCGCTTGACTACGCCGACGACAAGAACAAGGAGATACTGAGAAACAAAAGCCTTTCCGACAAGGCTCAGCCGCTGATCGCTCAGGCTGACCGACAGTCAAAGCAGCTCAGGGAAATGAAGGAAAGGCTCATTGAGAAGGATAACGAAATACTCCGACTTCAAAAAGAGCTTAAGGAGCTTAGAGCGGCGTTTGAGAAATCGACGCGCCTGCTCGACGGAAAAGGCTCTGTAAAGCAGGAAAAGCCACTTGCTCCCGAGGTAAATCCTCAAAAGAAAAAGGATTCGGACAAACGCAAGGGCTACAAGCCGAGCCGTCAGTACTCACTTTTTGACAATGAATAAAATCGAGATCCTCGCTCCTTGCGGCTCGTTTGATTCTGTCGTCGCAGCCGTTCGCTCGGGTGCCGACGCGGTTTATCTCGGAGCGAAAAGCTTTTCCGCAAGGGCGGGTGCCGAAAATTTTTCCTTTGACGAGCTTAAAAACGCGGTAGATTACTGTCATTTGCGCGGAGTCAAGGTTCATCTCACGCTTAACACGATCGTCTTTGACGACGAGCTGGAGGACGCAAAGGCTGTTATTCTTGAAGCCGCGAAAGCAAAGGTTGACGCGCTGATAATCCAGAATATCGGTATCGCCTCTCTGGCAAAAAGGCTTGTTCCCGATCTGCCGCTTCACGCTTCTACTCAGCTGAGCGTTCATTCTCCCTCAGGCGTAAAGCTTTTGCGGGAGCTCGGTTTTTCGCGCGTGGTTCTCGCGCGAGAGCTCAGCAGGGAAGAGATTCTCGAAATACGTGAATCGTGCCCCGACATAGAGCTCGAGGCTTTTGTCCACGGCGCGCTGTGTATGAGCGTTTCGGGTCAGTGCTATTTCAGCGCCTTGCTCGGCTCGAGAAGCGGCAACCGCGGCCGCTGCGCCCAGACCTGCCGACTTCCTTTTTCCGTCGGCGGAAAAAACGGTCACGCACTGAGCCTCAAGGATAACAGTATTATAGACGAGCTGCGGGATATGCAGGCGCTCGGGATCACCTCGGCAAAAATAGAGGGAAGACTCAAGCGCCCCGAATATGTGGCGGCTTCGGTAAAGGCGTGCGTTCAGTCGCGCGACCTCGGAACGGTCGATCAAAGTACAAAAAACGAGCTTGAAAGCGTTTTTTCCCGAACGGGTTTTACCGACGGATACTACAAATCGCGCCGCGGCTATGAAATGTTCGGTTATCGTCAGCGGGAGGACGTTGTCTCCGCTACCTCAAAGCTTCTTTCTAAGATCAGGAACGGCTACAAGGACGAAAGCCGCCGCGTCAACGTCAGCGGCAGGTTCACGGCAAGTCTCGGTGGAAAGCCGACGCTGGAGCTTCGCTCCCTGACCGTTTTCGGCAGAGAGGTCGTTGTAAAAGCCGTGTGCGATACGGCTTGCGAAGCCGCGATAAACAGACCGCTGAACGATGAGACGGTTCTGAAACAGCTTACAAAAACAGGCGGAACGCCTTATAATATCACCGAGCTGGAGCTTTGTGTCGGGGAGGGACTGAGTCTGCCGCTTTCCGCGCTGAACGAGCTCAGAAGAAACGCGCTCGATATGCTCGGCGACGCGATCCTCGCTAGCGTTCCCAAATACAAAATACACAAAATCGAGATAGAGAGTTTTTCTCCGCATAAATCCGAACACAAGCTACGCTACGGACGCTTTACCTCCGCGGATATCGGCGTCGGCTTTAAGGAGCTTGACCTTTGCTTTGTTCCGATCAACACCTCGGACGACGAGCTCCGCGCGCTTCTTGACCGCGGCTTTAAGCTCGGAGCGGAGATACCGAGGGGGCTTTTCTCCCGTGAAGGACGGGTTAAGCAGGAGCTCAAACGCATTAAAGCGCTGGGGATCGCCGACGTTCTCTGCAACAATCTCGCGGCGGTCAGGCTAGCGAAGGAGCTCGGGCTGAATATCCACGGCGGCTTTGGGCTGAATTTTACAAACACGCTTGACCTTATCTGGGCGGAGAGCTACGGCTTTACCGACACGGAGCTAAGCTTTGAGCTGACGCTCCAAAGAGCGGAGCGTTTAGGCGGCAGCCTCAGACGCGGAATCATCACTTACGGTTATCTACCCGTAATGCTGACAAGAAATTGCCCGAACAAAAGCGCCGATATAAGCTGCAAGACGTGCGCGGGCAGGTCAAAAATGAAGGACAGGCTTGGTAAATCTTTCATTTTTTACTGCGACGGCAACACGGTCGAGATTTTGAACACCGTACCTCTGCTTTCGACCTCGTTTTTTGAAAAAAGCACGGCTCTGGATTTTGAGGTTTATCGCTTTTCTGTTGAAAACTCTGTGGAAAAAGTGGAAAACATCCCTGATTTTATCGGAGCTCAGGCAAATCGTGCCGAAAAAACCAACGGCCTGTATCTGCGCGGAGTTTTGTGACAATAGTTGTCGGGAAGAAATCAGACACTTTTTTGATAAATTGACCGATAATTCGGTAAAATAAATAACCGACCGCAAGACAAATTCTGTTTTTGCAAGTCGTAACCGATTTTTGCAGGAATGAGGCAGTTATGCAACTTAAAATAAAAAAACTCAAAAATAACGCTAAGCTTCCCACGCGGGGCACCGCGGGCTCGGCAGGGCTTGATCTTTACGCCTGTATCAAAAAGAGCGTAACCATCAGCCCGGGTGAGCTGAAGCTCATCACAACAGGGATCGCGATCGAGCTGCCCGACAGCTCCTGCGCGGCGTTCATCTACGCGCGCTCGGGACTTGGAGTAAAGCACGGTATCTGCCTTTCCAACGGCGTCGGTGTGATCGATTCCGACTATCGAGGCGAGCTGTGCGTCGGGCTTTGCAACGTTTCAGACAAGCCGTACACCGTTATGCCCGACGAGAGAATCGCTCAGCTTGTCATCTCTCCCGTGATCATTCCCGAGCTTGTCGAGGCGGACGCTCTCGACGAAACCGAGCGCGGAACGGGCGGTTTCGGCTCTACGGGAAAGGCTTAAATCCGCGTTTCGACAAATAATTATTGATTTAACGCCTGTTTTGGGCTATAATACAATGGAGCTATTGTGTGAAGAAAGGAGTTAACTTATGTTTTCTTTTTCAAAGGATATCGGTATTGATTTAGGCACAGCCAACACCTTAGTGTGCATCAAGGGCAAGGGAATAGTAATGCGAGAGCCGTCGGTCGTGGCGGTCGACATTCGCAATGACAGCGTTCTCGCGGTCGGCGAGCAGGCGCATGATATGATCGGCCGTACTCCCGATTCCATCGTGGCGGTCAGACCGCTCAAGGACGGCGTTATTGCCGATTTCGATATAACGGCAACCATGCTGAAGCATTTTATCAGAAAGGCGGCTAAGCCCGGTATTTTCAGCAAGCCGAGAATAGTTATCTGTATGCCGACAGGCGTTACCGAGGTAGAGAGACGCGCGGTCGAGAACGCCGCGGTCCAAGCTTCGGGCTCAAAAAATGTGGTATTGATCGAGGAACCGATGGCTGCTGCTATCGGCGCGGGTATGCCCGTGGACGAGCCTACTGGCTCCATGGTCGTCGATATCGGCGGCGGAACCTCCGAGGTAGCCGTGATCTCGCTTGGTGATATAGTTACCTCCTGCTCCGTAAGAGTAGCGGGCGACAAGTTTGACGAGGCGATCGTCACCTACATCAAAAAGACATATAACCTTCTCATCGGCGACAGGACAGCCGAGGAAATCAAAATAACCATAGGCTCGGCATATCCTTATCCCGACGAGAGAGATATGCTCGTAAAGGGCCGCTCGCTTGAAACGGGTCTTCCCAAGGATATCACTATCACGGCGGAGGAGATCCGCGACGCACTGGCGGATCCGCTTATGATAATCGTTGAAGCGATCAAGAATACGCTTGAGAAAACTCCGCCCGAGCTTTCCGCGGACATTATCGACCACGGAATCATGCTCACAGGCGGCGGCGCGATGCTCCGCGGTCTTGACAGACTTGTTATGCAGGAAACGGGTATGCCCGTTCACGTTGCCGAACGTCCTCTCGACTGCGTTGTCGAGGGCGCGGGCAAGCGTCTCGGCGGAACTAAAGCCGAATACAAGCACAACAGAGATTAATTTATTCGGGCGGGCTTTGTCCCGCCCTCTTTAAAAACAATGAAGGATTTTTTTAACTCAAAAAGCGCGAAAATATTAATAGCCACGCTCGCGGTTCTTATTGTGATCTCCATTCTCGGAGCTACGGGGAACCCGTGGGTTTCTTCTGCTTTCAATTTTTTCTCCAAGGGGCTCTCGTCTGTCACCTCTAAGCTCACCGAGGAACACAAGAGCTACGAGCAGCTTCAGGCGGAAAACGAAAAGCTCAGGAGCGAGGCGGCGGATCTACGCACTCAGCTTGTGGATTACTATGACCTCAAATCCGAGAACGCGAGGCTCTGGAAGTATTATAAGCTCAAAAAGACCCACCCCGACTATGAGCTGATGCCCTCATCGGTTATCAGGCGCGACACAAGCGAGGATTTTTACGGCTTTACTATTGACGCGGGCTCCTCGGTCGGTATCTCCAAGCTCGATCCCGTACTGACGGAGAACGGCGTTATCGGCTTTATCAGCTCCGTAAGCTCCGCGACCGCAAAGGTGACGACGATCCTTTCTCCCGATTTTCAGGCGGGAGCGATCGACAAGAAGAGCGGCGACAGCGGAGTTGTCACGGGAAGCGCGATGCTCGAAAGCGAGAACCGCTCTCAATTCACCAAAATCGACGCGAACTCCAAGGTAAAAAAGGGTGACGTTATCGTTTCCTCGGGGATCGGCGGCGTTTATCCCGCTGATCTTATCCTCGGCAAGGTCACTTCGATCAAATACGACGAATACGACGCGACGAAATACGCCGAGATAAAGAGCTATGAAAACATTAAAACCGTCACGGATGTCGTTGTGCTGACGAGCTTCAAGAGCAAGGGCGAGCTTCCCGACAAGGAGGCGCGGTAATGGAGCGCCGATACACAGCCTTTCGGTATATCGCATATTCGCTTGAGCTTCTGCTTTTGTTTATATTGCAGACCACGCCGCGGCTTATGCCTGAAATCTTCGGGAGCAAGCCTCTTTTGCTGCTTCCCGCCGCGCTTACCATTTCGTATGTTGAAAGCGAGATCCCCGCTATGTTCTTCGGGATGGCGTCGGGGATCCTGCTTGACCTCGGCTACGGCGACAATATCGGGTTTTTTACCTTCGCGCTCACAATAAGCTGTTTCTTTATCAGCGTTATTTTCCGCGATAATTTTGTCGTCAGCTTTCTTAACGCGACCGCGTTCAACTCGATTTTCTGCGCGGGGCTTATTTTTCTTTATTTTCTGTTTTTTCACGTTTTTGCGGGAAAAGGCAGCTCGCTTTACTACTTTTTCGCGCACTATTTTTCAAGGATCATCTATACCATATTGACAGGGATCCTGCTTTATTATCTGAATAAATATCTTTCCCGAAGCCTGAGAGATAATTGATTACCTGAAAAAGAGGTGTTTGATACGCTTCCGAACGAAGAAAAGGAAAAAAAACAACGCGAAAAGCGGTTTTTGACCCGTCGCGTTCATATTTGCGCAGCGATCCTCACGGTTATATTTCTTGGCTTCACCATCAGGCTGTTTGACTGGCAGGTGATCAACGGAGCGCGGTATAAAAAGATATCCGCAAACTCCACCGCTTACACGGTCACTACCGACGCAACCCGCGGCGAGATACTTGATACAAACGGGGCAGGGCTCGCTGTCAACCGCACAGGCTACCGTGTCGCGATCGATAAGCTGTTTATGTCTCCCGACCAGCTCGATCCCACGATCCTGTCGCTGATCTCTCTTATGGACAGCCAAAAGGAAAACTGGATAGACGTTCTGCCGATCAAGCTCGGCGATAACGGCGAGTACAAGTTCAAGTCGGGTATGAACGACGAGATCAAAACGCTCAAGTCCGAGGATTATCTTAACCTCAAGCAGAGCGACTCAGCGGAAAAATGCGTAAAACTCCTTACTAAGCGCTACGGACTGGAAAAAATCAAAGATAAAACCGATCTGCTCAATCTCATTTCCGTTCATTACAATATGGAGCTTACGGGTTACTCAAACACCACGCCCTACATCTTCGCGCAGGATATTTCCTCGGATATGGTGGCGATCATCAGCGAAAACACACAGGGCGTCAGCGGGGTCGATATTCAGACCTTTTTGACACGCAACAATCCCTCGGGTTCGCTGGCGCCTCATATTCTGGGCGCTTTGGGCAGCATTTCACAGGAGGAATACGAGGAAAAAACCGCCGAGGGCAAGGATTACGGCTTTAATGACAGTATCGGAAAATTCGGTATAGAGGGCGCGTTTGAGGATATGCTCAAGGGCGTAGGCGGAACAAGGATCGTTCAGAAAAACGCCGACGGTATGGTAACAAAAATCGCCAGGTCGGTCGACGCCAAGCCCGGAAACACGATTTATCTCACTATCGACAAAAAACTCCAGACAGTCGCAAACAAGTCGCTTGAGAAAAATATCAACGCGGCCCGCGAAAACGGCTACGCCGAGGGCAAGGGTCACGGCGAGGATTGCGAGGCAGGAGCCGTTGTAATGCTCAGCGTAAAGGATTTTTCGGTGCTCGCCGCTTCGACTTATCCGAGCTATGATCTGAACAAATACTCAAATTATGACGATTATTATGTAAAGCTCGCCACCGACAAAAAAGCTCCGCTGTATGACAGAGCTTTTACGGGCTCCTTCGCGCCGGGTTCCGTTTTCAAGCCCTGCGTCGCCGCCGCCGCGCTGGAGGAGGGTATAATCTCTCCCTCAACGATAATCGACTGCACTCAGTATTACAATTATTATCCCACAAATCCCGTCGCGTGTATGGGATATCACGGCAACATAGACCTCAACTCCGCGCTCGCTCAGAGCTGTAACTACTATTTTGCCGAAACAGGCAGACGGCTCGGGATCGAAACGATGTATCTCTACGCCGAAAAGTTCGGACTGGGAGAAAAAACAGGGCTTGAGATCGACGAAAGCTCGGGCTTTCTCGCAGGCAGAGACAGCTCTGTCTGGCAGGAAGGTAACACCGTACAGGCCGCGATCGGTCAGTCCGACAACGCCTTTACTCCCGTTCAGCTTGCCTCTTATGTCGCGACGATCGCGAACAACGGCGTGAGGCTTAAAACTCACGTTGTAAAGGAAATCAAAAACTATGAGCGCAGCAAGACCGTCAAAAAAACAAAGCCCGAGAAGCTAAACACCTCGGGTGTTTCAAAGGAAAATCTTGAAATCGTACAGGAAGCGATGCGCTCGGTCGTCGCGTCTCCCGACGGCACGGCGTTCTCGGTATTCGGAAATTATAAGATCCCGATAGCCGCAAAAACAGGTACCGCCGAGAACGCGGGCTCCGACCACACCGTCTTTATGTGCTACGCGCCGTATGAGAAGCCCGAGGTCGCGATCGCGGTCGTGCTCGAGCACGGCGCTCACGGAAAATACAGTATGAGCGTCGCGAAAGCGCTTCTGGACGAATATTTCAGAAAACGATAATCGAAAACAGCAAAAAAGAGCCGTCGCAAAAACGGCTCTTTTCTTATTATTTTATCTTTCCTGTTTTTTCCAGTAATTTTTATAATCCTCGATATTCCATTCCGCGGCGATGTCGCTTGTGGCGGGCATGATTCGGAACAGCCGCGTCTGCTTGGTTTCCTCATAAAGATATATCCAATTATTGTACCAGAAGCAGCCGTCGTCGCGATCGACAGCGTCGACAAAAAGGTTATCGAAGAAATTAACATAATCGCTTTTGTAGCCTCCGGCTACCGCTGCCATTATACCGCTGATCGTCAGGACCCTTTGTTTTCCGTTTTTGCTGGCTCCGAAATATTCCACGCTGACTCCGCAGCCGAGATTGATGATATAGAGAGTATTTCTTTCTACCGTCGCCGTCAGGGTAATATCTCCGCTTTTCATATAATAATATATATAATCCAATCCGTTTTGGGTCGTTTCACTCCGCTTTTTCCATTTCTTGTACGGAAAATCGCCGAGCTTGCCTCCGAGACGGAGATACATATCGTTAAACGCGGTTGTAAACTGGTCAAGCGTCATATTCAGACACATTCCCGTTTCCGATTCAAATTCCGAGACATTCTCGCTTTCGGGCTGAGGATAATTAGCCTCGTCGTCGGTAGCTCCGATCTCGACGGGCTTTTCTTTTTCTTCCTCGGGCTTACATGACGCGAAAGAAAAAATCATACACGCGCATATCAGTATTGCAAGTAATTTTTTCAATTCAATACATTTCCTTTATTTTTCTGTTTAATTCGGCGCAGGGCAAACCGACGACGTTGTTATAATCGCCGTTTATTTTTTCTACGAACAGTCCCGCCTTTCCCTGAATACCGTAGGCTCCCGCCTTGTCCTTCCATTCATCTATTGCAAGGTAGCTGTCAATATCACTGTCGCTGAGCGGATAAAAAACGACCTCCGTAACCACCGAAAAGCACAGCTTTTTCTCTCTGAAAATCAGACAATTGCCTGTTATTACCTTGTGGCTCCTGCCGCTAAGCATACGCAGCATTCGTTCGGCGTCTGCCTTGTCCTTCGGCTTTCCGAGCATTTCTCTGTCGCAGATAACCGCTGTATCGCAACCTATAACAAGGCTTTCGGGATATTGCTTCGCTATATGCGCCGCTTTTTTCTCCGCGATTTTTTCGGGCCGAAGCTCCGCGTCAATGTTTTCCGATATGTTTTCATCGATATCGGCGGGGACTATTTTGAACTCATCAAAAATATTTTTCAAAAGCTCCTGCCTTCTTGGGGAGGCGGAAGCAAGGACCACTTCATTTTTCATAACAGCTTTCTTTCTATTAATTTTCCGTACAGCTTTTTGAATACGACTCCCGCGATGAACGACAGTACAAAGCACAGAGCGGAAATCAAAATCGCAGTCATAGCGCTGTCTACTATTATCCTGTTTCCGATAACCTTTTGTATGATCTTAAAAATAAAGGTGTGGAAAAGATAAATACAGAGCATAACGGACGCGGGCTTTCCGAGCGAAAACGGAAAACGTATGTTGGAAAAAAACACAAATACCGCGATGCCGCCGATCACTATCGTCGGATAGAAATAAACATTTTTGCCTGTAAATATCCACGTCATTCCCGTCATTCTGGCAATGATTCTCAGAGTATACATCAAAAACGCGACGCACGCGGCTATCGCGGGATTGATTTTCCCTTTAAGGTTCTCGTAAATAAAATTACCGACCATAAAATAACCGAAATACGCAAAAACACAAGCAAAGGAATAAAAAAAGCTGTATTTTCCGCTGTTGACAAACACTATCGCCAGAAATAACCAAACAAAGGCGGTTATTCCGAACGCTCTGTTTGACACGCTTTCCTTGAATCTGATCGCGATGGGTGTAAGAAGATACAATCCCGAGATCATCGGCATAAACCAAAGGTTATACTGGCTTCCCCTGAGATAGGTAAGCGCAAGCTCCGCAAAGCTTCCTCCCTTTATCGCAAGCATCACCACGTCAAAGCAGAAAAAAACCAAGCTCACTATAAGAAAAGGTAAAACGGTTTTCACAAAAACTCGTTTATAAAAGCTTTTATATTCCTTGTTATGCGGATTTTTCAGAAGGAACGCGCCTGATATCATTACAAAGCAGGGAACACCGAACCTTGTGAACACTTCCATAATTTCCTGCAAAATATTCACAACGGGGTCGGTGCTGTGGGTTGTAATCATATAATACTGATTAACATGGATAACAACTACGCCTACCGCGGCAAGGATCCGCAGTAAGTCGTAGTTGTTTTCTCTTTTATTCATTGTCCGCTTCCTCGGCGCCCTCATCGGCGTCTGCGGTGTTTTCGGGAACCTCGGTCGGCTCATCATCATCATGAGGAATGTGAGCGAAGGAAACGACCTTATTTCCTTCCTTTATCCTCATAAGCGTTACTCCCTTTGACGGACGAGCGCAGATCCTTACGTCCTTAGCCTGAATACGGATCACTACGCCCTCCTCGCTGATGAGAATGAGGTCGTCGTCGGTGTTAATAACATTGATTCCCGCTACTTTACCGTATTTTTCGGTGTGATAATTGGTAAGACCCTTGCCGCCTCGTGACTGTATCCTGTAATTGTCGGGATACGAAAGTCTTCCGTAGCCTGTTTCGGAAACAGTGAGAATAAGTCCGTTTTCGGTAATGACGCTCATACCGACGATCATATCATCGGGACTGAGGTTCATAGCCTTTACGCCGCGAGCCTGTCTGCCCATAGCGCGGACGTCGGTTTCCTTGAAGCGAATCGACATACCGTCTCGCGTTGCTACGATAAGCTCGTCGTCGCCTCGTGTCATTTTAACGAATTTCAACTCGTCTCCCTCATTGAGCTCAAGCGCAATGAGTCCGCCTTTTCGCGCGGTATTGTAGGCGTTGAGAGCGATACGCTTGATAATACCGTACTTGGTGATCATAACAAGATACTTGTCGTCCTCAAATTCCTTGACAGGAATCATCGAGGTAACCTTCTCGTCGGTCGCGATAGGCAGAATATTTGCGATATTGATACCCTTGCTCTGACGCGTACCCTCGGGAACGTTATAGCACTTGATCCTGTAAACCCGGCCTTTGTCGGTAAAGAACAGAATATAGGAATGGGTGTTGCAGATAAACATAGTTGTAGCTACGTCTTCTTCTCTCGTGGACAGTCCCTTTACTCCTCTGCCGCCGCGGTTCTGGGTCGTGTACTCGGTATGCGCGATACGTTTGATGTAACCGTAGCGCGTCATAGTTACTACGCAATCCTCCTCGGGAATAAGATCCTCGATATCGACCTCGCCGCTGATATGACAGATCTCGGTGCGTCTCGGATCGGCGTACTTATTTCTGAGAGCTGTCGCTTCTTTCTTGACAACCTCAAGAAGCAGGTGATGGCTTCCGAGAAGCTCCTCAAATTCCTTGATTTTCTCCAACAGAGCGGCGATCTCATCCTCGATCTTTCCGCGTTCCATATTTGTGAGCTGTCCGAGTCTCATCTGGACTATCGCCTGAGCCTGAACTTCATCCAAGCTGAAGCGTTCCATAAGATTTATCTTGGCGGTTGAGGTATCCTTACTGTGACGGATAATGTTGATTACCTCATCGATATTGTCAATCGCGATTTTCAAGCCTTCCAAGATATGACATCTTTCGCGGGCTTTTTTCAGATCAAACTGCGTTCTTCTGGTAATTATCTCAACCTGGAAATCTATGTAATGCTGCAAGCATTCTTTAAGCGTGAGGATTTTAGGCTCGCCGTTGACTATCGCCAGCAGGATCGCGCCGAAGGTCGTCTGGAGCTGAGTATAAGAGAACAGCTGGTTGAGAACGATCTGGGGAGAAGCGTCGCGGCGGATATCGATTTCGATATGCATACCCTTACGGTCGGAGTGATCCTCGATATTGGTGATCCCCTCAAGCTTTTTATCCTTGACAAGCTCGGCGATATGCTCGATCAGTCTTGCCTTGTTAACGCCGTAGGGAAGCTCGGTCACAATGATCTTAAAGCGGCCGTTCTTAGCTTCTATGATCTCGGTTTTTGCTCTTACGATTATCTTACCCCGACCTGTACCGTACGCGGCGCGGATCCCGCTTCTGCCCATAATGATACCGCCCGTCGGGAAGTCGGGACCCGGTATACATTCCATAAGCTCGCTGAGTTCCGCGTCGGGATTATCAATAAGAAGGTCGATCGCGTCGATAACCTCGCCGAGGTTGTGCGGCGGGATATTGGTAGCCATACCTACCGCGATACCGCTGGAGCCGTTCACAAGAAGATTCGGGAAACGGCACGGAAGAACTGTCGGTTCCTCAAGACGATCATCATAGTTCGGAACAAAATCAACCGTCTTTTTGTCGATCTCTGTGAGCATTTCCGTTGAGATCTTGCTCATACGAGCCTCGGTATATCTGTAAGCCGCAGGCGGGTCACCGTCGACGGAGCCGAAGTTTCCGTGACCGTCAACGAGCATATATCTCATAGAGAAATCCTGAGCAAGTCTTACCAGCGCGTCATATACGGAAGCGTCGCCGTGGGGATGATAAGCTCCGAGCACGGCGCCTACTGTATCGGCGCACTTATGATAAGGCTTGTTCGGCTCAAGTCCTTTCTCATACATCGTGTAAAGTATTCTGCGGTGAACGGGTTTAAGACCGTCTCTTACATCGGGAAGCGCGCGCGCGACGATTACCGACATTGAATAGTCAAGGAAGCTTTGCTTCATTTCCTTTTCAACGTCAACTTCTATTATTTTTCCCGTTATTTCGTTTGTTTCTTTTATTTCGTTTTCATTATTCACTTATGTCACCTCAAAGCGTCGCTTTTATCTGTTCGAATAGCTTTGGCATTCGTTTTTTTATATTACAGGGTTTAAAGGTCTTGCTGTCCACAAAGCCGTGCTCTGTCGTTCCGTAGCCCAGCTCTGTTTCCGTGCCGTCGGGATTGATCTTCTTCACCGTGTAGGTAAACTGGATCTGAGCGGCGCGAAGTCCGATAACCCACGTTCTGACTATTATGTTGTCCTCGTAAAGAGCGGGAGATTTGAAGGTACAGGAAAGGTTGGTAAGCGGCATAAGCACGCCCGCTTGTTCCATTTCGCTGTATGTTACTCCGTATAACTTTATATAATCGGTTCTCCCTACCTCATACCAAACGGGATAATTTGAATGATGAGCTATTCCCATTCTGTCTGTTTCCGCGTAGCGGACTGTGATATACGATTTGGAATGCATATTATCCCCCTTATACGTCGAGATTCTGAACAAACTTGGCGTTCGCTTCGATGAATTCTCTTCTCGGTTCAACCTTATCGCCCATAAGGATGCTGAAGGTTTCGTCCGCAGCCTCCGCGTCGTTAAGGTTGACCTTGAGCATCAATCTGGTTTCGGGATTCATTGTTGTTTCCCAAAGCTGATCCTCGTCCATTTCACCGAGACCTTTATAACGCTGAATCTCGGTTTTTCCCTCCATAGACGCAAGTATTCTGTCGCGTTCTATATCGGAATAAGCGTACTTGTGCTCTTTTCCCTTGGTGATCCTGTAAAGGGGCGGTTGGGCGATGTAGATATGACCCTCCTCGATCAAAGGACGCATAAAGCGGAAAAAGAAGGTAAGCAAAAGCGTTCTGATATGCTGACCGTCGACGTCGGCATCCGCCATAATAATGACCTTGCCGTAGCGCAGCTTTTCCATATTAAATTCCTCGCCGATACCAGTACCGAGCGCCGTGATAACGGGAGTGAGCTTGTCGTTTCCGTAAACTCTGTCAAGACGCGCTTTTTCAACATTGAGCATTTTGCCCCAAAGCGGAAGAATCGCCTGAATCCTTCTGTCACGTCCGCCCTTGGCGGAACCGCCCGCCGAGTCTCCCTCGACGATGAAAATTTCTGTTTCGGAGCTGTCTTTGGACTGACAATCCGAGAGCTTACCGGGGAGCTGAGCTCCCTCGAGGGCTGATTTTCTTCTGACGTTTTCCCTTGCTTTTCTTGCCGCTTCTCTGGCTTTCGCGGAGGCGAGCGCTTTGTCAAAGATAACCCTGGCGACCTGCGGATTTTCCTCTAAAAATACGGAAAGCTTCTCCGAAAGCAGCTTGTCAACCATAGTTCTGACCTCGGTGTTTCCGAGCTTTGCCTTGGTTTGACCTTCAAACTGAGCTTCCTTCACCTTTACGCTGATAACGGCTGTAAGTCCTTCTCTTACGTCCTCGCCCGAAAGGTTTTTATCATTTTCCTTGAGCTTATTAAAGCGTCTGGCGTAGTCGTTCATCACACGGGTCAAGGCTCGTTTAAAGCCCTCCTCGTGAGTACCGCCGTCAACTGTGTGAATATTATTCGCAAACGACAGCATAAGCTCGTTATAGCTGTCATTATACTGCATAGCTACCTCAACGGTAACGGTATCCTCGGGATTCTTAGCGGCAAAGTAAATAACATCGGGATGTATGGGATCAACGTGCTTTTTCTTGTTGATAAACTCAACAAAGGAGCTGATTCCGCCCTCGTAACAGAAGTTTTTCTGAACTGCCTCTTCCTGTCTCTCGTCGCGAAGCTCGATGTGAACTCCCGCGTTCAGGAAAGCTTGCTCGCGCAGACGTTTTTCAAGGACTTCATACTCATAAACGGTAGTTTCCTTGAATATCTTCGCGTCCGCCTTGAAGCGAACCTCCGTGCCGCGCTCCGAGGATTTTCCGATCTTCTTCAGATCGCAAACGATCTTTCCTCTTTCATAACGCTGAAAATAGATATCCTCTCCGTCAAAAACCTTGACCTCGACCCATTCGGACAGAGCGTTGACGACAGAAGCGCCGACGCCGTGCAGACCTCCCGAAACCTTATATCCGCCGCCGCCGAATTTTCCGCCGGCGTGCAGAACAGTAAATACAAGAGTAACGGCAGGAACGCCTGTTTTCTCATTGATTCCGACAGGGATTCCTCGTCCGTTATCACGTACGCGGATTATCTCTCCCGGTTCGATGGCTACGTCGATTTTTGAACAGTAGCCGGCAAGAGCCTCGTCGATCGAGTTATCTACTATCTCATAAACAAGATGATGAAGTCCGCGGGGTCCCGTTGAACCGATGTACATACCGGGTCTTTTTCTGACCGCTTCCAGTCCCTCAAGAACCTGTATGTCGTCCGCTCCGTAGTCGTTTTCTACCTTCGAAACTTTTATTTCTTCATTTTCCACAATAATCGCCATAGCCTTTCAGCCCACCTGTTTTCATTTATTTGCTTTACCGCTTATCGTGGGCTGATAAGAAGCAAAGGGTTTTATAAAAAACCTATTCAATTACTGTCTTTTTTTCTGTTTCTTATTCTAACCGACTTTTTTTCTTTATGATTTTCCGAAATGATTTTTGAAGTCGGTATCTCTTTTGTTTTATTATCGGTTTTACCGAACTCGGTAAAAAAAGGATATAGTAAATACGCGATAAACGCCAGCGCGCAATCAAGCAAAAACAGCGGAACAAGCGAAACTTCGCGGATTCCGACTATCCCCAACAGTACGAGATTCAGGATCACCGCCAAAACAATAAATATCAACGCGAAAAGCAGTAAGCCTTTTATTCCGCCCTTTTTGAATTTGTTTTTACAGTGATAGCAGCAAACTTCCTTTTTTCTCAGCGCTTTTTTTACTTCATTATATCCGTATACTGTTTTACAGTACGGACAAACAGGCAATCTGAACATGATCAAAGCTTCCTGTTGGCAGTATATTTTGAACCGTCGGGTTTTGTCTTTTTGGGAATGTAGGGCTTGACATCCTCTTCCTCATAAGTTTCTCTGACGAATCTGTCCGAAGCGGGCTTGACCACCTTCTTCAAAGGAGCGTCGGAGGAAGCGTGAGCCTCACTGACATTCTTTATTACGGGAACGTACTGATCGTTTTCTTCGTCCATTTTATCTATTTTCTGCTCAACGCTCATCGGAACCCTGCGATTGTTTTTTATCTGCTCAAATATTTTTCTGTCAAAAACAAAGTCCTCGGGCGGACTGACCTCCTCAATAACGGCGGCCTCGTTGTTCTGAACCTTCTTTTCCATATATTTTTTCAGAGGAACGAATCTCACAAAAAATGGAGTGCAGAAGTAGAAAATAATAAGGATAATAATAGGAGGAAATATTCCCGCGAAGTTATTGTGAAAGCCTGTATTCTGCCAGACCACAATATACAAAACAACTACCAGCACAACCGCCAGAAAAGCGATCATCAGCTTAATGTCGGTTTTTACCTTACTTTCCTTCTTGCATCTGGAGCACTTGTAAAGACCGTGCTTTTTTTCGTGAAAAACCGTGTTATACGCGATCCTTCTTCCGCAATATGGACATTTTTTTCCTTTCATAGCTATCTTCCTCAAATCAGCTTTATTTTATTTCGTCTGTACAGCGTCTGGCTTGAAAGCTGGCTTATATAGACGGTTGTCTCTTTATTTTCGACACACACGATGAAAGACCTCGGCAGCTCCATGCTTACATTGATAACCTTTCCTCGTTTTTCGGCAAGAGTCAAAAATTCGCGCGTATTTTTTGATAAAGTTGTATTATCGAGGTCAAAAATACCGATTATACTTTCGGTTCTGATGACCGTTTTTTCTCCGAGATGAAGGTACATCAGCTGATTCTTCCCTCTTCTATCAAAAATTTTTTACCTTCCCTTAAAAGAGAATTTTCTTCAAAATCGCAACAGGTTATAAAAACCTGATAATCGGAGATTTTATTGAGAAGAAAATCCTGTCTCTTTTTATCCAGCTCGGACATAACGTCGTCAAGCAGTATGATAGGATTTTCCTCTGTCAAATCGGAGAGAAGCTTTGCCTCGGCTAGCTTCAAAGACAGCACCGCGCTGCGCTGCTGACCCTGTGAAGCAAAAATCTTTGCTTTTCGTCCGTTGATTATAATATCAAAATCCTCTCTGTGAGGACCGACATTGGTAAATCCCGAACGACAGTCGTCGTCGATACTATCCTTCATCGCTTCCTTTAATTTTTTTAATATAGTTTCTTTACTGTCGCCGTATTCAGCGCGGCAGGTTGAAGAATAGATCAATCCAAGCTTCTCTTTGTTATCAGATATCCCAAAATGATAATCTCCCGCGTATTCGGAAAGCTTTTTTATATACATCAATCTTTGAAAAATAATTTGAGCGCCGAGATAACAAAGATTTTCATCCCATATCTCGAGCATATCCTTCAGCTCGGGATGATGAAATATATCTTTTAATAACGCGTTTCTCTGATTAAGCGTTTGATTATATTTTGAAATGATAACGGCATTCTGGAATTTTTCCCTGCAAATGGCGCTGTCGATGAATCTTCTTCTCGCGGACGGACCTCTTTTAACAAGAGTGAGATCCTCGGGGGAAAAAATCACAGCTGTATACTTTCCGATAAGTGAAGCAGAGGTGTGTTTTTTTACTCCGTTTATCGTAACTTCTTTTTTTCCTCCGTTATAAAGAAGCTCCGCCTGTTGACTCCTGCCCTGAGAATAAAAATCTGCTTTTAATCTGGCGAATTTTTCTCCGAATTTTATAAATTCGTTTTCCTTTGAACCGCGGAAGCTGTGTCCGCCGCAAAAAAGCCAAAGAGCCTCCAAAATATTGGTTTTTCCCTGAGCGTTGTTTCCGTAAATCACATTCATTTTTTCGGACGGCTCAAGGCTTCCGTCAATGAGGTTACGGTAATTTTTAAAATGTAAACCGTTAACTCTCAATTTTTCACGTCCTTATACCATAATTACTTCGACTTCTTTGCCGTCAAACTCAGCTGTAT
This sequence comes from uncultured Eubacteriales bacterium, assembly GCA_900316385.1. Lineage (GTDB taxonomy): Bacteria > Bacillota > Clostridia > Oscillospirales > Acutalibacteraceae > Ruminococcoides. Next base: position 27,616 of record ONCP01000010.1, on the reverse strand, counting down.
CTCCTGTTCTGAGTTTTTTTCCTCTCATTAAGCATACCTCGCCGTTGACCTTGACCTCACCATTCTGAATTACCACCTTAGCGTGACCTCCCGTCTCGCAAAGACCGCTGAGCTTCAAAAGATCCTGCAGCTTGATATATTCACCCTCTGCCTTAATTTTTTCCTTAGACATTTGACAACCTCATCGGAACGACCAAGCTGACGAAGCTGTCTCCCTTGACAGGGGTGATGATCATAGGAGAAAGACTTCCGTTGAGGCAAATTTTTACTTCATCGGTTTCAATATTCCTTAACGCATCAAGCATATATCGATTATTGAAACCTATTTCAACATCTTCTCCCATAATAGGCGCGCTGATTCTGTCGTTCGCCTTACCGACGGATGAAACACAGCTGAAACGTATCTCGTCGCCTGAGAAAACGCAGCGCACGGGTGAAGGCATTTTTTCGTTATTCAAAAGCGACATTCTGTCCACCGCGCTTATAAGGGCGCGGGTATTAACAACAGCTTCTGTTCTTTTATCCTTCGGGATAGTACTCTTATAATCAAGGAAGTTTCCTTCTATCAATCTTGAAATTACTGAGTACTCCTCAATATTAAAACGAATATGTCTTTGTCCTACGCTGATTTTAACATTTTCTTCATCATTGATCAGCTTGAGTATCTCCTGCTCTGTTTTTCCGGGTACAACAAACTGAGTATCGGCGTCGCTGTCTACCTCTTCTTTTCTGATTGCCATTCTGTAACCGTCTATTGCTACTATTTTGAAGGTCTTTTGTGAAATATCAAAGAGAGAGCCTGTATAGATTGGCTTTGAATTATTATCTGAAACAGCGTAAACCGTGCTCTTTATCATATCCCTGAGAATTTCGCCTTTGAGTTCAATACTTTCGTTCTCCTCAAAAACGGGAAGATCGGGATATTCAACAGAGGACATTCCTACGATCTGATAATCAGCCTGTCCGCTGGTGATGTAAGTAATCATTCTTTCATCTGTTTCAATACAAACTACCTCCTCGGGCAGTTTTCTGACTATTTCCGAGAATATTCTCGCGCTGACTACTATTTCTCCCTGCTCTTGGATCGTGGCGTCGATATTAGTTGTGATACCTATTTCAAGATTATAACCTGAGATAGAAAGCTTGGCGCCGTAGGCTTTTATAAGTATGCCCTCCAGAGCGGGAATGGCCGCTTTTACAGCTACGGCTCTTGAAACATTACCGACTGCTTCAGCCAGATCTGTTCTTAATACATTAATTTTCATTATTAGATTCCTTTCGGTTTTCCGTTATAACATTACATAATATTACTATTATTCCTCAGTAGTAGTAGTAGGGGCTGTGGAAATGTGGAATCTCGTGATTTTTCCGATATTTACCGCAAAAAACAGAGATAAAGTTTTATTTTGATAATGTTGAAAATGTTGATAAAATTTTTCTGCTTACAAAGCTTTCCACATGAGGTGGAAAACGGATTGTTTAAAGTTAAAGAAAATGTGGAAAATTATTCCGCGCTGCAGTTTTTTACAATATCGTCGATAATAGACTTGAGCTTGCTGTCCTTTTTCATCATTTTATCTGTTTTATCGATAGCATACTTGATCGTTGAGTGATCTCTACCTCCAAACTCCTTGCCTATGCTTTCCTGCGTAAGGTTTGTGAGTTCGTTGACGATATAAATAGCTACCTGTCTCGGTTTGCTTATGTATGCGCTGCGGTTATTGGAGTTTCTCATCTCTTCGGGGTTAACGTTGAAGGTTCTGGCGACCTCCTCAATTATCTTTTCAACCGTTACCTCGGGAGGAGTTTCGTTGTTGAGAATATCGGCAATGATATTCTGAACCGATTTGATGGAAGGCTTTTCTCCGTCCAGACTGTTTTTTGCTTTTATTTTTTTGACTGTTCCCTCAAGCTGACGGATATTGCTCTTTACATTAGCGGCGATGTATTCGCAGACGTCCTTTGGAATTTCGATTTCCATTATGTCCGCCTTGCGTTTGATGATCGCTATCCTTGTTTCAATATCCGGCGGCTGGATGTCGGCGATCAAGCCCATCTCAAAACGGCTCCTCAAACGGTCGTCGAGAGTTTTGATCTCCTTGGGAGGACGGTCGGAGGTGAGTATTATCTGTTTTTGATCCTGATAAAGTGTTTCAAAAGTGTGGAAGAACTCCTGCTGAGTACTTTCCTTTCCTCCGATAAACTGAACGTCGTCGACAAGAAGGATATCGTTATATCTGTATTTTTGTCTGAATTCGGACATCTGTACCTTATGCAGAGATTCGATCAGCTCGTTTGTAAAGTCCTCTCCCTTTACATAACAGATTTTTTTAGAGGAATCGTTTTTCTTGATTTCGTTGGCGATAGCGAAAAGAAGATGAGTTTTACCCAAGCCGGAGTTTCCGTAGAGGAAAAGAGGATTATACGCCTTTGAGGGATTTTGGGCTACGGCAAGACAAGCCGCGTGCGCGAACTTGTTGGAATTGCCTACGATGAAAGTATCGAAGGTGTAGGCGTAACCGTCGTCGGTCACTTCTTCTTTCTTGGAATCGTCGACATAGTCGGTATCTTTAGGTACTTTGAATTTGATTTTGATATCCTTGCCGAAAACTGCGTTGAAGCCTCCGTTTAAAAGCACCTTGTAACATCTTTCGAGAGTTTGGCGGTGAAAATCGTTGGGAACGAGAAGAGTTGCTTCATTCTTATCAAAATCTAAATATAAGGGTTCAATTTTACTGATCCATGTGTTGTAGGCTACATCCGTGATATTACTTTTGCAATAGTCGCAGATTACTTTCCAGGCTTCGTCAAAATGATCCATATTTTAATTTTCCTTTCGTAATTTTTATTGATGCGAAGTTTTCCACAATACTGAAAATATTATATCAAAAACTCGTCCAAAAAGCAACAAAAATATTGTAATATATAAGTATATATATAACATTTATATTATAATATATTATAATTTTCCCAGTAAGTTAAAAAGGTCAGAAATAGTATATGGCAAGCGGCATAAATACTATATATTGTGTGTATTTTTGATGAAAAATTTTTTAAAAAGAAAATTCGGAAAATTTATTGACGAAAATGGCTTTTTATACTATAATGTTAAATTGCAAGTATAATGAGGTTATGTATCCGAAAGGAGGTAGAGGGTATGAAGAGAACATACCAGCCCAAAAAGCTCCACAGAAAGAAGGAGCACGGTTTCAGAAAGAGAATGTCCACTGCCAACGGCAGAAAGGTTCTCGCAAGAAGAAGAGCTAAAGGTAGAAAAAAGTTGTCATATTAAATTAGATAAGACCACTTTTTCCGTGGTCTTTATTTCTTTGATCGGATTTTTCTCTCCCAGGGTGGTTATATGAGTGATATACTCATTTTAAAAGAAAACAGGGATTTTCAGCGTCTTTACCGAAGAGGAAAAAGCGAGGTAAGTCCTATACTTGTAACTTATCTTATGAAAAATAACAGTAATAACCTTAGATACGGAATAACCACGGGAAAGAAAGTAGGAAACGCCGTAAGGCGTAGCCGTGCGCGCAGGATCATCCGCGCGGCGTTCAGGGAGGTAGCTCCTTCGTTAAAGAAAGGCTACGATATTGTTTTTGTTGCCAGAGGAAAAACTCCCTACGTTAAAAGCTCGGATATAAAAAAGGCGATGACGGCGCAGTTCAAAAAAGCGTCGATGTTCGGATAATTATGAAAAATCTATTCATTCGCTTTATCAGGTTCTATCAAAAAAATATCTCCGCGAATACTACTCCAAAATGTAAGTACTATCCCACATGCTCGAATTACGCGGTAGAAGCGCTTCAAACCCACGGCTTTTTTAAAGGAACGCTCCTTGCGATTTGGCGCGTTCTGAGATGTAATCCTTTTTCAAAAGGCGGGTATGACCCTGTACCCGAAAAAAAGAATAAATAGAAAGGGAACAATTAATGCAAATTTTCGGTTTTTTCGGTAGTATCTTAGGATACTTACTCTGGGCTCTGTTTTTTATATTCAGAAACTTCGGAATATCGATTATTTTCTTTACGCTTGTGATCAGGTTTATTTTATTTCCGTTCTCGATCAAGCAACAGAAAAGTATGGCGAATACTGCCAGACTTCAGAAAAAACAGAAGGAAATCAGAGAAAAATACGCAAACAATCGCCAAAAAGCTAACGAAGAAATGCAGAAGCTGTATCAAAAGGAAGGCGTAAGCCCCACAGGCGGATGTCTTACAAGTATAGTTCCTCTTTTGATTATGCTTGGAATTTTTTACGCGGTGGCTTATCCCCTCACTAACACTCTCCACATTAACGCGAACACAGTTTCTGACGCTACATCCTTTATCAATTCGCTCCCGGGTCTGTCTGTTTCGGGAAGCGGAATGGCAACATACGAGCAGATCGCGCTTGTTAAGATTTTAGCCGATTCAAAGGAGCTCGTCGCGCAGCTTTTCACAGGCTCGGACGTGGTGAATATTGAAATGTTTATCAAGGGCTTCAATTTCGCGGGCTTCAATCTTCTTGAATCACCCTCGGCTCAGGGCTTCTGGTCACCTTATCTGCTTATTCCCGTACTGTGCTTTGTCTCCTCTGTTGCGGCTCAGCTCGTAACGATGAAGGTCAACGGCACGGGTCAGTCCCAGCAGGGCTGTATGAAGGTTATGATGATCGGTTTACCGCTTTTCTCAGCCTATATCTCTTACAGTATTCCCGCGGCGGTCGGCTTCTACTGGATTTGTTCTTCGATATTCAGCTTGATTCAATCAATAGTTTTGGGCAAGTTCTATGGTCCCACAGCCCTGATCGCAAAGACAGAGGCTCAGCATGTAGCGTTACTTGAGCAGCAGGAGGCTCTTGTACAGTACAATTACGCTCCTGCGGGTTATAATGAAAATAAGACAAAGAAGTAATAGAGGTCATTATGATTAAAGAAGTTATAGGAACAGGTGAAACACCCGAATTAGCTTTAGCCGACGCTAAGGCTCAGCTTGGTCTTTACGAAGAAGACGAGGTTGATTTTGAAGTAATCCAAATGCCCGAGAAAAAGGTTCTCGGTCTTTTCGGAGGAAAGCCCGCAAAGGTAAAAATTACCATAAAGGCAACACCTGCCGACACATCCGAAGAATTTCTCAGAGATGTTATTGCCGCTATGGATCTTAACAACCTCAACATAGAGGTTGAAAAAACAGAGGACAGCGCGACCTTTAATATCGAGGGAGAAGACGTCGGTTTCATTATCGGACGCAGAGGCGAAACTCTCGACGCTCTCCAGTATCTGACAAGTCTTGTTGCGAATCATGTTGACAACAGTTATTTTAAAATCACTGTCAACACGGGCAACTACCGTGAGAAAAGAGAAAAAACTCTTGAGATCCTCGGCAGAAAGCTCGCTTATAAGGCGGTAAAGACAGGTAAGAAAACTTCTCTTGAGCCGATGAATCCTTATGAGAGAAGGATCATTCATACTTCTGTTCAGAAGGTAAGAGGAGCGACTTCCTGGAGCGAGGGCGAGAACGCGGCGCGTCACGTCGTTATAGGTCCCGACCCCAAGGAGAGAAGAAACAGAGGCTACGGCAGAGGCAGAGGCGGCAGAAACAACAACCGTTCATCCAGACCCGCTCCCAATCCCGACCGTAAACCGCTCGACGAAAGCAACGGCGCAGGTCTCTACGGAAGAATAGACTGAGTTATTTGGTATTGAGGGCTGTCTCGTTTGAGACAGCCTTGTTTTTTGGAGTTTATTATGAAATCAACTACCATAGCCGCTATCTCCACCGCTCAGGGCGAGGGTGGAATCGGCGTTATAAGAATCAGCGGAGAAGAAGCGATCGTTATAGCCGACAGAGTTTTTAAAGCGCTGAGCGGAAAAAAGCTTTGTGAGCTTGGCGGTTATCGCGCCGCTTTCGGTCATATTTATAAAAATAACGAGATGCTCGACGAGTGTGTGGCAACTGTGTTTCGCAATCCGAAAAGCTACACGGGAGAAGATGTGGTCGAGCTTTCCTGTCACGGAGGAATGTTCATTACGCGGGAAGCGCTTCGCGCAGTTCTGGACGCGGGAGCTTCTCCGGCACAGGCAGGGGAATTTACTAAAAGAGCTTTTCTTAACGGCAAGCTCGATCTGACCGAAGCCGAGGCGGTAATCGATATTATCAAGGCGAAAAGTAAAAACGCCGCCAGAGCCGCTCTTTATGCGAAGGAAGGGGCTCTCTGGAAAAAAATCACCGATATCAAAAGCACGCTTGTAAATACCGCCGCCCACCTCAGCGCGTGGGCGGATTACCCTGAGGAGGATATTGCGGAGGTAACGGAAGACAGTTTAAAGGAAGTATTTAATAACGCTTTGACTCAACTAAACAGACTGCTAGATACATACGATAAGGGTCAGATCGTAAAGGAAGGTATAGATACCGTTATAGCGGGAAAGCCGAATACGGGAAAAAGCACCTTGATGAATCTGCTGGCGGGACGTAACAGAAGTATCGTCACCGACATTCCGGGGACAACAAGAGATATTATAGAGGAAACCGTATTGGTCGGCGACGTTATACTCAGACTCAGCGACACCGCGGGAATCAGAGAGACGGGCGATACGGTTGAAAAAATCGGAGTCGATCTGGCAAAAAACAGATTATCAAACTGCGGCTTGGTTCTGGCTGTATTTGACGGAGCAAAGCCTCTTGACGAAAATGATATAGAACTGATCAACAGCCTCAGCGACGCCGAGGTTATCGCGATAATCAATAAATCGGATTTAAAGAGCGAGCTTGACGAAAAATACATTAAAAGCAAAATAAGCAGGGTCGTAAAAATCTCCGCAAAAAACGGAGACGGTTTTGATGAGCTTGAAAAAATGATCTCTCAGCTTGCGGGAACGGACAGCTTTAATCCCGGAGAGGGAATCTTGGCAAACGAAAGACAAAGAGAGGCCGTGCTTAACGCGAAAACGGCGCTGGAAAACGCGCTGAATGCAGTTAATTTCGGGATGACTCTCGACGCGGTGGAGGTTGACCTTGAAAACGCCATTGAAAGCATATTGGAGCTCACGGGTGAAAGAGTGAGCGACGTTGTGGTTGACAATGTGTTCCACAATTTCTGTGTAGGAAAGTAATTGTTTCACGTGAAACATTTGAAAAGAGGAAAAATATGAATTATTCCGCGGGTAAATATGATATTGCGGTGATCGGCGCGGGTCACGCGGGAATCGAGGCCGCGCTTGCCGCCGCGAGACTCGGATGTAAAACGGTAGTATTTACTATCAATATGGACGCTGTGGGCAACTGTCCCTGCAATCCCTCAATAGGAGGTACGGCTAAGGGTCATCTTGTCCGCGAGATAGACGCTCTCGGCGGAGAAATGGGCAAAACAGCCGACGAATGTTTTTTACAAAGTCGTATGCTGAATCGCGGAAAAGGCCCTGCGGTCCATTCTCTCCGCGCTCAGATCGACAGAAGAAAATACTCCGATGTGATGAAGCACAAGCTTGAGTTGCAGAAAAATCTCGAGCTTCATCAGGCGGAGATAACCGACATAAAAAAATCAGAATACGGTTATATCCTGATTACAAGAATGCTTGCGGAATACGAGGTCAAAGCGGTGATCATCGCTACGGGAACCTATCTCGGCGGCAGGATATTTATCGGTGAGGTGAGCTATGAAAGCGGACCCGACGGTATTTTTCCCGCGACCTTTCTCGGTCAAAGCCTCAAAGATCTCGGTCTGCCGCTCAGACGTTTTAAAACAGGAACGCCCGCGCGAGTACTCAGAAGCAGCATAGATTTTTCGGAGCTTGAGGAGCAGCTCGGAGACGAGCCGCCGATCCCGTTTTCGTATGATACGGACGAGCTAGGAGAAAATAAGGTAAAATGTCATATAAGCTGGACGAATGAAAACACAAAAAAGATTATCCTTGATAATATCCACCGTTCCCCTTTGTACGGCGGAAAAATAGAGGGAGTAGGTCCGCGTTACTGTCCCAGCCTTGAGGATAAGATCGTGCGCTTTGCGGAGAAAAAGCGTCATCAGCTTTTTATAGAGCCTTGCGGACTTGACACAGAGGAAATGTATTTGCAGGGAATGAGCTCCTCGCTGCCCGAGGAGGTTCAGGTAAAGTTCTACCATACGATCAAGGGATTGGAAAACTGTGTTATTATGCGCCCCGCCTATGCTATTGAGTATGATTGCGTCGATCCCACCGAAATGAACGCCACTCTCGAATTTAAACGTTTGGAGGGCTTATACGGCGCGGGACAGTTTAACGGCAGCTCGGGCTACGAGGAAGCCGCCGCACAGGGACTTATCGCGGGAATAAACGCCGCGCTGAAAATCAAAGGAAAAGAACCTCTCGTGCTTGACCGCTCCACTTCGTATATAGGAACGCTGATCGACGACCTTGTGACAAAGGGTGCGAACGAGCCGTACAGAATGATGACCTCGCGAAGCGAATATAGACTTGTTCTCCGTCAGGATAACGCCGACGTAAGACTTACGCCCATCGGCAGACAAATCGGTCTGATTTCCGATGAAAGATGGGAACGTTTCAATAAAAAGCAACAGTTAAAGGCAGAGGAGCTTAAGCGAATCTCAAAAATCGTTATTCCTCCTTCGGAGACGATAAACAACATACTTGTTTCACGTGAAACATCTCCGCTTTCAACGGGAGCGAAGCTGATCGACCTTCTAAGACGTCCTCAGATCAGCTATGACGACCTTTCGCCGATCGACATAACCCGTCCAAAGCTGGACAGCAATATTTTTGAACAGGTCGAAATAGAGGTAAAATACGCGGGATATATCGAGAAACAGCTCAGGCAGGTTGAGCAGATGAGAAAGCTCGAGAAGAAAACGCTTCCCAAGGACTTTGATTACCGCGAAATCAAAGGGCTCAGACTTGAGGCGCAGGAGAAGCTGAACAAAATCAAACCGCTGAATATCGGTCAGGCGAGCCGTATTTCGGGAGTATCTCCCGCGGATATCAGCGTTCTGTTGATCTGGTTAGGACAGTAATATGAAGACATTAATCAAAAACGCCTGTGAACAGATAGGTATAAAACTCAATGATAATCAGCTCGAACAGTTTGAGCAATATTATGAGCTGCTCACGGAATGGAACGAAAAAATCAACCTCACGCGTATAACGGAGCCCGACGAAGTGGCTCTAAAGCATTTTGCCGACAGCCTTACTCTTCTTGAATATGTTGAGATACCAAAAAATTCGACAATTATCGATGTAGGCACGGGAGCGGGCTTTCCGGGAATACCGCTGAAAATCGCCCGACCCGACATAAACCTTACGCTTCTTGACAGTCTTAACAAAAGACTTGGTTTTCTCGGCGAAGTTTGTTCGGAGCTCGGGATAGAAGCCAAGCTTGTGCATTCACGCGCGGAAGACGGCGGAAAAGACAAGCTCTACCGTGAAAAATACGATTTCGCTGTTTCCAGAGCCGTTGCGAGATTGAACATTCTCAGCGAATACTGCCTTCCTTATGTTAAAGTCGGCGGCAGCTTTATCGCTATGAAGGGGCCCGAACTCACAGAGGAACTGAATGAGGCGAAAAACGCTCTTATGATCTTAGGTGGTAAGATTAATAAGGTAAACGAATTCAAATTAGAAGATTCAGGCAGAACGATCGTTGTTATAAATAAGATAAAACAAACACCAAAATCTTATCCCCGCCATTCATCAAAAATAAAATCGAAACCATTATAAAAGAGCTGCTTCGTCAGCTCTTTACTTTTTTCCGCAAAATGTTTCAAAACAAATTGTTATATTCGCTCACGCTTCGACAGAATATGCCTGTCCCATATGATATCATATGTACACAGAAAGCAAAAACCGCAAAGAGAGGCGAGGTTTTGAACTACTTAGCAAAAGCAGATAACAGAATCGTTGAGATCCCTACAATCAAGATCCGCCCAAACAAAACCCAGCCCAGAAGAATCTTTGACGAGGAGCAGCTGCGTGAGCTTGCGCATTCTATCACGGAAAACGGCATTCTCCAGCCGTTGACTGTCCGAAAGGTGTCCCAATCAGAATTTGAGATAATCGCAGGCGAAAGAAGATTGCGCGCTTCGGTTATGGCGGGCTATTCCAAGGTGCCGTGTATTATCGTAAAATGCAACGATAGAGAGTCGGCGATGCTCGCGCTTCTCGAAAACCTCCAGAGGTGCGACCTCGGGATCTTTGAGGAAGCCAGAGGTATTTCACGCCTTATACGCCGCTACGGCATTACACAGGAGCAGGCGGCAAAAAAGCTCGGAAAAAGCCAGAGCACAATAGCGAACAAGCTTCGACTGCTTAACCTAACCTATGACGAACAGGATTGGATCGTTCAGGCAGGGCTGTCAGAAAGACACGCGCGGGCGCTTCTTCGAATTTATGACGTCGAGCTGAGGCGCGAGGCGCTTTCCAAAATAATCGCTCAGAATCTGAATGTGACCCAAAGCGAAGAGCTGATAGACAGAATGCTCTATGAAGCCTCCGCTCCCGAGCCTGAAAAAGAAAAGAAGGGCTCCCAGAGAATACTTATCAGAGATGTCAGGATCTTTATCAATACCATCAACAAGGCTGTCTCAACAATGAAGCAGGCGGGAATCGACGCCGTCTGCAAGCACAAGGACAGCGGGGAATTTATCGAATACACCGTCAGGATCCCCAAAACCACGGCCGAAAGGTCGGCATAACAGCTTTCCACGTTGGACGCAATGCGTCCACCACTCATACCCATTTCCTTATCTAAACCCCTTGCCAATGCCGCGCGGTATTTCCGCGCGGCATTCGGCATTTACGCAAAAAAAGACGCCGCTGTTGCGACGTCTGTAAGTACATATTAATCTCCGAAAAGCCTTTTGAGTTTTTCACGGAAGGTTTTTTGTTTAGTGTAGTTTTTGTCACCGAGCAGCTTGTCGAGCTCCTTAACGGCTTCCTTTTGCTTTGAGTTGAGGCTTCTGGGAATCTCGATGTTCATTTTAACATACTGGTCGCCTCTGCCTCGTCCGTTGATGTGAGGAATACCCTTGCCCTTGAGCTTGAACACATCGCCCTGCTGGGTCCCCTCGTGGACCGAATAGCTCACTTTTCCGTCAAGAGTGGGAACGATGACCTCGGAGCCGAGCATCGCCTGAGCGATCGATATAGGCATCTCGCACCATACGTCGTCGCCTCTGCGCTCAAAGATCTCGTGAGGCTTAACGCGGATATATACCTTGAGGTCGCCTGCAGGACCGCCGTTGATACCGCTGTTGCCCTTGCCCGAAACATTGAGGATCTGGTCATTGTCAATACCCGCGGGAATATTGATTTCGATTTTCTTATTCTTGCGCTGTCTGCCGTTACCGTTACAGGCTCGGCAGGGCTTGTCGATGATTTTGCCCTTGCCGTGACAAGCGTCGCAGGAGCGCTGGGTCTGTACCACACCGAAGGGTGAACGCTGGCTGACGGTCACGCGGCCTGTGCCCGAGCAGGCGGAACAGGTCTTTGCCTGAGAACCTTTCTCGGCGCCTGTGCCGTGACATTCTTCACAGGTGACAACATTGCTGTATGAAATAGTCTTTTTGCAGCCCTTAGCCGCCTCCTCAAAGGTGATCGTGACCTGAGTTTCAACGTCGTTGCCGCGTCTGGGAGCGTTAGGGTTGGCGCGGCGGTTGCCGCCGAAGCCTCCGAACCCGCCGAAGAAGCTGTTAAAGATGTCTCCGATATCCATATCCTGACCGAACGGGCTTCCGCCGCCCGCCGCGAAATTCGGGTCTACGCCCGCGTGACCGAACTGGTCGTAACGCGCGCGTTTTTCGCTGTCGGAGAGAACCTCATATGCCTCGTTGACCTCTTTAAACTTTTCCTCGGCAACCTTGTCGCCCGGATGAAGATCGGGGTGATATTGTTTGGCGGATTTTCTGTATGCTTTTTTAATCTCGTCCTCGCTGGCGCCCTTTTGAACGCCGAGGACTTCGTAATAATCTCTCTTGTCTGCCATATGATTACTCCTTAATTAATGGATAAAGAACAAGGAACGGCTGATATTCCCTTTTCTTTATCCGTTAAAACGCCCGAAGCGGCGCGGGTTGCCCCGCGCCTGCGTCAAGCGAAAATAATGTTCGTTATTTGTTGTCGTCAACGTCGGTGAAGTCAGCGTCATAAACGTTATCGGCTCCGGGAGCGGAACTCTGGTTGGAAGACGGGTGGTCCATATTAGGACCGGGCTGACCCTGAGGAGCAGCGTTCTGATAAAGCTTAGCGGAGACCTCATAGAGAGCCTTCTGTAAATCCTCCTTGGCGGCGTCAATGATAGCCTTGTCGTTCTTTGAGATAGCGTCCTTGAGAGCCGCGGTTTTGTTGGAAATAGTGTCTTTATCGGCAGCGTCAAGCTTGTCGCCGTTCTCGTTGATGAGCTTCTCTGCCTGATATACCATATTCTCCGCCTCGTTTTTGGCATCGATCTCTTCTCTGCGCTTCTTGTCCTCTGCCGCGAACTGCTCCGCTTCCTTAACAGCCTTGTCGATATCCTCTTTGCTCATATTGGTAGAGGAGGAAATCGTGATAGCCTGCTCTCTGCCTGTGCCGAGATCCTTTGCGGAAACGTTAACGATACCGTTAGCGTCGATGTCGAAGGTTACCTCGATCTGAGGAACGCCTCTCATAGCGGGAGCGATACCCGTAAGAGCGAACAGACCGAGCTGCTTGTTATCGCGCGCAAACTCACGCTCACCCTGAAGAACGTTGATCTCAACCTGAGTCTGATTGTCGGCGGCAGTTGAGAAAATCTGGCTCTTCTTAGTCGGGATAGTTGTATTTCTGTCGATGATCTTTGTCATAATGCCGCCCATTGTCTCAACGCCTAAGGAAAGCGGTGTAACGTCGAGAAGGAGAAGACCGTCGACCTCGCCGCCGAGAACGCCTGCCTGAATAGCGGCGCCAATAGCGACGCACTCGTCGGGGTTGATGCCCTTAAAGGGCTCCTTGCCGATCAGTCTCTTGACAGCGTCCTGAACAGCGGGGATTCTGGAAGAACCGCCGACCATAAGGACCTTATCGATCTCGGAAATCTGTAAGCCCGAGTCGGAGAGAGCCGAACGAACGGGACCCATTGTTGCCTCTACGAGGTCGGCTGTGAGCTCGTCAAACTTTGCTCTTGAGAGTGTCACGTCAAGGTGCTTGGGACCTGTCGCGTCAGCTGTAATAAAAGGAAGATTGATAGCGGTGGATGTTACGCCCGAAAGCTCGATCTTAGCCTTTTCGGCAGCGTCCTTGAGTCGCTGCATCGCCATTTTATCTGTGGAAAGGTCAACGCCGTCAGACTGCTTGAACTGAGCAACGAGCCAGTCGATGATTCTCTTATCAAAATCGTCGCCGCCGAGACGGTTGTTACCCGCTGTCGCGAGAACCTCCTGAACGCCGTCGCCCATTTCAATGATGCTGACATCAAAGGTACCGCCGCCGAGGTCATAAACCATAACCTTCTGGTCGTTTTCCTTGTCAACGCCGTAGGAAAGAGCCGCCGCAGTGGGCTCGTTGATGATTCTCTTTACGTCAAGACCCGCGATCTTACCCGCGTCCTTGGTTGCCTGACGCTGAGCGTCTGTGAAGTAAGCGGGAACCGTGATTACAGCCTGTGTAACCTTCTCGCCGAGATAAGCCTCTGCGTCCGCCTTGAGCTTCTGAAGGATCATCGCGGAAATCTCCTGAGGAGTATAATTTTTGCCGTCGATGTTTACCTTGTAGGAGGAGCCCATCTCTCTTTTGATCGAAGCTACGGTCTTGTCTGGATTAGTGATAGCCTGACGCTTTGCGACCTGACCTACCATTCTTTCGCCGTCCTTTGAGAAAGCGACTACGGACGGAGTTGTTCTCGAACCCTCCGCGTTAGCGATTACTACGGGTTCTCCGCCTTCGATTACCGCTACGCAGGAATTGGTTGTACCTAAATCTATACCTATTGTTTTTGCCATAATAATTACCTCCATAATGTAATTTTAAAATATCTTTATATTGTATGGCGGCGATATGTTTTTATCACCGTTTTTTGTCAATCACAGTTCGCGACCTGAACCATCGCGTGACGGATTATCTTGTCGCCGAGCTTATAGCCCTTCTGAAATACCGCCGAAATCTTGTTTTCCTCAAAATCCTCGCACTCGATTTTCGCGACGGCGTTGTGAAGGTTGGGATCGAAGTCATCGCCTACCTCGCAGAAGGGTTCAACCTTCAGCTTTTCAAGCGATGTCGCAAGCTGAGCGCTTACCAGCTCAAAGCCCTTTTTAAATTCCTCGGGAGCGTCCTTCATCGACTGCTGAGCCATTGTCAGACTGTCCGCTACGGGCAAAAGCTGTTCAACCGCTTTGGCGGTCGCGTCGTTGTAGATCCCCAGCTTTTCCGCGGAAGTGCGCTTGCGATAGTTTTCATATTCTGCCGCGAGGCGAAGGCGCTTATCCTTTTCTTCCTCAAGGGCTTTTTCGAGCTGCTCCAGCTTTTCGGTTGTTTTGCTCTTCTTTTTGGCTTTCTTTTCATCCTTGGGAGTTTTTGCTTCCTCCTCGGGGATTTCCTGAGTTGCTTCTTTCTTCGTTTCTTCGCTCATATTATCATCCCTTTCTATTGTCTTATTGAAATCAGCTCGTCGATCTGTTCGCCGACAGTCTGAGCGATATACTCAAGCGTCGGAACAGCGGACGAATAATCAAACCGTGTCGGTCCGATCACCGCGATAATGCCCGCGGGCTGATTCTCTATGGTATACCTCGTCGCGACCACGGAGCTGCGCCGCAGAAGCGGAGGATTGTTTTCTTTGCCGATAAACACGCGGGTTTCCTCGGGCAAACCCCGAAGCAGTTTATCTCTGTTTTCAGTGTCGCCGAGAAACTCGAGCACGCCTCTCGCCGTCCGCAGGTCTATATCGCTTTGATACAAGAGCCTGGTAGTGCCGCTAACGTAAACGTTCATTCCGAGAGCTTCGCGGCACGCTTCCATAACAGCGGTGAGCATATCGGGCATCAAAAGCCCCAGCTCGCCGAACGAAGCGGCAAAGGTCTGAGCGAACGGTCGGTTGACATAGCTGAGCGGTTGTCCTGCGAGTTTTTCGTTAAGAGCTCTGTCAAACACATTGAGCATCTCGGGAGTGATCGCAAAGTCACATCTGAAAAGTCTGCTCTTGACCATTCCCGACGAGGTTATCAGCACGACCATTGAGGTGTGTCTGCCTGTCTGAACGAATTTCACTCTGTGAACTCTCGCGTTATCGCCGATAGGAGTGGTTGAAAGCGCCGCCGTGGAAAGGATCTCGCTTGCCGTTTCGCTTGCCGCTTTGAGGATATGCTCGGGCGCGTCGTTCGCGCTCCGGATCCTGTTGTCGATGTAACGCCTGACCCTTTCGTCGGGCTCCTTGCGTTTCATCAGCTTGTCAACATAGTAACGGTAGCCGTATTCGGTCGGGATTCTGCCTGCCGAGGTATGAGGCTGGATCAGAAAACCCTTTGCGGTCAGATCCGCCAGCTCGTTCCTGATCGTTGCCGAGCTGACCTCAAGTCCGTCGGCGCTCAGAAGCGACTTTGAACCGATCGGTTCACCCGTCGCGATATAGCGCTCTATTACTGCGGCGAGAATTTTCTGCTTTCTTAAAGCAATATCCATATAATCGCCTCTGTTTTTGAAATTAGCACTCTAAGGTTGAGAGTGCTAACTGCTATGATTATAGGTTAGCACTAAAGTCAAAAAAAGTCAATACCATTCCGAAACTTTTTTCAGGCATTTTATGAACAAAAGCCAGAATCTGCCCAATTATTGACTTGAACTCTGTTATCGTTTATAATAACCTGGAAAAGGAGTGAAAGGATGTTTTTGGAGATCATTTATTTGGCGGTATGGGCAGTTATCGCCGGTTACTGCATTTATTCTGCCCGAAAGATTGGCGCGATATCATACGTTGCCGCGGGATTTTTCGTTTTTATGTTTGTTTGGCGGTTGATGAATCTGATTTTGCCGATCAATCTCTTTGCGGGCGTCTACAATATTATTTTTCGTGTAGTGGCGGGCGTATTTTTGGTTGTTATACTCGGATACATTATTATTAATAGGAAAAAGTCAAAGTAAAACACAATATATTGTGGTCGGTGTTTGAAAAATGCCTAAAAGAAAAAATTTCCGAAAAAAATGCGAAAAACACTTGCTTTTTTTCGATAATAATGGTATTATCATATGTACGTGACTAGGAAAAATAGTTTAATTCATTAAGGAGGTGCGACAATGCCTAACATTAAATCTGCTAAAAAGCGTGTTAAGGTTATCGCTACAAAGACTGCTCAGAACAAGGAAACAAAATCCGCGCTCAAGACTGCCGTTAAAAAGGCATATATCGCTATCGAAAACAACGCAGATAATAAGACTGAGGCAGTTAACTTTGCGGTAAAGAAGATTGACCAGGCCGCTTCCAAGGGTATCCTTCACAAGAACAAGGCTGCCAGAAGCAAGTCCAATCTCGCAAAGCGCTTAAACGCGTCAGCGTAACAGTACAATAAGATTAAAAGCAGAGCCTGTGCCCTGCTTTTTCTTTTGCCGTTTTTTAAAGAATTTTATTGACTTTTCCGTAAAAACTGTTATTATAATTGTATAGGAATTTATTTTATAAATAACGGGAGGCTCTACTATGGAAAAGAAATCCAAGCTTGGTTTTATTATCGGCATTATCGCTTTTGTAGCCGCGGTTTCCGCTGCTCTCACAGCTTTCTTCATTGTGAAGGAAAAGAAGGAGAAGGACGACGAGGAGCTTATGAACTACCTCGATTGTTCAATTGAATAAAACCGATAAAATTATCCCCTCTTCCGATTTAGGAAGAGGGGATTTTTGCTGTTACGATTTTTTAGCGTTAAGTATGAAGCGGTGTACAATGGCCGCGATCGCCGCGCCGACAAGCGGTGCTACGATGAATACCCAGAGCTGAGCAAGCGCGTCGCCGCCCTGGAAAATCGCGGGACCGAAGCTTCTCGCGGGGTTGACCGAGGTTCCCGTGAACGGAATACCGATGAGGTGAACGAACACGAGAGTGAGACCGATAACAAGTCCCGCAATCTTGCCGTTTTCCGTTTTCGAGGTAACGCCGAGTATCGTCAGAACAAAGATGAATGTCAGAATGACCTCTACGACAAAAGCGCCCTTGAACCCTACGTGAAGAGCAGAAGCGGCTCCGTAGCCGTTGGCGCCGAGCGATTTGCCGCCGAAGGTAAGGAACAGACCTGCCGCGCCCGCTGTTGCTCCGAGGAGCTGAGCGATAACATAGCCGCAGAAATCCTTAACGGACATTCCGCCGTTGATGAGCACGCCGAGCGATACCGCAGGGTTGATGTGACAGCCCGATACGTTACCGATAGAATATGCCATCGCAACGATTGAAAGACCGAACGCGAGCGAGATCATAATGATTGTCGCCGCTGTCGGGATCGGCGCGTGCTGAGAGGTGATCGTGTTGATCGATACCGCGGTACCGCAGCCGCCTACTACCAACACAGCTGTTCCGATGAATTCAGCAATGTACTTTCTGAAACTTTCCATAATATCCTCCTTTGATTTTTTATTTTTCCACGTCAGACGAATCATACCGCTTGTTGAAACGTATGACCCTCTGACGATAGGGTTCTCTGTTAATCGATCATTATTTAATGATTTCCTGACCGCCCATATAAGGTCTGAGCGCTTCGGGGATACTGACGGTGCCGTCCGCGTTGAGGTTGTTCTCAAGGAAGGCGATAAGCATTCTGGGCGGAGCGACAACGGTATTGTTAAGGGTATGCGCGAAATATTTGCCGTCCTTGCCCTTTACGCGGATCTTAAGCCTTCTTGCCTGAGCGTCTCCGAGATTTGAACAGGAGCCGACCTCAAAATACTTCTTCTGTCTGGGCGACCACGCCTCAACGTCGATCGACCTGACCTTAAGATCGGCGAGGTCTCCCGAGCAGCACTCAAGCGTGCGAACGGGAATATCGAGAGAGCGGAAAAGGTCGACGGTGTTCTGCCACAGCTTGTCAAACCACATCCTGCTGTCCTCGGGCTTACAAACGACGATCATTTCCTGCTTTTCAAACTGATGGATTCGATAAACGCCGCGCTCCTCAATGCCGTGAGCGCCTTTTTCTTTTCTGAAACACGGAGAATAGCTGGTGAGGGTTTTGGGAAGCTCATTCTCGTTGATCATGGTGTCGATAAACTTGCCGATCATACTGTGCTCGGAGGTTCCTATTAAATATAAGTCCTCGCCCTCGATTTTATACATCATAGCGTCCATTTCGGCAAAGCTCATAACGCCTGTAACTACATTTGAGCGGATCATAAACGGCGGAACACAGTAGGTAAAACCGCGGTTTATCATAAAGTCGCGCGCATAGCTGATTACGGCGCTGTGAAGTCTTGCGATATCGCCCATAAGATAGTAAAAGCCGTTTCCCGCGACCTTTCTTGCGGCGTCAAGGTCGATACCGTTGAATTTTTCCATAATATCTGTATGATAAGGAACCTCAAAATCGGGAACAACAGGCTCGCCGAAGCGCTCGACCTCAACGTTCTGGCTGTCATCCTTGCCTATCGGGACAACGTCGTCAATAATGTTCGGAATGGTCATCATTATCTTTGTGACCTTCTCGGACAGCTCCGTTTCCTGAGCCTCAAGCGCGGCGAGCTCCTCGCCCTGAGCCGCTACCTGAGCCTTGAGCTGCTCGGCTTCCTCTTTTTTGCCCTGAGCAAAAAGACCGCCGATCTGCTTTGAGAGCTTGTTGCGGTTGGCGCGCAGGCTGTCGGCCTTGCCCTTTGCCTCGCGGCTGAGCTTATCAAGCTCGATGACCTCGTCTACGAGGGGCAGCTTGGAATCCTGAAATTTCTTTTTTATGTTTTCTTTAACAGCTTCGGGATTTTCCCTTAAAAATTTGATATCGATCATAACGATTACTCCTTAAATATTAATCTATGAAATAAACCAATTTTTTAACATTAACTCCAACACCGCGACCGCGACGGTTGTTAGAAAATTCGCGGCGGCGACGGAAAGCATCAGACGGGTGCGCTCTTTCGTAAACGCTCTTAAAAACAACCACACGATGGGGATCTCGATGATCAGCGCGACGGCAAGGTAGCATAGGTTCACGAACACGTTGAACCAGTTGAAGCCCCGCGACAGCATTCCCGTATAAAAGATTGTCTGATGAAATAAACCCAAACCAACTCTGATTGACGCGAAAGAGATAAGATTCGCGACAAAAACAGCGTAGGAAACATTAACTATCCTCTTGATGTTTGAGAGGAACATAATTAAAAGAGCCTCCGCTATAAGAGTACCTCCAAAAATAACGGGCAGAAATTTTGAATATGAAAAAGTTTCCGTGTTCTCGGGCAAAAGCTCAACAGCGTAAGCCGTGACAGGCAGCGAAAACGCCAGTACGGCCGCTATTGCCGAGAACAATAACAAACGCTTTGTTCTCATTTGTCTTCCAGCTTTTTCGCGAGCGTTTGCAAATCGTCGTTTGAGTAAAACTCTATGGACAGAGTGCCGCCTTTTTTGTTTTTCAGAGGTGTTATCTTAACCTTTTTGCCGAGATATTCGGTTAAAGTCTGTTCGACGATGCTGTAATAGGTCGGAGATTTGACGGGCGCGGGCTTGGGTTTTTTGTCTTTTTTTGTTTTGGCGAGCTTTTCGATCTGTCTGACCGACATATCCGAAAGCGCGATCTCTTTCGCCACCCTTAACATCTCATTCTCGTCCTCAAAGGAAAGCAGGGCTCTGGCGTGACCCGAGCTGATCTTGCCCTCACCGACCATTGCGCTGACTTCCTCGGGGAGCTTCAAAAGTCTCAGCGAGTTCGCGACGGCGGGACGGGATTTTCCCACAGCCTCGCTGACCTCTTCCTGAGTAAGGCCGTGCTCGTCCATCAGAGCCTTGTAGCCCTGAGCCTCCTCAATGGGATTGAGGTTTTCGCGCTGAAGATTTTCAATGAGCGCGATCTCCATTGTTTCCTTATCCGTAAGATCACGGATCGAGACGGGAACCTCGGTCACGCCCGCGAGCTGACACGCTCTGTAACGCCTTTCGCCCGCGACGATCTGATATCCGCCGCCGAGTATGGGCCGCACGAGAATGGGTTGGATCAATCCGTGCCTCTTAACGCTTTCGGCAAGCTGAGCGAGAGCCTCCTCGTCAAAGTCCTTACGCGGCTGTTCACGGTTGGGTTCCAGCTCCGAGATATTTATGGTAATCGTGGAATTGCCGGTTTCGCTTTCGTTCTCAAGGAAAATCGTGCCCAGACCTTTTCCCAGACCTGTTCTTTTCTTAGCCATTATCTCACCCCTTCGCCGCAATCTCACCCGCGAGCTCGGTGTAAGCCTGAGAGCCCTTGCAGGATCTGTCGTAATAAATGACGGGCATACCGAACGAGGGGGCCTCGGAGAGCCTGACTCCTCTGGGGATAACCGTCTTGAAAACCTTTCTCGGGAAGAACTTTTTGACCTCCTCAACGACCTGTTGAGTGAGGTTGAGTCTTCCGTCATACATTGTGAGCAGAACGCCCTCAAGCTCCAGTGAATTATTGTACTGGCGCTTTACGCGTCTGACCGTGTTCATAAGCTGCGAGAGTCCCTCGAGCGCGTAATATTCGCACTGGATCGGAACCAGAACGGTGTCCGCCATCGTCAGAGCGTTTGCTGTGATAAGTCCGAGCGAAGGCGGACAGTCGACAATTATGTAATCATAGTTGTATTTGATCGGAAGAACCGCGTTTTTGAGCAAAGCCTCGCGGTGAGGCTTGTCCGCGATCTCAAGCTCTGCAGCCGCCAGATCGAGCGAGCTGGGAAGAATGTGCAGATTCTTATACTGAGTGGAAAACAGACATTCCTCGGCGGAAATACCGTCAACAAGTATGTTATATGTCGATTTACCGAGCTGTCTTTTGTCCACCGCGACCCCGCTGGTCGCGTTTCCCTGGGGGTCAACGTCAACAAGCAGCGTCCGCTTGCCCATGGCCCCTAAGCAAGCCGCAAGGTTTACCGCCGTCGTAGTTTTGCCGACGCCGCCCTTTTGGTTTGCTATCGCAATTACCTTAGCCAAAAAATCACCTTTTAATCCATTTTAATAATTATATTAAATTGTACCATATTTTTAAATAGAATAAAAGTCTTTTTTTAAGTTAGAAAGAAAAATCTTGTAAATTTTCAAATATTAATATATAATTAGTAAGGTTTGGAAAAATTTTGAGCTCAAGGCGGAAAAGAGGACAAAATGGCTCAGTGGACTGAAATCAAAATATCCGTAAACGTCAGGGACATTGACAAGGCGTCCGATATCGCCAATATGGTCGTGCCCTACGGAATATATATCGAGGATTATTCCGCTCTGGAGGAACAGGTGCGGCAAATCGCCCACATTGATCTTATCGACGAGGACCTGTTGAAAAAGGACAGGAGCGAGGCGCTGATCCACATCTATCTTGAGCCCGACGTAAGTCCTGCCGAGGCGCTGGCGTTTTTGTCGGAGCGTTACACGGCGGAGGGGATCGATCACAGGATCGATACCTCCTTCACGGTGGACGAGGACTGGCGCAACAACTGGAAAAAATACTTTAACCCGACCCCTGTCGGAAAAAAGCTGCTTATCCGCCCCACATGGCGAGACGATTATGACCCCGAGGGCAGAGTTGTGCTCAACATCGATCCGGGGCTCGCGTTCGGAACGGGAAGCCACGAAACCACACGCCTCTGTCTTGAAACTATCGAAAAATACCTCAAAGCGGGCGACACCGTGCTTGACGTCGGCTGCGGAAGCGGGATCCTCGCGATTTCCTCTCTGCTGCTCGGAGCGTCGACCGCCGTCGGCGTCGATATCGACGAGGTCGCTGTAAGAACAGCCGTCGAAAACGCGGAGCTCAACAAAGTGAGCGAAAGATTCACCGCGATCCACGGCGACCTTACCGAAAAAGTCAGCGGAAAATACAATTTAGTGGTTGCAAATATTGTCGCGGATGCTATAATAAGTCTGTCCAAGGGTGTAAAGGAGTTTATGGATCCCGATTCCGTTTACATTATGAGCGGTATCATCGACACCAGAGGCGACGAGGTCGCGGTCGCGGTGGAAAGAGATTTTCAGCTTATCGGACGCTATGAGGACAACGGCTGGGTCTGTCTTGTAGCCAAAGCCAAATAAGTTCATAATAATATATATAAATAGATAGGAGATAATAAAAATGAAAAAGAAAAATTCAACTCGCGAAAACGTCAACCTGTTTTTCTCGGCGTTTTTGATTCTGGCTTATATCGTTTGCGGATACTTCTTCGCTCAGTTCGCAGGGTCTCTCGGAGAGCCCGCGAAGTCGGGAGTTATCGCGGCGATTCTCGCGATTTTCGGTCTTTTGGTGTTCTACGCCACACGTGTAGGCGAGGGCAAGCCGATCAAGAGATTCAGCTGGATCACTCTTGTACTGCTTGATTTACCCGCACTTTATATCATTCTCGCGCTTGTTTTCCCCGTGATTCCGCTTCACGCACAGCTTGCCGAGAATTCGATTGTAGCTTATATGGCGGCGGTAGCGTTCGGTTACGCCGTTCCCTATACCTTCCTCAGCGGCTTTGAGACTTCTTATGACGAAGAACCCGCTCAGGACGAGCCCGAAGCCGAAGAACCCGAGGAGGTTCTCGAGGGCGGAGTAGAAGCCGACCTCGCCGAGGTCGAGGAGGAGCCTGTTGAAGAGCCCGAGGACGAGGTAGTTGTTGAAGGCGTCAACGCCGACGCTGAAGAAACGGCGGAATAATAAACACAAGCGCGGCGGAGCTTCGGCTCCGCTTTACTTTTTCTTGACAAAAGTTCCATCCCGTTTTATTATAAAAGATGAAACGGATAATCTGTTAAATAAACGATATAAATAAAGGAGAAAACTATGGCTAATAAGATCAGGTGCTCCAATTGCGGAGCTTTTCTCGACGAAACCGATAAGGTTTGTTACGTGTGCGGCGAGCCCCAGTACCCCGAGGTAGTTATGTCGGACAGAACCGCCCGCGACGTAGTTAACCGCGCTCCTTATGATTTTAAGGAGAACGAGGATTTTGTTGCTCCCCAGCGCGTCGCGCCGCGTCAGCCTGAGGAGGAGACCGTCGATATCGGCAGTATCGATAATACTCAGACCGAGGACAGCCTCAACTACGGCGACGATTTTGACGAGGCAATGGGCTTTGAGGAAATGCCCGAGCGTGAAGCGCGCTCGGTGCCTCAGTATGACGAAGATGATATGGCTGAGCCGTACTACGAGGGCGACCGCCGTCGCCGCGAGGCTCAGAAAAAGCATAAGAAGAAAACCGCGCTCATCGTTACGATCATCGTTCTGGTCGTTGCGCTTATCGGCGGCGGAGTATGGTTTGTGTTCTTCTCGGGTATTCTCGGAGGAACAAAGCCCGCGGTAAACGGCAAGTACACCATTTACTTTGACAAGCCCTCGGTCGATATAGACCTCACGGCTCCCGACGGCGACGTTTACAGCTGGAGCGGCGACGTGACAGCGGTCTACACGCTCAACGGCAAAAAGAAAGAGGTATCCTGCGCTCCCTGTGTTGACCACGAAACGCTCTGGAAGGTCAAGGTCCCCGAAAAAGCCACTCAGGTTTATTTCTATCAGAGCGACAACGACATAGTTCGCACGCAGGTAACTCCGAGCTTCAAAAACGAGACGGTTTACTATGTTGCTCAGTCAAGCTTCAACAAGGACTATCAGCTTCCCTTGGGCGAGTGCGACCGCGACAATTTTGAGGGTATCGGAGTAAACTACGTGACCGATCCCACAACCGAAACCACGACCGAAACCGAGGAAGAAACCACCACAGAGGCTGACGAGACCACGGCTCCGACAGAGACAGATGACACCGAGGAAACCGAGCCCACCGAGCCTGCCGAGGCTTACAGCGTCAGCGTTCCCGATAGCTGGAGCGACGGCGTAACCGCCTCCGAGAACGGCAACTGCACGACCTATTACGAGGATTATAACCACGATATGTACGAGATGGGAACTCTCGTTTCCGTATATGTGTTTGACGCCGACGATTCCACCGCGGATTCTCTCGACGGAGTCAAGCTCACCGAATACACCTCCGACAAGTCAAAGAAGATCGTAGTCACAACGCCCACGGACGTTCAGTATAACGACGCCGACGACGTCGCGGTTGAAAATTACCTTGCCGTGCAGAAGGATGTAAGTAATTTTATCTCGTCAATAGTAATTAACTAATCGCTGTGCTTTGACACTACGGCAAAACCGACAAATAAGACAGCAAGAAAAGGAGTAATCAAAAAATGGGATGCAATCATGATTGTTCTTCCTGTGCGGAAAACTGTTCAAGCAGAACCGAGCCGCAGGATCTGCACGAAAAGCTTAACGATCTAAGCACTGTAAAAAAGGTTATCGGAGTTATCTCGGGCAAGGGCGGCGTAGGCAAGAGCCTCGTCACCTCAACGCTGGCGGTAACGATGAACCGCCGAGGCTTCAAGACGGCGATCCTCGACGCGGATATTACGGGTCCGTCGATCCCGAAGGCGTTCAACCTTCACGACAGAGCCAAGGGCAATGACTTCGGCATTTATCCCGAAACCTCAAAAACAGGGATCGATATTATGTCGATCAACCTTCTCCTCGAGAACGAGACCGACCCCGTGATCTGGCGCGGCGCGCTGATTTCGGGTACGGTAAAGCAGTTCTGGACAGACGTTATCTGGAAAGACGAGGATTATATGTTCGTCGATATGCCCCCTGGAACGGGCGACGTAGCGCTGACGGTGTTCCAGTCGATCCCGATCGACGGGATCATCATCGTGACCTCTCCGCAGGATCTTGTTTCGATGATCGTCGAAAAAGCTGTAAAAATGGCTCAGATGATGAACGTTCCGATACTCGGCGTGGTAGAGAATATGAGCTATTTTGAGTGTCCCGACTGCGGCAAACGTCACAATATCTACGGCGAGAGCAAGATCGACGAGGTCGCCGCGAAATTCGGCACCAAGGTTCTTGCCAAGCTCCCCATCGACCCCGACCTCGCCAAATGCGTGGACAGAGGAATGGTTGAGCTGTTCAACGGCGACTTTATGGAGAACGCCGCTGACGAACTGGAAAAAATGTAAACAAATAACGAAAAAAGGCTCCCGAGCGATCGGGAGCTTTTTTGGCGCCTGAATGAACACAAATGTATTCAAACCTTTTATTTTAGCACAAGACAGATATAAGAATGTCTACATTTGCGTTCAAAACCAAAAAACTTAACCTGCCGCTCAGCGTTGTGATGAATACAAATGTATTCAAAACCTTTATTATATCACACGGTATATATAAAGATGTCTACATTTGTATTCATATTAAAAATAAGCCTTCCCCTTGAGGGGAAGGTGGGCTTTTGCCGTCTTGCCCGTCAAAAGGTCGGATGAGGTGTAGACGCGAAGCGTCGTTTACGATATTAACGGCAATTTGTCGCCAAAATCAAAGATTTTGACAAATTCCCTACCCCTCATCCGTCACGCTGCGCGCGACACCTTCTCCCAAGGGAGAAGGCAAATCGTGACCTCAATGAATACAAATGTGTTCATAACCTTTTATGATAGCACGCCGCACATTAAACAATGTCTACATTTGTGTTCAATCTAAAACTAAACCCCACGCTATGGCTTTCAATGAACACATATGTATTCAAAACTTTTAATTATAGCATATTGTATATATAATAATGTCTACATTTGTGTTCAATTTTCGCGCAAAAATTCAAACCCCGATCCACTCTCGCCAAGACCCGATTTCGACAAAAATCGTCACTTTTGAATACATATGTAGACATTTTCGCCAAACAACAATGTCTGATTTTGTATACATTTTATATTGAAAACGAGTTTTAAATCAATTATAATACTATTGTATAGGTGGCATTAGCCTCTAATACACGGAACAGACTTGAAATTCGGGGATTTCCCCGTTGTACGCCGAGGCTTTGTAGAGTCGACCTACCAAGCTGAGGGCGGCATACATAATTTGTATATATCATTACTATTGCAGAGAATGTGGGGTCAGATGTTGTTAAGTACGGTTCAAGTAATTTCATGGAAATTTCTAAAAAAATTAAAAGAAAGGATTGATTTTTCCAAATGAACAAAACAAAGAAAATCACATCTCTCGTTCTCGCGGTAATGATGGTTGTTTCTATGTTAGTTGTTGGAACGGTTGCGGCAAGTGCTTCCACAGCCTCTGACCTTCAGTCTGCATTAAATGCGGGCGGAAATGTTACGCTTACCGGAAACATTACCACTTCCGAGGCTTTCCGAGTTCCTGAAGGAAAGACCGTAGTGCTCGACCTTGCGGGTTATACGCTTTATTCAACAAATACTTCCGAAAAAAACGCGATCTGCAATAACGGCGGTACGCTCACAATTAAGGACAGTGTTGGCACCGGTGCGATCATAGCTCAGGAGTGCTGCGTAGTAACTTATTGTGGAGGAACAACAACGATCGAAAGCGGTACATTCACAGCTTTGGACAACTCTGTATTCTCCGGTAACGGTACTTCAGGTAACGGCGGATGTACATGGAACATCAACGGCGGTACATTTAACGGCGGAATCCAGTCTGCGGGTTATTCCGCTTGCGGTATCTACGCTCCTAACGATGATACATGGAACGTAAACGGCGGTACATTTAATATCACAGACGGTGCGGCTATCGTACAGCGCGCAGGTACAGTTAACGTTAATGGCGGTACATTCAACGTAACAGGTACTGGCAAAGGTAAGGTTGGCGATTCTCGTCAGGTGATTCCTAACGGCACAGCTGTTGTATACGACAGCAAATCTGGTTATCCCCGGCAGACCGATAACGCTAATTTAAATGTCAGCGGCGGTACTTTCGATACAACAACTCAGGCGGCTGCTTTTGTAAACGAATCGAACGACAAAAATGACCGTATCGACATTACAGGCGGTACATTTAAACAGGAACCTGCTACGCAGTTCGTACCCGCGGGTGTTACTGTTGAGAATAACGGCAACGGCTTTGTTGCGACCGTAACGAGCACATACTCCGTAGGTGATACGGGCTATGACGATTTCGCTGAAGCGCGCAATGCTGTTGCTGACGGCGGAACGATCAAGGTTCTTAAGGATGCTACTTTCCCCGCAAACACAATGTATGGAATCAAAAAGGACGTTACTCTTGACCTTCTCGGCAATACTTTAAGCGGAACATACACATTGTTCTCTGTTCAGGAGGGCGGCAACTTAACGATCACCAACGGTGAGGTAGCTTGCTCAGGCGACTATGCTGTTCAGTCTCTCACCACAGGTACTGTTACTATCACTGACACCGCTACCGTAAAGAGCGACACCGAAAGAGCAGTAGAAGTTTACGGCGGAACACTCGTAGTTAACGGTAAAGCTGAGTCCGCAGGTATGCAGGCAATTCAGTGTAACTATTACCAAACTCCCGCGACAGTAACAGTAAACGGTACGGTTGAAGGCGTTCACGGCATCGGTATCTACGGCGATGCGGACGGTCACTATGCTGCTAACGTTGTAGTTAACGGTACAGTAACAGCTTCCGGCTTTGCTATCTACTCCAACGGTAAATATAACTATGATTATGATATCACTGTTA
>ONCP01000017.1 GCA_900316385.1 uncultured Eubacteriales bacterium | reverse complement strand
TTTGTTTTAGATTACATTGGCTGTGTGGTAATAAACATATATTTTTTCTATCAAATTTGGGAGAATGTATTGACAAATTTCATTTTTTGAGATAGGAGGTGAGAAAATGAAGGTTGTTAAAGAGGCTGTCTGTTATAAAGTAGAAGTTATGAAAGACAAAAAGATCAATTATGTCGGATGCGATTGTGATTGTGACAAATCACTCGTAAAAATCCTCGGACATCGATAATACCATAACAACAGAGCTTTTTATAAGGCCACCAACAAACACTCCACCATGGGTAATTGTTGGTGGTCTTGTTTATGCTTCCGGATAATAACCTTGTTGTCATTATCTAGGGATGAGTTAATGAACCCAACCATCTACGGCAATTATCGGATTATTACGGCTGAACAAATATAGCGTTGCACAAATAATCTTAAGATTGCAATAGCTCCGTTGATTTGATATAATCAATATAAACTACCATGATTTAAACAAGGAGGATAAACGATAATGGAATTAATACAAAGCTTTTCGGTTGATCATATGCGTATCGTCCCGGGTATTTTCACGAGCAGAGTGGACTGTCTCGGAGAGTATTCGGTTACAACGTATGATATCAGACTAAAAAGGCCTAACAGAGAGCCTGTGATCGATGTCGCGGCAATGCATTCGCTTGAGCACCTTATCGCGACCTATCTTCGCAACGACCCTGATTGGAAGGACGAGGTCATCTACTGGGGACCCATGGGCTGTCTTACGGGCTTTTATCTGATTCTCAAGGGCAGCCGCGCTCCGCGCGAGATTTTTGAGCTGATTCTGAACGCGTTCAAGTCCGTAAACAGCGCGCAGGAGGTGCCGGGCACTACTCCCGAAAATTGCGGATATTACCGTATGCACAACCTTGAAATGGCAAAATGGTACGCAAACGAGTTTGTATCATATCTTGAGGCAAACGCCGAAAGCGACGAGATTTATGAATATCCCAAGTCAGAACGTCTGGTGACAGATGACGGACAGCATTTCTACGATTCATAACAGCTTGACCACGATAATATTTTTGCGAACACATTTATGAGTTCCGCGCCGAAACAATGTCAAAAACGGTTTGTTTTATTACGAATCATCCGCGTCGATCAGCAAGATACCATCCAAAATCTTTATCTCCTTGAAGGAAAGAAAGGAGCGGTGAAAAATGCACTTTGTAAACGCCAAGGGCATACTCAGCGGCAGCGGTGGATTTTACGGTATGAATATTTATCGGGGATGTACTCACGGGTGCGTTTACTGCGACAGCAGAAGCAGGTGCTATCAGTTCACACATCCCTTTGAGGATATTGAAGTTAAGCAGAACGCTCCGCAGCTTCTTGAAAAAGCGCTGAAGTCAAAACGAAAAAGATGTATGATAGGCACGGGCGCTATGTCCGACCCGTATATGCACTGTGAGGAAAAGCTGAAGCTGACCGAAAAATGTCTAGAGATCATTCGTGATCACGGGTTCGGAGCGGCGATCCAGACAAAGTCAGACCTTATTATGAGGGACATCGACTTACTGGATGAGATCAACCGTTCCGCAAAATGCGTGGTTCAAATGACGCTGACCACCTATGATGACGATCTCTGCCGAATCCTGGAGCCGAACGTCTGCAACACAAAGCGCCGTATTGAGGTGCTTAAAGAAATGCAGGCGCGCGGGATCCCGACAATAGTGTGGCTGACGCCTGTTCTGCCGTTCATTAATGACACGGAGGAAAACATCACGGCCATTCTGAACGAATGCGTCAAGGCGGGAGTAAAGGGCGTTATTGACTTCGGAATGGGGCTGACGCTCCGCGAAGGCGACCGCGAGTATTACTATGCGGCACTCGACAAACACTTCCCCGGGCTTAAGCAACGCTACATTCGGCGGTACGGTAACGCTTATGAGCTTCCGAGCCCTAACGCATGGAAGCTGACAAGGCTTTTCCAAAGCGTCTGCCGCGAGAACGGCATTATGTCAACTCCGACCGAGTGCTTCAACTATATGCGCCAACTTCCCGAAAAATATGAACAGCTCAGCTTGTTTGAAGAATAAAAGGGTATACAAAAAGGGACTGTGAAAACAGTCCCTTTAATCATCAATTATAAAGCTACATCCACGCTCTCCGGGAAAACACAATAAGAGTGTGCCAAACTCAAGCCGTAACAAGGTCAATTACTTTTTCCGACCTTCGCGTTTGAAATCTCCATTATATGATTTATATAATCGGAAAAATCGCTGTTCATTTTGCCTACATCGTTTACCGAGGCTTTAATAACATTCCTTCTGAAAAATAGCGCCGCGAAGAATCGGTGTATCCAGCAGAACGGTAGGAGGAACGGAAAATATTTTAAAAACCGATACCTCAATTTCATTTGCGAGTATTTTAGCTGCCAGCGGTCGGCAAAATACATTATATTCCCCCACAGGGAGCGTTTTTCTCCGTGGCCTTTGTCGTAATCAAGCACAAGGCGGATATCGGCGCTGCCAAAGGTCGTATTATTGAGAACGAAATCGGCGATCTCGACCGTTTCTTCCGAGGGCTTTTCGCCGTCGAAGAAAAAGCGGTTCAGGGTCAAGGTAGTTTCGAGGAAGCCCGACATTCCGAAGCTTTCCAGCTCTGATCTGATGTATTCAAAATCAAGCCCGAGCTTCTTTATCATTACGTAAATATCAAGATACTGCCGCAAGCCGCAGCCGCCGAAGGTGAAATGCTTATACAAATGGCAAAGCACGTGAATAAAAAAATCGTCGGTGCGGTACACACGGAAATGACCGTAGCCGTCCTTCAGCTCTGTATGCTTAAAAGGATCGTCAAAATAGCCCTCAAAGTCATAATCATCGGGAAACAGATCTCTGTGCAGCTCGATGTGGATAGACGGCTTTTTTGTATATGAAACGTCGTTATGATCCTCAGCACCCGTTTTTTCGTAGCCGAGCTCAAAAAGAACCTTCTCAGCCTCCCCTATTTTGTCGCCCACATAAATATCGATATCGGTAAAAGTTCTGAGCGCGGGGTTTGGATAGAGGTTTTTCAGCAAAGCGCCCTTGAGCGGAAGAAAGTCTATTCCCGCTTTTTCAAATGCGTCAAACACCTGCTGTCCCGCAAGCTCAAAGCGAGCCTCGCGAAGCACGTTAAGCTTATAATCCTCGGCAAAGGAGCTGAGCTCAGCCGCTTTGTACCCGAGCTTTTTCAAGGCGACATACGCCATATTTGAGACGTCCTGATCCTTTTGATAAGCGTAAAGCTCCTCAAGAGTCATTTTTTCGGGCAAGCCAAGCGGCTCGGCGTCATTGATCACCGAGCTGAGCAGACGACAGGTATAAAGTCCATAGAAAAAATTAGCGGAAAGATTCTTCATAGCGATTCCTTAATCATATTATCTAATGGTATTATAACAGTTAACGCTATAATAATCAACAAAAAAACGCCCTTTCGGGCGTTTTTGCTTTATATTTAAAGTTTTGCGAGCTCTTCCTTGACGGATTTTTCGATGATTTCAAGACCTTCCTTGAGCTCTTCCTCGCTGATAACGAGCGGAGGCATTATCTTTACGACCGAGTTCTTTCTTCCCGCGCCCTCGATAATGAGACCGTTCTCGAAGCATTTTTCGATAACCTTATCGGCTAAGCCCTTAACGGGGATATTCTCAAACTCAATACCCCAGATAAGACCGATGCCGCGCATTTCAAGACGGCTGTCGAGGGGAAGGATCTTTTCCTCGATAAACTTGCTGACGATCTCGCCCTTTGACTTGGACTGCTCGTCGACCTTGTTCTCAAGCATATACTCAAGACCTGCCTTCGCGGCTACGAACGCGAGCTGATTGCCGCGGAAGGTGCCGTTGTGCTCACCGGGAGTCCAAATGTCAAGCTCGGGCTTAAAGAGCGTAATTGCGAGCGGAAGTCCGTAACCGCCGATCGACTTGGACATTGTTACGATATCGGGAACGATACCCGCTCTCTCAAAGGAGAAGAAATCGCCGCTTCGGCAGCATCCGACCTGAACGTCGTCAACTACCATAAGGATATCGTTTTTATCGCAGAACGCGCGAACAGCCTTCAACCATTCGGGGTCGAATACTCTGATACCGCCCTCTGCCTGAACAGTCTCGAGGAAGAGAGCCGCGGGCTTCTCGACGCCGCTGTGGTCGTCATCGATGAGGCGCTGCATATACGCGACTGTATCAAGCTCGGGGAACATATAGGGAGCAGGGATAAATGTGACGTTGTCAAGGTCAACGCCCGCGCCTCTGCGCGAGCCCTTGTCAGTTGTAAGAGCGAGCGAGCCGAGCGTCATACCGTGGAACGCGCCCATAAAGGCGAAAACATTATGTCTGCCCTTCACCTTGCGCGCAAGCTTGAGCGCCGCCTCGTTGGCGTTTGTGCCTGTGGGACCGGGGAACTGGATCTTGTAGTTAAGTCCGCGGGGCTTGAGGATCTTCTCCTCAAAGGTCTCGATAAACTCGCGCTTGGGCACTGTGTACATATCGAGCGCGTGCATAATTCCGTCGGACTCGAGATATTCGATAAGCTTTTTCTTGATCGTCGGGTTGTTGTGGCCGTAGTTCACAGCGCCCGCGCCGCAGAAAAAGTCGATATATTTGTTTCCGTCCTCGTCAAAGAAATCAGCGCCGACCGCCTTTGTAAAAACTGTCGGAAAATGACGGCAATACGAGCGAACCTCGGATTCATAGGTTTCAAAAATTGAAGTGTTCATAATCATATACTCCATTTCTTAGAATACATCACGTAATTTCATATCTTATCAGGATTTAGTATAACTCAATTTATAGGTGATTTCAATAGGTGATGTTTATTTTTTAACATATATACAAAAAGCCGCTCCAATGCAGTAAAGTTCCTAGGAAAATTTCCCTTTACGGAAGCTTAGCCGTGATTCCGATCGAACCGAGGCAGGCTTGATTTGGACAATACAAACAAAAACAAGTAATAAACTCCCCTTTTCCCTGTATGAACACAAAACGAAAGGCTCCCGAAAATCGGGAGCCGAATCATTATTTTTACCAATATCTTACGGGTACGTCGGACTTTGTTCTGCCCTTGGTGTGGGCGCCGCTGTACGCGCTGTTTCTCTTGTTGACTAAGAACATCACGCCGCTTACAACAGCCGCGAGGCCGAGCAGGCAGAGCACCCAAACAAGGAAGCTCGAGTTCTTTGTCTCCGCGGTAACCTTGACCGACTTGTTGTCGTCAACCGCCGAGAGAGCGTTCTTTGTAAGACGGTTAGCCTTGATTACGACCTTCTTGGCGACCTCGAGGTTATCGCCCGCGATGTCCGAAACGGACGAGGCGATCTCCCCTTCGGTATCGGCAACAAGCTCGCTGTCGGCTTCGTCCGAGTCGGAGGCTTCTTCCTCAGACTCAAAAGCGACCGCTTCTCCCGAGAAGAGAAGGTAGTAGGTTTCTTCGTCTACGATACCCGTAGCGTCTAAACCGTTTAAGTACTGGAAGTTCTTTACAGCCTGTTCTGTAATTTCACCGAAGTAGCCTGTGCAGTCCTCGCTGTAATAACCGAGAGCCGCAAGCTGCTCCTGAATCGATGTAACCGTGTCGTTTTCATCGCCGAGGCGGTAGGTACCGTCGTCCTCGCGCTTCTCCTCTTTCTCTTCCTCTTCTTCGGACTTATCCTCGTCCTTTGCCGTCGCCGTGGGGGCGTCGTCGGAATAGAGAAGCGTTCTTTCGTCCTTGCCCGCGATTCCGTCGGGGGTAAGGCCGGCGGCCTCCTGGAACGCCTTGTAGGCGGTCTCGGTAGCCTCGCCGAAGTAGCCTGTGATCTCGCCGTCGTAGAAGCCGAGCTCAGCCAAACGCTCCTGAAGCTTTGTTACAGCGTTGCCGCTGGAACCGATCTGAAGCACTGTGGACTTCTTGGGAGCGGGCTCCTCCTCTTGAGTTTCGGTCTCGGAGCTTGTATCCGAGTTGTCGGAGTTATCCTCCTCGTTTGTCTCGGTCGAACCGCTCTGAGCTGAGCCGTCGGAGTTAGCGACAGCGCTCATATCCTCGGGAGTTTTGTCGGAAATACCTGTTGAATCAAAGTTATAGGTAACTCCGCCGATCTCACGGCTTGTGCTTACAACGTACTCGCCGTTTTCATAGTAATAATAATTACCGTTGAACTGCTCCCAGCCGTCTGTGATATAAGTAACGTCGGCAACCTTAAACCATTCTACCCATGATTTATCGTATACCGAATCATAACAAACGCCTGAGCTCTCATCACGGGCGTCAACAGCCATACCGTCGCCGATATATACGCCGAAATGGCCCGGCTGGTGAAGTCCGAGACCGTGGACCCTGGGGATACCTGAGCTCACGGGAGCGATTTCCGGAGTGACGTACTCAAGGTTACATCTTTCTCCGCCGCAGTAAGAATAAATCAGTCCGGAGCAATCAACGGCTCCGGGTGTCGCGCCACCGTATACGTAGCTCCAATGACTATAATAAGCGTTGAGCGCCCATTCGGCTAATCCTGCGCCCGTACCGCTCGCCTGCGACGAGAACGAGCCCGCAACGAGAATAGAAGCCAAAATTACCATAGCCATTGCGACAGAAATAAACTTCTTTACATGTTTCTTCATAGATTTTAGACCTCCAAAACCGCTTAGAATTAGTATAGTGATATCGCGGTTTGTAACAAATCTGTAACAATTATAGCAGATATTCTACGAAAATGCAACCTTTTTATGGTTTCGTTGTAAAGAATGTGTAATATTTATAAAATATATCCCTATCTTGTACAGGTTTTAGAAGGTGTAACAAGTTAAGTGACAGCTATGTGAAAGGCAAAGCGATTCCTGCCCCGAATAATAAAAAACTCCCTCCGAAACTCGGAAGGGAGTTGAAAAACAAGTGAATGATCAAACAGCTATAAATTTGTATCCGCACATTTGGGCGTATTTTTCGGCGAGCGAGCCCTTCTTTCCCCTGATCGTAAAGCCCTTTTCCATACCGACTACGGAATTCATTCCGAAATCGTTGACGGTCTCGGGGATCGTAATGCTCTTGCAGCGGTACAAGCAAATCCCGTTCTCACATATTTTTGTGAGCTTCTTCGGAAGCTTTACCGAGGTCGCTGTCGTAACGCCGAACATCGCGTCCTGACCGATAACGGTGACAGAGCCCGCGACGCTGACGGTCTTTGCGCCTATTTTTCTCGGGCACCATACAAGCCTTGTCTTTTTCTTATTATATAGCAGACCCGACGCCGCGCTGAACGCTTTGTTCTTTGGATCGACCGTTATTTTAGTAAGCTTGTCCGAGCTGAGAGCGTTGCGGCCGATAAATTTTACATTCTTAGGTATCGCGATCGTCCCGAGCCCCGAAAGCGCAAAGCAAGATCCGCAGAGCTTCTCAAGCTTGTCGGGAAGCTTTATGGTTTTCAGCGAAGAACAGGAATAAAACGCCGTGGGAGATATGACCTTGACGTTTTTGCCGAGAGTGACCTTGCTGAGCTTTGTGCACATACTGAACGCGGAGCTGCCGATCGAGGTTACGGTATCGGGGATGACAACTGTTTTGAGCGAGAGGTTCTCGGAGCCCGAATCAGGGATAAAAGCGTTACCCGCTATTTTGACGACCTTTTTTCCGCCGATTTTTGACGGCACCTTAACGTCCGCCGCTTTTCCTTTATATCTGAGGATTGTAACAGTACCGTTTTTCACCTTGTAGGTAAAGTCCTTATAGGTTTTCGCGAAAGCGGGCACAGCCGTAAAAACAGAAAAAACGATAGCCAGCGCGAGAGTAAAAGTTATTATTTTTTTCACAAAAATCCCTCCCTGCTTCCATTATACAGAAGCAAAAAGGGTTTTTCAAGAATAATTTTCACATTATGAGCGCGCGGCGTGCCGCAAAAAGCCGACCCTGATTTCACTCAGGGTCGGTATCGGAAAGAGTTAGCGTCTGAAAAAATATCAGGAGGGGAGTTAACTCTTTTTAAGCTCATAGGTAACGTCGCTGGCGGAGGCGACCTCGGGAGAATGGGTAACGATTATAACACACTTGCCCTCGTCCGCGAGCATACGGAAGATCTTTATGATCTCATCCTGGGTTTCGCCGTCGAGGTTTCCCGTAGGCTCGTCGGCAAGAATGATGTCGGGATCGTAGGACAGTGCCCTTGCGATCGCTACGCGCTGCTGCTGACCTCCCGAAAGCTTCAGAACGCGGCGCTTGGCTTCCGAAGCGTCGAGCCCGACCTTTTCAAGAAGCTCAAAGGCGATCTCCTTTTTCGGTCTGTCAAATTTCTTGCCCGAAATATCCATTGAAAGCACAACGTTCTCGACAGCGTTAAGGTGTGAAAGAAGATTATAGCTCTGGAAAATCACGCCGACGTACTTGCTCCTGAACTTATAGCGATCAATATCCGCCACGTTTTCGCCGTTCAGAAGTATCTCGCCGCCCGTGGGACGGGCAAGGCTTGACAAAACCGACAGAAGCGTCGTCTTGCCTGCTCCCGATTTTCCGACTATGGTATATATCTTCCCCGATTCGAACTCCATATTCACATTATTAAGGACGTTTTTTGAGCTCTTATCATAGCGGTATGAAACGTCGCTGAGCTTTAATGTTGTCATAATGATTACCCCCTTTACGACCTGTTGGAAAGAATTTTCAGCGGTTCGTACCTCATAATACTGATAAGCGCCGCCAAACTCGCGATAAGCGTCAGGAACAGGCCGACGAGAGCAAGCTCAAGGATGACCATCAGATTTGTCGCCGAGGAAACGCTATCAACATATTTCACAGCCGCGCCTCTGTCGCCGCGCGTTCCGCGCTCGCCGATCTGAGGCATATTCGGCCGGGATTGCGCGTCAGGCTTGAAGCCGAAGTTTTCGTTGATCTTATCCGAGCTCGACTGCGAGCTTTCGATCTGGTTGCTCAGGAGAGTGTTGGTCACAGGAACGGACATCACCGCGCCGACGCTCGCGCCGATGATCAGCGCCGTGAAGGTAACGATCAGGATCTCAGTCACGAACTGAGCCGCGACCTTCGATTTTTTCATTCCGATCGCCGTCAGCGCGCCAACCTCGTACTTGCGCTCTCTGAGGTTGAAGATATTGAGCGTGATGAGGATCGCTCCGCCTACTCCAAGCACGATAAAGAAGAACCACATCGCGGTAGTTGAAAGCGTTTTTAGGGGCGCGAGGCTGTTCTCGTACGCCTGAATATCCGACGAGCTCACCTTGTAGTCGTCGCTCAGCCCGAGGTCATATACCTTATTTGAAAAGCTGTTGTAGCTGTCCACATCCTTGAAGGTGTAAGTAAACGCGAGGTTTTCGCTCAAAACCGCGGAGCGCTCGTTGCCGTTTGAATCGGTCGTTTTATTGTCCGCCTTTTCGCTTTTGGCAAGGATCTTGCTGAACGCCGCGTAATTCATATATATATTATTCGCGGGATCGTTGCTCATAAATCGGTTATTCTCCTGAGAGGAGGAGTCGGTGTTTTTGTAGATACCAACGATTTTGAGCTTGTAGGTCTCCTTCTCCGCGCTTGGGTTGGAAAGCTCGATCTTATCCCCTACGGAAAGATTGTTGTAGGTCGCGAGCTCGTCCGAGATAATACACTCCAAGGCGTCGGAGCTTTCGTCAAACATTTTTCCGTCGGATACGGTGTAGCTTCCGTCCTCGCCGAACATCGAGAGCATAGCGTCGTAGGAGGAATAGCCCGTAACGGTGAAATCTCCCTTATTGATCCTCGAAGGCGGTCCGAACTCGGGCGCGCCCGCGCCGTCGCCCATGCCGCCCATTTGGGGCATTTCTCCGCCGGGGAAGCCGGGCATATCGCTGTTGTCCGACTTGTTTTTCTCGCTGTTGTCCGAATCGGATGAGGAATCGCTGTCCTCGCTTGTTCCGTACGGAAGCAAATCACCTGTCGCGTTGAGCGAAAACGCGCCCGAGTAATAATAACCGTCGCCGTCGCCGAGAGCCTTTGTGTACTTCATATAATCGTCAAGAGTAAGCGACGAGCCCTGAAGCACGTCAAAATCGAACTTTCCTCTGTCCATACTCTTGCCTTCGGAGTTGTCTGAGCTTTGAGAGGACGCTTCATCCTTCATTTTGTCCATAGCCTTTCGGCGGTCAAAGGATATCTGCGCGGTGACGTTCAGACTGTTGAGCGTGTCCTCCTTCGCGGCCTCCGAAGCCTGACGGATCGAAAGCGAAACACACGCAGATAACGAAATGATCAAAACTATTATTCCGATCAGAATATTTCTGAGCTTGTTTCGCGTAATGCTTTTTACAGCGTTTTTTATTATGTACATATCGGGATACCTCCTGTGTTTGCTTTGATTATATAATGTTTTTTTGATGTCGGGTTAAAGGACGTTTGATAAGAATGTGAAAATACAAGTACGTTTACGTGAAAAAACCGACCCTGATTTCACTCAGGGTCGGCAATTGAAAAAGTTATCAGTTGAAGATGTCCCAGGGGGAGTCAAACGACCAACCGTCATCGCTGTCATTATTATTGTTGTTATTGTTGTTCTGGGAGTTCGCGAAATCCGAATCCGCGGTGTATTCCTCGAGAGTCATCGAGATCTCGCCCGTTCTGCCGCTGCGGTACACCTTGAAGGTCGCCTTGTCGCCAACCTTGAGCTTGTTGATGATCGCGTTGAGCTCGGTGGTGGACTTGACTTCCTTGCCGTTGACGGCTGTAATGATGTCGCCGCCCTTGAAGCCTGCCTTGTAGGCGTTGCTGCCGTCGTTAACACTCGTAACGTATACGCCTGTCTGGTTCGCGCCGAACATCCAGAGCTGAGCTGTGGAGTTCAGGTCGGCAAGCGACATACCAAGGTCGATCTGACCCTTAACGTAGCCGTACTGCTTGAGGTCGGAGAGAACGTCCTGAACATCGTTGATCGGAATAGCGAAGCCGATACCCTCGGCGGATTCAGAGCTTGACTTGGCGTTGACGATACCGATAAGCTCGCCCGCGCCGTTGAAAAGTCCGCCGCCCGAGTTTCCGGGGCTGATTTCGGCGTTCGTCTGGAGAAGGTTCATTGTCTGGTTATCGATCGTAACCGCTCTGTCAAGAGCCGAAACAATACCGTCGGTAACACTGCCGCCGAGCTGACCGAGAGGATTGCCGATGACTACCGCGTAGTCGCCGACCGCGATCTTGTCGGAATCGCCGAGCGTAGCCGCCTTGAGAGTGCCCTTCGGCTTGATCTTGAGAAGCGCGATGTCGCCCGCCTCATAAGTTCCGACGACCTCGACGTCGGTATACTCGGTCTGGTCGCGGAGCGTAACGGTGATGTGCGAGGCGCCTTCGATAACGTGATTGTTTGTGACGATATAGCCGTCGGTCGTTACGATAACGCCCGAGCCCGCGCCGCTCTGGATATACTGCTGTGAGAAGGAGCCTGTTACGACCGACTCGGTTGTGATCTCAACGACCGCGTCCGCGCTCTTCTCAACGATCTGAGCTGTGGTAAGTGTCGCTCCCGAGGAAGCGTAGGATGAGCTTGCGCTGTCGGACTTGTTGACGTTCAGCGCCGCGCCCGATGCCGCCGTATTTTTGGTGCTGTCGGAAGAAAGATACTTTCCTGCGAAATATCCGCCTCCTACGCCGAGAACCATTGAGCTGAGAATGCTGACCATCAGGACTACCGCCAGCGCGCCGCGTGTTACGGGCTTGGGCTCTTTCTTGACCTTCTCTCTCTTCTCACGTCTCTGACGGGGAGATTCGGCGTAATTCTGCGGAATATAACCGCTGTTGAAATGAGCGTATGATTCGCCCGAGTAATAATCCTCGCTGTAAATCGGAGCGTCCTGCGCGGGAGCCTGAGGCTGAGAGAAGTTCTCTCTGTAATACTCGTCAACCTGATAATCGGAATGAGTCTTGATAACGGGCGGCTCGACCGAGGGCTGTGTGTAATGAGGCTCGGTGTTCTGCGAAGCAAAAATGCTTTCCCCGCTTTTCTCCTCTGCGGGCTTATTCTCCGCGGGCATATCCTCCGCGGGAGTTAAATTTTCGTTTCTTTCATAAGGATTGTCATACATATCATAATACCTCCGTTAAGGTTGTTTTTCTTTGACTGTGGTTTTATGATACCCGCCCAATGTGAAAATTATATGAAATACGATTGAAGTTTTAAGAAAAAAATAAGTTGTTTATGACAAGCCGTCCGCTTCGGCATATTATATATCGAAGCGCGCTTCAATTTGACATAAGGAGAATCATTGTGGATATAATCAGCTCAGTTATGGAAAGCTACGGGCTGTCGCCTTTGCCTGAGTATACGGCGGAAGCGATG
The DNA here is from genome assembly GCA_900316385.1 of uncultured Eubacteriales bacterium. Taxonomy (GTDB): domain Bacteria; phylum Bacillota; class Clostridia; order Oscillospirales; family Acutalibacteraceae; genus Ruminococcoides. Next base: position 15,826 of record ONCP01000017.1, on the reverse strand, counting down.
GCTTATGTGCCGTTTCAGCAATTTAATTCCGAGACCTACTCCCCTGCTCAGGCGCTGGAGGCAGGAACGGTTTATCCGATATTAAATAAGCCGTTTTTCGGCTCGAAATGTGAGGTAAAGGCAGAATGACCGAACGCGAGATACTTTTAAAGAAGCTGTCGTCCTATTGCTTTATGGCGGACGACCTCAAGCTCTATCTTGACACTCACCCCTATGACAAGGACACCGTGAAGAAGCTCACGGAATATTCTGAAAAGGCCGACAGGCTCAAAGCGGATTTTGAGCAAAAATACGGTCCCCTCACCGCGGCGGAAAACGACTCGGCGAGATGGAAATGGGTCAAGGCGCCGTGGCCTTGGGAAACGGAGGATTACGACTGATGTTTGTTTACGAAAAGAAATTACAGTACCCTGTGAATATCAAAACCCCGAACGCGAAGCTGGCAAAGCTCATCTCGTCTCAATTCGGCGGCCCTGACGGGGAGCTCGGCGCTTCGCTGAGATATCTCAGCCAGCGCTACACAATGCCTCTGCCCGAGCTCAAGGCAACCTTGACCGATATAGGGACAGGAGCACCTGCGTCGGGTAAAATAATGTGATTTTGTAAACATTCTTCAATTTCAGCCTTACCTTTGAGGATCTTAGCCTGCCATTTCTCCGGAATCAGCTTCAAATGCACATCTATGCTTCTGTCCCTGTAGACTACGATTTTGTCAACCAGGTTGCGATAGAATGTGTCGTCCCACTCCTCTCCTACTGTTATTGAGTTCACATATTCAGATACGCTTTTCAGGATTTGCGCCTTATCGTCAACGAGGGCGCTTTTTTCTTTTTCTGTTTTAAGCTTTCTTATCAGCTCGGAATGTTCGGAGTTGAGTCTTTCGGTCGCTTTCTTGTACTCGGAAGTTTCAACATCACCCGACAGGCACATATCGAGGAGCTTTTCTTTTTTTGCTTCAAGCTTTTCTATTTCCTTTTCAAATAACTCCACGCTGTTTTTATCGGCGCAGATTTTTAAGACTTCCTCTATTGTATCGACTACGCTGTCGAGCAAGTCCTGACGCTGCCTAATAATATCTCCGACTATATACTTTAGTATCAGTCTGATATCGTTATCGTTAAGGTTGAAGTTATCGCAGCCGACCTTCTCACCTGTCTGCGTTGTCCTCGGCTTACCCTCACGGTTCTTGGTTATGCACGTCCAGTTTTCATAGCGATTGCCGTTCGGACACTTCTTTAATGAATGCACATAAGTCGCTCCGCACTCGCCGCAGATGATTTTACCTGACAGCGCGTAACGGTTTGAATAGCTCCCGTTTTTGCAGTGAAGTTCGTGTCTGCGTTGTATCTCTCGCTGAACCGCTTCGAAGGTTTCGCGGTCAATTATCGGCTCGTGGTGGTCTTTGATTACCACATAATCGAGCTCTCCCCTGTTATATTTTTTCTTGTGCGAAAGGTAGCTTTGAGTATAAGTCTTTTGCTGAACAAGGTCGCCGCAGTATTTTTCATTTTTGAGGAGTCTGAGAATTACAGTATGCGACCATTCTTTCATACGGCTCGCGGTTTTGATCCCCGCCTCCTTGAGCTCGTTTGCAATGACGTGACAACCTTTACCCTCGTTGAGATATTTATAAAATATCATCCGCACAATCTCTGCGCCTTCCTCGTTGATAATAAGCTTGCCGTCGCGGACATCATAGCCGAGCATATCTCGTCCAAATACCACGCCCTGTTCCATTCGTCTGCGTTGTCCCCAGCGTACACGCTCGGAAGTCTTTCGGCTTTCCTCCTGAGCTAGTGAAGCCATCATAGCAAGGCGGAACTCGTGGTCGGGCTGGTCGGTATCGATGTTGTCGTTCATAAATATCAACCGTATTCCGCACTCACGAAGCTCGCGCGTATACTTTATACTATCGAGCAGGTTTCGGGCGAAACGTGAAACCTCTTTGGTGATAATCATATCGAATTTGCCGTCCTTACCGTCCTGAACCATTCGGTTAAAGCTATCGCGCTTTTCGGTATTTGTGCCCGTTATACCTTCGTCGACATAGATTTCATAGAGCTCCCACAGCGGATTGCGGGCTATGTACTCGTCAAAATATCTCTGCTGACTTTCGAGCGAATTCGCCTGGTCGAGCTTATCTGTTGACACCCTACAATAAGCGGCAACCCTCATTACCTGACCTGAATTTTTCATTACTTCATCTCCTTTCAACACACAAGTATATTCAAACAATTCCAAATGTCCAGATATTTTTTTGTATATGGGGCGACAATCAAGCCGCCCCGTCTATTCGTTTTATGCATTCCTCGCATTGCTTTTGATTCATTATTCCTTTGTTTTTTAACGCGAGGACTATTGATTTTTTAATTTGATTTTCAGATTCCTTGCATAGAATAACCCTCTCGGGCTTTTCGGTAAATATAATTTTTGTTTTCAAAATAAACCACCGAAAGAATCTATGCTAAAGTCAATTTCCCTATGATGACATCACTTCAATTCTAATTAATTGTAATATAATATTCATTCTCATTTTTGATATTCCTTTCTTGTTACATTGATAATCCCATCTGCTGCTCGTAATCCTCCTGCGTACAGTAATAAACAAATGCCTCATTGGTGATTTTTCTGCCGAGAAGTTTTTCGAGTTCACGCTTTTTATTGGGATTGATTTCGTTGATATAATCGGGTGTAAAATAATAGTGGAAGTCGCTCGGAATTGACGAGAGCAGGTCGCCGATTTGCGATATCAAATCATTTGAGTACGTCATCTTAAAGCGGTCGTTATGAATCGGCGTTGCGTAGTTTTGATACATTTTCGCGATTCCGCTTTCGCATCCACCCATAGCATAATATATTTCAAGATTTTTCTTTAAGAAAATCTCATCAAAGAGTTTGATATCACGGCACTTATGACCGTCGGGAGTGGTAAAAGTAATGTATTTATGGTTATCATCCCAACGAACTTTGTAGCCGTAATCCTCCATGCATCCGATAAAACCTTCTTTTGTATCCGACTCACACAGCGCGTAGTAAGCGTAACGTCTGAGCTCGTCCTTCCACTTTAAGTGGCGGGGATTCCTCGTTTTAACCTCCGTAACACTCAGCCCCTCAGCCTGACAAAGCTTGTTGGAATATTCTTTAAAGCGAAGCATTTCGTCGCGGCTCTGGTGGAACTTCTTTCCGTTTTTGAAGCTGACGGAGTTCAGAATCAAGTGGTTGTGGAGGTAATTTGTGTTCGTGTGGGTAGCGACTAACACCTGATAATCGGGAAAATACTCGGCTAACTTCAATCCGATTTCGTGAGCTTTACTGGGAGAAAGTCTGTCGTCAGGTGCGAAGGACTGGATGATATGATAGTAGCTTCTGCCGTCATTCTTACCATACTGACCTTTAACAAATCTGAATTCCTCCAGTGCGGTCTCGGGAGAACAATTCAAACCGTCAATCAGTTTTCGCTCGGTTGCTTCATCTCGGGTGACATAATTAAATATATTATTCATCGGACTGCACGCGTTAACGAATTTAACGATTGCCATATATCACCCAGCCTTCCCTGTGTTCTGCGCAGATCGATTTCGTAGGATTGTCCCGCGTTAACCGCCCGCGTGAGCTGATTAATGTTGTTACCGATTCGCCGAAGCTCCGAGGCGATTTCGTCCAAGCCCCTGACGGAAACTATCTTCTTCTCGAGCGCGCAGTCCCGCAGATAATTGCTGACTGTGCGGTAGCTTTCGAGCGCTTTTCGCTCAATTATTTCCTTTTCTTCTGCTGAAACACGTGTTGATAAAATCAAATCTTTACTAATAACTATCACTTCCTTTTTTTATAAAATTATAGGGGTATGGGCTTAGCCCGACTGCCGAAGTCTCGGCCGCCGAAGAAGGCGGTCGTAAGACAAAGGCGAAACTCGCAATAACCAAGATAGCTAAAACTATCCCAAATAAACACGAGTAATTATCTGAACTAAACCCTTGTATAAATTTGGCGTAACTGACGTAACGACGTTAAGAATTCCCCATAAACTCTAAGCTTGACAGGAATTATGTTCCCGTAACTTTAACGTAACACTCGTGATCAAAGTTACGGGAAAGCCGAAATGTGTTACGGAAAAGTTACGCGATATTTTTTATTCGCGTAACGGCTGAACGTCAATTACAGAGCGGGTTCAGCGTATACGGTTACGGGAGTTACGGGAAAATTTCAAGTACATATCATATCTGTAAATAATTACCGTCCTATCATTTTCAGCCCCGCCGTTGATGAATTTTTCCTTTATACAAATCCTTTCCAAAGGCGGCTTAGGCTCCACGGGCTCCGTGGTTACGGGAAATTTTAATAACATATCTTATCCGACTTTGATTTTCTGAGCCACATCACCCTTTTGCTTTTGTCGCCGATTCTAATTGGGAAAGTATTTTGATTACCAAATGTATCAATCAAGTCCTCCTCCGCGAGCGCGCGCATTAGTCCGCGCAGCGTAATTGTGAAGCGTGTTCCTTCCTCGTCGCAAAGGCGCTTGACCGCTTTCAGTGCTGAGTCGCAGTTGAGCAGGTAATAATCCTCGTCCTCCCAGCCTATAAACGCTCCGCCTGTGGGCTCGTACAGCTCTCCGCGCTTCATCACATAAACCTGTCCGCTTTCGAGAAGCGAGTAGAGCTTTTTAATAAATATATGCGTCGGCTTGTCGTTTATTATACTGCTGCATTGGTCGGCAGCTTGGGCATAAAGATACTCCAAAAATTCCTGTCTGAGCTTGTCCGATGAAATCGGATTAAGCATAAAGTTTTCTTCCATAAAATCGAGGTAGAAATCGAACCCGATTCTAAGGCACGCGACTGCCTCGGGAATACGTCCGTGGCAGTTTGGATACTTCTTAATAAACTCGTCACGCGCGGCTGTGAACCTGCTTTTTAAATCGGAGATAAACTCTTTTTCATCAGCCTGAGTGCTGAGATGAAAGGCTTTCAGATACTCGATATAGGCGTACATACAACGCCTGAAACCGCCGCGCTCAGCTTCACTCTGGTAGGCGGAAAGATTGATAAGATCCACGTCGCCGTCCTTTAATTCGAGCGAGAAATAACGAGCCGTACCGCTTTCTCCGACATCGGGAGCGAACTCAGCTGTGATGATAGCGTTACCCTGTGGCGGACGATTTTCCATAAGCGTAGAATCCGCGCGGAGCCTTCCCCTGCCCGTCCTGTCGCCATAGGCTCGCATAACCGACTGAGCTGTGGCGGTAAGCTTCTTTTCCTCATCACGACCGCTCGGATGAAAGTCGTCAATACAGGTCAGCACATCCTTGAGAGTAAAAGCGTTATGAAGAATCGAATTCGCTGTATCTCGGAAACTCAACGGCAAATCACTCGCAGTAAATTGACCAAAGTACGAAAGAAACAACGCGGCTAACGTACTTTTCCTGGTTCCCGTATGACCTACCAAAAACAGCACAAACTTAGGCTCGCAACCCGCTCTTTTGAGGAACTCATTAAGCGGAGTTAAGAATGTAAAAGCTATCAGCGGATAAAGTATCTCCTTTTTGACGGGTGGGATCTCGTGCATCATAAAAACGTTAGCTATATCCTGCTCAGAAAAATTCTGCTCGGTTGAATAGTGCTTCAATTTGCTCGAAAGGTCTACATCAAAGCGGCTGTCGTTAGGCAGAAGATAATGCCAGTGGTTATCGATTTTCTTCCAGCCCGTAACGGTGTAAATACACTTCTTATTAGCCGCCGGCGCTGTGAGCTGAATAGCGTGGCGGACATTATCCTTAACGTTTTTTCCGACCTCTAAAACGCATTCAACTCCCCATTTGTCTAGTAGCCAATTAAACGAGCCGAGCTCCGAGCCGTTAATCTCAATTTCGGGTAGTAATCTGCCACCAGCGAGCTTTCCGCCGAGGCGTAATCTTTTGGTTGTTTCCACGCCGTCGTCGACGGTGATCTCGCTTAACAGACGGGGCGTGAAGTTGCAGAGCTTTTTGTCGTAATAGCCCTGCTTTGAGTTAATCTCCATACAGAGATTACCGTCTATTACCTTATACGGCTTAAAGTATAATAATTCATAATCAATATCGTCTATTTTAATCTCCTCCTTTTATAAATTCTTTTTTCAAACAGAAAGGCTTTTGCAAAAGCTCCATTGGGATCTCACCACCGCGGGGATTTCCCGCAGCCGCCCTCATTGCCTGCGACGCTTCTAACGCTCGAACTGTGACTGGACGGAAGTATCATTGTCCTCTCTGCAGGTCGTGGCTTTCCTTAGGTTTGCCTCCTGCGGTCGAAGTCCTGAAGGCTCATTTGAGCGTCCGCTTCTGTAGCTCGCTGGCAGAGAGAATGTTTCCTGTTTGCTGTATTCAATTGTCAAGGTTCATTGAAGGGAGTTTCACTTACTGTACTTAAAACGTATAAACCGAACACTGTTTTTAAGACAATAACTTTTTCAGCAAATCGTAAAAAACAAATGCTGGTTTTGTAGAAATTACTATTCAAAAATAACTCCCTTCACCTACCGCCATAAAACAAGGGGTTTGAGGGGTCAATTTTAGAAGCTGTAACTATATTTCAGCGTAACGCCCAAAAACTAAATGCTGGTTTTGTGTAAATTGCTATTCGAAAATAACACCCTTCACCTAACGTCAAAAAACAAGGGGTTTGAGGGGTCAATTTTAGAAGCTGTAACTATATTTCAGCGAAACGCCCAAAAACTAAGTGCTAGCTTTGTATAAATTGCTAATTCAAAAATAACTCCCTTCACCTACCGCCATAAAACAAGGGGTTTGAGAAGTCATTTTCAGAAAATGTAACTTTTTCAGCGAAACGTCCAAAAACTAAGTGCTGGCTTTGTATAAATTGCTATTCAAAAATAACCCCTTTCACCTACTGCACTAAAAAAGGGTATTTGAGGGGTCGTTTTCAGAAACTGTAATCATTTTTCAGCGTTTTCACCAACTGAGACTGTTTAGTTTTATTCAAAATGACAATTGTATAATGACAAACAAAAAGACCCGCGACTATTAAAAGCCACAGGTCGTATTCATTGTTTTCACCGTATCAGGTTTTAATACTCTTATTCTAAATTTATCGATACAATCATCTATAAACCCGCCCGGAGTCCAGATCAAAACTGAAAGAATAAAAACTTTTCAAAAGACTTGCAATTCCAGATTATGTAAGCTAATATACAACCGCTTACATAGCTCGTTGCTGTCACACAAAACATAGCCTCGGTATTGCGACATAATCAAAAGTGCAGGCGTGGTTTCCAATTCAAACGGACTCCGCGCCTGCGCTTTGTTTTGCCCACATGTCGCGACAAATCGCCTGTGTGGGATTTATTCTATTTCAGCGGACATGGATTCGTTTTCGGATAAAACCCGACCGACGCCGAAAGAAACGGAGACGGTCGCCCGCCTCCGTTATACGATTAATTAAGCGTTATCTTCACCGTCTTTTTGATTGTTTTAGGCTTGTATTTTGAGTTTCCTTTGACGGTGATTTTAACTTTGATTTTGTAAGTACCCTTCTTGGCTTTTTTCCACGCCTTAAAGGTAATAACTCCTTTAGCGTTAATCTTTAGGTATTTCTTGATCTTAGCCGCTTTTGTAATCTTGCAGCTTACCTTACCCTTAGCGCTTTTGATAGTTATCGCCTTAATGGTCTGAGCCTTTTTCTTAAGCTTTTTGAGCTTGACTATCTTGGCTTTGACTGTCACCTTAACAGGATTATTCTTCAGTTTACTGCTTGGCTTAACTACTGAAGAAGTCGGCTTTGGAGTAGTCGGCTGCGGTTCAGTAACAATAGGCTCCGTCGGTTTATCAGTCACAGGTTCTGTGGTCGTTTCAGTCGCTTCCTCAATTGTAAATCCTGCCTTTGCATAGCCGTCCTCAAAGACCGCTTCCATTGTATGCTTGCCGGGAGCAAGTGTTTTCAGATAGCTTTCGGTCAATGTGATGACCGTACTGCCGGATTTGTCGGTATAATCCGTGCCGCGCTTCAATTCCTTGCCGTCAACCGTAACGACGCCCGAGAACTTTTCGTAATCGCAGTTAATACGGAAGGTTGCTTCTGTAGCATCTGCGCTGATATTCTGCTCGCTGCCCTCAGTGACAGGATAAACAACATCCTGTGTATCACCGATCGCACCGCCGTAAATCATATTGTTCTGCTCGGCATATTTTTTTGCCGCTGTGCCGCCGTAGAGAATAAAATTGTTATTTGCAATGGTCGGCGGGATCAGGCTTTGAACATCGACTGGTTCTCCGGATTCAGCTTCCAGCCGCTCTGCCTCAGCACAAAGCTCCTCATAATTCTTGTCGGTATCCTTATAATAGCCGAATGCCTTTTTGCCGATAGACTTGACACTCTCAGGAATGATAACCGATGCCATCAGGTCAACATTTGTATCTCTTACAAAAGCATTTGCGCCAATAGAAACTGTCTTACTGCCGAATGTCACACTTGAGACAGGTGCATTCTGGAATGCAGCATCATCCACATACAGACAGCTTTCAGGGAGCGTCAAGCTTGTCAGACCCGTATCTGCAAACGCCATACCGCCAAGATGTGAAACGCCTTCGCTGAGTGTCACTTCGGTGAGCTCTCTGCACCCGCTGAACATACCTACAGGAACAGTATCCAGCCAAGCCGGCAGGGCAATTTCAGTCAGAGCCTTGCAGTTTTTGAATACTTCATCTTCAAATTTGGTAGATGCCGAATCTGCAAAGGTGAGTGCTGTCAGATTCGTACAGCCGTCAAATGCATGGCTACCGACAGATTTCAGGTTCTCTGTCATAGTGAATTCCTTGATGGCGGCACAGCCGTTAAATGTGTATGCGCCGACCTTTTCCAGTGTTGCCGGAAGAACAAGCCCGTCAAAATCGCCCTGTCCGTCAAAGACACCGGCATAGGCGCTGCCTTCGAAATCTACAGAATGCGGCGGAACTGTGCCGATCTCCTTCAGGCACGGAGACATGACAACGGTTTTCAGGGAGCCGTGCTCCATACCCAGTTCATCGAGAAGCATACCATGAACGCTGAACGCACCTGTACCGATGTACTCCACCTTGCCAAGGTCGAGGGTCTCAAGGTCAAGCGCACAGTCGAAGGCATCAATGCCGATCTCCTTGATGTTGTCAGGGATGATGAGTTCCTTGAGCATGCCGTGCTGTCCGACATTGGTATGCGAACCCTTGCCTACGGAATAGGCCGCAACATCCTGTGCATAGCAATCGAGGAAACGGTCGGGGATGACGGTCATATTTGCAGAAAACTTGACCTTCTCCACATGCAGATTGCCCTCAAAGCAGCGGTCGCCGACCTCCTTGACGGTATCGGGAAGATTGATCTCATGCAGATCGCAGCCGCAAAACGCCAGATTTCCGATAGTTTCCAGTCCCTCGTTGAATGTGACATCCTCGATCATCGAACAGCCGTTAAATGCTTCATTACCGATCTTTTTCAGGTTTGCAGGGAATACGATCGGTCCCAGAAGGCTTGTGCAGCTTGCAAATGTGCCGTGATGAATAATCTCCAGCTCATCGCTGAACGTGACGGTTTTCAGCTCGCCGCAGCCCTTGAATGCGCCAAACACCGCAGCGTTGGTTTCGTAGTATTCTTCACTGGTATAGCCGGTATCCGAGCCAAGCTCCCGACAGTTGCCGAGGTCAACATCCAGCAGCTCGCCGCTTGCTTCAAATGCGTCGTCCCATATCTTAAAAGGCTCTGCGGCAACTGGAAGTGTCAAATGCTTGATGCTGTTGAAGCAGAATGCGTAGGGGAAGATATTTTCCAGCTGAGAGTTTTCCGCAAAGGTCAGGCTCGAAAGGGCATGAACCTCACTGCCGCTGATGCCGTTAAAACCGCCGAAAGCCGCTCTGCCGATGTGCTTGACTGTGGACGGAATCACGAGTGTCTCGATCTTTGCACTCCATTTGAACAGCTCGTCACCGATCTTTTCAAGCCCCTCGCTGAAAACAACAGTCTCGACATTCACATCATTCTGGAAAATTCCACGGGTATAATCGCCCAGATCGACACAGCCGCCAATTTCCTTCAGACCATTGCCGAATGTCACGGATTTCAGCGCCTCAATGTCATTGAACGCATCCCAGCCGATATGCGTAATCGAATCAGGAATCACCAGCTCTTCAAGCGCAGTGTGAGTAAAAGCACCATCACCGATGGATGTCAGACCGCTGCCGAATGAAACCTTTTTGAGAGTTGTGCAATATGCAAACGTGTATTGTGGAATCTCACTCATCGCATCAGGGAGCGAAATCTCCTCCAATGCACACTGGTTAAATGCGTACTCTCCGAATTCCGTGACCGCATCGGGAATATCAATAGCCGTCAGACCTGATTCCCTAAAAGCATATGCACCGATCTTTTCGAGCTTTGAACCCTCTGCAAAGGTAACGGTGGTCAGGTTCTTGCTTGCAAAGAACATCCGCTCAGGCAGCTCCGTAATGCCTGCGGGGATGAAAAGCGTCTGAATTCCAGTTTTAGAAAACGCATCTGCGCTGAACGCTTCCAGTGCAGAATCCTCCGGAATCACAACCTCGCTCAGGTTCTCGCAGTCCTTGAAATCGCCGAGCACCTTCACATTCTTCGAGACCGTGACCTTTTCGAGATTGCTGCGGCTGAACTCTCCGTAACCGAGATACGCCTTGATGACGGGCATCTCCACGGTCTCGGTGATAACATTGCCGTCCTCGTCCTTCTGCTCCTTGCCCTCATCATCGAGAACAGGCTTGTCAAAGGGCAGCGTATCGGGAATGACGATGTTCTTGTACTGCGGCTGGGACAGATCGGTTACGCCTCTCCAGCTTATTTGAACCGCATCCATATAGGGCGTATTGGAATCGTTATCGTCCTCACGACAGCGCGTCACATCAACATCCTCTGCCGTCAGCGTATACGGCTCTGCGGTCGTAGGCGTGACAGCCGCAGCTTTCACTGCGGGGATTGCTGCTGTCTGCGGTACGGATACTGCAACCTGAATGTCTGCTGCGGAGGAAGTGTCTGTGAACCTTACTTCATTCGCTCCTGTGTTTCCGACTGCAAAAACAGACAGAGGAGTGTTCATCAGCAAGCACGCTGTTGCAATGGAAATGCTGAGAATCTTTTTGCCTTTCATGATATGACCTCCTTGTAATGATATGGACTGGTGCAAAGTCGTCAGAAAAATACTCTGCGGAAGCAATTTTTTGTGCATTTCAATCATCTTGACAACAATATAACAAAAATCAGAATGTATGTCAATGGTATTTCATAAAATGACCGAAATTTGACTTCTGTCTTTTTTTGAAATTCTATTGCACGATGACCGGATGTGTGGTATATTGAATCAAAGGAGCGATCATCATGAGTATCGCAGAAAAACTGGAATACTATCTCGGTTTGCTGGGCTGCACCTCACAAGAGTTGTCAGAAGCATCCGCAGTCTCTCCGGCAACGGTCAGCCGATATTGTTCGGGTACTCATACACCGAAGCCGAACAGCAAGAGCCTTGAAAAGCTTGCGGGGGGCATTGCCGCATTGTGTGAAAGGAAAAAACTCAATATAACGGAGGAAAGCGTTTTGAAGGAATTGCAGGTGTGCTGCACCCCGCAAACAAACACAAGCAGTCTCTTTGTCATCAATTTCAATACGCTTGTCAACAAGCTCAATATCAGCCTGACTTCATTTTCTGAATTTTCAAATTACGATCTTTCTTATCTTTACAGAATCCGAAACGGCGAACGGAAACCGCAAAAAACCAATGATCTGCGAGATTACCTGTGCAGATATGTCGCACGTTATCACAACAACGATACAGAAAAAACGCTCCTTTCCCGTCTGACAGGAAAAGAGGTCACCGATGACCGTCAGCTTTACGATACACTCATGGAATGGCTCTATGCGGATCATTCCGGCGAGATGAAGTCCGATACGGCGGAGCATTTTTTGACGCATCTGGATGGATTTGATTTAGGAGAATATATCCGTGCGATCTCGTTAGGTACAACAGAAATACCAGAACAGCTTCCCGAAATGCCGTCTGCACAACGGTATTATGGACTTGATGCATTTAAGCAGGCGGAGCTTGACTTTATTGCATCTGTTTTGCTCTCCAATTCTGTACAGCCAGTAAAAATGTGCTCCGATATGCCAATGAGCGATATGGCAGTCGATATGAAATTCGGAAAAAAGTGGATGACGGGTCTTGCATTGCTGATGAAAAAGGGAATCAGATTTGAGGTCATTCACGACCTTGACCGACCGTTTGAGGAAATGATGTATGGGCTTGAAAGCTGGATACCGCTGTATATGACGGGACAGGTCAGTCCCTATTATTTCAAATCTGTGCGAAACGGGATATATCGGCATTTGCTCTATTCTGCCGAGCATTCCGCACTTCGGGGCGAATGTCTGACTGGCTTTCATGAGGACGGGCGTTACGAATTAGAGACCGCTGAAAGAGATGTGGCATACTGTCGGAAACGGGCAAAGGAGCTGTTTCAGAAGTCATCACCACTCATGGAGATCTACCGTGAGGATTCCGCAGCGGCATTCCGCAAATTTGAGGGCAGAGAAAGCGAGCATACAGGACAGCGGCGGCATATTCTTTCTGTACCGCCGATCTATTCGATTTCAGATGAATTATTACAAAGAATCATGGAACGTGTGGGCATTCCGGAGGTCAGGCAATTACAGATTGGGCAGTATGTCAATCTCCAGCGCATCAACACAGAGAAGATATTACAGCACAGCCAGATCACTGACGAACTTCCGGAGCTGACAGAGGAGGAATTTGCAAGCTATCCGCTTTCCCTGTCTTTGGCAGGAATGTTCTATACGGACGAATTGCCATATACCTATGCGGAGTATCAGGAGCATCTGCACCTGACACATGAATTCGAGAAGGTGCATGACAGCTATACGCTCGTCCGTTCACCGAGAGCGGCATTCCGTAATATCCAGATTCGTATTCTGTTGAACAGCTATGTCATCATTACCAAGAACAAACACCCCATGATCCAATTTGTAATCCGTCACAGGAGCTTATGTGCTGCCATTGAAAATTTTGAGGTGACAGTGTCGAATACGGAACATGAAATGATTGCTCCTGAATAACACAGTCAGTCTGAATACAATAAAAGAGTGCCATTTTCCAATTACGGAGAATAGCACTCTTTTTATATCGGATTGGTACTGCTTGCAGTCATTGTTGCTATTTTGATAACTCCGTTTAATCATGTTGCAAGGCTGAGTGTAGAGATCCTCAAACTGTCTGCGAAGGTGTTCCATCATATTCCATTCGTAAGAATCGTGAACGTGACCGTAAAAGTGATAAGCACCGTAATAATGACGATTAAAACAGGGGATGGGATAGTGTGAAAGCACAAGAAGCTCTGAACCTTGACCGTCAGGCTTTGTAATCTGAAGCTCCTTATAATCCTGAATAGATTGGAACTGAGTTTGAAAATCTCTATTTCGCAGGAGTTTCTTATCATGATTGCCAATTATAAGATGCTTGATTCCGTTGAGCAGCTTTAAATATTCAATAGTTTTTGTAGAGCTGTGCCAGCTCACATCACCGAGAACCCAGACCTCGTCATCGTAACCTACGGTATCATTCCATTTGTTTATGATGAAGTTGTCGTGTGTTTCTATGTCCTTAAACGGACGATTGTCGTAAGACAAAATATTTTTGTGAACGAAATGTAGGTCAGCTATAACTATTGTCTTCAAAGTCGAATATAAAAAATGCGCATAACCGAATTAAAGTTACGCGCATAAAAAACGCATTGCTCTAATTACCGCGACGTAACTCTTTCCTTGCACAAGTGTACTCAAAAGCGAGCATGCATTTTTATCAATAGATAAAATGCACACTTGTGCGGAAAATATACAATTACGTCGCACTTATATTTTACCATATTTTGAGATAAATGTTGTTAGTTTTATTTCACAAAGATTAGACTGAGAATTTATGCAAATTGCACAGAGAAAAGGCGCGTAGAAAACTACACGCCTTGCTCCACTCTATTTTAACCTATATCCCCATGATTTACCGTTTCTAAAGCGGATTATTATGCCTTTATCCGCCATATCGTTTAGAATACGGTTAGCTGTAGCAGGAGAAACCGACAGTAGCTCTCTAACGTCGCTGTTGGAAATCACGCTATGATCAGACAGGAAGTTGATAACTGCCTTTTCCCTATCCGCGTTTTTATCGGATTTTGACCTCGGTGAAGCGTCGGCGCTCAGAGTTTCGAGGATCGCCTCTTTGATTGCCGAGAGCATAAACTCTATGAAAGCGGTCGAATCCGCGGCAACATTGGAAATGTTTATCGCGTTATAATACTCGCTCTGTCTGTCATGAATAACCGACTCAATCGGAAGCCACGCGAACAACGGATTCCACTTTGACAACAGAAGCGTATGCCACAAACGCCCTACTCTGCCGTTGCCGTCCGAGAACGGGTGTATCAACTCAAATTCATAATGGAACACACAGCTCTTTATCAAAAGATTGTTCTTGTCGTTTTCCACCCAATCCAAAAGCTCTTTCGTCAACTGCGGAACATACCGAGGCAGCGTTCCGACGTGAAGCACATTTCCTTTTGTATCAACGACCCCGACTGGACGCGAGCGGAACTCCCCTGCTTCGCTTTGCAAGCCTCTTACCATAACGCCGTGAGCTTTCAACAAGTCGTCAATCGAATACGGATTGAGCTTATCGAGCATTTCGTAGATTTCGTATGCATTCTCGACCTCCGCGATATCCTTCGGCGGAGCAAGCACACGCTTGCCAGCAAGTACAGCGGTCACCTGCTTCTCGCTCAATGTATTCTGCTCGATTGCCAGAGAGGAATAGATTGTCTTAATACGATTCTGCCGCCTGAGCTGCGGCGAGGTGTTTAGTTTTGAAACTGTATCAATCTTTCCGACCAGCTCAGATATCTCGGCGGTCAGGTTTAGTATTTTTGTGTTAATCTGAAACGGATATTTCTGCATAAGTATCACCTTGGCATTATTATATCATTTCATCTCTCAAAAATCAATTCATCTATCATATCTCTTTTAGAAAGTGAGAGATGAAAAAGATAAGAGAACCGCAAGCGATTCCCTGTGCTTTATTATTTTAAATAATTAAATTATCATACAATATTTCTGACGTCATTCTCCACGATATTATATCGTATAAACTCAGGAATAGAATTCTTTACAGCCTGCTCCTTAATATTCTCGTCCTTTGATACAGCCGCCGCGGTTATAACGCTTGCGGGATACAGAACATCTTTCAGCTTCATGTGACGCAGTTCGCTATATTCATCACACAAAGGAACATCATTCTCACGGCTGATATAGTCAACCATAGCGAGCAAATACAGGCTTTCCGGATACCAGTTCCTGTCATAATACGTTATTATATCACCATTCTCTATCGTATTAATCAAAAACTCTATATCGCCGAGCTCCTTAAGCTTATGACACACATTGCTTTTAAATAATTCGAAATCCGCGCGGGGAATCATATATGGCTCAAGGAGACTTTCCATAGAAACGCCGAGTTCTTTCGACAGCTTGTATATCGTCTTTGCATTACACTCAGCGAGATTAGCTTTGCCGTTACATATATCGTTAATCGTCATATACGGGATCCCACTGTTTTTAGCAAGGCGATATTTTGATATTTTGTTTTGTGATAGTATCTGATTAAGAGTCATACATCTCACCGTCGAGTAGACAGTCTCGACACTCCTTTCAATTTATTCTCAAGTGAAAGGCTTGCCTACTGCCCCTCACGGAACCGTACGTGCGATTTTCCCGCATAC
>ONCP01000018.1 GCA_900316385.1 uncultured Eubacteriales bacterium | reverse complement strand
ACCACAACCGGGCTCGAAGGTCCGCGCCCGGAAAAAGGTCCTGCGGACCTTTTTCAGCGGACGGGATTCAGCGCGCTTTCAAGCTTTCCGCCGCTTTCACAAGCGGCGCAGGAAGTTTTCGCTCAGATCAAACCAAAGTTGGGGGAGCAAACTCAAAGCAGACTGATCGGTCTGCTTTTCTTTTTACCGATTTTTCGCGGATTATTGACGGGTTTCGGCGTTTTTTCTGATTTTTGCTAGTTGTTTTAGAGGCAAAAGCAGTTGATTGAGCGTTCTAAGTTGTGCCTAAAGAAGCAAATCGACGAAAAAGAGTACAAAATACAGCCTGAACAACCTGTTTATCTAATTCAAATTCTGTTCAGACTAGTTAAATTGTTAAAACTGACGTTAATATTCAACTAAAAGATTATAGAAAATATAAAATTGCCAAACACCACAAATTCAGCGAATTTCACAATGTGAAAATTTTTCAATAGTCAATATGCACAAATAACGGGTTAACAATTACTTTATGACTATAATATTCACCAAATGAATATATGCCATTTTGCTAAAAAATCAAAAAAAGTGTTAAAATCACAAAAAACTGACCAAATATTGGGCACTATTCACAGTTATTTATTTTTTGCCATCGACAATTTATTTCGCTATAATATAGAAAATGTATAATTGCGATTAGTATAATCTTTAGCAAGGCTTATTATATATATTAGGGTTTAATTTATAAAAAAGGGGATGATAATATGCGTGCAGCGATAAAGAAGACTACTTTTCTGTTTATGGTAATGATAATCTTTGTAGTCGGACTTTGCGTGACCGCGGTGGTAACCTTCGCGGATTCTTATCACACTATCCGTATCAACTATGTTTTCAAGGATGGAACTCCCGCGCATGATCCTTACGTTGCGGCGTACCGTGTTAACAGTGCTGTTGATATCGAGGTCACCAACCCCAAGATCGACGGTTATGTTCCGATGACTGCTCTGGAGGACGGTCTTTCCGCCGAGAAAACCAAGTTTAAATACGACGCCATTGATGAAAATAAAGATGTCACCGTATATTATCTTGCGGGTCTGACTCATTACAAGGCGATCTATTATAAGCAGAATATTTATGATGATCTGTATACCCGTGACAATACTATTGAGGATCAGTATGTCAACCGCTGGGGATATACAGGCTCCAATCCTACGGAGCTCGAGGAACTTCAGTTCTCGGGATTTACCAACCTGTTCCACGAGCCCGACGCTATCGCGGCGGACGGTTCTACCGAATTCCGCGTATATTATGACCGTAACTATTATACTGTCAACTTTGACCTTGGCGAGGGTGGCTACGGTGTTGAGCCTGTTTACGCCAAGTATCAGACCACATACCATATAGGCGAGCCCAAGAGACTCGGTTTCGAATTTAAAGGATGGGTACGCACAAACGAAGAGGGAACCGAGTTCTATGACAAAGACGATAACGTTATCTCCGAAAGCCAGTTTAACGATAAGGCGTTTACGCTTTATGACGACGTTATTCCTGCGCACAATTTGTATTATAAGGCTGTGTGGTCTCCCGTTACCACGAAATACAGTATCGTATATTGGATGGAAAACCCCACCAGTACAGCTACGCTCGAGCAAATGGAGGCACAGACCACCTCTCCCGATCTTCGTAAATTGGTTACGGCGAATTATTCTGTTGCCGCGACAAAAATAATTAAAAATGTTCCTTCTGATTCCGAAATTAATTATGAGGAAATGATCAGAGATTACGACTTCTTCTATACAAATGTCGCGAGTAAGACAAACCGTGATCTCGCCACAGAGTTTCCCGATATGAGTCAGGCAAAGCTTGATGATCTGAACGGAATGGGAAAGTTCTTTGAGCTCGATGAGTTTTTGACTAAAAAGAATTTCTATGATTCTCTTCTTACAAGAGGCGGTCTGCCCAATAAAAAAATAATGGGTGACGGTACGACCAGAATCAATGTTTACTACGACAGAAAGGACTTTAACCTTAAATTCTTCTACGCCAGACAAAAGATCAGCGATGGTACAGTCAGTTTAACTAATTCCACTAAATTCTTCTCAAAAGGTAATTATGACGGCACAAATTATCAGAAAGCTCTCGCGAAGGAATTAGGCGGCACTGGACAATGGATGGATGGCATCGCCGACGAATTACCGCATATCAAAGATAATTATTTGGTTGAAAACGGCGGTATCCTTACCGAATTGAACGAGGAATATAAGGGCTATCGTTACTATTACTATCAGGTCACGGCAAAATATAACGAGCCGTTAAAGGGCAAATGGATCACAGACCCCGTAACCGACGTTCACAAAAAGGGCTATGCGGATAGGGAGATGTGCAAGTCCGCCTCGTGGGCTGTTGAATACGGTACAAAATATTTCCATGACCATGACACCAAAAACCCCAACTATACTATTAAGGGCGTCTTTGAGCGCTTGGGTCAGGATCTGATGTTCAGGGACAGAACCAGCAATTATCAAGAGCTCCATTACCTCGTTTCATGGACTAATACATCTACATCCAACGACTGGAACTACGGTATAGACCGAGTTCTGAACTTTAAATATCAGAACTATCTGGAGCTTCTGCCGAAAGAGGTAGTGATATGTAACAATGATCCCACAAACGGTCCCGCTCAGGTAAAAGCCAGCGGCGGTTACACGGACGTAAGGCAGTTCACTACCAAAGTAAATAATAAAAGCGTTACTAAATGGTACGGACTCAAGGCGGATCAGATAGTCAATACTATCGACTCGGGCAACCAGTACCCCTATAAATCCGACCCCGCGCAGCGTTCGAACAATGACAGTAAGATTCGTACAGACCAGACCGCGGCGGATATAACAGGCTTTGAGCTGGAAAACAAACCAGCTTCCACTCCTTTCCTTACAGCTGATAATACAGAGATCGACTGGTCCGAGGATACTGAGTTCGACCGTCACGCGACGATCAATTTCTTCTACCGACGCCGTATTTACACGCTGACGTTTATTAACGGAAATACTCCCGAACGAATATTCAGCGATACCGACCCGAACTCGACGGGCGACGGTGTTGCGTACGGAGTTGCGTATAATAAGGTGTATGCCGACGGCGAACACGCGGGCGAGCCTATATACTACTATGAGCCTGAGTACTTCAACCCCGACTTGAGGGATTACTATGAGTTCAAGGGCTGGTTCCGCACGCCGTATTATTACAATCAGATAGATTTCGATACGGAAACTATGCCCGCCGACGACATTATGCTCTACGCCAAGTGGGAACCAAAGACGATCAAGGTAAGCTTCTTCCCGACTTATAATGACTACTACGAGGGAAAAAACCGAATTGGTGACGAAATCAATGTTGAGTACGGCAAGTACGTTCCGCTGAATTATGTTCCCGCCAATAAAGAAGACGAGAACTTGCACAGACCCAAGCTTGATCCTCCTGCCGAGGGCGCTATGTTCGCGGGCTGGTATTATCTGCGCGACAATATCCCCGTGCGTTTCAAGCCGGAGGATGTTCCCGTAACGGCGCTGAACCAAGAAGCGGCGCACGACGGCAAGTTCCAGCTTTTTGCCGAGTGGGTAACCAAGGATGTAGCTAAGTATCAGATCAAATATGTGGAAAAGGGCAACCATAACAACGAGGTAGCCGACCCCACAACGGGCAGAGCCTTTGTATATAAGACCAAAACCTTCAACGCGAAGGGCGGCGATGAGCTAAACGACGCTCACAAATGGGTCGAGGGCGGCAGAAACTGGTGGCCTACTACCAACTCCCATTCGCTTCTTATCAAATCAAACAAGCAGGGTGAGGAATTCAAGCCTAACGAATACCCCTTTGAGTATATCCAAAAGGACAGCGTTTATTATACGGTACGTTATCTTGATAAGGATACCATGGCTCCTTTGGAGGAATCAGTGACAAGGCAGTCGACCGACGCTTCCGTCAAGGAGGACGCGCTGTTTATCGCGGGTTATGTTGCCGAGGAAGCGACAAAGACTCTGGTGCTTGCGGCTTCCGACGCCTCTACCGAGGCGGAGCAGATGACGGATGAGCTCGCGCACAACGTTATAACTTTCTATTATAACAAGAATGATACCGAATACCTCTACGGCGTTGAGTATTATACACAGGATCTGGACGGCGAAGGCTATACTCTCGACAACAGCGAGAACCTTACCGTAAAGATCGCCGAGGAGCCAAATCCTACGACTGTGTCCATAGCGTCGTTATACAGCAAACAATTCCCTCAGCTCTATATCGAGCAGGGCTTTGCACTCGCGACGGGACAAACGAAGGTGGTCGAGCTCAACGGCGTTACAAACGAATACTCGGTCGCCGACGACGCGACGGTTACGATTTCTCCCGCGCACCGAACGGTTATTCAGATTTATTTCAACCGTAATATCTATAACTATTCTTATCAGTATATCGATTACACTGCTGAGCGCAAGTATAACGCCGCCGAGGACAAGACAGGTTTGTGGAACGGCGTTATGGAGGAGCACCTGAACGCGGGCTCGGGCAAGGTCGAGGAGAAAATCACGATTCCCGCTCCGAGCAATTACGATTACGACCACGATAACAACGAATTAACTTCCGCTATTCCGTATACAAGGATCGACAACAAGCCGATCAAGGTCACGATCGCGCCCGACAATGCTAACAGTAATATCAACCTCGTGAAGATTTATTACAAGAAATTCACCGAGCGCGAGATGAACTTTAAGCTTGTCTGCTCAAACGAGTCGTCGCCTTACACCGAAGTCGACTACGATCCCGTAACTCACGATCCGCTCTACGGCGGTCTGTCAATGACGCACCAGACGATCGAGAGCTATAACGATATAGCTGATGTCTCTTTCTATGACTTCAACAATGTTACAAATCCAGGGGTGGCGGAAAACGCGCCTCCCGCGGAGAAATATGTGCATCTGCACCGCTACACCTTCCACGGCTGGTATGATAACCCGCAGGGTACAGGTGTGCCTCTGACAACCAACGCGATCCTGACGAAGGAGGACCTCGGACTTGACAAAGATCTCCCCGAGGACAAGGTCACGTATTACGCTGTTGTTACTCAGGATCTTGTAACGGCGAATTTTGAGTTCCGTTATGTTGAATCTGCGCTTCCCGCGGATGACGCCGACGCGACAGAAATAGTAATGAACGCTCCGACCGATCCCGACGGCAGCAAAACAGGCGGTTCCTTCAACTTCTCCGCTCCGAGTACTTATGTTAACAATACTCCCGTTCCGTGGCACAGGACAGACGGTTACAGTATGGAGATCATCCCCAAGGACAACCGCGTCTATAAGTATGAGTTTGCCGAGTGGTGGGAAGAGGACTACACCGACAACAACACCTTTGTAAGAAAGAAGAACTGGAATAGCAGCGGTGAATGGTCGCCGACTATCCTCCAGAATCAGGTCACCAGAAACGGCAACAAGCATATCATAGCTGTGTACAAGAGACGCAACTTTGACGAAATGCCGTACACGATCAGGTACAGATTCGATACACGTGCCCACGGCACGAAGGACTTTGTGGTCAACGGCACGCTCAGCCCCGAAAACCTGAACGAGAACAACGAGGCTTCGCTCGTAACGGCGGCGGGAAATGTTGAGCTTACCGACGATTTCATTATGCAGAACGCTCCCTACGAGGGCAACTACGGTCAGACCCTTGTATGGACGGATAAGAAGATCAGTAAGGAATCCTACAAGGGAGATCCCGACTCGTCAAATGATGAGGAAAAGGTTGACCGTGTCCTTACCGTCGTCACCGCGAAGCAGAACACCAAAAAGGTTCACGTTAACTATAAGCTTGAGCCCGACGGAGTTTTTGAGTCCTTTGAGACAACGCTCGGCGCTAACAGAAGATCCGATTCAAGGATAAGAGCGCTTGACGCACGTGAGCGTACATACGGCGGCAAGAAGTTCAGCTTCTGGGAGATCCGCAAATCCGAGAACCCGCAGGATAAGGTTGTCGCAAGGTGTTATGACCCGTGGTTCACGTTCTGTATTATGGACGATTACTACATCACGCCCGTTTACGCCTCCGATGATGACGGAAGCTACGACGGATGGTCGTCAGAGATCATGCTGACAAAGCTCGGCTACAACAGGAACCGCTGGACTGACGAAAGCGAAAATCCCGCTCCGCTCACAAGCGGAAGCTCCGATCTGCTCTATACGGATTATGAGATCGCTTTTGATAACAACGATATTGAGCTCTTCAGGAACAACACCGATTACGAGGTCGGCGTCGTCTATGAGGTCTGCGCGGTACTACCCGATGACGCGACATTCAACGAAACAAGGGACTACGGCTTTGTTTCCGACGAAACACAGCTGAAGGACGCTATCGATAAGAAGAGCAGCTTTTATTATTACAAATCAGGCAAGCGGCGCAGTATTCAGGTCTCTACGATCCCCGTCGAGAATCTGACTAACAAAAACCGCATCAACTTTGCGAAAAGCTTTGTGAACAACTACACAGAAGCAGGCGAAACCAAGACCTATAAGAACGCGAATTACGTTATGAAGGTAACCGCGTATCTGATGGACAAAACAAATCCCGAGGCGCACGATATCACGCTGAGTAACTCGGTTTATGTGTGCCTGAGACAGGTTTCTCAAAAGGATCTTGCGGCGTCGAACGGAATCGTGGTTTACGAATAGTCTGCCGAACGCTTACTACGGAAGGGGTGGGAGCAAATGAAAAAAGAATACAGCGCTCCCGAATTCCTTTTCTGCACGATAGAAATCCGTGACGTCATTTTGGGCAGTCCCGAGAATTTCAGCAGCTATGTAGATCCGAACCCCGGTTCTTGGGACGACCCGACAATCGATCCCGATGACGGCTCGGAAATAGGATGGTAATTAAGGAGAGTGCGATGAAAGCAAAACGAATATTCGCCGTAATAATCGCGGCGGTTCTGGTCGCCTTGTCGTGCGTGTCCGCGTTCGCTGCGGATTCATATTTTTCTCTCAACGGCTTCTCGTTTGAGATCAACTCTCAGGGAGAGGCGGTCATACGTGAATATGACAAGAGCAACTCAAGCGTCGTGATCCCCGAGAAGCTTCTCGGGGCAAAGGTGACGGAGATCGCCGACTACGCGTTTTTCGGCGATGCTGAGATGACCTCGATCTCCTTTGAAAAAGCGAGATGGCTCAAAAAAATAGGCTCGAACGCGTTTTACGGATGCTCGGGTCTCACCGCGCTTTGCATAGGGTATTCAGTGACCGAGCTCGGCTTCGGAGCATTTCAGAGCTGCGGAGGGCTTGAGAGCGTGACGCTCAGCTCCTCGCTGAACGAGATACCTTCGCAGTGCTTCTACAACTGCGATAAGCTCAACGGAGTGATCATCGGCGAAAATGTTACTAAAATCGGCGAATACGCCTTCGGCAACTGCTCCGCTTTGGATGATATCTTCATTCCCGCGGGCGTTACCGTGATCCCTCAAAACGCTTTTTCGGGTTGCGGAGATCTAAATATTTCCTGCTATGCCGCTTCCGCCGCCCACGAATTCGCGACCGAAAACAATATTCCGTACACCTTGGTCGACGATTATCCGCTCGGGGACGCGGACGGCGACAAGTGTGTTACGATAAACGATGCGACGTATATTCAGATGTACGACGTCGGAATGTGGGATTTTGAAAGAAAATTCCTCTTTCTGTTCTCCGATATCAACAACGACGGAGAGGTCGATATCCGCGACGCCACATTTATTCAGATGCGGCTTGCGGGAATGATTTGATTTTTACGGTAGGGGACTGTCGCTCAACGCGGCAGTCCTTTCTTTTTCGGCTTTATAAAGCGCGATGAAAGCGGCAAAAGGATCGGCGCGGTAAAAATATTGAACGAGGTGTGCAAAACCGCGATCGTTACGGGATCGGCGGAAAGCTCTCCGAAGCCCGTGACGAGGTTCAGAAAGTATATCAGCGGCGTAAACAGCGCGGCGCCGACCGTATTAAAGACGATGTGAAGCGCCGTTACGCGCTTCGCCTCGTTTCCTGCTCCGACCGACGAGAGAGCCGCCGTGACGCAGGTGCCGATATTCATTCCCGCGACAATCGGAGCCGCCGATATGACCGAAACCGCGCCTGACATCGACAGCGCCTGCAATATCCCCACGGAAGCCGACGAGGATTGGATCACCGCGGTGAAAAGCGCGCCGAGAATAACGCCCGCGATCGGGTTATCGAACGCCGTCAGCAGGTCTCTGAAGCCTTCGGCTTCCGCAAGCGGAGCGACAGAACGGGTCATCAGCTCCATTCCGCTCATTAATGCCGCAAAACCGAGCATAGCTGTCCCGAAGGCGCGGGATATATTTCTTTTTCGGAATAATAAGACGATTCCTAAAGCGGCGGCGGCGAGCGCGACCGAGGCAGGCTTTATTATGCCCGTTTCGGCGGCTTCACCCGCGCACAAAAGCCACGCTGTCGCGGTGGTTCCGATATTTGAGCCGATTATCACGCCGACAGTGCTCTCAAACGGCAATGCTCCCGAGTCCACAAGCCCGATCAATACTGCCGTGACCGATGAGGACGACTGGACTGCCGCCGTTATTGAAGCTCCGAGCAGAAGCTGTCTTAGCTTTCCCGTTGTAATTCGCTCCAAAACCGCCTTCAATTTGCCGTCCGAGGCTTTTTCCAGCCCTTTTGACATCACTCTCATTCCGAAAAGGAACAGAAAAAGTCCGCCGCAAAGCGTCAAAAACGATAAAAAATCCATTTTTATTTCTCCACGTTTAATGTATATGCGGATAAGCTATCATTTTGTACACAAAAGCGGAGAAAGAGGTATATATTATCGCCTATTTGTTAATTGATTTTTCGACATTTTTCGACTATAATTTATGTTGCTCGGCGGAGTATGCCGAGCGATAGTGTGAATAATAAATTCGGAGGTATAATTATGAAAAAAATATTAAGTGTATTGATCGCGTGTATTCTGCTTGTTTCCTGCCTCGCGCTCGCGGGCTGCGGCGACAAAAAGAAAACCACGTCAAAAAAATCCTCGACAGTATCGACAACGGCTCCGCAAGCGTCCGAGGATGTTGAGCAGACTCAGGAGGAGACCGACACGGAGGCTTCCGAGTCCGAGGATACAAACGCCGATACGGACGAAAACAGCGATAACAACGACGATTCCGATAATGACGAAATAATCGATTCTCCCGCTGACGGCAACGAGGAAAGCGGCGATGAAAACGGAGACGCTTCGGATTCCGACGCCGACGCAAATGGCGACGATATCGACACAAACGATAATAACGGCGATGACGACGTTATTGACGAGTACGCAGGAATGGAAAAGAGCGAGGCCTGCCAGATGGCGTTGCTTGAGGAAGGATCGGGTTATTCCGTAGCCTCAGCCGAGAAGGGCGCTTCTCCCGACGGGGACGAGGCTTGGGTGATCAGCTTAAAGGGCAACGGCGAGACCGTTGTTTACTATGTAGGCTCGGGTTACGTTACAAAGGCTAATTAAAAAAAGCAGTCGTCTTTTTCCGGAGACGACCTTGCTTTTCGACAAACCTATTGACTTTTCGACATATTCATTTATAATTACTAGTGATATCACTTTTAAACAGGGGTTGGATTGGAAAATGAAAAAAACTCTTGCTTTACTTACGGCTTTGATTATTGCTTTGTGCTCGTTCGGCTTTACCTCATGCGGAGACGAAGGCAAAAGCGTCAAGATCAACGTCGTTGACATGGGTAAAACCAAAAAAATAAAAGGAAAGGACGGAATGACCGTCCAAAGACTGCTCGAGCAGGCAGGGATCTCCGTCAGCGGCGAGGACGAGATCATTCCCGACCGCGGAAAGGTCTGGCGTGACGCGGGCGGCACCTCAATAAAGATAAAGAGATTCGCTAAGGTCAAGGTCACAGACGGCAAAAAGACCGAGGAGGTCGAGCTTCTCGGCGGCACCGTTAATCACGCGATAAAGGTTGCGGGCTTCGATCCCGACAAATATAAGTCCAGCGCGGACAAGGAAGCGTACCTTACCGACGGTATGGAGATCAAGCTTGAAAAGGCTCAGGACGGCTTTGTTGAGAGCGGCGACAAAAAGTATTTCTACAAGGGCGGCGAGCTCCTGAAGGATACGATCGTCGGAAACGACGACGACGGTTATTTCTATGCCGACAAGGACGGTGTTATCAGCGGTAACTGTTGTACCGCGGTGAGTCAGGACGGGGTCGACTGGAACGTTATCAACAGCGTGGCGACCATGGTCGAGAGCGAGGCGGACACCACGCTTTTCTATACTCTCAAGTCGGTAGCCGAGTGCACGAACGACGATATGACCAAGGAAGAAAAGCTGCGCGCCTGCTTTGATCACTTAAAGAACGACTATCTCGAGGGCGTTCGTCACGATCCGCCTTATTACGAAATGGACTGGCCTATCCTGTACGCCAACGACATCTTTATGTACGGCAAGGGCGACTGCTTCAGCTACGGAGCGGCTATGGCGTTTATGGGCAAGGCTATCGGCTGCGACGAGTGCTACGCCTGCAACAGCGGCGGTCACGGCTGGGCTGAGATCGAGGGTCTTGTCTACGATCCCGAATGGAGCATGCACAGTGAGACCGAATGGTACGCCGTAGATTACGACGAGCCCGCCGAGGTGCATTACAAGAAGGGCCTCCAGGGCGGAGCCGAGTGGAAAAGAATAAAGATATAACATAAAAAAGGGGCTGTCGTTGACAGCCCCTGTAAGTTTGACGTTATGAATAATCCTTGAGCTTTTCGATCAGGTCGCAATCCTCGGAAAGCTCCTTTTTTTCGCCCTTTTTGATCAGAGAATCGCTGTAAGCGCGGTACGCGTCGTAGTATTCGGCGCATTCGTCCCATTCAGCCTTTTGAGAGTCGGATAGCTTTTTGGCGGTGAGCTTGTAATCCTTTTTGAGGATATCCGTAAGATAAGCGGTGAACTTCTGCTGACCGTAGATGTTGAGGTGGTCGAGGTTGTAGAAGTCCTTTTCCTCGTCAAGTCCCGTTTTCTCAAAATCGCGCTCAAAATTGAGGTAATCGTAGCCGTATTCATTTACGATATCGCCTACGGTGTTGCTCCTCTCAAAGCGCGAGAACGTTCTTCGCACTACGATATGCGGGAATCTCGCGAAAACAACGTTTTTGATCCCCTCGCTCTTGCAGTACTCAAGCAGATCCCTGAGCCCGCGCTCCTCGATTTGAGTGAGCGGCTTTTTGCTGTTTGCGGACATAGCGAGCATATCGTTCATCGAGCGCTGGGTGTTTTTGAACACGGCTGTCTCGTTGAGAATGCCCTTGAGGTAATTATAGCCTCTCAGCTTGTCCTGAATAATGGTTTTGTTGTATTTGAAATCCGCGTCGTCCGCCCAAACGTTGTGGTATTTGATAATGGGGAAGAGGTATTCCTCGCGGTTTTTGATCTCATCCTGCGAAAGCCAGTCGAGCTTGGTTTTGTTAAGAGGGATGTTGTCGGAGTAGTTGTGGAGATTCGCCTCCTTGACAGCCTCTTCCTCGTCTCCGTAAAGAGCTCCGTTAAGCTCGATCACAACGACGTCGGGCGACTGGGTCTCGAGAGCGTTTTTGAGCTGGCTCTTGTAGTTGAGTATCGAGTTCGACTGCGTCGCGAAAAGATAGCTCCTAACGCCGTCGTTTTTGTAAGCGCAGCCCGGGGCGAAGTCGGAGTAGACCTCGCTCGCTCCGATCAGCACAACGTCCAGCGAGTTCTTTTCTTCCTCAAAAAAGCCCTTGATCCTCTGGCGGTTGTGGTCGGCGTGGCAGAGCACGAACTCCTGCAATATCCCGATCGTCAGGATCAGCGCGAGAAGGAGCGCGGCGATCTTTATAACCCTGAATAGCGTAGTTTTCATAATGCACCTTGAACTTTGGCAACGCCGCGCGAATCACGGCGTGCGCCCTGCATGAGTATTATTCCGTAAGAATGCCCGAAAAAAGGCGTTCGTATTGAGAAAAAGGGCGCGTAGGCGCCCTGATTCACTGTTTGATATTAAACGTCGTAGTAATAGTCGATCTCCTTGACCGTGTCGTCCTCAACAAGGAACTGGAGCGATTTGCCGTTGCCGTCCTCATAAGCGTAGTACAGACCTACCTGACGGTAGCCGTCGCCGTAAGCCTCGGTGACGTCGTCAACGGAAGCGCCTATCTCGATTCCCTTTGAGGTGGGGATACCTTCGTTCTTGATCACGATCTCAAGCACACGGTCGGCGCCGTCCTTGGGATAAGTGTTGAGCACAAAGCCGTCGTAGGTGTAGGTTTTGTCGTCGCCCTCTCCGTGACAGCTGAGCTGAGAGGAAACGTCCTGATACTCTCCGAGAGCCTCAACAGCGGCGTCGGCGTCGCCGTCAAGCTCCACCTTTACGTCGTTATATGTGAACGCGAGGTCGTCGGCAGAGATCGCCGCCTCGTCGTCGCTCTTATCCTCGGTAGCGGAAGTGGTCTGAGCGCTTGATTTGGGCTCGCTTTTCTTTTCCTCGGAGCCGCAGCTTGTAAGAGCGGCAGCGGTGGACATAATAAGTAAAGCGGATACAAAATAAACAAGATATTTTTTCATAGCAGCCTCCTGATTGTTTTAAAATATTATATATATATTATACTTTAGAAGCGGCTAAAACGCAATAGGCTACATTAATCGACAAATCGAGCAAATTTACGACAATTTTATCTATTTTGACTTGAAAAAAGGCACTTTTACTATTATAATATAAAATTGAATAATAATGTATGCGGTGATAACGATATGGAAAATTCGGTAATCGCACGCCTTGACCGAACGGCCGCGGCGTATCCCGAAAAGATAATATTCAAGGACAGCGCTTCGTCGCTTACTTTCTCGGAGTTCGACAGGCTCACAAGGTCGGTCGGCAGCTTCCTTTGCGAAAGGACCTGTCCCGAAGCTCCCGTGGCGGTGATGTCGGGACGTCATTGCCTTACTCCCGCTTACTTCCTCGGGATCGCGAGAGCAGGCTGCTTTTACGCGCCCGTCGACGGCGATATGCCCGCGGACAGGCTCAACAAGACGCTCGCCGTTGTCAATGCCCCGATCATGCTTGTTGACAACGCTCACCTTGAGAAGGCGCGAAGCCTTGATTTCGGCGGAGAAATAATCGCAGCCGAGGATATCCTCGACACGCCGATCGACGAAAACAAGCTTCGCGAAAGAGAGAAGCTCATCAACGCTATGTCGCCGCTCTACGTGATCTTCACCTCGGGCTCGACGGGCACTCCCAAGGGCGTGATAACCTCGCACCTTTCGCTGATGACGTACATCGACTCTGTCGCCAAGGCGCTCGGTATCACCGACGGCGACATTCTCGGCAATCAAAGTCCGCTCGATTATATTGCCGCGATAAGGGATATTTACCTTCCGATAAGCTTCGGAGCGAGCACGTATATTATTCCAAAGAACGAGTTCGCGATGCCGACGGCGCTTTTTGAAACACTCAACCGCGAAAAAATAACCGCTCTGTGCTGGAGCGTCGCGGGAGTAGAACTCCCCGCAAAGCTCAACGCCTTTGATACGGGCAAGCCCGAATACCTGAAAAAGCTCTGCTTCTCAGGCTCGGTGATCTCGCCGAAATATCTCAGGGTCTGGCAGGAGGCGCTTCCCGACGTGCTTTATGTCAACCAGTACGGACCCACCGAGGCGACCGCCTCGTGCACCTACTATGTCGTTGAGGATAAGGCAGGGGAGGATGAGGCTCTGCCCATCGGCAAGCCCTATGCTAATTACAAGATACTGCTTCTCAACGAGGACGATACCGAAACTAAGCGCGGAGAGATCGGTCAGATCTGCGTGGGCGGTCCCGCCGTCACGCTCGGATACTACGGCAACGCGGAGCTTACCGCCAAGTCGTTTGTACAGAATCCGCTGAATCACGGCTACCGCGATATAATCTACAAAACAGGCGACCTCGGAAGACTCAGGGACGATGGGAACCTTGAGTTCCACGGCAGAATGGACAGGCAGATCAAGCACCTCGGACACCGTATCGAGCTTGGTGAGATCGAGGAATTTGCCGAGAGCATCGACGGCGTCGAAAATTCGTGCG
This sequence comes from uncultured Eubacteriales bacterium, assembly GCA_900316385.1. Classification (GTDB taxonomy): domain Bacteria; phylum Bacillota; class Clostridia; order Oscillospirales; family Acutalibacteraceae; genus Ruminococcoides. The sequence continues at coordinate 12,763 of ONCP01000018.1, read as the reverse complement.
CGCTTTACCAAAAGGAGAGAGAGCTTTTGTATCTCTTCTATGTCGGAGAAGCGACCCCCAAGGAAATCACCCTGAGCTTCAGGGCAAAAATGCCTGCCTTTATGGTGCCGAGAAAGCAGATAAAGCTTGAAGAACTCCCTGTTTTGCCCAACGGAAAAACAGATATGCAGACCCTGAAAGGGTATTTTAAGTAAAAAAGAAGTAAAAAGCAGAAACGGTAAAGGAGAAATCATAATGGATGAATTAATGCAGATCTTAGAGGAACTCAGACCCGATGTGGATTTTGAGAACGAGACGGCGCTGATCGACGACGGCGTGCTGGACAGCTTTGATATCGTCGCTCTCGTCGGCGAGCTTAACGAGGAGTTTGATATCGAGATCAAGCCCAACAACCTCGTTCCCGCGAATTTTAACTCCGCAAAGGCTATGATGAAGCTCATCGAAGAGCTTCAGGATGAGTAAATGAACGGCGAAAAACTGAGGGAGCTCCTGACTTTGACGGGAACTCCCGCCTATATTTTCGATATTGACGGGTTCAAAGCGCGCGCCGAGGCGGTCAGACGTGCCTTCGGCGAGAAAATAGGTATGTGCTTTTCCATCAAGGCAAATCCTTTTTTGCTCAAATATCTGCCCGAGGTTTTCGACAGGATCGAGGTATGCTCTCCTGGAGAGCTCACGGTCTGCGAGAAGCTCGGCTGCGATATGGATATGGTCATTTTCTCGGGAGTAAACAAAACCGCCGACGACGTAGCGCGCGCCGCGCGTGACAGGGTCGGTACCTTTACCGCCGAGAGTATGCTCCACCTTGAGCTGATCAACAGCGAGGCTCTCAAAAGAGGCGAAAAATACGAGTTGCTTCTGAGAGTTACCGACAGCCGCGGCGCGAGCCAGTTCGGTATGGACGAAAGCGCCGTGCTCGATATCATCAGAAACCGCGACAGCTACAAGGGCGTTGAGATCGTCGGGCTTCACTATTTCACGGGCACGGGCAAGAAAAAGTCCAAGCCGATCGAGAGAGAGGTTGATTATCTTATTGACCTTCTTGAGAGGATCCGCTCCGAGCTCGGCTTTGACATCAGGCGCGTCGAATACGGCACGGGACTTGCCGTTGATTATTTTTCCGATAACGCGGACGAGCTCGAAAGGGGACGTCTGGAGTCCGTAATGCCCGCGCTCAACAGGCTCAGCGAGGTCTGTGAGCTCACGGTCGAGATGGGCAGGTTTTTTGCCGCGCCGTGCGGTTATTACATCACTCGTATCGTCGACGCAAAGACGAACGACGGCTCGAATTTCGCCATAGTTGACGGCGGACTTCACCAGCTCAAGTATGACGGTCAGCTTCAGGGAATGCAGATACCCGAGATAATCAACCTCGGAAACGGCGGGGGAGCGGAGGAACCGTGGAATATCTGCGGAAGCCTTTGCACCACAGCCGACGTGCTCGTGCGCTCCTGTCCGCTCAGCGGCGTAAAAATCGGCGACGCTCTCGCGTTCTGCCGAACAGGCGCGTACTCCTGTATGGAGGGAATGTCGATCTTCCTCAGCCGTGATTTGCCCTCAATCGCGCTTTACAGCGCCGAGAAAGGCTTGGAGATCGTCAGAAAGCCCGTGCTTACGGACATTTTTAACACACCATAAGGAAATTATATGACTTATACATCTTTAAACTTTTTTGCTTTTGTAGCGGTCACGGCGATAGTCTACTTTCTGTTTCCGCTCAAAAAGTACCGCTGGACGATCCTGCTCGCGGCGAACGTGTTTTTCTACGCGGTCGCGGGCTGGAAATACTCCGCGTTCATAATTTTCACGACACTTTCCACCTTCCTTGCCGCGCTGTGGACAGAGCGCGTCTCGAAGAGCTCAAAGGCGCTCTTGAAGGAAAAGAAGGTGGAGTGGAGCCGCGACGAAAAGAAACGCCGCAAGGAGAGGACTAAGCGCAAAAAACGGCTTATCCTCGCGCTTGCGCTCGTTCTGAACTTCGGGATACTCGCGTTTTTAAAGTATTATAACTTCTTCGCGGGATCGCTCAACGATCTTTTGGGAGTGTTCAGCTGGAACTTTTCCGCGCCGACGCTCAGGCTGTTTCTGCCGCTGGGTATCTCGTTCTACACCTTCCAGAGCATGGGGTATATCGTGGACGTTTACCGCGAGAAGAACGAGGCGCAGAAAAATCCGCTCAAGCTTTTGCTTTTCGTTTCGTTCTTTCCGCAGATCGTTCAGGGTCCCATCAGCGTTTACGATCAGCTCGCCCATCAGCTTGAGGAGCCGCACGACTTTGATTTTACGCGGTTCAAGCACGGCTGTGAGCTGATACTCTGGGGCTTCTTCAAGAAGCTCGTGATCGCCGACAGAGCGGTGATCGCGATCAACTCCGTCACATCCGCCTACGATTCCTACGGCGGCACCACGCTCACCTTTACGGTGCTGCTCTACGCGCTCCAGCTTTACGCGGATTTCTCGGGCGGAATCGATATCTCCCGAGGCGTGGCTCAGATCTTCGGGATCGACCTTATGGAGAACTTCAAGCGTCCCTATTTCTCGACGACTATCAACGAATATTGGAGACGCTGGCATATTTCGCTCGGCGCGTGGATGAAGGACTACGTGTTCTATCCCGTCGCGATGTCCGCGGCGTTCCTCAACGCGAGCAAAAAAATGAAAAACACCCGCTTCGGCAAAACCGCCGCGGGCGCTCATGTTTCAAAGGTTCTGCCCACAAGCGTGGCGTCGCTGATAGTGTTCCTGCTGGTCGGCGTGTGGCACGGCGCGTCGTGGAAATACGTCGCGTTCGGTGTTTGGAACGGCGGAATAATAATGCTCAGCATTCTGCTCCAGCCGTTGTTTGACGCGCTCACCGATAAGCTTCATATAAACCGCGACGGCGTTCCGCTCTATGTGTTCCGCATTCTGAGGACGTTTGTCGTCGTGCTCGTGGGCTATGTGTTCGACGTAGCGCCCACGTTCTCTCAGGCTGTGCGCACGATAGCGCTGTTCTTCACGGGTCAGAATTTCACTCGCGGAGCCGAGGAGATATCGTCTCTCGGTCTGGGAGTAAAGGAATACATCGTTATCCTGTTCTTCACGGCAGTGCTCTTCGCGGTCAGCGTGGTTCAGGAGCGCCATATGAAGGACGGCGTCAATATCCGTCAAATGCTCGACGCAAAGCCCTTCGCGCTGAGATTCGCGGCGATCTTCATCGGAGTTCTGGTGATAGTCGTGTTCGGAGTCTACGGCTCGGGCTATAACGCCGCCGACTTCGTATATATGCAATTCTAGCTTTCCGCTTTGTACTCTCAAATTGCATTGCCGAGAGGACTTATTATTTAAAAACACAAGCAGAACGCTTTACGGCGTTCTGCTTGTGTTTTTATGTTAATATTTTATTTTACCGATCATTTGTCCTTCAGGAGCTTGTTCAGCTCCTCCATAAAGGTGTTGATATCCTTGAACGAGCGATAAACAGAGGCGAAACGCACATAGCTTACCTCGTCGATATCCTTGAGCTCCTTCATCGCGAGCTCGCCGATCTGCTGTGTGGTGATCTCCCGATCAAGGCTCGACTGAACGTGGCTCTCGATGCTGTTGACGATGCCCTCGATCTGCTCGATGGAAACGGGACGTTTTTCGCAGGCTCTGAGAAGGCCGTTGGTGAGCTTGTTCCTGTCAAAGCTCTCGCGGCTTTTGTCGCGCTTGACGACGATCACGGGAACGTTCTCGATTATCTCGTGAGTAGTAAAACGCTTGCCGCATTTAAGGCACTCGCGGCGGCGGCGGATACGCTCGCTGTCGTCCGCGGAACGCGAATCGACTACCTTGCTTTCAATAAAACCGCAGTACGGACATTTCATATACCTGACACCCCTTTAATTCATTATTAGCATTATAACATATATATTCGCATTTTGCAATATTTTTGCTTTTGCTTTTCTTTGTGCAAATTAAATAAATCCAAACGCTGTTTTTGTCGCTTATACCCAAGACGAACGAGGCTTACTCAAAAAGCTTTTCGTGCGCCTCGCAGTAGGCGTCGATCAGCTCGTCGAGCCAGCCCGCGGCGAGCGACATTTTCTCCATCGTCCTCTGCTCGGGGAAGAGCGAGAAAAGCATTGACGACACAAGCGCCAGAGTGTTGGCGCACTGGATCGCGGGAGCCGAGACCCCGTAGCCGCTTCTGCGCGAGCTTGCGCCGCTTTCGGCGCCGAGCCTGCCGAAGGTTCCCTGCGGCGAGGCGTGAACGGTCTGGTTGGCGACCGTGTAGTTCTCAGCCCACGCGTCAACGTCCATATCGCAGAGCTTAACGATATCGCCGAAGGTCACGTGGCGCTTGTTTGGGGAGAACGCGCCGCTCTCCATCGCCCAGTCATAGCGATCCTGAGTGTCGGACGCCTCAATGAACTTCTCCGCCACGGGCTCGCCGAACTTGCGGATAAAGGAGCTTATCACAGACAGCTCGTACATCGAGCGCCACCTCGCGAACGCGCCGTCGGAAAAACCGTTCTTTACGAGCGTGAGGATCTCAAGGTATTCCTGCGAGGCTCTGGTGTGGAGCGTGCTCAGCGCGGTATAAGTGCTGATTTTGCCTTCTTTTTCGGTTTGAGAAAGCCCCTCGACATAATTCGAGTAATGAGCTGCCGTTTCGGAAATCAGCGTGTAGAGCGTCTCAGACGCCGTAAAGGCATCGCCGAAATTCTCCTCAAAATATTCGGAAAAGCTCAGCTCCTCGGCTCTGAGCGCGGCGACGCCCGCCATCAGCGAGCCGATCTCGCCGTCGGAAAATCCCGCCGCCCTGAAGCTCTCGGAAAGCCTGCCGTTTGGTTTCATAATAATCACCCCGATCAATTGATAAAATTATAGTCGGTACGGTATTTTATGTCAAGTCGAGATCATAAGTCGGATTATTTAAATAAATCGGTGCCCGAACTATTAAAAACATTAAATATGAAACATGAAAAATGAAACATGATGGTCGTGTTCATAAATCGGATTAACTCAAAAATCGGTTCCCGAACTATTGATAAATGATATACGTAGCGGACAAAGGGGGTGTAGCGGAGCGATGACGATGAACGACGTTTTGTCTCCCCGACCTAAATGTTTAATGTTTAATTTTTAATGTTTAATGGAACAAATACCTTTTTCACTATTTCATTCTTTTCATTTTTTCACTTTAACAGCCACATTTTCATTTTTATTTTAATTCCGATAGTGAATAATATTGAAAATTTCTACTCCGAAAACTGTAATTCTTTTGTTATATTTCTTGCAAATCTCTTGACAAAGATATAATAATTATAGTAAAATAGCTAATAATTAGGGTCGCTATGTATATCATTAAGCGACTGGCGAACTTATGTTCGTGCAAATAGCTGTCGATTTGCGATATAATTCGCGCTGAGAACGGGCGATTATGCGGAAAGAAAAAGGGAAAAACCCTTTTTTCGGTCATTCACCGAGCCGCGGTCGTTTGTTCATTCCGAGGTCAGACGGAAAAAGGCGGGGACACTTCGCGCTTCGGCGGCACGGCAGGTTGAGGGACGCCGTCAAAACGAAAAAATTGTCGATTTTACTTTTTTCGTTTTCCGCGCCGCGAAGGTCAGAATACGCGGAAATACTTTCAACCTTCCATTTTTAACTTTCAACTTAAATAACGGAGGTTTATTTATGAAAACAAAGGTTAGAAGATTTTCAAAGCGATCTCTCGCCGTATTCTTAGGCGTGGTTATGCTCTTTACGTGCATAGGTCTGGGTTCGCTTATTACGGTTCATGCGTATGGAAGCGCAACAATCTACTATACTAGCAGCAGTTCAGGTACATGGGCAAGCGCTACGAACCAGAGCATGAGTTTTTCAAGTACAACTGCCTCGATTTCATTGTCTCTGTCCGCAAGTACCACTTATCGGTTTGTTATAGTTGCTGATAATAATGACTGGTTTAATAACCAATCATTTGATCTTAGTTCACAAACGTCTAAGACTAACAACTGCATAAGAACAGGCAACTTCTCAACATCCAAGTCGGTTACAGAGAATCCTAATACACTTACCACTTCGTCACAGGGCACATATGTTTTCACATGTGACCTGAACACATGCGTAACCACTGTTTCTGGCGGTAACGGCGGCGGCGGCGAAGGCGGTGAAGGCGGTGAAGGCGGCGGCGGTTCTGACTCCGGTCAGACTACTGGTACTGCTGTAAATAGCGATGATTTAATTGCTGTTTTGAAAAGAACCAAGATTTACATTTATTTTGGCGACTGTTGGAACGATAATAACAAAACTCTTTATCTAGTTTCAAATCAAACGTCTGTTGCTACAGGTGCTATATTGACAAATAAAATAGGTACTAATTCTGATGTTAGAGTAGTTGCAGGTTGTATAACTCCAAGCGTTGAATACCGTATAACTCATGATAGCTTATATCCAAGTTGGGCAGCTTCATTTACTCCGACTGCCGCTCAAGCTGGTTATGCATTTAATAACTACAATGCCGACGGCAATAAGGTAGGCACAATTAGCGGAAGTGCTGCTATTTCTTGGGACACTGGCAAAGACAGCGATTCTATAAAAGCCGGGACTGCCTCTTGTAATATAAAAGCTACTGCTACCGGTTCCACTGCATACGCCAGTGCTGCTACTGTTAAGTACTTCTACACCACTAATAATACAAATTTCTATGAGTTCAATCCCAATAATACTGGCGGATTAACCCCCGGTACTTATACTATTTATGCTGCTGCTTATGACGGTAATGTGTATGTTGCCGCTGCTTCACAGGCAACACTTACCGTTAAAGAACCTGAAACAACTCATAATGTAACTTTCTCGGCAACCACAGGCGGATCAATATCCCCCAGCGGAAACCAGACGGTTGGCGTAACTACAAAAACTGACGTTTCGGCTACACCTGACGCGGGATATGAATTCAGCAGTTGGGAAACTTCGGGCGTTACAATGACTAATGACGCGCCAAACGGAGATGGCAGAACAGCCAAGGTTGTTTCGACCGCTAACGGTAGCGTAAGAGCGAAGTTCGTCGCTAAAAAGACCTACACAATTACAACAAAGAGTAATAACAATCGACTTGGCTCGGTTTCGGTAAGCCCCTCGAGTGCTTACGCTGGACAGCAAGTTACCGTAACATTTACTAATTTATCGGGTACAATAACTTCTTCATCAGCTAAGGACGCCGATAACGGTACGGTAACTTTAAGCGGCTCAAATACAAGCGCAACAAGAACCTTCACTATGCCCGCGAAAGCGGTTACGGTAACGGGTAACTTTACGCTTTATACAGGTAATGCAGATTATTATTATAACGGATATAATCTCAATACTACAGCAACCATAAAAAGCGGTTATTACGCAAAGCGAATGAGCGAAGCAATGGTTAACGGTCAGAAATTCGCTTATTATCACGTAACAGGTAGAAGTGAATCTGACCAGCTCTTCAATATTTCATACGGCAATTTGGATTATGACAGTAACAATAATAAAGAAAACGGCAATACACATGTTTGGTGGACCAGACCTGATAGTTGGTCAGATCATTCTCAGTGGAGTAATAACGGAAATCAGTACGTAATGTTCTATTCTTCCGACCATGAAGCTATTCGTGACTGGACTAATATGTCAGGTGACGGTCCGGACGGAAGCAATTACAGATTTATAGCTAATATCCCTGATGGAGCTCGTTATGTAAGATTTAAAGACGGCGGAACGGGTCATCAAACTATAGAGATAGATTTAAAATGGAAACCTTCCGGTGGAAGCTATTACGCAAACGGCTATTATCTGAATTCAAGCGCAAATAGTAGCGGAACATATTCTGATATCGGTACATATAATATGAGCGGGTCTACAACAATACCCGATGTCGAGGAATATTACAACGGAATGTCAGGCGCAAAATACTTCAGTGGAGAAGAAGGTAAAGTAAACGCAACCGATAACCCCTATGGTGTGGGAACGTTTTACTCTCATAGCGCGGGTTACAATGATAGTAACAACTCGATGGGTTCACATAGTTACAGCAAACCCAGAGGGTTAACAAGTGATAACAAAACGGATTATTATGTAGTTTTATTCTATAAAAACAAAAGTTATACATATAACGGCGTTACAAGGAATAACACAAGCGCGTTTGATGTTTTCTGGACAACCGAGCTCCCGGGCGGTATTGAAACCGTAACCCTTTACGCTAAGGACGGTACCGTTAGATGGAGCGGAGAAAAACCCACTACGACAAACGGTAAGCTTGGCGACACTGTTATTACGAATGACAGCTCTACTTACCCAGGTGTATCAAATATCACTTCTCACAACGGTACAAGTTACGCTTCCGACTGTGATTATCAGACAGCTAAGGTCGAGAAGGGTATGAAATTCCAGATTACCACAACTGTGGAAGACGCATTTAAAGCCACCCACTATGTAAAGGCGTTTATGGTAAACGGTAAGGGCGCCAAGTTCTTTACCCACAGCGCCTCGGGCGTATATACGATGGAATACACCGTGCCCGAGGATTTCGATGGAAAAACTATCGAGGTTACGCCTGTTTACTATGTCAAGGACGAGAGCGACACCGTTACGTTCAAGATTGAGGGCTTTGACAACGATATCCAGACTACAGGTAAATGGGGCACCACCCTGTACGCTTATCCGTTCTACGCTGAAACTGTCCAAGGTTATCAGTCGGCATTCTACGGATATCCAGGTCAGCCTGTCATAGAGGATAACGGTAAGTATTATATTCAGATTCCTATTCACAATACTAACCCAGATGATACAAACCACACCGTTGTACGAGGAATCACACTGAGCAACGGTTATCTCGACGATGTTCACAAGGTTTGTGAAAGCACATATGTTGTCGACCACAGACAGACCTACGACTACGACGACTTCTTCAAGATTTATAACGAGAAGCACCCCGACAACATCACCTTCTCGTTTAAGTATAAAGGTTCGGACGTTGAGCCGAGTTATCCAAACAACGCTACAAGAGAACAAAAGATCACTGCAGAAAGAGAAGCGGGTAATAACCACAGATCGAATTTCTCAAGTTCTACCCTTTCCTTTGAACAGCTGACAAACTATCACGGTCAGAAGGTCAGCATATTCGGCGATGTTCTTGACACTGTTACCGATAATAAAACACTGTATGTTATCTCGGACGGCTACTGGTATAACAACGCGGGTTCGTTCGGTACGGAATGGTGCATATTTACTGAATCAGGAAATAATTATACCTACCTTGGCGAGATTGTTCCCTCTGCTTTAGCGCTCAACGACGCTTCCAGCTTTGATAAAGCCGCGTACGCGCAAAGTACTGACGATTCACACGGCAAGGAAATGCTCTCGAGTTATAAGACTTTCTACAACACATTAAAGAGCAGTTATTCCGATTATCAGGTTAAGATAATTTACGAGGAAAATATCAAGGGCGGTAACTTTAAACGTATAAACGCGACGAATAATCAGCAAGCCGAAGGCGAAGACACGGCTTATCGTCTGGACGGTCGCTGGACTTACTCGAACGACGACGATATTATCAACGCGAATATTCAGATAAGATATCTTGGATTATCACAAACCGATGTTAAGGATTCGGTCGAAGATACCTTTAGCGACGCCTCAGCCGATAAACCCGTGGGCAACACAACAGGCGCTACAGCGTATTTCACAAACAGTGACTTGAACCAGGCGGGCGAGTCGTATCAGAACAAGATGGCTACAGGAGACGTAGTCGGTGACAAAAACAAGTCGTTTACGTTCACCACAATGATTAAAACTCCTAAGAGTAATAACTATGTATTCCAGGGATGGTACCTGCTTAAGGATGGTAAGTATTCGCCAATGACTCAGGCGTCCACACCGATGAATGCTACCGAAACCTATGTCGCTCTTTACAGGCAATCGAATGCCTCGACAATTACAGTCAGCCATTCGCTGTTAAGCGGCTCGGGTGATGGCTTTACCGAGGTTAAGCTTGAGGTAACGGGAAGTGCAGACGCGTCTTTTAACAAAGTTTATGACTTCACAGATGAAGCAATTACGGCAACCATTGACAATGGCTCAACCGTAACAGTTACACTTTCCTCCACCTCGGCGGGCGCTAACACATTTAACGGCTGGTATAACTCCGACGGCTCGCTGCTTGACAACGGCGGCTCCGACAACGGAACAGTCGTAAGCGGCGCGGCTAAACAGGTAACGCTCACTCCCTCAGACCTGTTCTCGGGCGGAACCCCGCTGATAAGGTCTAAGGAATACTTCTCAGACTTCCATAACGTTACACACCCCTTCAAGGCTGTATTCCATTACACAAACCGCGCGGGTCAAAACAAGACATATACTGTTAAAACCACATTGGACACTTACTATGTCGCGGCTCACACGCCTACAACACTTGATTCTGAAATCAGCGAGGGTGTTACACTCAGACAGTGGGTTAAGGATAACGCTCCCAAGATGATTGACCTTTTCGGCAAGAACATCAAGTGGACGATGACTACTGCCGCTATGAATTCAGGATTTGACGCTACGAACGATAAGATTGATATTCAGAGCACAACAGAAGTCAGAAAATGGAAAGTTATGGTCGAAACCCATTCGAACGGTATTGACAATGACGATTCCACAAAGGATGTAACCACTGTTAATAACGTAACTGATAACACTTATGTTGAAAAGAGCGGTGGCGGATACTTTGACCCCGTGAACACAGCAAATTTCAAGTATTGGGTTGTATATGCGCTTGACGTAAAGAACGGAACTCCTAAGAACGATAACGAGCTCCTCAGAATTTATAATTATGAGTTCAAAGCAAAGATTGCTGGAGACTATTACGTTAAGGCTGTTTATACACCCGGTACTGTTACAAGAGCTTCTGTTCAGGAAGCCGTATACTCGCGTGAGGTTTATGACATGGACGCAACAGGGGATACCAAGCAGGATGACCTGTATGCTGACTTCATCTATTCATATATGAGCAGCAGAAACAGCGTTGAGTTATATGAAAACGACAATTATATCTCAGGTATCGCTATTGAAGTAAGCCAGAACACAAAGATTCCCGACAACGTTAATAAAACAGTTGATTACTCCGAATATACTTTCGACTCAACATTTAATACAGTTAAGGGATTTGTGGAGAACAACAGCGTAACATCCTCTACTGCCAACGGAACAAGAATCGGAACATATACATATACTGAATCAGGTAAAGCCGACGACAAACGAGCAGTATATTGCTATCCGATTGTAAATAAGAACTATAATAACTTTAACCGTGGCGATATGGGTATCAAGTATGATAAGAACGCGTCCTGGAACAAGTATATTATGAAGGCTTACTACTATGTTAAGGATTCTTCAGGTAATGTTGTAATGTCTGAACCCGTATATTTCTGCTTACACAATACCAAGGTTACGGTTTACGCGACCTCTAACGCGATAGTAGAAAGCTAAAAGGAAGTGGTAATATGAAAAAAAATTATTGTTCCCCTGAATTTGAATTCAGAAAGATTGTACTGATTAAAGACTCTTTGGTTGTAAGCGTTTCCCAGCCTCAAAGCGAAGATACGCTTCCCTCAGAAACCGTAGATCCGGGACCTGGCGGACCTGGTTTCTGATTCTAAGCATAATATGCAGAGCGGGCTTTCCCGCTCTGCATGATAGGATTGATAATATGAAAAAACTATTAATAATCTCTTTGTCTGTTATTTTGGTATTGTTGAGTATCAGTTCTGTTTTTGCTGTAGTTTATTTCGAGTACGAGGATTTTACATATTATATTGATGATGACGAAGCGATAATCTCCGAATATACGGGAACATCGACAAGCATTGATGTTCCGAACTCAATCGGAAATGATCCGATTAGAGCTATCGGGTTTTCTGCTTTCAGTGATATGACAACAATAACATCAGTTTCCCTGCCTGATTCATTATACTATATTTATCCGTCTGCATTTAAAGGAATGACTTCCCTTACCGAAATAACTATACCGAAATATTGCAGGAATATAGCGATTTCGGCTTTTCAGAACTGTGATTCACTGACAAGCGTCACTTTTAATACAGATCTTCTTAGTAGTATTAACGCTCAGACATTTAGGAATTGTACTTCTTTACAATCAATCGCAATTCCCGATAATGTGACTTTGATTGGTGCTTACGCGTTTCAGAATTGTTCCTCATTAAGAAATGTTATTATTCCTCAAAGTGTTACTTCAATAAGCTCAACTGCCTTTGATGGCTGTAATAATCTTACCATCACTTGCTACGACAACTCCTGCGCTATGCAGTACGCTATCGACAACGGCATTGATTACGACGTTATCGATCCGCTCAAGGGCGACTTTGACGGCGACGGGGTTGTGACTGTAAACGACGCGACGTATATCCAGATGAACGACGTTGGGATGAGCATTCCCTTCACCGTTGACAAGCACGCGCTCAAGCGCGGCGAGGTCACGGGTGACGGCGAGGTGGACGTCCGCGACGCGACTATGGTTCAGATGAAGCTCGCCAATATGATCTCGAGCTTTGATTGATTTATTGATTTCTACTGATTGTTTTCATAAATTTACTCTAAGAAAAGGAACTGCTTTTTGCGGTTCCTTTTCTTTTGCGAGGCTGTTTTAATTGATTTATGTGAAAATAATGTAACCGCTTAATAACCGCCCCATAAACATGACCCCTCCGCTTTTCTTTTGCGGAGGGGTTAACACATAGGCTTCGATTATTCTGTTACGGATTTT
>ONCP01000007.1 GCA_900316385.1 uncultured Eubacteriales bacterium | reverse complement strand
CAAAATAATCTTAACAGTATTTGTTTAAGGATTTTAGCACGGAGTATTTCTATTATTTGTATTGTAAATAAAATACAGGCTATCAAAAATTCTGTTGCCATTTTGTTGCCACGATACAAGATTATTATAGCAGAAGTATACGATAAAATCAACACTTTAAAGCGATAAATTAATTATGCTTTTTGAGCTGAGTAATAAATCGAAAAAATGTAACGCTTTTACGGTTAAAAACATACTGTTTATGCGCCCTTTTGAAATCAGAATCGGTTAGGAAGGGTAATGATATTACTTTATGAGTCTGAGTGTTACGGATATTCTCGAAGCGTTGATATAACCTTTTTCATGTAATATCTGCAATGTCTTTTCGGGCAATCATCTAAAACTCCGAACACCGCATAGCCTTGCTTTTCGTAAAACTCTTTTGCCTGAAAATCGAAGGTATCGAGGTGTATTAGGTAACAGCCTCTTGCTTTAGCTGTTTTCTCAATTTCCGCAAGCAGTTTTGAGCCCAGACCTTTACCACGATATTCGCTGTCTACCCATAACGTATCAATGTAAGCAACATTCCAGCAATACATTTTAGCGATACAACCGGCAATAATTTTTCCGGCATCGTCGGTTATCTTTTTATCGAGTGTATCAAACAACATTTCCTGCTCTGCAGGGACTCGGGAAAGGTTGTATTCTACAAGCCTGTCAATGATATAATCGGCATCGCCGTCCTTGCAGTTTTCGATATTGTAATTCATTGAGTAACTCCAATCAGATTATAAATATCTGTTCCGGTTTTCCTATCAAAGTAGTCTTTCAGATCAAGAAACGCCTTCCATTTCGGAATGGTGAGATCATTGAAACCTCTCCGCATAACCACATCAACAAGACGCTTTTCTATATAGGTTGCGCCATCAGGCAAAGCAAGAGCGTCGCAGAGTTGAATCAGCTTGTCGTAATCATTGTATTCAGTGTTTTCAATAAAGGATTTGATGAACTCTGTTTCCTCTGCGGTACAATCATTCTGTCCGTTATAGGAGCAAATATCTTTATACGGAAATGAATGCGTCAGACATATGCGAGCGCAAATGTCATAGCCAAGCAATTTCATATATTGGTAGCCGTCAATGATATGCCGCATATCCGTTACGCCCTCACGCCTACCAATGTCGTGCAGTAAGCCAAGGATATAAGCAGTGTCAGAGTTAAGATTTTCACATCGTTCTGCAATCGCTCTTGCACAAAACGATGTTGTTTTACTATGCCCGATCCAAACGCCGGGGTTACGTTGTTCAGCTTCGGTTAGGAGCTTTTCTGCTTCAAGAATTGTTGGTGGTTTCATAAGTTCGACCTTCCATAAGCTTTTCTGATATCAAAATTACACTTATATTTTACCACGATTACGAAAACATGACAATAGAAAATGCCATCAAGCAGGAAACATTCCTGCTTGACAGCTGTATTATTCAATAAACTTTTTATGTTTTAATCCTTAGCTCTGCCGTTGTAGTCCCATGCAACTTCTTCACCGTTTTCGTTGTAGGTAACATTGGATTTCCACTTCTTATAACCATTGAGTTCACAATCGTTATATCTTTTGCCATCCTCGGTTTCTGTTACGAGATAGCCATATTGATTAAAGTAGAGTTTCAACTTACGCGTAGCTGTATTTCCGTCAGAGTAAGTTGCGGTAATCGTAATAGTATCTTGCGGTGCTGTGGAAAAATCAACAGGCTTGTTGGTTGTATTTTCGTTTTCCATCCATGTTATCAGTTCATTCGGAGGAAGCCAGCTTACTTCTTTGTCATCTGAATATATAGTTTCTCCCTCAAGAGTTATTGTCTTATCCTGAATTTTATCTGCCCAATTATACATCATTCCGTTTTGTGCGGTGTATTCGACCTTTTTAATATTTTCGCCCTCTATCCATATAGCATCATTACCCATTCCTGAAAAAGACTTATTTATTGTCAGATCATCTCTGGCGAAAATCTCGTTTAACCTTTTATCACCCATCTCATAGCTGCCTTCTAATTCAGAATCACCGTGCACATAATATGTGCAGGCAAATCTGATTTGCATTAGAATAATATCTTTTTGGGGTAAAAATTTTGAATTTGTCAATTTAACTAAAGGCTTATTTGTTTCAGTATCCAAAGCGGATGCAACAATAAAAAATGAGTGACTGTTATTGTTGATTGCTGTTTCTTCTTTGTTTTTAGAATTAGGTATGATCAACACAGCAGATACCACGATAATAATAAACACAAACGAAGATACAGACAAAAGGACTTTTTTACGTCGCCTTTGTCTGCGAGTCTCGCTCCTTTTCATAGCTTCAATATCAGTATTAAATTCGTAATGGTCAAGCTCGGATTCAAGCATATTTTTTAATTTACTCACAAAAATCATCTCCTAACCTTTCTTTGAGTAATTCTTTAGCCCTGCGGATTCGATATTCAACATTCGGAATTTTCGTATGAGTGATTTCAGCTATCTCTTTCATTGTAAATTCACGATAATAGTAGAGTATAACTACCTCCCGAAACTGCAAAGGTAAGGACATAACAGCTTCGGAAACAATCAGTTTTTTTGTATGGTCTGATTCATCTTCCGGTAAACTTTCGTCAAGATTATCCTCTACCTTTCGCTTTCTCAGCATATCACGGCAACAATTTATACATATACGAGTTATCCAAGTTTTTAAGGATGATTTTCCTTTATAAGACTTTTGCTTTTTATATACTTTAATAAATACATCTTGAGTGCAATCCTCTGCCAAATGATGATCCTTAAGATACAAAATACAGGTTCGATATATGTAATCCTTGTATTCTAAGTATATAGAGTCGAAATCCATTAAATTTTCTCTGCTCATTTTCATCCCCCTTTCACTTTATTAGACGTAAGAAATTTTGATTTTTATAAACCAATTATACAATAAATCGAAAAAACAAATAACTCTTTTATTTTATAGAAATAAAAAACGCCGCCAAGCAGGAGATTATCCCACTTGACGGCTTTGATTATAATTCTATATTAGAAATTTATTCCCATTCGCTTAATTCATTTAGACACTAAACATATTAGTTTAGTATTTTCTTCTATTGATACCATTATTACCGCTATTCTGACTATTATTTTTTGGCTTCAAATGATAACAGTATCAAAACAGTATCAACGGTACTGCAATCATTATAACAGAAAAAGGCTGCAAAATCAATACTTTAAAGCGATAAATCGTTTGTAATTTTATATTCTGACTAAATCGAAATAGTGTAACGCTTTTAGGTTTCAAAAGGCACTGTTTATGCGCTTTCTGTGGAGCGATTCTTGATGAGTAGGTATATTTCATTACTTTACGAGTTTGGGCTTAACAAGCTAATTCCAATATCCAGCGATTGATTATGAAATTGCAGCCCTGTTAATAAAACTCTTGATTTTCTTATTCTTTGTTAGTAAGAAATAAACCCAATATCCAATAAAGGCTCCGATTACATTTAACCATAAATCATCAATATCAGTTCCACGAGCTTGAGGTAATTGCAAAAGCTCAATACATAAAGACGAAGATAAGGCTATTATTAAAATATGTTTCATAGATACGTTTTTCCAAAGAGTTGGGATTAAGAATCCGATAGGCACAAAAAGAATTATATTTCCAATCACATTTACTATAAAGTACAAATAATTGTAGTTATAGATGACTTCATAGTATGAATCTACCAATACTTTACCCGGTATTAAATTAATCTCTCCAAATACATTTTGGTTCACTAAAAAGAGTTTTGTGTTACCAAACTCAATTTTGGGAATAAACGTCTGTGAAGCAACACCAACACAGTACATAACAAAAATCAGCAAAACTATTTCACGTAACCAGTTTTTTGCGGTCTTATTCTTCATTAAGATGATGAATCTGGTAACAATATAAAACGGCAAAGAAAGTAGCATATATGGTACAGAGTTTATGATGTATCCAATGATTGTATTCATAATTTAACCTTTCTTCTACATTATTTTAAACTATCAATTCTTGCTCCGATTATGATTCCATTCTGTTGGTCAGCATTAATGCAACTAAATCGTAAAGTTGCGGTATCAGATGATCCATCTTCATAGTTAACTTCCGCAGTAATGATAACTTTGCTATACATCTCATTGTAGATTATCTTAATATCATCCATAAATTCATTGATGTATTCTTCATCTGATAATGATTTACCTTTCTCCGTTTCTGTTTTCGGTGACATTGAGAATATATCTTCGTAAGCATTTTCAGCCTCTTGACTAATGTTTTCATCTGAGGATATCCTCGTCAACAACTGAATAGGAAATGACTGCATTTCGGTGTAATCTTTGAATTCGGTATTTATTTGATCATCAAATGAAACAGTGTAGCTTGAATACTGTTTATCCTTTTCGATATAGCTCTCAATCTTATTATTGCTCTCAGTCTTTCCTGTGATTTTATCGGAAGCTATTGCTTCATTCGGATGTTTCTCACGATATCCAGAAAGATAAGAAGTATAAGGGAATAGAAAAACAGCATTTTCGACGGTATATTTTATGGATTTGATATTTCTTCCGTCACACTTAATTGCAAATGGAATAACACAGTTATAGATTTGTGTTCTCTTATCTCCCTCAATAACACTTCCACTCTCACCACTGACAGGGGAAACCTTTGCAATCTCTACAAATGATTCTCCTCCTATTTCAGCGGCATTTGCTTTTAATACAAAAGAATTTCCTTTTACGCTAAAACTACCTATAATAACTGTAATAATTATCACGGCAGCCAAGCACGCCGCTACAGTTGATATATGTTTGATTCTCTTTTTTTTAATATGTTTTGTATCCATATTTTTTATCCTTTGAATAAGTTCATCTGATGCGTGAACTTCATCAAAGGTGCTTTGATAAAGCTCATAAGTATCTTTGTAATTGCTCATATCCACGCCTCCCCAAGTTTATTTTTTAACATTTTTCTTGCTCTCATTAGTCTTGTTTGCACATTACTCTCCGATATTCCGAGAACAGAAGCAATTTCATCACACTTATAGCCCTCATAATAGTAAAGATGTAGAACCGAGCTGTATTTCTTTGGAAGCTTCATAACCTCAATAAAGATTTCGCCTTTTTTAGATTCTATGTATTCAGGCTCATAGTCTAAGTCACTGAAAGAAATTACTTTTTTTGCCAAGGTGAACGCCATAGGGATTTGCATTCATTAATAACAATCCTGATTAGCCATTTTCTGATATGGTCGTCATTTTCAAAATTGACTTCGCTTGTCAGCAGCTTGATAAAAGCATTTTGAGTAACATCCTCTGCGTCGCTTTTGCTTTTACAAAAGCTCAATGCTGACCGAAAAACAACATCAGTATATTTTTCAACTATTCTATTGAATTCGGAAGAGTCCACAAACATCACTCCCATCTCCTGTATAACACATAAAGTATTATACTTCTTTTTCTTTTTTATGAAAAGCTCTTCATTATTACAACGCTTTAAAACATAAAAATATCACAAAAAATTACAAACAGCCGCCAAGCAGGAGATTTTCCCACTTGGCGGCTTGATTTATAATTCTATATTAGAAATTTATTCCCACTCGATCGTTGCGGAGGGCTTGGGTGTGAGGTCGTAGAGCACGCGGTTAACGTTCTTTACCTCTGTGGTGATACGCTTGGTGATGTGCTGAAGCAGCTCAAAGGGAACGTCCTCAACAGTAGCGGTCATCGCGTCAGTGGTATTCACCGCGCGAATGATAACGGGATAAGCAAATGTACGCTTGCCGTTAACAACGCCGACCGATTTGAAATCGGGAACAGCCGTAAAATACTGCCAAACCTTACCTTCCAGACCGTTCTTCGCAAATTCCTCGCGGAGAATAGCGTCGGACTCACGCACAGCCTCGAGTCTGTCGCGTGTGATCGCGCCGAGGCAGCGAACGCCGAGACCGGGTCCCGGGAAGGGCTGACGATATACCATATTATCGGGAAGTCCGAGAGCCTTGCCGACTACTCTGACCTCGTCCTTGAAGAGAAGCTTAACGGGCTCAACAAGCTCGAACTGAAGATCCTCGGGAAGTCCGCCTACATTATGGTGAGCCTTTACGCCGTCGGATTCAAGGATATCGGGATAAATCGTTCCCTGAGCGAGAAACTCAATACCGTCGAGCTTTCTTGCTTCTTCCTCAAACACACGGATAAACTCGGCACCGATGATCTTTCTCTTTTTCTCAGGCTCGGCTACGCCCGCGAGCTTGTCGAGAAAACGGTCGACCGCGTCAACATATACAAGATTAGCGTCCATCTGATTTTTGAAAACCTCAACGACCTGCTCGGGCTCGCCCTTGCGGAGAAGTCCGTGGTTAACGTGAACGCAAACAAGCTGCTTGCCGACAGCCTTGATCAGAAGCGCGGCTACAACGGAGCTGTCTACGCCGCCCGAAAGCGCCAAAAGCACCTTTTTGTCGCCTATCTGTTCTCTTAACTCCCTGATCTGCTCGTCAATAAAAGCGTTTGCAAGCTCGGGAGTTGTGATTCTTTCCATAGTTTCGGGTCTTACATTTCCTTGCATTTTGATTCCTCCTCAAATTGATACTTAATTATAGTATATTTATCGACGAAAATCAAGATTCTATTGATATTAGCGCTCTGTTATTTTATAATTAGATATAACAAAAGCAAAGGAGATATAATAATGGAAAATTATAAATTAATCGATCTGCGAGAGCGTCCCGAAATCAAGGACAGCGCGGCGCGGTGGTTTCACGAAAAATGGGGCGTTCCGACAGAAGCGTACCTTGAATGTATGAATTCCTATCTCAGCGGCGAAACAGAGTACGGCTGGGAGTTCCTTTGTATGGTTCAGGGCGACGGCGAGCCCGACTTAACAAGGATGTATATCCACAGATAACACTCAACCGTTGGTTGAAATCTCCCCATTCAACCGACAGTATGTGGATTTTTGATAATAAGCGTACTATAATCAGGTTGAAAGGAGGATAATTATGGACCAGATCAAAATCGGCAGGTTCATTGCCGCTCAAAGGAAAAACAAAAAATTGACTCAGGCGCAATTAGCCGAAAGGCTCGGGATCACCGACAGAGCCGTTTCGAAATGGGAAAACGGAAAGTCTATGCCCGATTCCTCCATAATGCTTGATTTATGTGAGACGCTTGATATCAGTGTAAACGATTTGTTATGCGGGGAGGTCGTAACCATGACAAATTATAATGAAAAGACAGAAAAGAATTTACTGGAAATGATAAAGCAAAAAGAAGAAGCAGACAAAAGACTGCTTTCTCTGGAAATCATGATCGGCTTGATGTCAACTCTTTTTCTGTTAATGATGATAGCGATAGGATCTTACCTTTTGCTGTACTTAAAAATTCAGTGGTTGTTCATCGTTATGCTCATCGTCGGATTGGTACAGTTTATAATCTGTATGATGCTCGCGTTACGTATCGAACAGGTCGCGGGATATTATAAATGCGATAAATGCGGTCACAGATATGTGCCGACCTACTTAAGCGTAAATATAGCACCTCATATGGGCAGAACGCGATATATGAAATGTCCAGAGTGCGGTAAAAAATCGTGGCAGAAAAAGGTCATAAGTATGGAAAAAACCGATAAATAACTCAATCGAGTAGGGGGAGTTTATGAGCTCCCCCTCTCACACCACCGTACGTGCCGTTCGGCATACGGCGGTTCGGTTTGATACTGCAACCTTTTCAACGCTTCCGTTTTTTTCTTAGTCTATGACTTCCTGTATTTTGTATCATATACGTTTCAACTACTTTACATATCGACTGTTAAAAGGAACATCTCTTCAATCGCTGTATCTCGCCGTTCAGTCCTTCCCAAAAATCTCTTTTCGGTACTATGACCTCTGCTGACTTCTCACAGTTCGTTGTTACTATGTCGGCTATGGAATCACTATTCCCACCACACCTGTGAGACCTCACGGGATAAACCAATACTCTTTCCTCGTCTACCTGCCTGATTTACACATTAAGGTTACGGTTACCTTTTGAACTTCGTTGCCTTTGGCCAACTTATCCGCTTAATGCGCCTTCGTATCAGGTTTCTGTTCGTCAGGCTACGATTTCGCTATCCCTTCTTCTCGCCTGCACATCTCGATACAAACCTTGGGAGTCGCTTTTGAGTTCGTCGGTAACTACGCCTCGGTGGACTTTCACCACAGAGCATTGATACATACAAAGACAGGAGACCACTTTTAAGAGTTGTCTCCTTTTTTATGTCCGTCCCAGAGGTATTTTTCAAGGTCGACTCTGCCGTCGATGCATTCGACGCCGTCCGCTTGCAGTAACAGTATTTGCTCGTTAACGCCGCCGAAAGCGAAGGCGCGGGACGGCTCGCCGAGACGGTTGACGACGCGGTAGCAGGGGATATGCGCGGGATCGGGATTGACGTGCAGGGCGTAGCCGACGACGCGGCTCCAGCGCGGGTTGCCCGCGAGCATGGCGATCTGTCCGTAGGTCGCGACCTTGCCGCGGGGGATCCTTCTGACGACGTCGTAGATCAGTTCAAAAGAGTTTTTCATCACATCACCGCCTCGTGTTTGATTATAGCATGGACGGGAGGAGATAGCAATATACTTGCTTGACAGTTCGGGAGGATGGGGGTATAATAAGCTTATCAAAAATGTTAGGAGATCGAAGATGAAAAAACTATTCGGAGGAATCAATCTGACTTGGCCGAGGGTGATTATAGGGGCTGTGATCGCGGGCGTGGTGACGGCGGTGTTTGCGATCGTTCCGATATTTTTGAACACGTCGTTCCATACGATAACAGCGACCTTTGAGGTATGGATTTTGTTCGGTATCTTTATCATCATGAACAGCAAATCAAACTTGGATTCCGCCTTGAAGTGCTTTGTTTTTTTCCTGATCAGCCAGCCGCTGGTGTATTTGATACAGGTGCCGTTCAGCATTATGGGCTGGGGGTTGTTCGGATATTACGGGTACTGGTTTATCTGGACGCTCCTTTGCTTCCCGATGGGCTTTGTCGGCTATTACATGAAAAAGGACAAGTGGTGGGGATATCTGATCCTGCTGCCGATGATCTTGCTGACGGGCGTGTCTTATATGAATTATTTTTCGGATTGTCAGTTTTCGTTCCCGCGGTATATCCTGATCACACTGTTCTGTGCGGCGGCGATGATATTGTATCCCGTGTGTATCTTCCGCGATAAAAGGATACGGATCACGGGCGCGGCGATCGGCGCGGCGGCTGTCGTAACACTAACGGTGATCTGCCTGCTCAATCCCCCTGTGTACAGCACGGATATCCTCTCGAGCAGCGAGGAGACGCCCCTTGACGACACGTACACGGTTGCCATTGAGGACAGCAGCTACGGCGATATCAAAATCGTTTATATGGAAGAGATCGAGGATTATATGGTGCATGCCGACCTGAAAAAATCAGGAGAAACGAGCTTTACGCTCAAAGCTCCCGACGGAAAGACGCGGGAATTCGGCTTGACGATCGAGAGAAATACCTATGAAGTAACGGAGAAATAAAGGAGTCAGACAATGGAAGCGAATAAATATTGTCAATGCTGCGGTATGCCGCTGACGGACGAGGATATGCTTGGTCGTGAAGCGGACGGCAGTATTAACGACGACTACTGCAAATGGTGCTATGCGGACGGGAAGTTCGCCTATGACAGCAAGGAGAAGCTGCTGGATTTCCTGATGGAGCATGTGCCGAATACGGAGGATATCCCTGATGATGAACGCCGCGCGGCGTATGACGGGTATCTGTCGCAGTTGAAACGCTGGAAAGAAGCATAATCAAAGATAATAAAGGCGCCCTTGATCGTGCGGTTTACGGTCAAGGGCGCCTGTTAAGTTATCGGTTCAGAGTGGTGATATGGTCGTGAAACGAATCATCATTGACTTGTCAATCTATAACTTGGCGAAGCAAAATCACTCCTTTTCACTATTTGTTCTGGTCGCATAAGTATGATCGTGAAAGAATTTACGGTCAATTCTTCCCGGAAGTGTAAGGCATCCGATTGCCTTCAGTTCTTTATTCAGCTTTTGAATGAGTTTGTATGCGTAAGATTCGGATACGCCCAATTCCTCCGCAACTTCACTCACTCGCATAAACATAGTTCCTGACATAGACAAACCCCCTTTCATAGTAGATTTCAATTTATTTCGTGTCGGAATACTTTCTGACCGCCAACCGATTCGCCCGGGCGGACATACCTTTACTGTGATATGCGACAGACAACTAAACTATATTGCTTAGTCTATTTCTATTATACTAAACATATATGCTATACTATGTGTACCATATTATTTGAGGTGACTTGAAATCGCAATCGGCGAAAGAATCAAATACATTCGCAATTTAAAAAATTTCACACAAAAGTATCTCGGTCAGCTTATCGGATTTCCCGAAAAAACTGCTGACATTAGAATCGCTCAGTATGAATCGGGCACAAGAACTCCGAAAGCAGATATTACAAAGGAGCTTGCAAAAGCGTTAGAGGTTTCACCTCTTGCGTTGGATGTTCCCGACATTGACTCAGAGCTTGGGTTAATGCATACCTTATTCGCACTTGAGGATATCTACGGTTTACAAGCCGAAGAAAAGGACGGAGAAACCAAGCTGAGTTTTTCAAACGCTTCTGTTCTTCGGGCGGTAAAGGCGTGGGCAGAGCAAAGCACCAAACTAAAAACCGGAAAGATAACCAAGGAAGAGTATGACGAGTGGCGCTATAACTATCCTAAATATGACACTGACAGCGAATATGTAAAACTGCCGTCAGATGACCTGAATAACGCTATGTTGGAAGCATTTGAGGACAAACTGAAAAATCAATAAACGCAAAAAAGGCATTACCGACTGCAACAAGTCAGTAATGCCTAAACTTTTATTATATAATTGTACCTGCAAACCGGAATAAACCTTAGAATAAAGGCGCTTTTGAGGCTGCTATCATTTTGCTATCATTCTTAGCGCTAACCACTCAAAAAGGCACTGTTTATGCGGTTCCCTCTCGGTTTTGCCTTATTCCCACTCTATCGTGCCCGGAGGTTTGCTCGTGATGTCATAGACAACACGGTTTACATTCGGGCATTCGTTAACGATCCTGTTGGAGACCTTGGCAAGCACGTCATACGGGATACGCGCGAAATCGGCGGTCATAAAGTCGTCGGTGGTGACGGCTCTGATAGCCACAAGGTGATCGTAGGTTCTGTGGTCGCCCATTACTCCGACTGTCCTGACGTCGGGAAGCACTACAAAAAACTGACTGAGCTCGTTTTCTATACCGCTTTTCTTTATCTCGTCCCTGAGAACAGCGTCCGCCTCCTGAAGGACCCTGATCTTCTCCTCGGTTATCTCGCCGATGATACGAACTCCGAGCCCGGGACCCGGGAACGGCTGACGCCATACAAGTTCTCTCGGTATCCCGAGAAGCTCGCCGACCTTTCTGACCTCGTCCTTGAACAGATCTCTGAGAGGCTCGATAACGTCGTCAAACTTGATGTCGTCGGGCATTTTGACCTTATTGTGATGGGTTTTGATCTTGTCTGCGTCGCCCTTGCCGCTTTCAATGCAGTCGGGATAGATAGTGCCCTGAGCAAAAAATCCGCCGTCGGACTCTTCCCTGATCTTGTTCCAGAAAACGTTATAAAACTCGGTTCCGATTATATTGCGCTTTTCCTCGGGATCGACAACGCCCTTGAGCTTGCCGACGAACTCGTGACCGCAGTTGACGCGGACAAAGTTCATATCGAACATCGTGGTAAAGGTTTTTTCGACAAAATCTCCCTCGTCCTTGCGCATAAGGCCCTGATCCACAAACACGCAGGTCAGCTGATTGCCGACCGCCTTGCTGAGCAGAGCCGCCGCGACAGATGAATCTACGCCGCCCGAAAGACCCAAAACGACCTTTTTGTCACCGATTTTTTCTCTTAAAGAATTAACGGTATTCTCAATAAAGCCTTCCATCTTCCAGTCGCCCGAACAGCCGCAGATGTTGAAGATGAAGTTCGAAAGCAGTCTTGAACCGTACTGCGAATGAGTTACCTCGGGATGAAACTGAACGGCGTAAATACCCTTGTCGGCGTTTTCCATAGCGGCAACGGGACAAGCGTCGCTGTGCGCGGTTATTTCAAAGCCCTCGGGAACCTCGACGATACGGTCCGTGTGGCTCATCCACACCACGCTGTCGGGGATATCCTCAAAAAGAAGGCTGTCCTTTTTATCGACGGTGATATCGATTTTGCCGTACTCGCTCGTTTCGGCTGTTTCAACACGTCCGTCCTTCATAAAACAGATGAGCTGACAGCCGTAGCAGATACCAAGCACGGGTATACCAAGGTCGAGGATCGCCTTGTCGTAATGCGGCGAGCTCATATCGAACACGGAATTGGGACCACCCGTAAAGATTATGCCCTTGTAATTCTCAGCCCTGATCTCGTCAAGAGAGGCTGTGTAGGGCTTTATCTCGGCGTATACGTTGTTGTCACGGACACGGCGGGCAATCAGCTGATTGTACTGACCGCCGAAATCAAGGACAAGAATTTTTTCTTTGACAGTGTTCATAAGAACCTCTTATCTGTAAATTATATCGTCGCGCGAGGGACCGTTGCTGACGATACCGATATGTACGCCGATCTCCTTCTCGGCGAACTCGATATACTCGCGGCATTCCTTGGGAAGATCCTCATATTTTTTGATACCCGAAACGTCGCATTTCCAGCCCTTGAGCTTTTTCAAAACAGGCTTGCACCTCTTGAGCTTGGTGGTGCTCGGGAAATAATCTATGATCTCGCCGTCAAGCTCGTAAGCAACGCATACGGGGATCTCGTCGAGATATCCGAGCGCGTCGATAACGGTGAACGCGACGGTCGTCGCGCCCTGTACCTGACAGCCGTAGCGGCTCGCTACAAGATCAAGCCAGCCCATACGTCTGGGTCTGCCTGTTGTCGCGCCGTACTCGCCGCCGTCGCCGCCGCAGTTACGCAGCTTGTTCGCTTCCTCGCCGAAAATCTCGGAAACGAACTCGCCCGCGCCGACAGCGCTGGAGTAAGCCTTAACGACGGTGACTACCTCTTTGATCTCGTAAGGCGGGATGCCCGCGCCGACAGCGCCGTAGCCCGCGATAGTGTTGGACGAAGTCACCATCGGATAGATACCGAAGTCGGTGTCCTTGAGAGAGCCGAGCTGACCCTCGAGAAGGATATTCTTACCGTCCCTTAGAGCCTGTCTGATAAACTGGAAGCTGTCGCCTACATAGGGCGCAAGCAGCTTTTTGTATTCCATAAGCTTGTCGAACACCTCGTCAACGGTGATTTCTTCTTTATTATAAAGGTTTTTGAGCGTCGCGTTCTTGATCTCAACGGCGTGAGCGATTTTCTCTCTGAGGCTGTCCACGTCATCGAAAAGCTCGTTGATCTGGAAACCGATCTTGGAGTATTTATCAGAATAGAACGGAGCTATACCGCTCTTGGTGGAGCCGAAGGATTTTTTACCGAGACGCTCCTCCTCGTAGCAGTCGAACGCCACGTGATAAGGCATAACGATCTGAGCTCTGTCGGAGACAAGCACCTTGGGAGTGGGCACTCCCCTGTCCTCAAGCTCCTTGAGCTCTTTGACAAAATTCTCAACGCTGAACGCTACTCCGTTGCCGATTATGTTGGTGATGTTGCTGTGGAACACGCCAGAAGGAAGCTGATGAAGCGCGAATTTGCCGTAATTATTTATGATGGTATGTCCCGCGTTCGCGCCGCCCTGAAAGCGTATAACAACATCGCTGTCATTGGCGAGAACGTCGGTGATCTTACCCTTGCCCTCGTCGCCCCAGTTGGCGCCTACAATAGCTTTTACCATAATTTTTCTCCTTTTATTTATACCTTC
This sequence comes from uncultured Eubacteriales bacterium, assembly GCA_900316385.1. Taxonomy (GTDB): domain Bacteria; phylum Bacillota; class Clostridia; order Oscillospirales; family Acutalibacteraceae; genus Ruminococcoides. The sequence continues at coordinate 67,875 of ONCP01000007.1, read as the reverse complement.
GAATTAAACGTTGATCTCGGGCTTTTCGTCCGCGATATCGCTGTACTTTTCAAGCACGGGTCTGACCTCTTCTTCAAGGAAATCGGCGGTCTGCTCCTTTGCTCTGCCTGTGTATTTTTCAGGCTTGAGAAGCTTCTCAAGATCCTCTAAGGTAACGCCGAACGCCTCGTCCGCCGCTATCCTCTCAAGAAGGTCGTTTTCTCCGCCCTCCTCCTTGATAACTCTGGAGGCCGCCATAGAATGCTGTCTGATTTTCTCATGAAGCACCTGACGGTCGGCGCCGCGGTATTTTACGGCGTCCATCATAATGTTTTCGGTAGCCATAAACGGAAGCTCTTTTCTGAGCCTGCTCTCGATGACCTTGGGATAAACAACAAGACCGTCGGCTACGTTGGCGTAGAGATTAAGGATACCGTCAATCGCGAGGAACGCTTCGGGGACGCTGAGACGCTTGTTGGCGCTGTCGTCAAGCGTACGCTCGAACCACTGCGTCGCGGAGGTGAAATATCCGTTGAGAACATCGACCATAACGTAGCGGCTGAGAGAGCCGATCCTCTCGCTTCTCATCGGGTTGCGCTTGTAAGCCATAGCGGAGGAACCTATCTGATTCTTCTCGAACGGCTCCTCTACCTCCTTGAGGTGCTGTAAAAGACGGATATCGTTCGAGAACTTTGACGCGGACTGCGCGATACCCGCAAGAACGTTGAGGAACTGAGAGTCGATTTTTCTTGAATAAGTCTGACCCGAAACAGCGTAACAGCCCTTGAAGCCCATTTTCTCGGCGATCTTTTTATCGATAGCCTTGCACTTCTCGTGGTCGCCCTCAAAGAGCTCCAAAAAGCTCGCCTGTGTGCCTGTCGTACCCTTGGAGCCGAGGAGCTTTGCTTTGGAAAGCTGATATTCAACATCCTCAAGGTCCAAGAGCAGGTCCTGTATCCAGAGCGTTGCTCTCTTGCCTACCGTTGTAGGCTGCGCGGGCTGAAAATGAGTGAAAGCGAGCGTCGGCAGAGCCTTATACTCATCGGCAAACTTTGAAAGGTTGCGAATAACAGTAATAAGCTTGTTCCTTACAAGCTTGAGCGCCTCTGTCATAATGATAAGGTCGGTGTTGTCGCCGACATAGCAGGAGGTGGCGCCAAGGTGAATAATACCCTTAGCGTTGGGACACTGAACACCGTAGGCGTAAACGTGGCTCATAACGTCGTGACGTACGAGCTTTTCACGCTCGACGGCGACGTCGTAGTTGATATCGTCCTTGTGAGCCTTGAGCTCGTCGATCTGCTCCTGTGTGATAGGCAGACCGAGTTCCATTTCCGCCTCCGCGAGAGCGATCCAAAGACGTCTCCACGTTCTGAATTTCATATCGGGAGAGAATATATACTTCATTTCCTTGCCCGAATAACGCGAGGATAACGGGCTTTCGTAAACATTTTTCTCAGACATCGTTCTTTTCCTCCTTTGAGACGCATTTATTATCAAAATTCATACCGCCGCGTTCCTTGCCCTTGAAGGTGAGCTTGGTGATCGGGGCGGGATAATAACCCGTGAAGCAGGCGTGACAGTAGCCTGTTGATTTATTGCCGAGCATATCATCAAGCTTGCTTGCGGGCAGATAACCGAGAGTGTCGGCTCCGCTGAGCTTGCATATCTCGTCGACCGTATGATTTACCGCGATGAGCTCCCCTCTTGACGGGATGTCCGTGCCGTAATAGCACGGCCAAAGGAACGGCGGAGAGCTTATCCTGAGATGGACCTCGCTCGCGCCCGCGGAGCGCAGCATATTTACGATCCTGTCAACGGTGGTGCCGCGAACGATACTGTCATCGATAACCACCACGCGCTTGCCCTTGATATAGTCGGAGATCGGGTTGAGCTTGATCCTGACCGACTTCATTCTCTCGGACTGAGAGGGCTTGATGAAGGTACGTCCGATATAGCTGTTTTTAACAATACCCTTTTCGTAAGGGATCCCCGACTCCTCGCTGTAACCGATAGCGGCGTCTATTCCCGATTCGGGCACGCCGATAACGAGGTCCGCGTCAACGGGAAACTCGCGCGCGAGGATCCTTCCGGCTTCCTTGCGAGCCTCGTAAACGCTGATACCGTCGATCATCGAGTCGGTTCTGGCAAAATAAATATACTCAAAAACGCAGAGCGATTTGTTGCATTTTTTCTCAGGCATAATGCTTCGGATACCGTTCTTGTCAACAACGATTATCTCGCCAGGCTCTACGTCGCGGACGAACTGAGCTCCGCAGGCGTCAAGCGCGGCTGATTCGCTGGCAAAAACGACGGTGTCGTTGAGCTTGCCCATACAAAGAGGTCTGAAGCCGTGAGGGTCACGCGCCGCGATGAGCTTTCTCGGGCTCATCACAAGCAGAGAATAAGCGCCCTCGAGCTGTTTGACAGCCTCGATCACGGCTTCCTCGGCGGAGCGTGTTTTGAGACGCTCGCGCGCAATAACGTAACAGATAACCTCGGAGTCGATCGTTGTCTGGAAAATGGCGCCGCGCTTTTCGAGCTGGCGGCGGATCTCGACCGCGTTGGTGAGATTACCGTTGTGAGCGACCGCGAGAGTACCCTTCACATAACGCATAACAAGCGGCTGCGCGTTTTCAAGCACAGAGCCGCCTGCTGTTGAGTAACGGACATGCGAAACCGCCATTTGTCCGTTCAGAGAATCTAATATGGAATTGTTGAAAACCTCGGTAACAAGACCCATATCCTTGTGGTAATCCATAACACCGTCGTCGGATACGGCAATACCGCAGCTCTCCTGCCCGCGGTGCTGTAAGGCAAGAAGGCCGTTGTAGCAGGCGTAGGCAGGATCAAGGGTACCGTCGCTGTATATACCGAAAACTCCGCATTCTTCGTGGAGCCCTTCCTTGGGAAGGTTTGAAAAATTAAAACTCAAAAGATTCACATCCAAAAAACTAAAAAGAGGATTTTTCTCAGTCGGAAAGACCTACGCGCTTCATCATCTCGGCGTAAGCGTCCTCAACTCCGCCCATATCGCGGCGGAAACGGTCTTTGTCGAGCTTTTCCTGAGTATCTACATCCCAGAAACGGCAGGTGTCGGGAGAGATCTCGTCGGCAAGAAGGATCTCGCCGTGGAAACGGCCGAACTCGATCTTGAAATCTATCAAATCAACATTAACGGACTTGAAAAAGTCAACCATAACCTCGTTGACCTTGTAGGCGTACTCGGAAATCTTTGCAATCTCTTCCTTTGTGGCGGCGCCGATAGCGTAAATCTGGCTCTCGTTGATCATAGGATCGCCGAGATCGTCGTCCTTAAGACAGAACTCGAGCGTCGGGCATTTGAGCTCGGTGCCCTCGGGAACTTCAAAGCGCTTTGAGAAGGAGCCTGCCGCCTTGTTACGGATGATAACCTCCAGAGGAACGATATCGACCTTCTTGAGAAGAGTTTCGCGGTCGCTAAGCTCCTCAACATAATCGGTGGGAACGCCCTTTGCCTCTAAAAGCTTGAACATAAAATTGGACATACGGTTATTGACAACGCCCTTGCCGACGATAGTGCCCTTTTTCTCGCCGTTAAAGGCGGTGGCGTCGTCCTTGTAGGATACGATACAATAATCCTCATTGTCGGTGGCGAAAACCTTTTTCGCCTTTCCCTCGTACATCTGCTCTCTTTTTTCCATAACAAAATGCCTCCGTTATTAAAGAAATAGTATTAGAAATACAGGTATATTATATATAAATCAAGACTGCTCACAATTCTAAATAGGAATTAAAATCACTTTTGGAGATTTTAGTAAAAATCACGGTAGATAAAGAGATTTTTTATATTATTTGACAACGGAATCAAAGAATAAAAAATAGCTCCTTGATTTTTTTTTAAGAATAGTATATAATGACAGAGTAATAAGCCGGTGTGATGGAATTGGCAGACGTAGCGGACTCAAAATCCGCCGGTAGCGATACCGTACCGGTTCGAGTCCGGTCACCGGCACCATATAAAACTGACAGCCACCTTAACGGGTGGCTGTTAGTTTTATGTTATAGATAAAAGGTGAACGGACTCGAAAGGCGGCGAAATAAAAGCCCCTGCCCTGTTCTGTTCAATAAATTTCATAATCTTCGGTGCCGTCGCTGTACTTGATAACATAGTACCCGTGACCCGAGCCGTCGCAGTCGTCGACCCTTTGGCGCGAGACCTCCGTTTTGCCGTTTGAGTTCGTCGCGGGCTGAGTTTCCGTCTCCTGCTCGCGCGTACCCTGAGTTATCACCTCATTGACAGGCTCCTTTATGACCTTTTCCGAGAGCTTTTGGCGGCCTGTTTCCCTGCCGTCGGTCATGATCAGTCTGTAAGTCACTTCCTTGACGCCGTTCTGTCCGTTTACCGTGACCTCTGAGGTGCCGATATCCATAGAATCGGATTCGACATATTCGGTGGAATACCTGATCGTCTTTTTCTCTGTGACGATCTTTTGGTCAACGCGCTTCAGGGTGATCTTCATTCCCGTTTTGATCACAGTATCCTTTGAGGGAGTCAGGATATCCCTTTTGCCGAGAGTGAGCTTGCGCTCCGTGATGAAATCGCCAACGGTTTTCGCGGCAGTAACGTACTTTTTACTTTTTCCGTCCGCCTTGAGGGTGACCGAATTTCTGCGCGTTACAACAATTTTTTCGCCGTCAAAAAGATAAGTATCGCTCTCGGGAGCTGTCTTATCAAGGCTCGAAAGCTTAACGCCTGCCTCCTTCAAGGCGTCGAATACCTTGCCGCCGTACAATGTGACCTTGTGACTTTTGCCGTCGCATTTAACGTTAACGGACGCTTTTCTCAGAATTGTTATATCCGCGGAGGACGAGATCACCGAGGAAAGCGAAGGCGTTACCCTGTCGTCCTTGCCGATTGTTATCTCCGCCTCGGAGAGCAGCTGCGAAACGGTCATATCGGGCCGAGCGGAGAAAAAGGACTCGGTGAGCGCGTCGGTGATTTTGATGTCGATCTTTTTTTCGGAACAGCCGCCGATAAAGGCGCTTGCCGCGATCAGGACGGACGCCGCGATGATTTTTACTTTAAATTTCATACCAGTCACCTCAAATCAAACAGAGGCGGAAGCTATCGCCGCGGCTTTTGAGCCGTTGACCGCGATAAGCTCGATCTCGTCGCCGCTTTTGAGCATACCCGAACGCAGATAAAGCGAATATCCGTTGTCGCCGTTTTCATCGGAAATATTGAACGTTTTGAAGTATCTGTCGCCGACGTCGGTTTTGAGTCTGACATAAAATTCCGCGGACGTTGTTACATACCTGCTGTCGGCAACGCCGCTGATCAAATAATACGAGCGATCTGTCGCGGACTCGGAAACATTGAGCGTAGAGTTGGTTTTCTCTCGCGAAAATTCTGTTTTTTCCTTTATCTCGGGCGCGGAAATAAGAGGCGGATCGGACGCGAGATCGTCAAGGTTTCGCTCCACCTTCTCGATCACCACGCAATCGGGTAAAAGACTGTTCATATTTTCCTCAAGCGTGTACGGAGCCGCCTTGGAAAAGCACGCTTTTTTAAAGTCGCAGGCAAAGAACGGAAGAAGCGTGTTGCCGAAGGAATCTCTGTACATCAAGAGCTTTCCGCTTCCGTCGGAGGAAGTCTCGATGTAAGCGTCCTCAACGCTTTTTGTCGGCGTTGAATACTCAAAGCCATCATTATCGTAATAATAATTCCACTCGGGCTGAGCCGAGTTGGGATAAAGCATTGAGCCGAGATCGCCAATCTCGGTTTTCAGGCGCTTTACCTTTTGCTTAGAGTAATCGGTAAAGTCGCGGTCAAGACCTTTCATTATCTCGGAAAACGCCAGCATAGCGCCCTTGTTGTTCCAATGGGAATCGCGCTTGAGGTAAAGGGTCTCGCCGCTGTCCTTGAAAACGCCGAAAAGGTCGGTGTAATTGATCTTCTCCTTTTTGAGCTCGGGTAAAAGCGAGTTGATATTCCTCTTTTCGCTCGCCTTACGCGAGTAGTAATACGGCATATTCTCGTCATACAGCGAGTTTTTGTTGGGAGCGACGGTAAAGACGAATTTCGCCTTGCGTGCTTCGACATAGTCCTGTATAACGGCGAGATTATGAGCTATGTTAAAAACGGCTCTGTCGGAGAGCGTTTTTTTGCCGAGATAATCATTGAGCGTATCGGAATAATACAGCCAGCCGTTATTTCCCTTGACAACGGTATCGGCGTTTGAAACAGAAAAAACATCGCCCTGAATATGAGAATCCGCGTCGACCATAGCGTTTCTGAACGCGTAATGATCGCCGAACCATTCGCCGAGCTCGCTGAGATAATCAAGGTTCACTCCGTCGTTTTCAGTCAATGACGGAAGCTGCTTAAGGCGCTTGTTCTCGGTCGTTGAGTTTGTGGGAGCGAAGGTCATACAAACCGATGGCACAGCGCAGATACAAACGCACAGTGAAACGAATATTATGCTGATGATCTTACTTTTCATTTCGCTGCCCCCTTAGAACCTGAAATAGATGAACGGATTGTACGCGTCGCCCGAAAGTCTGAGCATACACCAGCACAGCAAAGCCGCCGAAAGCGCGTACAGCACGATCTGCAAAGCCAGCGCCTTGCCCTTTGGCTCTGCGTTTCCGCCGTTGTCAAGCACGGATCGGAGCTTTTCCGTGAGCGGCTTGACGGGAGCGGCAAGAAAGACCGCGATCGCGAACACAAAGATAAACCACGGCGTAAGCTGTGAAAGAGCTAAACTCGTCGCGGGATCGGACATTGAAAAGCCCGAGAACATATTTCCTATCATAAAGAAGCCCTGAGAAATGCTGTCGGCGCGGAAAATAACAAAGCCGACGCATACAACGAGCAGGGTTATAAAGCGCATTAAAAGCTTTGGGAGCTTTTTGAGAAAGCCGAGGTATTCCTCGAGAAGAAGAAAAGCTCCGTGGTACAAGCCCCACACGACAAAGGTCCAGTTTGCGCCGTGCCAAAGACCCGTGCAGAAAAATACTATGATCTTATTCAGACAGGCGCGCGCTCTACCCTTTCGGTTGCCGCCGAGAGGGATATAAAGGTAATCCTTGAACCACGACGAAAGAGAGATGTGCCATCTTCTCCAGAACTCCTTGACAGAGGACGAGCCGTAGGGATAAAGAAAATTCTCCTTGAAGTGAAAGCCGAACATTCTGCCCAGTCCGATAGCCATATCGCTGTATCCGCTGAAATCAAAATAGATCTGGAGCATATACGCGACGGCGCCTATCCACGATGTGACGATATTGATCTCGCCCTGAGGAGCCGCGAAAATAATATCCGCGACCTGCCCCATCGTGTTCGCGATGATAACCTTTTTACCCAGTCCGCAAATAAACCTTCTCAAGCCGAGCGCGGACTCCGAAGCCGTGACCGTTCGCTCGTCGATCTCACGGTTGATGTCGCGGTACTTGACGATCGGGCCAGCGATAAGCTGCGGGAAAAAGGAGATATAAAGCAGTACCTTGCCGAAGTTCTTCTGAGCGTCCACCTGTTTGCGGTAAACGTCGATAACATAGGACATCGCCTGAAAGGTAAAGAAGGATATACCTATGGGCAGAGTGATCTCGGGTACAGGTATCGACAAACCCGTCACGGCGTTGAGCTGAGTTGTCAAAAAGCCCGTATACTTGAAAAACACGAGCATACCGAGATTCAGAATAATATCAACTGTCAGAACAGCGCGTCTGTTCGGCTTGCCTTTTCCGATAAGGTAAGCGCAGATATAATTGAACACCGCGCTGAAAAGCATACACAATACATAAACAGGCTCTCCGTAAGCGTAAAACACAAGGCTCGCGCACACAAGCAGGGCGTTCCTGAGCTTTACCGAAGGCAAAACAAGATGCAGCAAGTATGTGACGACCAGAAATACGCTGAGAAAAACCAAGGACGAAAAAACCATTTACTTACCCCCGAAAAACAGAGTGTTAAGGCAATACCGCGTAATCGAGGTATTGCCAAAGGTTCCTACTATTTTTTTACTATATTTTTACGTGCATCCAATCATATCCGGGAGAGATCGCGCCGCGGTAATCGACGCCCGTCTTAGCGTCGTAGCTGATACCGAAGTAAGTGCTGTTTTTATGATGACGGCTCCACTCGGGGTCGTAGACAAGGCCGTTAATCTCAGCCCAGCCGTGACCGCCGCTGTTACAGCAATATACATTTTCATAGCCGACAGCCTTCGCGAGAAACGCGAAGCAGCAAGCGTAGCTGAAGCAGTTTCCCGTTCCGTTCACAAACATATCGTTAGCGTAAATCAACTGCCAGTCTTTTCCGTGATAATGCGGAACTCTGGGGTTGGATTCGTCGTAGGCCTTCTTGGTGTATTCAAAGCATTTTTTCAGCTTCTGAGCCTTTGACATAGATTTGCCCGTTATCTTGTTCACTACCGTCAGCGCTCTGAAAAGTGTGCGCTGAGCTTCGGTCTTGACCTGATAAGCTCTGCCGCCAAGCACATTCCACTGCTTTCCCTTATACGTAAGCGAGAAGCGGCTGCCCGTGTCTATCCTGCCCTTTGAGTCGGCGTAATAGCAAACGTTCTTTTTAACCGTTATCAAGCCCTTTTGCATAACGCCGTTGCCGCCGAAGAAATATTTATATTTACCGATTTTTCTCAGTCCCTTGAGCATTTTGCCCTTGGAGCCTTCTTTGCCCGAGGGATTGAGATAATAAACCTTCTTTTTTATCGTGCGCTTTCCCGTGAGCACCTTGCCCAAGGTACCGAGCTTGCCCGAGGGATTGCAGTAATACTTGTTTTTTCCTACCTTGACCCAGCCTGTGAGCAGGACGCCCTTTGTATTGAAGCGGAAAATGTTTTTGGAAAGCGTTTTCCAATTCACCGCGAGCGAATGATCCTTATTGAAATAATACGCTTTTGAACCGAGCTTCTTGAAACCGACATAGGTCTTTAGTGCTCCGAGCCCTTCCTGAGGCGAAGCGCCGCTGTCGGAAAACAGATACCTCTTGCCCTTGTACGCGCGAAAGCCCGTAAGCAGCTCGCCGTCTTTTCCGAAAAGGTATTTCTTATTATTTACGGTATAAACGCCGTTTTTAACGATTTTGCCGTCGGAATCAAGATAGCGCCACACTTTGCCGTCATGTGTCCACTGATCAGCCGCGACGGGAACGGTAGGCTCCTGAGTAGCGGGCTCGGTGGTCTCCGTCTGTCCCAAAGGCTCGGTAGTCTCCTGATTATCGTCCTCGGGAAAACCGTTCTCCTCCGACGAAGCGTCAAATACGGCGGTTTTCACCGAGATCGCCGAGGCGCTGACAAAGCAGGACGTCATCATACAAACCGATAACGCCGCCGCGAGTAATTTTTTTATTAATTCCCTATCCTTCCTCATTTCAATACCTCCGTAAAACATTAAAATGTGAAAAACCCTACCCTTTATATTAATATACGCGGTATTTTTTGTCAATCCTTTATAAAATATAATTACAGGGAAAAACGCAGTCGGCGATCTCCCCGGTCGGAAATTTTTTGCAAATTCACCCTTCTATATACAAACCGCCAATCACAATGCCTGTGCTTATATTTCACCTGCAACATTCGGTTTTTTTACCATAAGTTATTGAATATGAGCATAATCTATGGTAAAATTAGCCTACATTAACGGAGTGATAATATAAAAAAATTACGACTGAAAATCATTTCTCTGATAATCGTCACACTTGTCGCTTCGTCATATATCCCCGCGCTCGCCGCCGATACAGACGACAGCTCATTTTATGACGACGATTACGTTGAGGACGAGGACACTGACGACGAAGATGATGAAGATGACGAAGACACAGACGATGAAGATGATGAGGATGACGAGGACGAAACCTCCTATGACGATTTAGGGATTTACGTTTTCAGCTGCGCTCCCAAGGAGGTTATTTTTCAGCTTGAAGCGGACGCTTTCCTCGGCAACGTTGCCGAAGCTTACGTTGAGTATCAGGATCAAAGATTTGACTGTAAAAGCAAGTATCTTGTTTCCGAGGACGAGGATTACGAGGAAGATGACGACAATCCCGAGTTCCTTGACGAGGACGACGTTTACTATGAATACCACGGAAGCAACAAATCCTACGAATACATCATTGACGATGATTATGACGACGGAGACGGGGACGACTTTGACGCCGACGAAAATCTGACCTTCGGTGCTGCTTATGATTTGAATATCGGCGACGTTATCAGTATCGTTGTTGTAATGGACAACGGTCAGTCCGTCACCGAGGACGTAGAGATCGGAGAAACTGAGTCCGTGCTCGAGATCGCTGACTGCAATGTGGATAACACCTATTTTATGTACTGCTCGGATTTTGACCACATCGATACCCTGACAGTCAGCGCGGCAGGCAAAACCGTCAGCTATAATGAATCCGACGACGAGATATTTGATGACGCGTTCTGCGATTACGAGGATCTGTTCGACAACATCGAGACCTTCAACTCGAATTACTGCATCAAAGCCAATCAGACGGTCACGGTCACTATCGAAACCACGACGGGCTACACTATCACAGAGACCGCCAAAGCCAGACAGATCAAGCCTGAGCTCAAGCTGAACGATGTTTTCGCAGGCGACGCTAAGATCACAGGTAAAACAAAGGCAAAAACCAAGATCACAGCCGCCTATTCCGACCGCTTCGGTACCGCGAAGGGCTCCGCTTCGGTAAAAGTCAAATAATTTCAGGAGCCGACTCAACAAGGGTCGGCTCATTTTTTGCTTGCAAAGAGGCTCAAATTCTGTTACAATAGAAAAAATTTGAATTAAGGAAGTCGAATATGAAGCACAAGAATCTTATTGACCTTGAATATATGACCAAGGAACAGCTCGAGCAGACTATCCGTCTCGCGGGAGTGATCAGGCAAAGACCCGACGTCTACAAGCACGCCTGCGACGGAAAAATTATGGCTACGCTGTTCTACGAGCCTTCCACAAGAACTCAGATGTCGTTCCAGACCGCTATGATGAGGCTCGGCGGAAAGATCATCGGTTTTGACAATCCGATGAACTCCTCTGTCGCCAAGGGCGAGAATATCAAGGACACGATCACCGTCATAAGCGGCTACGCCGACATCATCGCCATGCGCCACCCCACCGAAGGCTCGGCGAAGGCGGCTTCTTATTACAGCAGTGTTCCCCTCATCAACTGCGGAGACGGCGGTCACTTCCACCCCACTCAGACATTGACCGACGTTGTCACTCTCAGCTTTGAGAAGGGCAGGCTCGACCACCTCAGGATCGGTCTTTGCGGCGACCTTCTCAACGGAAGAACGGTGCACTCGCTGATCAATACTATGTGCCGCTTTGAGGGCAACAGCTTTGTGCTTATTTCTACAAAAGAATTATCTGTGCCGCCATATATTAAGGAGATCATGGAAAAAGCAGGCTGTGAATACACCGAGATCGACAACCTTAAGGACGCGATAAAGGACCTCGACGTGCTTTATATGACGAGGATACAGCGCGAAAGGTTCTCAAGCGAGGAGGAATACGAGAGCCAGAAGGGCGTATTTGTGCTTGACAAAGAAAAGCTGAGCTACGCCAAGGACGATCTGATCGTGCTTCATCCTCTGCCGAGGGTCGATGAGATCGCCATCGAGGTAGACGACGATCCCAGAGCGTGCTATTTCAAGCAGGCGGAATACGGAATGTACGGCAGAATGGCGCTTATAGTGCTTCTGCTCAGAGCCGAGGACAGCTTCTCATTCAAAACTCCCGACCCGATCGTCAGCGAGGCTCACAAATGCTCCAACCCAAAATGTATTACAAACGATCCTCAGCAGTTCTATCTTCCCCGAAATTTCTACAAAAAAAGCGGAAAGGTATACTGCGATTACTGCGACCATATCGCCGAATAAACAAAAAACGAAGGCTGCCGCGAACACGGCAGCCTGATTTTATCGGCAGAGCTGTTTCTTACGCTCTCTTATTAAGATATATCGAATAAAGCACAGTCTCCTTTACACGCTTGCCTGTCGTTTCCTCAAGGGCTTTCTTGTAGAGGTCAAGCTGTTTTTGGTACAGCTCCCTGAGCTTTTGAGCTTCCTTTACCCTGTCGGTCTTGTAGTCGAGAACAACTAGCTCGCCGTCCTCCTCAAACACAAGATCGACCGCGCCCTGCATAATGATTTTTCTGTCGGAAAAATCTTTGGAAATCTCAGGGTCATAGTCCGAGGCGTTTATTTTAACGGTAAAGGTGTATTCGCGAGCGAATTTTCCGCTTTTCAGTATCCTTTCGATAAGCTCTCCGTTAAGGAAGGCGGACAGCTTGTCAAAATCAAGCAGACTGAACTGACGCTCGGTCAAAAAGCCCTTTTCGCGCAACCCGCGCGCTTCCGTCAGGACATCTTTTCGCGCCGACGCAAGGTCACAGCGCTCCATAAAGGTGTGGAAGGCGGTGCCCGCCTCGGCTCCCGAGGAAGCCTTCGCGTCAAGGAACGCGGGTTTTCTCAGAATTTTTCCGAAAATATTATTATCCTTATGCGACAGCTCGGACGCGCTGACCTTTTGCGGCAGCGTTTCGAGCGGTTTGTTTTTGTAGACAAACGATACGCGTTTCAAAAAGCTTTCCATAAACCTCGGATCGACCGCCGATACAACGGGTTTTTCAGAGACAGCGCGCGTCTCGCGCTCGTTTTCCTCTACACTTTGCCTTGTAGCGATCGTGACGACCCATGGCTTATCCGTCGGCTTATAATTCGTGAAATCGGGCTCGATATCCTTCCTGAGGTTCGTTGAAGGATTGACTACGGCGCAGGTGAACAGCCAGTCGGAGAAGGAATGGGCGTTCCTGACGACATAGGGCGAGATCGGGTATGAGGTGATTTTCGCTTCAAGCTTTTTTATGTATTCCTCGGGCTTCGGAACCGTCGAAGTGATGATCAGCCTCTCCTTTGCTCTGGTGAGCGCGACGTAGAGAATACGCATTTCCTCCGAGATCTGCGAATCCCTGAGCATCATCGACACAGCCTTTCGCTGGATAGTATCGTACTTGATCAGACCTTCACGATATCTCAGACCGATACCGCCGATACTGTCGAGCACCATATCGTTCCTGACATCGGCAAGATTGAACTGAGTAGAAACGGAGCTGATGAAGCACACGGGGAACTCAAGCCCCTTGCTCGCGTGGATACTCATTACGCTTACGGCGTTGAGCGCCTCTCCCGAGGAAGAATCACTGCCGTTGAGTATCGTGCCGCGTTCGGTAAGCCTGTCGATATAGCCGACGAACGCGGTGAGCGTTTTGTAGCCGTTCTCAGAGAATCGGCGCGCGTAATCCTGCAAAAGACAGAGGTTATCCGCGCAGGAACGGCTGACCGCCTTTGTCACCGACAAAAATCCCGTGGAACGGATCACAGCGCCGATGAGCCTGTCTACCGTCGTTGTTACCGCCAAAGAACGGGACGAGTCGATGAAATCGATCAGCGCAGCGCATTTTGCGTTCGCCTTTGAGCTGAGCTTAATCGCGTTAAATAAGGGCATATTCCTGTGTTCGGCGCGTATCTCGGCGAGCTCGTCGGCGTTAAAGCCGAACATCGGGCTGAACATAACCGACAAAAGCGGAATATCCTGAACGGGATTGTCGATAATCCTCAGACAATTGAGAACCACCTTGATCTCGTTCTGTTCGAAGAAGTTGCTTTTAAGCTCCGATACAACGGGGATACCGTATTCTCTCAGAGCGTCCGCGAAGATAACGGCTCTGCGCGCGTCGCCCTTCGCGCTTCTGAGCAGGATCGCGATATCGCCGAAGGTCACTGGTCTCTCGCCATCGCCGTCCCTGACCGTCATCTTCTCCTCATAAACAAGGTTCCATATCCTCTCGGCGACGTGCCTAGCCTCAAGCTCGATCTTGGTTTCGTCCTCCTCCTTGTTCACCTCGCCGCCGTCGATAAGGGTCAGCTCCATATTCGGTAAGCCGTTTTCCCTGTATTCGGCGCCGCAGACAAGCCGTTCCTCGTCGTTATATTCAAGTCCGCCCAGCTCGGGAGACATCAGAGTTGAGAACACGAAATTGCACGCCTCCGTTATCCCGAGACGGCTTCTGAAATTCTTGTCGAGAATTATTTTCGCGGGATAGGCAGGGTTTTCGCGGTCATAACGAACGTAGCGGTTTTTGTAATCTATAAATATCTCGGGTTTTGCCTGACGAAAGCCGTATATACTCTGCTTAACGTCACCGACGACAAAGAGGTTGCCCTTGTCGCGGCTGATCGCCCTGAACAGCAGGCTCTGCGCCTCGTTAATATCCTGAAACTCATCGACCATTATCAGGTCAAAGCCGTCTGAAATCTCCCTTGATATATCGCTGAAAACAAGCTCTCCGTCCTTATTCTCGCAAAGGAGCCTTATCGCGAGATGCTCGATATCCGAAAACTCGAGCAGGTTCTTTTCAGCCTTGATAGCGTTGTACTCGCTTTCAAAGCGTCTGACGCAGTCAAAAAGCGCTTTTACAAGACGATACATCCGATCTGTCTGATCGCGGACGTCGGAAAGGCGGCAGGAGATCAGAGCCTTTGCCTTTTCAATCTCCGATTTTACGGTCTTTCTGTTTTCCAATATCAGCTCTTTGTATCTGTCGTCGCCCGCGCCGACGATACGCGGAAAGGTCTTGAGCTTGAAGCTCTGCAAAAGCTCGTACGCTCTGTCCCAGTCGCGTTCCATAACAGCGGAATTTACCGCATCTAGCGAAAGATGATCGTCGCGGATCGTGTCCCTGATCTTATCGAGCTTATCCTCGGGAAGAAAGGTATCAAGCTCGATATATCTGAAATTATTGTCGCAAAGCTCAAGACAGTAAAGCAGGCACTCCTCGCTGAACTTCATTATGTATTTATAAAACGGCGTTTCGGTAAAGGGCGCGCCGTCGGCGTCGTAATAGCCGAGCTTTTCATCGAGCCAGACCTCGGGAAACGGAAAAGCTCTGGTGTAGTTATAAAGCGAGATAATGTTTTTTCTGAGGTTATCGTCGCTCTTGAGCGTACACACGGCAGAGACAAGGTCAAGAAAGCCGCTGTCGCTCTGAGAATAGAAAAAGCCGAGAGTGTTCTCGAGCGCTTTTCCGCGCAGGATATCCTTTTCTCCGTCGTCGGGCACCCTGAAATCGCGCTGTATATCCAGCTTATAGAAATATCTCTTTACAAAATCCGAGCAAAAGCCGTCGATCGTCAATATGCTGGCGCTGTAAAGAAGCTGTTTCTGATTCAGAAGATATTTATTGTACGGATCGTTTCGCAACAGCTCGTCAAGCGCGTTCTCGAGCCTTTGGCGCATTTCAAACGTAGCGGCTCTGGTAAAGGTGACGATCAGCATTCGGTCGATCGATACGGGAGCGACGGGATCGGTGATCGCCTCGATGATACGCTGAACGAGGACGGCGGTTTTACCCGAACCTGCCGCCGCGGAAACAAGCACATCTCCGCCGCGCGCCGATATGGCGTCGCGCTGAGCCTGAGTCCATTTTACTTTATTCACTCGTATCATCTCCCTTCAACTCGTCGTAAACCTCTTTCGCGTTCTTCTTTTCGGCGTAACGGTAGCTGTCGCCGTAGCTTCTCAGACACACGCTGTCGTAGGGGCAGAACGCGCAGCCGTTCTCAACGCCCTTTATCGGGCTCGCCTCTACCCTGCCGCTAAGAAGGCTCTCTCCCATTTCGCGTATCGCGTCGTCGATCCTCCTGAAAATATCGTCAAACTGAGAGCTTGTGGCGAGCGTGTCGGAATACTCGCCGTTGAGGTTTTTCTTGCTGAGTTTTATAAATTCACCTGAATTATCCATATGCTTCAGAACAGTCTCGTCCTTGAGGATAAGGCCGTTCATCATAAGTCCTTTGCCGATCTCCTTCTCCGCGTCCTTGCCGTCGGCATTTACGATCGGCGCTGACGCGGGCATATAGAGGATACCCGCGGGAGTGAGCTTTTTGCCGTAATACCGTTCCCCGTTGCACGCTACCGCTCTGAGATAGATCAGCATCTGCATATTTATCCCGTAAAGTATCTCGTAAAGGTTAAAGGTCTTTTTACCTGTTTTGTAATCTACTATTCTGACATAATATTCGTCCTCGTTCTTCAGACAAACGTCCACGCGGTCAATAAAGCCGTTCACGGAAACGCTTCCCCCGTCGGCGAGGTCAACCGTGTAGCTCGGTATCTCTCCGCCGATCCCAAGCTCAAAGTCCACGGGAACAAAATCCGAATGACTGAGCTGTAAGATCAGGTGCTTGACGAGAAGCACGACGTTTTCCTTCAAGCGTGCGAAAAGGTGCAGAAAGGCGTTGTCCTTGTCGGCTAGCCCGCCGAAATTTTCCTCGGCGTAGGCGAGCATTATTTCATCTATTGAATCGCGGATCCGACCCTCGGAAAGCGCTGTGAGCTCCGACTTGTTGTGAGCCCTGAGAAAGCCCTCGAGCGCGTAATGCACGACCGTTCCGATCTGTATCGGGTCCATCTCGGCTCTAAGCCTTTCCTTCGCTCTCAGCCCGTAATTGCAGAAATACTGAAAGGCGCAGAGGTTGTATTTTTCGATCTGCGAAGCCGAGATCCTGATATTTGTACCGAACAGCTTTTCGGAAAACCGACGGTTTGTGATTTTGAACGGCGCTTTTTCCAGCGCGGAATCAATGCGGCTGAGGTCGTTGGAAAAGCCTTCGGCTCTCTCAAAATATCGCTTCAGCTCGCCGACCTCGGGAGCCTCGGAAAGATAATTTTCGGCAAGATAATCGAAAGCCTGACGCTCGCTGTACAGGCGTTTTGTCATATCAATATCATACGAGGAGCGGTTCACCCTGTTCGGGAACAGCCGCGCGAGCTCTGTGAGAATAACGGACGGAAGATAGGTGCCGCCCGACATATCTCCCGTATAACAGCTGACGATCAGCTTATTTTCGGGAGAAGTGAGCGCGCAGTAAGCCAGATACTTTTCGTGCGCGGCGAGCTGTTCAAGAGTGTCGGTGAGAGGTATATCGTTGTCTATCAGAATGCGGCGCTCATTCTCGGTGAAAACGCCCGATGTCTTAGGTATCGACGGAAAAACTCCGTCAACGGCTCCGATCAGTATGACCGCCTTTTTGTCGAGCAGACGAATCCTGTCGGCGGAACCGATCTCGACCTGATCCTGATAGCGCGGAATATCGCTGAATTTAATATCCGAGATAAGATAATCAAGGTATTCCTTATACTTTTTGAGCGTAAGCTTGTTATCGCCGACGGCGGCGACAAGCTTGTCGAACGCTTCGATGATGAGGTTGTAGATCCTGATCTGTTCATTTGCCTCAAATAAAAGCCCCTGTCCGCTCAGCTTATCATAAAGCCTGTTCACACAGTCTTCAACGTCAAAATCGGACAAAAGTCCGTAGAGAGCGCGCGTGATCTCAAGCGCTGTACCGCCCGAGCTTTCGCCGAGCTTCAACAGCGGAGCGATAACACGCTGTCTGGTTTTCTCGACGCGCAGGAGCGCCGCCTCGTCGTTTTCGGTCATAGCTCCGAAGCCCGAGGGATTGTTCGTAAACTCCTTTTTCAGTCGCGAGCGGTCGATATTCCACACAAACATATAATTCTCCAGCTCGGAAATCTCGAGCTGTGAAAGCCCCGACACGCCGCTTTTCAGCATTGAGAGCAGAGCTTCCCTGTCGTACCCGAAAATCAGAAAGTCAAGCGCGGAGGAAATGAACCTCGCAAGCGGCTGAGTAAAAATATCGCGCGGAAAGCTCAGGTAATACGGGATATCATATTTCCCGAACGCCTCCTCAAGAATACCGTTATAGGCGGAAAGGTCGCGCGCGACAACGGCGATATCGTTGTAGGAATAACCCTCGTCGCAAATGAGCCGCGCGACGGTCGAGGCGGCGAAATCGGCTTCGGCATATATATCCGAGGCGATAAAGGTCTCGATATTGTCGGTTTTTTGTTCATAAACAGCGCTGTTTAAAGTCAGCGCGTGCTTTTCCAGAAATTTCAGCTCGTCGTTCTCGGTTCTGAGAACCTCGCCGAGTACGATATCGGGTTTGATCCCGACGCCGAGCTTTGAGGCGATACGTTTTATCTGCTTTCTCGTTCTCTCGGTAGTCGCGAAAAGCTCGCGGTCGGCTCGCTCAACATCGAGATTGAGCGTGACGTACATATCCTTACAGCGGCGCATAAGAGAAGAGATAACCTCGAGCTGGGCGCGCGTAAAGCCCGAAAAAGAATCAACCACGATCGTGTGATCCTCAAAAAATCCGCTGTCCTCCAAAATCAGATCAAGCCTTTTGAGATTATCCAACGGGTCTATGTAGGTCTCGCTGAGAAGCGCGTCATAAGCGGAAAGCACCAGCGAGGTCTCGATCAGCTTGTTTTTGAGGCTTTCGTTGTCGAGGTTTTCGGAGACTGCCTCCATCATTTCCACGGAAATATTGTTTTTCTTCCACTCCTTCAAAGAGTGGAGCATAAGATCGAGTACGGATTTTCTGGTCTTTGACGAGGAGAAAAAGCTCAGATTATCGACGCACTCATCAAGCGCCTTGCTCATAATTATTTTTCGGACGCCGTCGTCGATAACATTTTGCGGAAGCTTTCCCGAGTTTTCAAAAACATATTCGCAAAGCCTGTTAAAGCCGAAAACAAGCACGTCGCGGCTCATACCCGCTCCCAGAAGATTCAAAAACGCTGTTTCCGTCTCAAAGGAGTTCTGGTCGGGCACGAGCATAAGGAGCTTTTTGTCGCCCTTTTTGCGCAGATCGCCGAGTATTTTTAAGGCGGCGGTCGTTTTTCCGCTGCCGCTTTTACCTAGAATGAACTGAAGCATTTTCTCACCCCGATAGTCATTATGCAATGCATTATGCAATAATGATATCACAACGGGTGTCCCATAAAAAGGTCTAAGAGAAAAATGAACAAATTTTTTCAAAATATTCGACCAGCCTGAATTTGAACACATACTTGTCCTCGGTCATCAGACTGTATTCGTTTTCATTGGTTTTTTCTTTCAGGGAATTATAGTCCGTTGAAGCGCCGACGCAAAGCGACGGGTACATCACGCACCACCAGTTATGCCCCTCGCCCTTTCCTATCGTTATTCTCAGCGCGTCGTACATTCCCGAGGGCATTGTCACCCTGCCGTAATACCGCGTGTCAAAATACATCCTGCGAAGCTCCGCCCTGACGGGATAATCGTAGCCGTTTTTCTCCACCTCTGTTTTCGCGACATTCGCTATACTTTGCAGACTCTTTTCCGTCAGAGCCTCGGCGTCGCTCACGCTCTTGCTGGTTTTATAAAGCGCCCGAGTGTACTCAAGCACACGGTCTCTCACCTTGAGCTTGAGCGCCTGATCCTCCCTGCTGTCGGAATCGGCAAGGATATGGAGCCTGAAAACCTCCTTCGAGATATTCCTGCACTGAGCGGAAAACGGGATCATCGAAAACAGCGCGCAAAGCGCCACAGCCGCGCAAAATGACCTGAATAATGTTCTCATAAGAAAAACCTGCCTTGCTTCGTTTGACCGAAGTATTGGCAGGTTTTTATATCTTAAACAAATTATCGATAAAATTATGAAGAAGCCTCAGCCCTCAATAACGCGGCAGCCTTCCTTTATCGGCTCGCAGAGGAACACGTGCTTATATTCTTTTTTCAGGGCTTCTACGCACGCCTGAGCCTTTTTTTCACTTTTAAAGAGAGAAAATACAGCCGAGCCCGAACCCGTCATACACGCGCCCAGAGCCTTGTTTTTGAGCATAACGCGTTTTACGTTCCTGACCTCGTCAAGATCGAGCGCGATATCAAAGTCATTGAGCAGACAGGCGGAGATCATCCACAGATCGCGCGCGTATACAGCCTTAAGCATTTCGGCGGTAAATTCGGGATGACTGAGATTTGCGGAATCGATCCTCGCGTAAGCCTCAGCGGTGGAAACGCTTACCTCTGGCTTGCAGATGACGATATCGCACCCGGGCATTGAAGCGCACTTTTTCAGCTCGGTGCCTGTCCCGACGGCGTACTTGGTGCCGCCGACGATACAGAACGGAACGTCGGCTCCTACCCTCTCGCCGATCTCGCACATCTCCTTATCCTTGAGGTGAGCGGAAAACAGCTTGTTTAGCGCGAATATCACGGCGGCGCCGTCAGCGGAGCCTCCCGCGAGACCCGCCTGAGTGGGGATATTCTTTTCGATCGTGATTTTTACGCCCGTGTTCTCGGTTTTCGTATATTTAAAAAACTCTCTCGCCGCCTTATGAGCGATGTTCTTCTCGTTGCAGGGCACGCCCTCGTAGTCGCAGACGATCTCGATATCCCGAGTGTCGGTATCCTCAACGGTGACGTAATCGTAGAGGCTAACCGCCTGCATAACCATACTGACGTCGTGATAACCGTCGGGTCGGCGGCGAAGAACGTCGAGAGAAAGATTGATCTTGGCGGGAGCCTGAGCCTTAACCTTCATTTTTCAGCTCCTCTGTAAATTCCTCGATCCGCTTCAGGGCGATTTTGATATTTTTCAGCGACTGAGCATAGGAAATACGCACATAGCCCTCGCCCGACTCGCCGAAGGCGTTGCCCGGAACTACGGCGATACGCTTTTCCTTGACGAGCCTTGTGGCGAACTCGTCGCTTGAAAGACCTGTTGATTTTATGCACGGGAAGGTGTAGAAAGCCCCGAGAGGTTCAAAGCAGTCAAGCCCGATCTCGTTGAGCTTGCCTACGATGAGCCTTCTTCGAAGGTCATAGTCCTTGCGCATTTCGGCAACGTCGTCGTCGCCGTTTCTCAGCGCCTCGATCGCCGCGTACTGAGCGGTCGTCGGCGAGGACATAATTCCGTACTGATGAAGCTTTGTGATCTGAGAGACGACCTCGGCGGGACCGAGAATGTATCCGAGCCTCCAGCCTGTCATAGCGTAAGCCTTCGAAAAGCCGCTGACGATCAGGGTGCGTTCCTTCATTCCGTCGATCTCGGCGATCGAAACGTGCTTTTTGCCGCCGTATGTAAGCTCGCCGTAAATCTCGTCGGAAAGCACGATGAGGTCGTGTTTTTTGATGATCTCGGCGATCTTTTCAAGGTCGGAGCGCTCCATGATAGCGCCCGTGGGATTGTTCGGAAAAGGCAGAACGAGCAGCTTGGTCTTGTCGGTTATGGCGTTCTCAAGCTCCTCGGGCATAAGACGGAAGTTGTTCTCCGCCTTGGTCTCGATCGTAACGGGAACGCCGCCCGCCATTACCGTGAGCGGATTGTAACACACGAACGACGGTTCGGGGATCAGTACCTCGTCGCCGCGGTTGACAAGTGTTCTGAACACAAGGTCGATGCCCTCGCTGCCTCCGACGGTCACAAGTATCTGAGTATCGGGGTCGTAGCTCAGATTGAAGCGGCGAAAATAATAATTACCTATCTCGCGTCTTAGCTCAATAAAGCCGCGGTTCGGGGAATACCATGTCTTGCCTCTTTCAAGCGAGCTGATACCCGCCTCGCGTATATGCCACGGAGTCTGGAAGTCGGGCTCGCCGATCGAAAGCGAGATAACGTTGTCCATCTCGACGGCGATATCAAAGAATTTTCTGATACCCGACGGCTTTACGCTTTTTATTTTATCGTTGATGTAATTCTGATAATCTATCACAGAACCATACCCCTTCCGTCGGAGCATTCGTCGTCAACAAGCGAAACTCCGCCGATTTTATATGTCTTGAGCATAAAGTGAGTGGCCGAGGCGATAACGCCGTCGACGCAGGATATCTTTCTGGCGACGAAGGACGCGACGTCCTGCATGGTCTTGCCGTTAACGAACAACGCGAAGTCGAACGAGCCTGCCATAAGGTACATCGAGGAGACCTCCTCGAACGCCATTATCTTGGAGGCGATCTCGTCAAAGCCTGTCTCCTTCTTGGGAGTGACCTTGAGCTCGATGATCGCCGTAACGCCCGAATCGGGCACCTTGTCAAAATCGACGATCGCCTGATAGCCCTTGATCACGCCCGTCTGCTCGTACTCCTTGATCTGAGCCGCGATGTAATCCTCGGGCTCGCCGAGCATAAGGGCAAGCTCCTTGGTGGTAAAGCTGCTGTTTTCGGTTAAGATTTCAAGTAATTTATCCATAATGACCTCCAGTATTTTCAGACTGTTTGCAATATTCGCTTGTCGGCCGTTACGCCGAGATTGACGCAGACGGCGGTACCGATACAGAACAACTCCGCCGCCTCGTTCTCTATATTGAGCTCAAAGCCGTCGCCCGAGTCGCAAAAGCGCTTGCAGTGAGTGGCGACAAGGGAATTGTCCGCGTCGATGATATCAAAGCTTTTGGTGAGGATATCGCCTCTGATATGCCACGAAAGCCCGTAATAATAACAACGCGACTTTGGGTTGATCATAAGCTTCGCGGAACGCTTGGCGGTGCTCATCGAATAAGCTCTCAGCGCGGGAAAAGGCAGAGAACGGATCTTGAGCAGCGTTTTGTCGCGCAGGTCGCGCAGCTCGACGTTATTTTTGACGCGCCTGACATAGTACTTTTCCGAGCATTTGTCGTCAAGCACGGTAAAAAGGCTGTCGAAAGAGGAAATATCACGTTTTAAAAATAATTTCATAATTATCACCCTGTTTTATTATGGTTGATAATAAAGAAATAATGTACCGCAGATCACTCTATGGTACATTCAAAGCATTGCTTTTATCAAATCCGATAACTTTCAACTAATACAAAGTCGTGAAACACTATCGGATTTGATATAGCGCAAATTAGAATAATTAAATCATATGCTTCGGTATGCGGTGACGTGAAGAATTGTAGTAGGTGCTCTCCATCGGCTCATATTTGTTGAGATATACGCCCGTCATTCCGATCATATACCAGAACCACATAACCATAAAGCTTATGTCGAACAACAGAGCCTTTTCGAACAGCGAATACACAAGATATCCGCAACAGAACGCGAACAGGCACGGTAGAATATCCTGAGAATCCGCCTTCTGACGTTTGAAAAGGTTAGATATCGTATGCTTGCCGAAGCGGAAGCCGAATATCGCGAACAACAGAAAGCCCATTATTCCCGTTGAGACAAGCAGCGTCAGGTAGCCGTTGTGAAGATCGTGGTTGTGATAGTTGAAGTCGAGCACGCCGCTGAGATACTTCTGACTGAAATAAATGATGTTGCCGCTGCCGATTCCGAAGAAGGGCGAGATCTTGAACAGACCTATGCTCTCCTTGATCAGCTTGATACGGCCGCTGTCAAGGTTTGAGTTCGCGTGCTCAAACGTGATCTCCTCCTTGTTTTCGATCGCTTCCTCGGAGGTAGACGCTCCCGGAGAAATCAGAGACGAGAAGGTTTTCTGGGTGACGAGCCTTGTCAGGTACGCCGCGCCGACGATATACACGACCGCGAGCATAAGCGCGATCGATTTGAGAATGATCTGCTTCCACCCCATCCTCGCGGGCTTTGAGAAGAAGTAGAACACGATCGTAAATATGACATAGCATACAAAGAGAACGAACGAGGCGTTGGAATCGCACAGCATAAGCGAGAAAACATTTCCGCTCAGGCACAGCGCCGTCCATATCCTGCTGATACGCGGTCTTTTCGCCTGCACGAGGAAATCGTGCTTGTTCATAATATGACAGCACACGATCGACACGACGGAGATAAAGCCGAGCATATTCGGGTTCATATAAACGCCGGTAAAACGGTTCTCAAAGATGATGAACTTGATAAGGAAAATGTTTTTCCAGCCGATCTCAAACTTGACCCTGAACATCATCAGCGTAAAGCCGATCGCGGCGGCGACAGTCGTAGCGTAGATTATAAACTTGCAAACCTTGTAAAGCTCCGCCTTGGGGTTGATGTCGGTCTCGGTATGTATTCCGTAAAAGATGAAGAAGCATATGCTCGCGTGAAGGAGCATAAGGAAGGTATAAAAAATACCGAAGGACAGGTTGATGAACATCGTGATGACGTTGAGCCCCATAAAGGCGAGAAGCCAAAAGGAGAAACGCATTCGGTCAAGGCATTCCTGCTTGCGAATCTTGAAAATAACGAGCTTTACGCCCCAGATAAACATCGGGACGAGAAGGATGTAGGCAGGAATCTGTATAAAAGAAAGGTTGGTGAAAAATAGGACGATAAGATAGCAGACCCTGAAATACGACGGATCGCGGAGCTTAGCTTTAAAACCCATTTTTTCACCTCCTGTAAAAATATATCTGAAGAATCAGTGGAAAAGAACCTCGCTGATGGTTTTGAACATCAAATACAAATCGGTCCTGAAATTAAAGGTCTTGATATAAAGCAGATTATAGTGCATCTTTTTCGGCAGGATTATGCTCACATAATCTTCGTCAACGTTTTTGCTCAGCTCAAGCATTCTGTCCTCGTTCTTGAACTTGATACTCGCAAGACTTGTAATGCCCGCGGGCATAAGGAGCGTGGCGTACATCTGCTGAGAATAATTCTTGACATATCGCGGCACCTCGGGACGTGTTCCGACAATGCTCATATCGCCCTTGAGCACGTTAAAAATCTGAGGTATCTCGTCAAGACGGTATTTTCTGAGGAATCTGCCGATCCCCGTGATCCTCGGGTCGCCTGCCGAGGTGACAAGCGTGCCGATCTTGTCCGCGTCGACCACCATCGTGCGGAATTTGTAGATCGAAAACTCACGGTTGTAGGTAGTCACCCTCACCTGCTTGTACAAAATCGGACCGCGCGAGGTGAACTTGACGAGCAGAGCCAGAATAATTATCGGCAAAATAAGAAAAATCAGAAGAAAAATGCATACAATTATATCAAGGGCTCTTTTCGCGATAAGACTGCTTTTTTTATTTTTTAAGATATCATAGTATTTTTTTACAGCGTCGTTTTGGAACTCCTTTGGGAGCTCCTCGAAAGGCAGTAACATATAATCCTCCGGAATACACATTTATTCCATTTTATATCTAAAAAATATTCTAACAGATTATAGCTCAAATTATTAAATTTTTCAAGAGAATTTTTCGTAATTCTTATTACAATATTATCATAACGAAAAGACCGACGGTGGAAACCGTCGGCTTTCTAGGTAATTTTATGGAGTAATCAAAACTTTCTCTCTTCGTTTAGCTTGACTATATTATAACACGAAATTATCAAATGTCAACAGTTTTTTTTAAAAAAATAATAATTTTATGCAAAATTTACATAGAATTTCAAAAAACGTGTTTTTTCGACACCGAAAAACCGCGCCAAACACCTATTTTTCGCCGAAAAATTAGTGAAAATACACAAGGTAACATTTGTTATAAAATTTAGACAAATAAATTTATTTTTTTCTTGACGTTTATGTGATCCTGTTGTAAAATTATATTAGAAAGTTGGTTGGGATTATGAAAGATGACTATACTCCCGATCTGATCACCCTGCTTGACGAGGACGATCGGGAACGAAGCTTTGAGATACTTGACATTATCGAAGAAAACGACTCGCGCTATTTCGCACTTCTCCCTGTTTTTGAGACCAAGGAGGAAATGCTTTACGACAGAGGCGATTACCTCATCCTTGAGGAGCTTGAGGAGGACGGCGAAGCAAGACTTGCCGAGCTTGAGGATTATGAGCTCAAACGACGTCTGACAAAGCTTTTTGACGAGCGTTTTGACGAAATGTTCTATTAAATTTGACACTGTCCTGCCTGACGCGTGTATGCGATTAAAATAACCCTACAACTCTTAAATCGGGAGCTTTTCTCTTTTTATGGTGTGCAGACCTCTCCCTTTCGGGAACGCTGGGAGTACTAAAGTAAAAAGGCGGCGCCCACCTGTCCTTTAGTAGGCAGGTTATTCAGTATCGCTTTCGCTCAGGCGGGATATTTATATCTATATGAATTTGTTAAGGACTGATAACTATGAAAATATCGGTATTAGGCACGGGACGCTGGGGCAGCTGTATCGCGTGGTATCTTGACAAAATCGGCAACGAGGTGGTTTCCAGAGGTATAGAGACCGCTCCCGATTTTCTCTCGCTTTATTACAAGCACAAGAACGATTACCTCACCTTCCCCGAGAGCATTGAAGTGACCTCAGACCTTGAATACGCGGTCAACCGCGCCGAGGTCATCGTTATTTCGATCTCCTCCCAGCATCTGCGCTCGTATATGAAGGAGATATCCGAGTTTGACCTTGACGGAAAGATCATCGTGCTCTGTATGAAGGGCGTCGAGGCTGACACGGGCAAAAGGCTCAGCGAGGTAGTCGGAGAATTTGTTGACGAAAGCAAAACCCCGATCGCCGTCTGGGTCGGACCGGGCCATCCGCAGGATTACGTCAAGGGTATCCCCAACTGTATGGTCATCGACAGTAAAAACGAGGAGGTCAAAAAGAAGCTCGTCGCGCAGTTCAGCTCCGATCTTATCCGCTTCTACATAGGCACAGACCTCATCGGCTCCGAGATCGGCGCCGCCGCCAAGAACGTTGTCGGTATCGCCGCGGGCTTCCTTGACGGACTGCATATGACGAGCCTCAAGGGCGCGCTGATGTCCAGAGGAACACGCGAGATCGGCAGGCTTATCAAGGCTTGCGGAGGCAACGAGATCAGCGCCTACGGACTTTGCCACCTCGGAGATTACGAGGCTACCCTCTTCTCCCCCTGGAGCCATAACAGAAGATACGGCGAGGACCTCGCGAAGGGCGTTAAATTTGACAAGCTCGCCGAGGGCGTTATGACCTCCAAGGCTTTAAAGAAGCTCGCCGACGATCACGGCGTTGAGGTTCCTATCGTGACGGGCGTTTACAACGTGCTCTTCAACGGAAAAGAGATACAGGACGAGCTCTCAAAGCTCTTTATGAGAGACGTAAAGACTGAATTTTGATATATCACAGGCGCATTGAGCGCTACGCAAAAAAAATCAGCTCCGACCGAGGTCGGAGCTGTTTGTTATTTTTATCAGTACATACCGCCCATATCGGGTGCGGGAGCGGCCGCGGGAGCAGGCTCCTTGATATCCGTTACGAGGCTTTCGGTGGTGAGCACCATTGAAGCGACGGAGGAAGCGTTCTGAATAGCGCTTCTTGTGACCTTTGTCGGGTCAACGATACCCTGTTCCATCATATCGCCGTATTCCTCAGTGAGAGCGTTATAGCCGTAGCCGAGCTTATCGGCCTTCTTGATATTCTCAACGATAACGGAGCCCTCGAGACCCGCGTTGGAAGCGATCTGACGAAGCGGAGCCTCAAGCGCCTTAAGAACGATCTGAGCGCCCGTCTTTTCGTCGCCCGAAAGCGACTCCGTATACTTTTCGACAGCGGGAATGGCGTTCATAAGAGCGATACCGCCGCCTGCTACGATGCCTTCCTCAACGGCGGCCTTAGTAGCCGCGAGAGCGTCCTCGATGCGGAGCTTCTTCTCCTTCATCTCAATCTCGGTAGCAGCGCCGACCTTGATAACGGCAACACCGCCCGCGAGCTTGGCAAGACGCTCCTGAAGCTTTTCGCGGTCGAAATCGGATGTAGTGGTCTCGATCTGAGAACGGATCTGACCTACGCGGGCCTTGATAGCGTCCTGATCGCCCGCGCCGTCAACGATGATCGTGTTCTCCTTGTCTACCTTGACCTGACGAGCTGTGCCGAGCTGGTCAAGCGTTACGTCCTTGAGCTCAAGACCGAGCTCGGAGGTGATGACCGTGCCGCCTGTGAGAACGGCGATATCCTGAAGCATCTCCTTGCGTCTGTCGCCAAAGCCGGGAGCCTTGACAGCGACGCTGTTGAGAGTGCCGCGAAGCTTGTTCAATACGAGGTTCGTGAGAGCGTCGCCCTCAACGTCCTCGGCGATGATGAGAAGCTTTCTGCCGCCCTGAGCTACGGGCTCGAGGATCGGGAGAAGCTCCTGAATGGAGCTGATCTTCTTGTCTGTAATGAGAATGAGAGGATTGTCGAGCTCCGCGACCATCTTCTCGGTATCTGTTACCATATAGGGAGCGATGTAGCCTCTGTCAAACATCATACCCTCGACGACCTCGCTGTATGTCTCGGCGGTCTTGCTCTCCTCAACGGTGATAACGCCGTCGGTGCTTACCTTATCCATAGCCTCGGCAATAAGCTTGCCGATCGTCTCGTCAGCGGACGAAACGGTAGCTACACGGGCGATATCCTCTGTGCCCTGAATCTGCTTGCTGTTCTCCTTGAGAGCCTCAACGGCGGTGTCAACGGCTCCCGAGATACCCTTCTTGAGGATCATCGGGTTAGCGCCTGCCGTAACGTTCTTCATACCCTCTGTGATGAGAGCCTGAGCGAGAAGTGTAGCGGTAGTCGTGCCGTCGCCGGCGACGTCGTTAGTCTTGATGCTAACCTCTTTAACGAGCTGAGCGCCCATATTCTCAAACGGATCGTCAAGCTCGATCTCCTTGGCGATGGTTACGCCGTCGTTAGTGATAAGCGGAGCGCCGTACTTCTTGTCAAGCACAACGTTTCTGCCCTTGGGTCCGAGTGTGATCTTTACTGTGTCGGCGAGCTGGTCGATACCGCTCTTCAAAGCCTTTCTGGCGTCCTCGCCGTATGCAATCTGTTTAGCCATAAATATTACCTCCAATTAGTTGCTGATATTTCCGAAAATCGGAAAGCCCTGCTGATTATTCTACCGTCGCGAGAATGTCGGACTGACGAACGATGGTGAACTCCTCGCCGTCGATTTTTACATCTGTGCCGGCGTACTTGGAAGCGATGACCTTATCGCCCACGCTTAAGTACATCTCTACCTTCTCTCCGTCGACAACTCCGCCGGGACCGACCGCTACAACAGTCGCGAACTGGGGCTTCTCCTGAGCCGAAGATGTGAGGATAAGACCGCCCGCGGTTTTCTCCTCTGCCTGCTCGACCTTCAAAACAACTCTGTCGAGTAAGGGTTTGATAGTCATATATAACTCCTCCTTAATAGTGATAACATAAGTTTAGCACTCTTTTATCCCGAGTGCTAATTATATTATAGCGCATATTACGGAAAAATCAAGTGAAATTTGACTTTTTTTGACTTACAAAAATAAAAATATGTATATAAAGCGCCGCGGTTCAGATAAACGCGGTCATTTTCGCCGTTGAAGCAGATAACGGCCGCAGCCAAAAAAGACAGCGACCATTATCTGTTTTATGTGTTATTGAGATATTTTACAGAGAACTGATGTCGGCTTCC
This sequence comes from uncultured Eubacteriales bacterium, assembly GCA_900316385.1. GTDB lineage: Bacteria > Bacillota > Clostridia > Oscillospirales > Acutalibacteraceae > Ruminococcoides. Next base: position 38,762 of record ONCP01000007.1, on the reverse strand, counting down.
GTAACAAGCGTAAAGCCGTTTTCCGCGAGAAGCTTCTCGGCGGCTGAGTTGTCGTCAACTCTGATAACAACGTAGGCGTTTTTCTTTGAAACGGAAATGAACGCGTACAGGTAATCAACGTTGATTCCCGCGTCGGCGATGATCCTGACCGCTCTCGCAAGTCCGCCCGGCTCGTCGCTTACGGCTACGCCCACGACCTCGGTGATCTTGACAAAAAGGTTGCGGTCGATGAGCTTCTGTTTCGCGGTCTCGACGTCGTCAACGATCATTCTGATAAGCCCGAACTGCTGAGTGTCCGCCATACTCATCGCTCTGATATCGATCTGAGCGTCGGCGATAGCGTCGGTAACGTCGGCGAGCGTGCCCGGTCTGTTTTCTACAAAAATCGATAACTGTCTGATAGCCATAACTGCGCCTCCTTATATTGTGATACCTAATCTCTTACGCTTGTCGATAACTCTGACAGCCTTGCCCTCGCTTCTGGCGATAGACTTGGGAGCTACGAGGTGAACGATCGGCTTGATGCCGAGCATTGTCTTGATCGCGCCCGAAAGCTCTTTCTCCTTGCGCGTCATATCCTTGATCTTATCGGAGAAGTCACTGTCCTTCATCTCTACATATACGTCGAGAGTATCGGAATTATTCACGCGGTCAACGACGATCTGGTAATTCGGAGCGTAGCCCTCGTTGAGGAGCACCGCCTCGATCTGGCTCGGGAATACGTTGACGCCCTTGATGATCATCATATCGTCCGATCTGCCCATCGGCTTGCACATCTTGATGAAGGTTCTGCCGCAGGAGCACTTTTCTCTGGTGAGCACGCAGATATCGCGCGTTCTGTAACGGAGCATCGGGAACGCCTCTTTGTCCAGAGCCGTGAACACGAGCTCGCCCTTCTCACCCTCGGGAAGCACCTCGCCCGTTTCGGGGTTGATGATCTCGGCAACGAAATGATCCTCGTTGATGTGCATACCCGTCTGAGACTCGCACTCAAACGCGACGCCCGGACCCGAGATCTCTGTCAGTCCGTAGATATCGTAAGCCTTGATACCGAGCTTGTTTTCGATATCGCGGCGCATTTCCTCAGTCCACGCCTCTGCGCCGAAGATACCTGCCTTGAGGTGGTTATCCTCGGGCTTGTAGCCCTTTTCGGCAAGGACCTCGCCTATGTAAGCGGCGTAGGAAGGGGTACAGCAAATAACGGTTGATTTCAGATCCATCATAAACTGGATCTGACGGTCGGTGTTTCCGCTGGACATCGGAAGCGTCAGCGAGCCGAGCTTGTGGGAGCCGCCGTTGAGACCCGCGCCGCCCGTGAAAAGACCGAAGCCGTAGGCTACCTGAACGATATCCTCGTCGCCTGCGCCTGCCGCGGTGAGCGCTCTGGCACAGCACTCGTCCCACATATCTACATCCTTCTGAGTATAATACGCGATAACTCTCTTGCCCGTTGTGCCCGAGGTCGAGTGGATACGGACACAGTTTTTGAGGTCGGTCGCGAGCATTCCGTAGGGATATGACTTTCTGAGATCCTCCTTAGAGATAAAGGGAAGCTTGTGAAGATCATCAATACCCTTGATATCCTCGGGCTTTACGCCCTTTTCGTCCATAAGATCACGATAATATTTGACGTTATCGTAAACGTGCTTTACCTGTTTGACGAGCTTTTCGCTCTGGAGCTCCCTGATCTGCTCAACAGGCATTGTTTCAAATTCCTTCTGGAAATACTGTCCCAACGGAATCATCTCCTTTTTTATTATTTTACTAAACTTGATCCTTTGTTGATCAATTATCAGCTTTATTATAGCCGAGCTCAAAAGCTTTGATATTCATTTCAACGAACTGAGGCTTGACCGTATTTTTGATCGCCGCCTCCCACTTTTCCGCGGAAATGCCGAAGTACTTAGCGAGCCTGCCCATCAGCACGATGTTGCACGCCTTGGCACTGCCTGCCCTTACGGCGAGGTCGAGCGCGTCGATAGCGTCAACGTTGACGCCCTTCTCCCTCATACTGTCGAGAACGGTCTCGGGATATGTCTGAGCGCCGATGATAACGGGCATAGGGTCGATCTGCTGAGTGTTCACGATGACCGTACCGTCCTTTTTGAGCTTGTCAACGTAACGCGCAGCCTCGAGCTTTTCAAAGGAAATGATAAAATCAGCCTCTCCGTCCTCGATAACGGGAGAATACACTCTGTCGCCGAAGCGGACATAGGTAACGACGGAGCCGCCGCGCTGGCTCATTCCGTGCACCTCGCTTACCTTTACGTCATAGCCCTCGTCAACGAGAAGTCGTCCGAGCAGCTTGCTCGCGAGCAGCGAGCCCTGACCGCCTACGCCGACGATCATTACATTTTTAGTTTCCATTATTCTCCCTCACTTTCAAAAGCGTCAAACGGACAAAGCTGAGCGCATACGCCGCAGCCCACGCAAAGCGTCGGGTCGATAACGGCGTGACCGTCTCTGAAGCTTATCGCGGGGCAGCCGAACTTCATACAGCGCTTACAGCCCCTGCACTTGTCGGGATCGACCCAAAGCGGCTTCTTGGGCTTTACGTACTTGAGAAGCACGCAGGGACGGCGGGAAATGATAACGGAGGGCTCTTCCTTGGCGATCTCCTCCTTAACGACTCTCTCGCATTCCTCGAGATCGTACGGATCAACGACCCTTACGCTGTTGATACCGATGGACTCGCAGAGCTTTTCAAGGCTCACCTTGCCTGCGGGGTCGCCCTTGATCGAGTAACCCGTGGTGGGGTTCTGCTGGTGACCCGTCATACCCGTGATGGAGTTATCAAGAATGATAACAGTCGAATTTGACTGATTATACGCGATATTTATAAGACCCGTGACGCCCGAATGGATAAAGGTCGAGTCGCCGATAACGCAGACGGTCTTGTTCTCGGTATCCTTTCCGCCCGCGACGTTGTAGCCGTGAATGCCCGAGACCGAGGCGCCCATACAGAGCGTCATATCGAGCGCGTTGAGCGGAGCGGCTGAGCCGAGCGTGTAACAGCCGATGTCGCCGAGGACGGTCAGCTTATTATTGGAAAGCACATAGAACATACCTCTGTGCGGACAGCCCGCGCACATCATAGGCGGTCTGACGGGGATAGTCTCCTCGAGCTTTACGCTGTATTTGTCCTCAACGCCGAACGCCTTGGCGATCGTTTTCTGCGAGAACTCGCCCGTGATCGAGAACATATCCTTGCCCGTTACCTCAAGTCCGAGGTTGCGGCAGTGAGTTTCTATGATCGGGTCAAGCTCCTCAACAACATAGAGCTTGTTCACCTTAGAGGCGAAATCCCTGATTATCTCAACGGGAAGCGGATTAACAAGACCGAGCTTGAGAACGGAAACGGTATTGCCGAAAACCTCCTTGATATACTGATAAGAGGTTGACGAGGTGATGATACCGAAATCGCGCGTGCTGTCGCCGTACTCAACGCGGTTGAGCGGAGAGGTCTCGCCGTACTCGACGAGCTTTCTTGTTCTTTCCTCTACGAAGGGATGACGGCGGATCGCGTTGGCGGGAGCCATAATGTACTTCTGAGGATTCTTTTCATAGGGCTTTACCGCGTCCGCAACACGCTCGCGTGTTTCCACAATGCTCTGGGAATGAGCGACGCGCGTGCACATCTTGAGCAGGACGGGAGTGTCAAATTCCTCCGAGATCTCAAAAGCGATACGAGCGAAGTCGTAAGCCTCCTGAGAATCCGAGGGCTCGAGCATCGGAATCTTGGACGCGATCGCGTAATGACGGGAATCCTGCTCATTCTGAGAGGAGTGCATTCCGGGGTCGTCCGCGACGCAGATGACCATACCTCCGTTTACGCCCGTGTAGGACATAGTGAACAGAGGATCGGCGGCTACGTTGAGTCCGACGTGCTTCATACAGCACGAGGAACGCTTGCCGCGGAGCGAAGCTCCGAAGGCGGATTCCGTGGCGACCTTTTCATTCGGCGCCCACTCGCAGTAGGCGTCGTCGAATTTCGCGAAGCACTCGGTTATCTCGGTACTCGGAGTTCCCGGGTAGCTGGAGATCACCGCGCAGCCCGCGTCATAAAGTCCGCGGGCGACAGCCTCGTTACCGATCATTAAACCTTTCATAAAATCACCCTTTATGTATTTTTGAAATATTTTTAAACTAACACTGCATATTTTAACACTAACAGCGATATATTGTCAAATAAAATTAAGAATTTACAAGATTTTATCAAAAAACTCTCACTTTACCACGACATTCTCGTCTCCGAGACGGCGTTTTAGCTCGTTTATCATCACGTCGTTGAGGCTGACCCAGAGCTTGTCGGGAGCGATGAACGACTTTTTTGTGTCGGTAAGATAGAACACGACGGGCGTTCTTCCCTCAAAAATATCGATGATCTGATAAGCCTTTTTATATTTCTCTCCGTCAAGGTTATCCAGCCTGATGTAAAGCTTTGGCGGCTTTGAGCGCTTCTCGGGCTTGGGCTGGGGCTGAGCAGCCGAATGCCTGTCCACGGGGCGTATCTCGCCCGCGAGTATCTTTGGCTCCTCGTCCTCTCTGAGCGAGACCGTTCCGAATATCTCAACAACGGCTCCCTGCGAGAGCAAGCCGCCGCATTTGGCGTAGACATTCGGGAAAACTATAACCTCGATCAAGCCGTATCTGTCCTCGACAGTAACAAACGCCATCATCTGGCTGTTCTTTGTGATCTGATTTTTGACCTTTGAGACGATCGCGACAAGCCGCACGCTGTCCCTGTCCTTGTAGCGCTCGTCCTCGCGGTTGATGATATCGCCGATCAGATCGCATTTCACAGACCTGATATAATCCTCGAACTCGTCGATCGGATGGCCGCTGAGATACATTCCCGCGACCTCGTTTTCCATAAAAAGCAGCTCCTCGCGCGAAAACTCGGGCACCTTGGGAACCTCGGGCTCGGCTGAAACGGCGCTCTCCCCTCCCATATCGAAAAACGAGAGCTGACCGCGGACGTTCTTCCTGTTCTCAAACTCAAGGTCGGAGAGCACGTCGCGCACCATAAGGAGCATTTGACGCCTGTTAAGCCCCAGCGTGTCGAGCGCACCGCACTTGATAAGGCTCTCAATAGCCCGTGAGTTCATCGACGGGCCGTACACGCGCTTGCAGAAGTCGTAAAACGAGGTGTACTCCCCGAGCGCGCGCTTTGAGATGATCGTGTCTATAAACGGTCTGCCGAGGTTTTTGACCGCGAGAAGCCCGTAGCGGATATCCCTGCCCGAAACCGAGAACCCGTAAAGGCTGGTGTTCACGTCGGGCGGAAGCACGCGGATCCCGAGGCTGTGACACTCGGCGATATAGACCGCGAGCTTGTTCTGACGGTCGAGCACGCTCGACATCAGCGCCGCCATATACTCGCGCGGATAATGGCATTTGAGATAGGCGGTCTGGTAAGAGATTTTAGCGTAGGCGGTGGCGTGGGATTTGTTGAAGGCGTAGGACGCGAAGCTTTCCATCTCGTCGTAGATGGAGACGGCGGTAGCCCTGTCTACGCCGCGTCTGAGACAGCCCTCGACGACCACTTTTCCGTCGTCGTCGCGCAGACCCATAATGAATATCTCGCGCTCACGCTCCATAACGTCGCGTTTTTTCTTGCTCATCGCTCGCCTGACGATATCGGCGCGCCCGAGCGAGTAGCCCGCTAGCCTTCTAAGTATCTGCATTACCTGCTCCTGATAAACGATACAGCCGTAGGTGACCTTGAGGATATCCTCGAGGAGCGGATGCTTATAACGTATTTTAGAGGGATTATGCCTGCGCTCGATGTAAGTCGGAATACTGTCCATCGGACCCGGGCGGTAAAGCGAGATGACCGCGATCAGATCCTCAAAATGCTCGGGCTTGAGCTGAGTCAGGACGTTCCTCATACCCTGCGATTCAAACTGGAAAACGCCCTCGCTGCTCCCCGCGCTCATCATTCTGTAAACCGCGGGGTCGCTGTCGGAGACCGAGCCGATGTCAAAATCGGGCTGTCTGAGCCTGATCAGCTTCTGAGCGTCGTCGATGATATTCAGATTCCGCAGTCCGAGGAAGTCCATTTTGAGCAGACCCAGCTCCTCAAGCGTAGTCATAGTGAACTGGGTCACGGTATTGCCGTCGTTCGAGGAAAGCGGAACATAATCCGAAACAGGTCTGTCGGTGATAACGACGCCCGCGGCGTGCATAGTCGCGTGGCGGGGCATTCCCTCGATCCTGAGCGCTATATCAACGATGTTCTTTGTGTCGGGGTCGGTATCGTAAAGCTGCTTGAGCTCGGGAGAAAGCGCGAGAGCCTTTTCGATCGTCATATTAAGCTCCATGGGAACGAGCTTGGCGATCCTGTCTACCGAGCCGTAAGGGACCGCGAGAGCGCGTCCGACGTCGCGTATCGAGCCGCGCGCCGCCATCGTACCGAAGGCGATTATCTGGGCGACGTGGTCGGCGCCGTACTTGTCTATAACATATTCGATCACACGCGCCCTGCCGACGGTGTGAAAATCTATATCAAAATCGGGCATACTGACCCTCTCGGGATTGAGAAAACGCTCAAACAGAAGGTCGTATTTAATGGGGTCAACGTCGGTGATACCGATACAATAAGCGCACAAGGAGCCCGCGCCCGAGCCTCTGCCCGGTCCGACGGGGATACCCGAGCGCTTGGCGAACTGAACGTAGTCGTTGACGATCAGGTAATAATCTATAAAGCCCATACGTCTGACGGTCTCGAGCTCGTACTCAAGACGGTCGATCACGCTTTGGTCGGGGCTCTCGCCGTAATGACGATAAAGCCCCTTGTAACACTCGTTTTTAAAATATTCAAAATGATCTACGCCGTCGGGCAGCGGATAGCGCGGAAGCTTTCTTTCGCCGAACACGAACTCCACGTTGCACCGCTCGGCTATGAGCGAGGTATTGTCGAACGCCTCGGGAAGCTCGGGGAACAGCGCGCGCATTTCTTCCTCGCTTTTGAGGTAGAACTCGTCGGAGCCGAACTCCATCCTGTCGTCGTCATTGACGGTCTTGTTGGTCTGTATACACAGAAGAATACTGTGAATCCTCGCGTCGTCCCTGCCGATGTAGTGCGCGTCGTTGGTGACGACGAGCGGAGCGCCAAGCTCGCGCGCGATACGGATAAGGTCGGGATTGGTGCGCTTCTGCTCGTCAAGCCCGTGGTTCTGAAGCTCGATGAAGAAGTTGTCTTTACCGAACAGCCTTTGATAATACTCCGCCTTTTTCTTCGCGCCGTTATAATCCGAGCGCAAAAGAAGCTGAGGTATCTCGCCCGCGATACACGCGGAAAGGCAGATAAGACCCTCGTGATACCTTTCGAGCAGCTCGTCGTCTATCCTCGGTTTGAGATAAAAGCCCTCTGTGAACGCGAGCGACACAAGCTTGATGAGGTTTTGGTAGCCCTTGTTGTTCTCGCACAGCAGAATCATATGGTAATACTTTCTGTCGAGTGAGGAATCCTTGTCAAAGCGCGAGCGCTCCGCGACGTAGACCTCACAGCCGATGATCGGCTTTATCCCTTCCCTCTTACAAGCGCGCCAAAAATCGACCGCGCCGTATAAAACGCCGTGGTCGGTGACGGCAAGCGAGGTTTGTCCCAGACGTCTTGCCGCCTTGGGAAGCTCGTTTATTCTGCACGCGCCGTCAAGCAGGCTGTACTCGCTGTGAACGTGTAAGTGGGTGAATGACATATCAGTTTACCTTTGCGTTTATCTCTCCGTCGGAGAGCCTTATATTTATGTTATCTCCGCTGTTTAATTCTTTCACGGAACTAACAGCCTTATTTTCCTTTAAAACAACGCTGTAACCGCGTTTGAGTACCGTGATCGGGTTGAGCTGCTCCGCGGCTGCGGCGAGCTGCTTTATACTGCTTTCAAGCTCCGACAAGCGCTTGTCCGCGAGAGAGTCGGCGGCGCTTTTGTATTTTTCCAGCGCGAAGCTCGCGCGAGTAAAATAAGCGTCGCGAAGGTTATCAGCAGTCCTGCGAGTATTATCGTAAAACGTCTGATAGCCGACGAGCCTTGAAACGCATATCTCGTCGGCGTAATTTTTGAGGTGATCATACCTCGCCCTGAGCTCTTGGGAATCGGGCACGGCAAGCTCCGCCGCCGCGGACGGAGTAGGCGCGCGCAGGTCACTGACAAAGTCGCAGATCGTAAAATCCGTTTCGTGACCGACCGCAGATATCACGGGGATATTTGAGCCGAAGATCGCGTAGGCAAGATTTTCGTCGTTGAAAGGCCACAGATCCTCCATTGAGCCGCCGCCCCTGCCGATGATGATAACGTCGGCGCCGTCGGTCTGATTAAAGTAATTGATACCCTCGACAAGCTGAGCCGCCGCCTCCGCTCCCTGAACAAGCACGGGATAGAGCTTGATTTTGACTCTGGGGTAACGCCTTTGAGTGACGTTCAGGATATCCCTGATGACAGCTCCCGTCGGAGAGGTTATAACGCCGATCGTATCGGGAAATTTCGGGATAGGCTTTTTTCTTTCGGGAGCGAAAAGCCCCTTTGCCTCAAGCTTTTTCTTGAGCTGCTCGAACGCCTCGGCGAGAGCGCCGATACCGTCGGGAAACATATCGTCGACATAAATCTGATAACTGCCCGTTTTGTCGTAAAGGCTTACGCGGCCGCGGACTATCACCTTCATACCCTCCTCGGGTCTGAATCTGAGTCTGCGGACAGAGGACGCGAACATCACCGAATTTATCACCGCGCCGCCGTCCTTGAGACTGAAATAATAATGACCGCTGCTGTAATGATCCTTGAGGTTGCTGATCTCGCCCGTAACGAACACAGACCTGAGACGCGGATCGTTCTCAAGCATATATTTTACATAATTATTCAGTTGAGAGACAGTTATCGGTTCAAGCCCTGATCTGTTTGTCATAGCGATACTCCCTGAGCGCCAGATAAGCCGTACCCGCCGCGTTGTCCGAGGAAAACTCGGGCTCGGCGAATAGCGCGGAATACTTCGCGGTGAAGCTTTCTTTGATGATCACGTTCGACATAACTCCGCCCGCGTAAAGCAAGGGAAGCTGTCCGTGTTTTTCGAGAAGCCTGTCCGTCATCGCGCCAAGCGTCTCCTCGATATATTTGATACAATAATATGCGATTTTTTCTTTTGAAGAATTATTCTCGTACATACCTCGGCATTGGTTCTCAAGCCCCGAAAGACAGCAGTCACAGCCCTTCAGGGTCGGTCTTACCTTTACCTCGCCTTTATAGTCCAGAGCGAGCTTTTCAAGCTCCTTTCCGCACGGAAAGCCGAGCCCGAGCATAACTCCGACACGATCGACAGCCTGTCCCGCGTTGAGATCGAGGGTGCAGGCGACCTTCTCGAGCTTAAAGCCGAAGCCGTCAGGCTCGGCGATCACCGCCTCCGTGGTACCGCCGCTGACGTGGAACGCGAGAAAGCGCTCATCAAAAAGCCTGTCCGCGCCCGAGCTGAGTATCGCGGCGGCGATATGACCCTCCTGATGAGAATACTCATAAAGAGGAATTTTCAAGGTGGAAGCGATTATCCTCGCCGCGTTAACGCCGACGAGAAAGCACGGCATATACGAGCCTTCGATCGGACGCGGACGGACGGAAACGCCGACAGCGCCGATCAGCGAGCAATCGATATCGGCGACAAGCTCCTCATAAAGCGAGTAAAGCCGCGCCGTATGATGAAAGACCGCGTCGCTCTGGCGCAGTCCTAAAGCTCCTTCCTTTACAGGCAGGAGCTTCTTTTTTGATATTATGTTTTTGTTTTCGTCAATAAGCGCGAGCGAGGTGGTGTAGTTGCTCGTGTCGATCCCGAGAACGTACATCACTTGGCTATCGCGCCGAGAACGCCGTTGATAAAGCCGCTCTCGTCGATAGTGTATTTTTTGGCGAGCTCGACCGCCTCGTTGATTGCGACGCTGTCGGGGACGTCGCCGCGGAACTTGATCTCGTACACCGCGAGTCTGAGGATCGCGAGGCTCGGCTTTGAAATCCTGCGGATAGTCCAGCCCTTCTTGAGGTTTTCACCGATCAGACCGTCGATGTAATCCTTTTCCTCCTCAACGCCTCTCGCGAGCTTCAAGGCGTAGTCGTCGACCTCAAGGTCGCGGCTCTCCTCGGCGTTCGCGATGATCTGTTCAAGACCGTCGTCGTTGAATAACATCTCAAAAATAAGTATAAAACCCTGTTCTCTGGCTTTGTAGCGTGAAATACTGTTGTCCATAATAACCCAACTTTTCATAGATTTATACAGATTAAGTATAACACAAAGCGAGGGAAATGTAAACAGATCAGACGGTTACGATCGTTATTTTATCAAAGCCGATGTCGGTAGCGGCTTTGACAGCCGCCTTAACGACTATCTCCGTGTCCTCGGTGAGCTCCTTTTTGAGCAGAGTTACCGCGCACCCGTCGTCCGAGAGATAACAAAGCGCGTCGGAAAAGCCCTTTGCCTTGAGGCTTGTTTCGATTGTGTCCTGAAGGGTAAAGTTTTTGAGTATCTTCGCGATCTGGCTCTGAGCCTCGCTCATCTCCTTTTCGGAAACGTTCTCCATATCGAGCGCGTCCTCCGCCTCGTCGATCACTCTGTCCTGGATTTTGTCGCGCTTGGTGCGCGCCTCTGAGAAAAACGACTTTTCCTTATCTGTCAGAGCTGTCTCAACGGCGTTTGTCTTCTTAGTTTTCTCAGTTTTTTCGGACGTCGAGACAGTCGCGCTGACATACTTGCTCTCACCGAGCGTGCGCGAGACGTTTTTCGTACCCGACAGCGACCAGTTGAGATAAACCGCCGCGCCGAGCGCGAGCACAAGCCCCGCCGCTAAAAATTGTTTTTTGAGTTTCTTCATAACGTTACCTCTATTCTTGTAATTTTGTTATACAAACCTTTGACGAGGAGATGTTGAGCGCCTTTGTAACGGCGTCGTAGGCTCTCTCGGCGGCGACGGGATCGTCTCCGCCGTCGCAGGCTACTACAACGCCCCTGATCACGGGCTCGATCTCCTTTGTCTTGGTTGAGTTATTATCAAGATAAACCCCCTCAACGGAGTTTTCTATCGTAAGCAGAACGTCGACCGAGCCGACGCCCTCTATCTTGGATAGCATTTCGCACAGGCTCTGCTGGGTGCGCGTCCGATAATCCTCGACAGAAAACGAGGTCAGGCTGTCCGAACCGCTCCGCGAGCCGAGCGTTGAGAGGAATATCAGCACAAGCCCGAGAAGCCCCGCGGCTATTATTAAGCTTTTCGTTTTTCCGCCGCTCAAAAGCGACCTTATATCCTTTAGCTTCAACATATTACCTCGTTATTATTTCGGGTGTGATTTTGTATTCGCCGCGGACGTCGGCGATGAGCTTGCCGATCCGCTTTTCGGTCTTATCAATATATATGCGAAGGCTGTCTATAAATATTCCGCCGTCGTCGTTGACGGAGAGCTTTATCTCAACGTCGGTCACGCCGTAGCCCTCCGACATAAGCTCTGCTTTCAGATCACTCTCGAGCCTTGAGGCGGTCTCGGTAACAACAGCGTCGTTATACGCCTTTTCGGCGTCGTATTCAAGGCTTTCGCTGATCTTGGGAAGGGTGATCTCAAATCCGCCGTTTTTGAATAAATCTGAGATCGGCGCGAGCATTACGCAGACGATAAACACACCCGTGACAAGCGAGAGCGTTTTGCCCGTCGCTCCCGACGGACTGACCGCGCCGACGATCGACACCGCGGCGACGCAAACGCAGACAACACCGACAAAGGAAAGAACGTTATCCATTCGAGCCTCCTGCCGTGAGAGCTATCGCCGTCGAGATAATAAAAACGGTCATCACGGAGAGCAAAACCGCAAGAGCCGAGGATATGACCTCGCCGACCGAGCCGAGCAGAGAAGCAGGCTCCCGAAGGTTGAGCAGCTCCGCGACGCATTTCCCCGCGGAAAGGCTCAGCGACCAGAAAACCGCGCTCAGAACGACGGGCAGAAAGGTAAACGCCACGCCAAGCAGAGCGAAAACACCGACGCCCGATTTCAACAGCCCGACGCTCCCCTCCACGGTCTTGTACGATTCAGACAGCGCGGCTCCGACAACGGGCACAAGACTTGAAAGCCCGAGCCTGACAGCCCTTGACGACAGATTGTCGGCTCCCGCTCCGAGGAGCTGTTTGACAGAGAGAAACGAGCTGAACAGCGTCATCAGGAATACAAGCGCGAGCTTCGTGTACTTTGAGACCGTCTTGATGATACCGCTCAGATCAACATTATGGGACACCGCGTCGGTTACGCTCAGCGCGAGCATCGCCTTGAGAAAAGGCGCGATCAAGTCGGACGACGCCCGTGATACGGTTTGTCCGAGAAAGATGTTGAGCCCGTAATAAGACGCGGAGCTTACGGCTCTGCCCGACGCGGAAAGCGCGAACGCCAGCGCGGGTATATACGCGAGCGAAAAGTCGGCGGCGGCCTTGATAACAGTCGACGCGGAATCGATAAAGCCGAGGATCGGCGCACATACCGTCAGCGTTACGCACAGCGACGCGCACAGCGACAGCACGCCGCGCATAGCGGTGGTCTTTGCCGAGCCCTTGAGCGAGTAAAACAGCGAGCAGACAAGCAAACACGCGATCAGCGAAACGAGCGACGCAAGCGGCGAACGAAGGCTTTTCTCCGAATCCGACAGCAGCTCGCCGAGCAGACTGTCAAAGCTCAGATCCTTCATATCCTCAACACTCGGAGCGTCGGCTCCGAGCCTGTCGAGCGAGCCTCTCGCTTCGTCGGAGAGGCTGTCGGTGATCTTTTTGGTATCGTAATCTATCGCCCTCGCGGGTATCGCGGAAAACAGAATGATGAACAGCGCGGCCGTCAGCGCGTAAATATACTTCATCACGAACCTCCCGTAAGAGAAAGCGCACAGTCGAGCACGTCGCGGTACATCGGGATCGCCGTCACGACGACCAGCACCTTGCCCGCGATTATTATGTTGTTCGAAAGCGCCCTCTGCCCCGCGTCAAGACAGCAGTCGGAAGCAAATTCCGTGAGAAAGCAGATACCGACCGCCTTTATCAGGATACCTATGTACTTTGAGCTGACCGAGGACGAGTCAAAGAGCGATTTGACCGTTTCGTACACCGACGATAGGTTCAGGAGCAGGGCGGTAAAGACGATCACCGAGCCCGTCACCGCAATGGCGATCGATATTTCGGCGTTATATCTTCGAAGCGAGAGCGAGAGCACCGCCGCGGTGACCGCAACGCAGGAAACAGCGAGTATATTCACAGCCCGAACAGCCCCTTTATCGTGGTGAACAGCGAGCTGATCTGCGTCATCAGAAGCGACATCACCACGATCAGTCCCGCGAGTGTCGTCAGCATCGCCTGTTCCTCGCGGCCGCTGCGGATCAATAGCTGATTGAGCACGGCGACTATTATGCCGATCGCGGCTATTTTGAATATCATATCTACGTCCACGTTATCATTCCTTCAGAGCATTACGAGAGCGAGCGCGGCTCCCGCGAAAAATCCCAGTATTTTATATAGTCTTGATTTGGTTTTATATTCTTCCAGAGAATTATTATAGAGCTGTTCAAAGCTGCTTTGACACAGCCTGAGGTGGTTTATCTGACCTTCAACGTCCGACGAGCCGATGAACGAGGCGAAATACTCCAACGCTAAGACCGTCTCCGAGTTCAGGTTGAAGGAAGTCTTAAAACGCCCGACCGTTTCGTCAAGAAACCGCCGAGGGTCGTCATCGTCGGGGAAGCAAGCCGAAAGCGTTTTCGGCGACGAGGCTTTTATCAGCGTCACGATATCCTCGCGCGAGTAGCGCACGCCCGTTTCAAGCCGCGACAAAAGCGATAGAAACGCTCTCAAAAATTTGCTTCTCAGCCCAAGCCGATACGCGTAATAAAAGCCGAACGCGGTGCAGGAAACCAAAACCAGCGCCGCTCCGACCACCCTATACAAGCTCATCCGCGCTCACCGAGCCTTCGATCTGTCCGACCCTTTCCCCTGTGCTCAGAAAGACTATCTTCCCGAAGCAACGCGACAAAACGAGCCTTTTCAGCTCGGGTCTGAGCATAAGCTCGCGCCTGTCGCGGCAGTGAGCCGCCGCTATCACGCTGACGCCGCTTTCCGCCGCCTTCAGCACGCTGTTGACGTCGTCGGGGCTTCCGAGCTCGTCGCAGATTATGATATCGGGCGACATACACCTGACCGCGTGGTCAAAGCCGTCGCGCTTTGAATAGCCGTCGAGGATATCGCAAAGTCCCACGTCGTTCTGAGCCACACCTCCGTAAACAGCGGCAAGCTCGCCGCGGCAGTCGATAAGCGAGATCTTTTTTGAATACGACAGCACTCTGGCAAGATCGCGGAGTGCGGTCGTTTTTCCGCTGCACGGAGCGCCGCAGAGCAAAACTCCGCCGAAAACGTCCCCTAGCTCCTTCAACAGTCCCTCGCCGACGCCGAATATCTCGCGCGCGACGCGGATATTTATCGACGTTAAGTCTCGGATATTGGTTATCCTGCCGTTGTCCGTGATCGCCGTTCCGCAGATACCCGCGCGGCTGCCGCCCTTGATCGTGACAAAGCCGTTTATTATCTCGTTCTGCTTTGAGTAGACCGAGTGACTGCAAATGTTATTGAAGCATTCGGCGATCTCGCGCTGAGAGGTATTTACCGTTTTTTTGCCTAGCTCCGTAATAAAGCCGCCGTCATCGCCGAGGAAAAGCCTTTTTGTGTTGCTGTAAAACACGATCGGTCTCTCGCTTCTCAGGCGTATCTCAGTAAGAGCCTCGGGGAAAAATCGCAGCATACTGCGCACCGAGAACGGCAGAACGTTTTTTATCTGATTGAGGTTGTCCTTGTTTTTCATAGTAAGATATATGAAAAAGGGCAAAAAAATATACCGCCTTTCCGTGAAAGACGGTATACGTTATTATTAAAATCATTCGCCGATCATATCCATCAGCTCTTGTTCGGTGATTATCGCGATGCCCAGCTCTCTGGCTTTATCAAGCTTTGAGCCTGCGGCTTCGCCCGCGAGGACGTAGTCGGTTTTCCTGCTGACCGAGGACGAGGTCTTGCCGCCGTTATCCTCGATGATTTTTGAGGCTTCTTTGCGCGACATCGTCGGCAGGGTGCCTGTCAAAACAAAGGTCTTGCCCTCAAAGCTTCCGCCGCCGCTCCTGACCTTCGACGGAGTCATCCTGAGTCCGAGCGACTTAAGCTCACTGACAAGCTCGCGAGTGCTGTCAAGCGAGAAATACTGCGCGACCGACCGCGCCATTATCTCGCCGAAGCCGTCGATAAGGGCGATCTCCTCCTCGGGAGCGGCGATAATCTCGTCGATCGTTTTGAACTTTTGACAAAGCAGCTGAGCCGCCTTCAGGCCGATATGAGGTATTCCGAGCGCGAACACAAGGCGGTAAAGCTCGTTAGCCTTTGATTTTTCAACCGCGCCGATAAGGTTTTGCGCGGATTTTTCCTTCTTCTTGTCGAGCGTCAGAACGTCCTCAAGCCTAAGCTTGTACAGATCGGCAGGAGAGCTGACGAGATTAGCGTCAACAAGCTGCTCTAAAACCGCGGGACCCAGACCGTCGATATCCATAGCGTCGCGGCTGACGAAATGTATCAAATGGCGCATAAGCTGGGCAGGACAATCGGTGTTGGTACAGCGGATCGCCGCCTCGCCCTCCTCGCGCGTGACAACACTGCCGCACGAGGGACACAGCGAGGGAAACTCAAACGGAACGGAGCTTTCGCCGTGCTCCGCGACCGAGAGCACCTCGGGAATGATCTCGCCTGCCTTGCGGATAACGACCCTGTCGCCGACGCGAATATCCTTTTCGGTGATGAAATCCGAATTATGCAGCGTGGCTCTTGAAACCGTCGTGCCCGCGAGAAGCACGGGCTCAAAGATACCGACGGGAGTCAGCACGCCCGTTCTGCCGACGTTGATCTCGACCGAAAGAAGCGTTGTAGTCTTTTCCTCGGGCGGATACTTGTACGCCTCCGCCCATTTGGGGAATTTCGCGGTGGAGCCAAGCTCCTCGCGCGTGTTGAAGTCGTTGACCTTAACAACGGCACCGTCGATCGCGAAGGGAAACTCCCCTCTTTTGTCGCCGATCCTGCCGATCTCGTCGATCACCTCGTCAATGCTGACGCACTTTTTATAAAAAGAGGTCGGAAAGCCAAGCTCTCCGAGATACTCGAGAGCTTCCGTATGAGATCGGAGC
The DNA here is from genome assembly GCA_900316385.1 of uncultured Eubacteriales bacterium. Taxonomy (GTDB): domain Bacteria; phylum Bacillota; class Clostridia; order Oscillospirales; family Acutalibacteraceae; genus Ruminococcoides. The sequence continues at coordinate 22,549 of ONCP01000007.1, read as the reverse complement.
GTTTTGCCCTCGACCTGCTGAATGTTGAAAACAAATATATCCAGCGACCGCTCGGCGGTCACTCTGCTGTCCTTCTGCCTGAGCGAGCCCGCAGCGGCGTTGCGCGGATTTTTGAAGGGCTTTTCCTCGTTTTCCTCCTGACGCTTCGTAAGCGCGAGAAAGCTCTCGAAGGACATATACACCTCGCCCCTGACCTCGAGAAAGGCTGGGGCGTTTTTGAGCTTGTGCGGAAGGGATTTAATCGTAAGGATATTGTCCGTGATATCCTCGCCTGTTACGCCGTCGCCGCGCGTCGAGGCGCGCACGAGCGTGCCGTTGCGGTACTCGACCGAGACGGAAAGACCGTCGAACTTCGGCTCAACAACATAGACAGGCGAGCTCGCGGCTTCCCTGACCTTTCGGTCAAAGTCGCGCAGCTCGTCAAAGGAAAAGCTGTCGTGCAGGCTCTCCATTCTGACGGCGTGCACAACGGGCGAAAACTTCTCTCCCGCCTGACCGCCGACCTTCTGCGTGGGAGAATCGGGAGTGACGAGCTCGGGGAACTGAGCCTCGATGTCCTCCAGCTCTCTGAGCATTCTGTCATAGGTAAAATCGTCGATCTCGGGAGCGTCCTGATTGTAATACAGATCGTTATGGTATCTGAGCTCTTTTCTGAGCTCCTCTGCCCTTGTTACCGCTTCAATATACAACATCAAATCACCTGTTTATCGCGGAAGTGCCCTTCTCGCGAAGATATGTAGATTCCAGATCGGCGAGATGAAGCTTTACGGCGAGGGGATATTTCTCGTAGGCCTGAGAAATAGTGTTGGAATTTTTGTCGCCGAACTCGCCCATATGCCAGCGTATCGCCATCGCCTCGTCAAGCTTGAGGCGCATTTTGCGCTCGATCAGGAACACGCTCTTTTCGCCGTGGCCGTACGGGAACATATCGTCTATCGAGTAGTACGGAACCTTTTCCCAGCGCCCCGTCTCCTCGTTTTTGACGTTGCGCGAGCTGATCTTATAGAACTGAGCCTTGCACAGATCGTGGAGCAGAGCGCAGATCGCGAAGCTCTCCATACTGTCTGTCTCGGGGTCGAAGTGCTTTCCAACCATAGTGTTGAACACGCTGACGGAATGCATAACAAGCCCGTTTTCGCAGGCGCAGTGATAACGTGTGCTGGCGGGCGCTGTAAAGAAATCTGTTTTTTCGATCCATTCAAGCAGCTCCGCGGAGCCCTCGCGCGTGATGTTTTCGGTATATATCTTGATAAATTCTTCTTTGGCTGTCATATTTACACCTCTTAAAATCCATATATATTTATTATACAATGGATTCGGCAAAATAAAAGGGCTTTATGGAATTAACACAAAATTTTCTCGCGTGAAAAATACAGAGCGCGATTTTAGTTTATTCGCAAAATTGTGTGACATTTTTTGAACACTATATACAAATACGAGCTTCGCTATTTTGTACTATTGCGAATATATTTTTTAGAAATAATATGTTATAATTACTACGTAAAACAAAGTATATAAACATATATCGCAAGGAGGTATTTTTTATGAAAAAACTAACTGCAATCATTTTATCAATGTTGATTCTTATATCGGGAATCGCCGCGGCTTCGGCTGCAACGATCTCTGATATAGAAATTTTCAAGCAATTCAAGCTTGAAGAGCTCAAGACGGTTAATCCTGAGGCTACTGCCGACGATATCGAGGTCGAGGTGTTTGAAAGCATTGGCAGCGGAAGATATCTCGAGCGTATCAGACAGGACTTATCCATAAGCGCGCAGCCCGATAATCTCGGCGAATATCTTTACACCACAAACAGCAGCGCTTATATGATTTTTATATTCGACAGCGTCAACCGAAAGGAATATGAGCTGGCGGAGGCTTACGACAAGGGCGTTATCGAAGAAAACGAACTGCCGCTGGTCGCCTCAAAGCTCAACGGCGTGAAGGGCGTTAAGTTCGAAAAAAACATTATAACGCTCAAGGCAGGAGTGGAGAAAAAGCGCGCGGACAACGTAAACGTAAATTGGAAGATCGCGAACAAGAATATCGCAAAGATAGTAAAAGAAAAGGGCGGTATTCTCGTTGTAGGTCTTACTAAGGGAACCACAACTTTTACAGGCAAAACCAAAAACGGTAAGCCTATCAGCTGCAAGGTTACGGTAACCTCGTCTCCCGAAATCAGCAAGACAACGATCAAGGTGAAAAAGGGCAAAACCGCAAAGCTGAAGCTGACAGGCAAATCCAAGCGTATCAACAACGTCTATTACGGTACCAAGATCGCGAAAATCGTTTCAAAAAAATCCGACGCCTCGCTCAAGATAAAAGGTCTTAAAAAAGGCACAACGACCCTGAAAGTCAAGGTAAACGGCGTAAAGAGCTTAAAGGTCAAGGTAAAGGTAGTATAACAAAGCTTTTATTCGTACTATTTAGCGTCTGCTTTTTATTAGGTGTTAGTATAAAAAGAAAGGCTCCCGATTCGGGAGCCTTTTTATCAGTCTGTTGTATAAGGAAGAAGCGCGACCTGACGAGCACGCTTGATAGCGGTTGTCAAAGCTCTCTGGTGTCTTGCGCAAGTGCCTGTTACACGGCGGGGTAAGATCTTGCCGCGCTCGCTCATATAACGGCGAAGACGGGCGATATCCTTATAATCGATAGTCTCTACCTTGTCAACACAGAAGGCGCAGACTTTTCTGCGACCCTTACGGCCGCGGATCGGACGATCTGCCATGATCATTTCTCCTTTCAAAATTTAGAAGCTTTTCTATTCATTTCCCTCGGGAAACTAAGAATCAAAACGGTAAGTCATCGTCAAACGGCATCTCCTGGAAGTCGGAGTTGGAGCCGCTCTGATAACTCGGCGCGGGCTGGGCGGGCTGCTGAGGCTGCTGGGGCTGAGCATAACCTTGATTATAGCTTTGATTGTAGCTCTGGTTATAGCTCGACTGAGAGTTGTCTCTCCTCTCTCCCGTGAAGCTGATATTATCAGCAACTACCTCGACAACATAACGATTTGTGCCGTCCTTTGCCTGATAGGTACGCGTCTGGAGCTGTCCCTCAACCGCGATCAGAGAGCCCTTGCCGAAATATCTGCAAACGAACTCCGCCTGCTGACGCCAGCATACGACATCGATGAAGTCAGCCTTGCGCTCTTCACCCTGCTTTACATAGCTGCGGTCAACCGCGATACGGAACGAGGTCACGCTGATACCCGAGCCTGTGGTTTTGAGCTCGGGGTCGGCGACCAGACGACCCATTAAAATTACTCTGTTCAACATAATCCTTCATCCTTTCATTCGCTTAAAGCGTGCTTTTAATTATTCACCCTTTTTGATAATCATTGAGCGCATAACGCCGTCCGTGATTTTGAAAATACGGTCGAGCTCTGCGGGGAACGCTGCCTCGGACTCAAAGTTCATGAGTACGTAGTAGCCTTCGCTCTCTTTGTTGATAAGATAAGCGAGTCTTCTCTTACCCCACTCATCAACATTCTGCAGAGTAGCGTTCTTCTCGATTAAAGCCTTGAACTTCTCAATAAGAGCCTGAATGCCCTCTTCGCCCTGCTTTAAGGAGAAAATCATTACTGTCTCGTAATTTGCCTTTACTGCCAATGTCTACACCTCCTTCTGGACATAATGGCGGCTTTCGCCGCAAGGATTTTTTATTTACACAATGTGTAACATTACTATTATAGCCGATTTTCCGCATTTGTCAAGTTTTTTTTATTTCCACGTCGCACTCAGTGCGGCATTATCAAAAGTCCGTTGTCCCACTGTTATGGGTGCACTCACCGACTTGCTGCGGGAGGAAAGGTTCATCTACGAAGCTTGAACCGCCGTTGATGAAATTTATAACAAATGCAAAGCTTTCCAAAGGCGGAATCGGCTCCCGTGCCTCACGGGTCCGTTGTCCCACTTACGTGGGTGCACTCACCGACTTTGCAAGTGGAAAGTGGAAAGTTGAAAGTGGAAAGTTATTTTGAAATGAGAAATAAAAGCAAAAGCCTTCCCATTAATGAGAAGGCTTCACAATAACTATCTGACTTTCAACTCAAACCCGACTCACGCGTTCTCTTGCTTTAACGCCTTTTCGGCGAGGACGCGGTCGTAGCTCTTGTCGTCTACGAGGATAAGCGCGGTCATAGGCGGAATCTTGATATCGTTTCCGTCGATACGCTTTATCTCCTCAAAGCCCGCTCTGTCGTAGTTTGCTACGCACACCCACGAATGAGGAAGCGTGGTGTGAGATTTGAGCGTGATAGTGGCGGGCTCGTCTCCGTTATTGAAGAGGATCGCCATCATATCCCACTCGGCGTGGGTGATATTGGGAACGGTATACGCGATCGCGCGGCCGTTCGTCTCAAAATATGTGTTGGAAACGGCGATCGTCGAGGGCTCTCTGAACGGAGAGAAGTTCTTTCTGATCTCGATAAGTCCCTTGTAATAATTCACAAGATTGCGGTATGTTCTCGCTCTTGTCCAGTCGATCGCGTTGACGCTGAGCGGTGAATTATAGCTGTTATGATCGCCCTTCTTGGTTCTCGCCATTTCCTCACCCGCGAGAATGAACGGAATACCCTGAGAGGTATAGATGAGTGCCGCGGAGAGCTTGTTCATCGCGAGGATCCTCTCATCCGTGGTATCATAATCGTTTCTGCCGCAGGATTTTAGCAGCTTATCCCAGAGGGTAAGGTTATCGTGAGCCGAGTCATAGGTCACGCACTGGGTAGGTCTCTGCGCCCACTTGAGGAAGGTAGTAGACGAGCACGCGAGGATACCAGAGATAACGTAGTAAATATTATGATTATTGCCCTGGATGTAGCCGATGGACGAATCGTCGTTGTTGCCCTTGAGGGCATTTCTGAACGCGTCGTTGAACATAGCTATTCTCGAGCTTAATTTGTGAGCGTTTTCCTTGACGCAGGCGTCCTCAAAGGGGATGCCGTTCTCGCCGAGGTTGGCAGTCCACGGCTCGCCGTAGATAAGTATTCTGTGGTCGATCTCGTCGAGCGCGAGACGAACCATATTCATTGTCGTGGTGTCGATACAGCCCATAAGGTCAAAGCGGAAGCCGTCGATATGGTACTCGTTCGCCCAGTAGGAAACGCTGTCCACGATATAGCTGCGCGCCATTTCCTTTTCACTCGCGAAAACGTTTCCGCAACCCGAGGAATTCAGAAAACGGTCGCCGTATTTACGGTAATAATAATCGGGAACCGTGCGGTTAAAGCAGGAATCGATCGAGCTTGTGTGGTTATATACAACGTCCATAATAACGCCGATACCCGCGTTGTGAAGCGCCTGGACCATTTGCTTGAACTCGTTGATACGAACGTTGCCGTCAAAGGGATTTGAGGAATAAGAGCCCTCGGGAACGTTGTAGTTAGCGGGATCGTAGCCCCAGTTGTACTCGCCCTTTTCGGGGTGCGCCTCGTCAACGCTGTCAAAGTCGTAGACAGGGTTGAGATGAACGTGGGTCACGCCGAGATATTTCAGATAATCAAGGCAGGTCGGGAATTTGCCCGCGCCGTTGATCGTTGTGCCCTCCTCGGTAAAGGCAAGGTACTTTCCGCGGTTCTTCTCGGACACGCCCGAGCTGGGGCTTCCCGAGAAATCACCTACGTGAACCTCCCAGATAACAGCGTCCGTGGGGTTCTTGACAAAAATGTGCTTATCCGCATTCCAGCCCTCGGGGTCGGTAGCGGTGAGGTCGCACACCATACTGCGTCTGCCGTTAACTCCTACGGCCTTGGAATAAACATCCTGGGTCTCGCGGGTAACGCCGTTGACGGTCACAAGATAGGTGTAATAAAGATTCTTCAAATCACCGAAAACGATGATCGACCATACGCCCGTCGTACTGTCAAGCTTCAGACCGTAGCTCTCGAGCTTCTGCGCGCCGGGCTCCTCATCGGAGCCTGTCTTATAAAGCTGGACGCGAATATCGGAAGCGTCGGGAGACCAGACCTTGAAAATGGTTCGGTCTGAAAAATAAGTACAGCCGAGGTCGTTATTGGTATAGGTCATTAAAAACAACTCCTCTAAATTAAAAAAGGAATAAAATCAACTTGTATATTTAAATTGAATATTTCAGGAGCTTTGATTTAAACTCCCTGATGATCTGTGGATAATCAACGAAGCTAACGTCCATATCGACGTCTGAGTCGATGCCGTCGACCTTGCCGAGGTCAGAATACTGCCACATCGAAAAGCCCGCGGAGTACTCATCGGAATCGTATGTATGGTCGTTATAGCTGGCGACCCAGAAATCCCACGTTGAACCGAGGGAAACGGTCTCCAGATAATTCTCATATACCGAGGACGAGGTGTACACTCCCGGATAATAGCCCGCAAGCTTTATCTTCCTGCAAAAAACGTCTATCATCTCGGTATTAGTCTCGATCCTGTCGGCCGAGTTGAGCAATTCTTCCTCAAAATCGAGGAAAACGGGGTAATCAAACTCCTTACCCTTGATGATCTCGAGCAGATTTTCGGCGTCCGCGCCGATCTCCTCGGCGTTAGTCGAGTAGGTGTAGTAATAGCAGCCGACGTCAAGCCCCGCGTCAACGGCGCCCTTATAGTTTTGCTCAAAATTATCATCGTCGCCAAAGCCCGTGGCTCCTGCCCTGATAATGACAAAATCCACGCCGCTTTCTTTTACCTTTTTAAAATCCACATCGCCCTGATACACGGAAATATCTATCCCGTGCGCCACTACCTTGCCCTCGGGCTTTGAGCAGGTCGAGATATCGAGAATGATCTCTTCCGACGATTTTTGGGGCGAGGTGATCGCGGCGGTGGTAAAAATCAAGGTAAAAACAAGGATGATCGCTATTAAGATAAGTGGTCTTCTGTATTTTGTGATTAATTCTTTCATAGCAAATCCTCACTCGGGGATATTATACTATTAATCGACGGATTTTTCAAGGCGGAGATTCAATTTGTTAAGTTTTGCATAAAATCCCGAGAAATGTCTGCTTTTTTATATTAATATTAGGAAAACTCAGTGTTAATCGGCGTTTCTAAATCCCGTTCCGCTCACCTCGGAAGCGTTCGCGACGATGATAAAGGCGTTTTTGTCAAAGCTTTTCACTATATTTTTCGCCTTGAAAACCTGATTCGGACGCAGGGCGCAGAGCAGCATTTTTTTGCTTTTTCCGCTGTATCCGCCGAACGCGTCAACGACCGTAACGCCTCTGAAAACGCCGTTCAAAAGCCCTGCCAGTATCTCGCTTCCCTTTTCGGTTATTATCATCATCAGCTTGCCGTTGTTCCGCGAAACGCCGTAGATCACCGCGTCGATCACCCTTGAGCTGACAAATATCGCGGCGGCGGCGTAAAGCGCGTTCTCAAAGCTGTTGTAAACCACGGCGGAGATCGTGATGACAATCGTATCGAAAGCGAGGATCACGTGACCGATAGAAAACTGCGGCAGTCTTCTGTGTATCACGGCGGCGATTATATCACTGCCGCCCGTTGAACCGCCTCTGCTGAAAATCAGCGCGAGCCCCAGACCGTTGAGCGCGCCTCCGTAGATACACGCGAGCGCGGTATCGCCCCTGAAAGCGTAAACGAAAGGCGCGATAAGGTCGATAAAACCAGAAGCAAGCGCCGTAGCGACGATAGTTTTTACGGCGAACCTCCTTCCCATGACCCTGAACCCCAGAACAAAAAGCGGCGCGTTCATTATCAGTATGAACACGCCGATGGGTACGGAAAACAGATAATTGAGCATCGTCGCGATTCCCGTAAGCCCTCCGGGGGCTATATTGTTCGGCGCGGTAAACACCGAGACAGAGAGCGCGTAAAGCGCGGCTCCAAAGGTAATTATCGTGTAATCCTTTATTTTTTTCATATTATCCCTCTGCCCTGCTTCGGATATCCTCTAAGCAGATATCCTCACACTTATTATTATGTAAAGAAAGGGCTTCTTTGCATGGATATTACGCAGAGGGTGAGATAATGATATCAAAAAGCTCCCTGAGCCTTTCGAGCTTATCCGAAAGATACAGAAAACCGAAAAGCGCCTCAAGCCCTGTCGCGTTGTGATAATCCGCGACAGAGGAATTTTTTGGGGTATTTTTTGTAAAGGCGTTCCTGCCTCTCTTATATACCGCCAGCTCCTCCTCGTCCAGAACGGGCAAAAGCCCTCTCAGAGCCTCGGACTGAGCCTCGCAGTTGACGAGCTTCACCTTTCTCCTGTTGAGCTCGCCGACGGGTCGCTGAGCCTGACGGGCAAGATATTCCCTGACCAGCAGTTCATACACTGTATCGCCGACAAAGGCGAGCGTCTGCGGCGAGAGGGACTTGGGGTCTGTGTGAGAATCATTCAAAAGCCGTTCCATAATCACTCCACAAAGTCAAACTCAATGTCGTAAAGCGACACGGTGTCGCCCTCGTTTATTCCTGCCTCGCGCAGAGCGTCAAACACTCCGTTATTCATCAGGACGTTCTGAAAATAGTTAAGGCTCTCGTAATCGTCAAAATTGATCGAGCGCATAACGTTGTAGAGCCATTTCGCCTCGACGGTGTAGATACCGTCCACCTTATTGATGACCACGCTGTGATCGTCAAAGTCCTCAGCCTTCACGACAGGCGCGGGCTCGGGCTCGTAACGCTCGATCGGCGGAAGCTTGGAGAGCATTTCCCTTATCTTATTGAGCAGAGGATCGACGCCGTAGCGTATCGCCGCCATTATCGGGAAGAAATCATAGCCCATATCCTCGATATATTTTCTGTACTCGTCGATCTGCTCGTCCGTGCACATATCGCACTTATTGCCCGCTACGATCATCGGGCGTTTGCTCAGCTCTGGGTTGAATTTCTCAAGCTCCGAGTTGATTATCTTGAAATCCTCGTAAGGGTCGCGGCCGTCGCTTCCGCTGATATCTACTATATGCACGAGCATACGGCAGCGTTCTACGTGACGGAGAAACTGATGTCCGAGACCCGTTTCCTGCCACGCGCCCTCGATAAGTCCGGGGATATCCGCCATAACAAAGCTCGAGCCCTCGCCCATCGATACGACGCCGAGCACGGGAGTGATCGTTGTGAAATGGTAGTTGGCGATCTCGGGCTTAGCCTCGCTGACAACGGAAACGAGCGTTGACTTGCCGACGTTCGGAAATCCGACCAGACCTACGTCCGCGAGCAGCTTTAGCTCAAGAGTAACGTCAAGCTCCTCCCCGGGAAGCCCCGGCTTGGCGAAGCGCGGAACCTGACGAACAGGCGTGGCGAAGTGAGGGTTGCCCCAGCCGCCCTTGCCGCCCTTGGCGATGACGACAGGCTCCTCTGTGCTGACGTCGGCGATCACCCTGCCCGTCTCCGCGTCCTTGACGAGAGTTCCGAGCGGCACCCTGACGATCAGATCCTCGGCGTTTTTACCGCGCTGGCGGTTGCCTCTGCCGTTTTCGCCTTTTTTTGCCGCGTATTTTCTCTTATATCTGAAATCGGCAAGAGTAGAAAGATTCGTGTCAGCCTGAAACACCACGTTTCCGCCGCGACCGCCGTCACCGCCGTCGGGACCGCCCGCGGCCACATACTTTTCGCGGTGGAACGCCACCGCGCCGTCGCCGCCGTCGCCTGCCTTGACGTGGATCTTCGCTACATCTACAAACATATTCTTACCACCTCTTATTCATATTATGATAAACTCAGTATCTTTTATCCTTATCTATGTCGTTCGGGAATATAGAGTCAAAGCCCGTCATCTGATATTCGCTTTTGTCCTCAAACATCGTGTCCTTGGGAGCGACGATGAACGAGATGATGATGACCGCGAGTATCAGCGCGAACGGCAAAAACATTACAATATACTTCCACAGCGGAGAAAAAGTGAACACCGCGTAGGAATAAAGAAGAAAATAGAGCAGAAACGCGGCTGTGCACGAAAGGTATTTGACCGAGGTTTTCGCCTTTAGCTTCGGGAAAAACGCACCGATCGATACGCTCACGATGAACGCGACAAGCAGCGGATCGCCAAACATAAGAACAAACTCTAAAACTTTCATATCCTACCTCAAAAGAAAACAAAGGGGTGGAACGAGCCACCCCCTTTCAAGCAAATTATTACTGCTCAACAGGATAAACGCTTGCGCGCTTTCTGTCCTTGCCGACGCGCTCAAAGCGAAGCACGCCGTCAACCTTAGCGAAAAGAGTGTCATCCTTACCGATGCCTACGTTTTCGCCGGGATGAATGTGAGTTCCTCTCTGCTTAACGAGGATGTTGCCCGCGAGAACCTTCTGGCCGTCGGCGCGCTTCGCGCCGAGACGCTTGGACTCGGAATCACGACCGTTCTTGGTCGAACCCATACCTTTTTTATGAGCGAATAACTGGATATTTATCTTAAGCATTACCTTACACCTCCGAAATTTTAAGTTTAATGTCGTTTTTGTATTGCTCCGAAAGCTGGAGCATATGCCGATACAGTCCCTCGATCAGCTCGGGAGCGCGTTCGGCTTGTTTGACGGTCAGCTTCATATAACCGTCCTCAACCGTAACATCCGCTTTTTCGCGGAAAACGTCGATAATGTTGTTGGCGGTCAGGTAAGCGGCTGAGCTTACCGCCGCGCAGACAATATCAAAGCCTTCCTCTGCGTGATCCGAATGACCCGAAAATTCGTAGCCCGAAAATCCGCCGTCATTCTTATAGAATGTTACCGAGATCAAGATTAAGCCTCAATAGACTTGATCTGTACCTTTGTGTAAGGCTGTCTGTGACCGAGAGTTCTCTTCTCGCCCTTCTTGGGCTTGTAGGTGGAAACTCTGATTTTCTTGCCTTTACCGTTCTTCAATACCTCTGCCTCAACCTTAGCGCCGTCAACGTAAGGAGCGCCGACCTTGATACCGTCGTCTGTTCCTACCGCTACAACGTCAAAGCTGACCTTGTCACCGGCTTCAGCGTCAAGCTTCTCGATGAATACAACCTGATCCTCGGAAACCTTGTACTGCTTTCCGCCTGTCTCAATAACTGCGTACATATTAGTACCATCCTTTTTTCAGTCTCGCTATTCGTAGGCGCGCCGAAACGCTTTACAGCCCACAATATGCGGCTTATATACTATACCACAACGTTTTATCCTTGTCAATATTTTTTTATTTCCGCGTCGCACTCAGTGCGGCATTATCAGAAGTCCGTTGTCCCACTGACGTGGGTGCACTCACCGACTTATTAAGTTGAAAGTTGAAAGTGGAAAGTGGAAAGTTACTACTGACTACTAACTACTGACTACTAACTACTGACTACCGACTACCGACTACAACGAATAAACGATGATCCCGATAATGATTATCGAAAGGCCGAGCACCTTTTGCTTAGAGATTTTCTCCTTCAAGAACATCCTGCTCAAAAACGCCACAAATATGTAGCCCGCCGATTCGAGAATCGGGCCGAGCGAGAGCGGAATGACCCTGTACGCGAGAATCGAGCACAAGGTAGCCCCGAAAAATATCGTATAAGCGAAAATAACGCGCGGATTCAGATATTCCTTTATTTTGCTGTCATATTCTTTAAGCGCCGCCTTTTTCAGAATGATCTGAGAGATTGAGGAAATGAAAACTCCGAAAAGGAAAATCAGCGCGAACAAAATCTTCTCATTCATCGGCTCTCACCACCACGATCACGCCGATAACCACAATAACGGCGCCGAGAATCATATTCCACTTTACGGTCTCGCCGAAGAACAGCGCTCCCCAAAGAATGCCCCACGCGATTATGACCGCCTTGTTTGAATACGCGGTGTTGAGCGGCAGCTTTTTGATGATCTGCTGCCAGACTATCGCGTAAACGCCGAGGTTGAGGATAATCAGTCCGTACCAAAAGATGAACCCGAACGACAAAAAGTCGCACCTGCCCGCGAATTTCGTGCAGATACCGCCGAGCGAGTACAGAAACAGCTCGATATGGAGCGCGATGAAATATTTGATTTTCGTCTTAGCGTCAAGCGTTGTCGTCGTCAAAATTTATCTTCTCTTTCACAACAAACTGGGGAGAATTATTGATACTGATATAGATTCGCCCGAGATACTCCCCTATCATTCCGAGCATAAGCATAATAAGTCCGCCGATAAAAAGCATTATCGCTACGGTCGAGCTCCAGCCGACGCTGATGTCGGGGCGGACGAGCTTTTGGACGATCGTAAAAATACCGAACAAAAATCCGACTATCGCGCAGAAAACGCCGATAAGAGAAGATATCCTCAGCGGCTTTATCGAAAAAGCGGTCAGGCCGTTGACCCACAGGGCGAGCATTTTGCCGAAGGTGAAGGTGGTCGAGCCCGAGATCCTCTCTCTTTCCTCCATATGAACGTTGACGATATCGCCCGTGGTGCGGAGCAAAAGCCCCGTAAAATACGGGTACGGATTCTTGTACTTGATGATCTCCTTTACGATATACGACTGCATTATCATAAAGTTAGTGAACTCCATATCCTTGGGACGGTTGATGATGAACTCGGTCATTTTTTTGTTAACGAAGGTACCGAAGTTCTTGAACGCAGACTGTTTTCTCTTGGGGTACTTGGCGATACTCACGTCGTGTCCCTGCTCAAGCGGCTCGCAGAGCGTCCAGAAATGATCCATCGGGCACTGACCGTCGTCGTCCATCACGACCACGTAATCTCCCGAGGCGTTGTTGAGTCCTGCCATGACCGCGCCGGGGCGGTTCATATTCTTGGCAAAGTTGATGACCTTGATTTTTTTGTTGTCTCTCGCCAACGTCCTGAGCTTGCCGAGGACGTTATCGGGCGAGCAGTCGTTGACAGCGATAATCTCGTAATCGTACTCGCTTCTCTCGCCGACGACCGAGATGATCTCCTCGGTCACGGGCTCGATCGTTTTTTCACTTCCGTAGCACGGAATAACAAAGCTGATTTTCTTCAAAGCTCAAAGCCCCCTAAACCTGTCTGATTCCATTTCCCTTTTGTAGTCCTCAAGGTAGGAAATGTAGTCGTACTCGGGCTCGTAGCCCAAAAGCCTTCTCGCCTTGTCGATATTCATATGGCTATCGTCACAGGAGCGCTTTTCGGGACGGGGAATGATTTTTGAGGGCTTGTCCTTCGGTGAGAACACCTTGATGATACCCTCGATCTGATCGCGCATAGTCACCATAAAGTCGGCGCCCACATTGAAGTATCCGCACTCGCAGTCGGAAAGCAGCGTCTTCATAACAAACTGACAGAAATCCTTGACATAAACGATATCGCGCTTCTGCTCGGGGTTGCCCCAAAGCTCGATATCCTCGCCCTTTATCGCTCTGTCGATAATGTAGCGGTAGCTGATCTTTCTCGGCTCGCCGTCCACATAATACTCCTTCTCGGGAGAATACAGATAGATGTTCGGAAGCCTGAGTATGTAATATTTGATGCCAAAATCGTGATAATAGGTTTTGATTATCTCGGTCGCGGCGGTTTTTGTGATCGCGTAGGTCGTGTGGTCGGTGCCGTACTTGTACTTTATCGGCATATCGGGCAAAAATTCCTTATTCTCGGGAAGATGTCCGTGCAGGTCAGAGATCGAAACAGTGTAAATGACCCTGTCAATACCCGAGCTCTTGAGGTATTCCATAATATTGAGCGTGCCCTTTATATTGACGTCCACGTAAAGCGCGGGGTCATAGCCCTTCATCCTCGCGGGAAGCACGCCCGAAAGGATCACCGCGGCGTAGACATCCTCTGTCGGGATAACGGAAAAATCCTCTTTTCTTGTTATGTCAACGGAATAATACTTTATCCCGAAGCGGTCAAAATAATCGGTCTTTCTTCTGCCGACGGCGACGATCTCAAATTTGTCGCCGAGCTTATCGCAAAGATAATCGGTAAGATAAACGCCCGTGGAGCCTGTCGCGCCGAAAATAATGATCTTTTTCATAGCCTGCCTCTTATTCTGTAATGATATAGTAACCGAGCCGCGTGGAGCTGTCGGTGATGTTGCCTAAATTGGAATAGTCGATATCCGAAACGCGGTAAAGCCTGTTCTCGGGGATCGCTTTCATACGTTCAACGTCCTCGAGCGTAAAGAGAAACCGTATCTCCGCCGCGCGGCTGTCGGGCTTTTCACTGATCTCGGGAGCGTTGCCGCAGGCTACGTCGATGACCATTTTCATAAAGTCGTTGCCCGTGGAAAGATAAACAAGATCCGAGCCGATACAGTCGCCGCCCATTCTGGCGCCGATCTCGATGATCCTTATGTTGCCGCGCTCATCGACCTTAAATTCCGAGTGACCCGCGCTGTTCCTGACGTTGAGAGCGTCCAGCGCCCTGAAAACCTCGTCCTTAGCCCTTTCGAGGACGTCGTCGGGAAGTCCCGACGGTTCCCTGTGACCCGTCTCGATAAAATGCGGCGCGCCCGTGGTGAATTTCTTTGTCGCGGCAAGAAAGCTGTGACGTCCGTTAAAGGAGATCGTCTCCATACTGTACTCGTCGCCCTCGATAAATTCCTCTACCACGGCTTTTTTCTCAAAGGAATAGCCGCAGGCGATCCTGACCGCGTCGGCGATACCGTCAACGCTGTCGAGCTTCATGATCCCTCGGCTTCCCGAGCGGTCGGTGGGCTTGACGATAACGGGAAATGTAAAATCCGCTATAAGGCTCTCGTCAAAATCCTCGCCTGTTTTGATGAATTTCGGACAGCTGACGCCGCCGTTCAAAAACGCCTTTCGCATTTCCGCCTTGTTTGTCTGCATAGCGGTGAAGCGTGTGGGGTTACAGCTGAGCCCGAGCTTTTCCGAGACGTAATTGACAGTCACCGAGGCGAGGTCGGAGCCGATGGAGCATACGCCCGAAGGCTTGATCTCGCGGCACTTTTCAAGTATCTCGTCCTTCTCTACGATACTGACGGGATAAAAGAAATCCGCCGTGTATTTACCGACGGCTCCATCCTCCCACGCGAAAACGTGGGTCTCGTAGCCGAGGGCTTTTGCTTTCAGAATGAGCTGATTTTGAAAATCGTTAGCTCCTATAATAACTAATTTTTTCATTTAAAAAACTCTTTGACCTTTTCGCAGATAAATTCGACCTCGTCGAGCCTGAGCCCGTAGTAAAGCGGAAGCCTGAGCAGTCTTTCGCTCTCTCTCGTCGTAAAAACGTCCTCTCCCGCGAAGCGTCCGAACCGCTGACCCGCGGGCGACGAATGAAGCGGGATATAATGGAATACCGAGCCGATCTCGTATTTTCTGAGGTGCTTTATCATCGCACTGCGCTCGTCGATATCCTTAAGCTTGATATAAAACATATGCGCGTTATGCACGCAGCCCTCGGGGATCGTCGGAAGCTCCAGCCTGCCGTTATCCCTGAGCGGAGAAAGCAGCTCTCGGTACATATCCCAAGCCCTGAGCCTGTTTTGATTGATGAGCTCGGGGTCCTCGATCTGAGCGTAAAGATAAGCGCAGTTGAGCTCGCTCTGGAGATATGACGAGCCGAGGTCTACCCACGTGTATTTATCGACCTGACCGCGGAAGAATTTGGAGCGGTTCGTGCCCTTTTCGCGAATTATCTCCGCGCGCTCAACGTCCTTTTCGTTATTGATCAGGATAGCTCCGCCCTCGCCCATCGAGTAATTCTTGGTTTCGTGGAACGAGAAGCAGCCGAAGTCGCCCATAGTTCCGAGCGCTCTTCCCTTATAAAAAGCGTTCACGCCCTGAGCCGCGTCCTCGATCACGGATAAGCCGTGCTTTTCACCTATCTCGAGTATCTTGTCCATCTCGCAGGAAACGCCTGCGTAATGAACGGGAACGATAGCCTTGGTGAGAGGAGTGACGGCGTTTTCAATGAGGTTTTCGTCAATATTCATCGTGTCGGGACGGATATCGACGAACACGATCTTCGCGCCGCGAAGCACAAAGGCGTTAGCTGTGGAAACAAAGGTGTAGGACGGCATAATCACCTCGTCGCCCTCCTTTATCCCGGCGAGCAGAGAAGCCATCTCCAGCGCGGAGGTGCCCGAGGTCGTGATCAGAGCCTTTTTAGCTCCCGTCATTTCCTCAAGCTTCGCGTTGCACTTTTTAGTGAAGCCGCCGTCGCCGCAGATCTTTCTGCTTTCGATCGCTTCCTTTATGTATTTTTCCTCATTGCCGACATACGGCGGAACGTTAAATGAAATCATAGCATTTACCTTATTATTCAATATTATTCTGTAATTTTGCCGCCTTGAGCGTGTTTTTCATCAGCGTGGCGATCGTCATCGGACCCACGCCGCCCGGAACGGGAGTGATAAACGAGCACTTGTCCTTGACGTTGTCAAAATCGACGTCGCCGCAGAGCTTGCCGTTTTCGTCGCGGTTCATCCCGACGTCGATCACAACGGCTCCCTGCTTGACCATATCGGCGGTAACGAACTTCGCCTTTCCGATCGCGGCGACAAGTATATCAGCGTCGCTCGTGATCCGCGCGAGGTCCTTGGTGTGACTGTGGCAGATCGTAACGGTGCCGTTCTCGTGCAAAAGCAGCATAGCCATCGGCTTTCCTACGATATTGCTCCTGCCGATAACGACGCATTTTTTGCCGTCAACGGAAATATCGTATGCCTTGAGCATTTCCATGATACCCGCGGGAGTGCACGGAAGAAAATCATAGTCGCCGAGCATTATCCTGCCGACGTTGAGCTTGTGGAAGGCGTCAACGTCCTTGAGCGGACTGATCGCCTCGATAACGGCGCTGTCATCGAGCCCCTTAGGGAGAGGAAGCTGACAGAGGATGCCGTTGATATCCTCTCTTGAATTGAGCTCGTCAACCAGCGCGAGAAGCTCCTCCTGAGTAGTTGACGCGGGCAAAGCGTATTCGACCGATCTGAAGCCCACCAGCTCGCACGCCTTCTTCTTGTTGTTGACATAAACCCTTGAGGCAGGGTCGTCGCCCACAAGTATGACAGCCAGCCCGGGAGTTATCCCTCTCGCTTTAAGCTCCTTGGTTTCATTTGCTACCTGCTCTTTTACCTGAGCGGAGACTTTTTTGCCGTCTATAATCGTCATAGTATTTGTCCTCCTTTTTTCTGTTCACGATCAGCAGAATAATTCCCGCAAGGAATATTACCGCGGAAATGACCTGACTGACGCGCAGTCCGCCGAACGGAAGCATAAGGCTGTCGGTTCGCAGTCCTTCAACGATCATTCTCTCAAAGCCGTACCATACAAGGTAGGCGTAGAGCACCTGACCGGGATATTTCTGGAATTTCTTTGAAAGGAAGTGCAAAAGCACAAAGCCCAGCAGACACCACAGAGATTCGTATAAAAAGCACGGATGTACACCGATAAGGCTTGTGTTCTCGCTGAGCATTCGCCACGGAAGGTCTGTCGGGGTGCCGAATGCCTCCTGATTGAAGAAGTTGCCCCAGCGGCCGATTCCCTGTCCGAGCAGAAAGCCCATAACGGCGATGTCGAGGATCGGGAGTATCTTCGCCTTTTTGATTTTCGCGACGATGATACCGCCGATAAAGGCGCCTATGATACCGCCGTAGATCGCGAGTCCGCCCTCGTGTATCTTAAAAATATCCAACGGATTGTTTATATATTTGTCGAGCGAAAACAGCACGAAGAAAAGCCTCGCGCCGATGATCCCCGTGATAAGACCGACCAGCACACAGTCAAAGAGCGTGTCCCAGTCAACGTTGAAGCGCTTTGATGAGAACCGCGCGTAAATCAGCGCGAGCACCATTCCGCTTGTGATGATTATACCGTACCAGCGTACGTCAAAGGAGCCTATCGAAAAGGCTACAGGGTTGATCTTGAAATCAAGCCCAAAGCCGGGAAAGGATACATTATACATACGTCACCTCGGCAATATCACGGAAAGAGTGGAATTTTTAACATCGAGCATGGAACGCAGACGAGCGTTGACGTCGTCGAGAGTGCAGGCGGCGATGTCGTCGATTATTGAGAAAATGTCCATTCCGTTAAAATGGAAATCTATCATCATATTAGCGATGGTGTCAACGGAGTTCAGCGACGAGACAGCCTCGCCGTAGACCTCGCGCTTGGCGATCTCAAAGTCCTCCCTGTCGATACCGTCGCGCTTGAGGTCGTCGATGTAGGAACGGATCATCTCTGCCGCCTTCTGAGGCTCGCGGGATTCGCCGCTGAAAATGACCGAATTGTACCCGGGTCCGTAGAAGAACTCGTTGTCAAAGCTCTGGTTGATCAGCTTTTCGTCGTCGAGAAGCTTGTAAAGCCTTGAGGAAGCCGAGGTCAGTATCTCGCAGATGATCTCGATTTCGGCGAGCTCCTTCTGAGTTACCTTGTGAGCCCTGTCCTTGAAGCCGAGATTAAACAGCGGAACGGATACGGGGAATTTCTGCTCAACATAGTCGCTGACGATCTCGTAGGGCTCGTCCTCAAAATAGCTTTCTATCTCGTGTCTTTGACAGGGCTTGAGGAGCTTATCGGCTGTTCTGAGGATATCCTCGGGATCAAGATCGCCCGCGACGCAGAGCGCCATATTGTTCAGATTATAAAAGGTGTTGTAGCAGTCGTAGAGCAGCTCGGGGGTTATCTCGGCGATCGACTCTACCGTGCCCGCGATATCAAGCTGAACGGGGTGATTGTGGTACATATTCTCAAGCATATTGAACATTACGCGCCACTCGGCGGAATCGTCGTACATACGGATCTCCTGACCGATTATCCCCTGCTCCTTGGCTACGGTCTCCTCCGTGAAGTACGGACGCGAAACAAAGTCAAGCAATATCTCAAGGCTCTGTTCAAAATTGTCGGCACAGCCGAAAAGATAGCAGGTCTTGTCAAACGAGGTGTAGGCGTTGGCGTTGGCGCCCGTCTTGGCGTATTTCAGGAACGCGTCGCCGTCCTCGCACTCAAACATCTTGTGCTCAAGATAATGAGCGATACCGTCGGGAACTCTCCTCACCTCGCCGCCGTCGAGCGAAAACGCGTTGTTGACGCTGCCGAAGCGTGTGCCGAAGATAGCGTACTTGGAATTATAATCCTTTTTGGGATAAAGATAGATAGTCAGACCCGAGGCGTGATCTATCTTGTAGTATTTGTCGCCCGTTAAGGCGGATCTCACTTCTTTTATATTGTTCATATTTCCACCTTACTCAGACTTTAATGTAAATATCGTGTCAAGCTGAAGCCTGCGCGCCGCCTCGACTACCTGTTCCTTTGTAACGGCGTTAAGCTTCGCCGCCGCCTGCTCGGGCGTGTCTACCGAGGAATCCATCAGCTGTGACGAATACCAGCTCGCGATACCCGTAGCCGTGTCCACAACACTGCGGAAGCTGTTTACTATGGCGAGCTTGGCGGATTCGATCTCAAAATCGGAGATATTGCCGTTCTTCATCTCCTCTATCTCGTTGAGGATCGCCTTCCGAGCCTCGCCGAGGTTGGACGTCTCGACGCCCGACTCAACGATCATAATGCCCTTAAGCCTGAAAAATCGGCTCATACAGTAGTAGCACAGGCTCTTTTTCTCACGGACGTTCATAAAAAGCTTTGATGACGCCGTGCCGCCGAGGATCGCGCACATCAGGCGCGCGGCGGAGGTGTCGAACTCGGGCTCGGCACAGCCTGTCCTGAAGCCCATCTCGAGCTTTGACTGGGCGACGTCCATCTCCTCGCATACGTCCTTAAGCTCAACGGCGTTATAAACGACGTCGTTTTTCAGCTCGACGGGCGTTCTGTTAATTTCTTTAAAAGAATTTTTCAATACATCAATTACCTTTGACGGGTCACTCGCGCCGACAAAGGTAAACTCGAAATGAGCGTTCCGGAGCATATACTCCCACGCGAGATAAACGTCGCGCGTCGTGAGGGCTTCGAGCTTTTCCTTGGAGCCGTAGCGCTTGACGCCGTAGAGCTCGTCGCGGCACATATTCTCGATAAGCTTGATAGCGGAATAGGTGCGCTTGTCGTTGAACTCGGAATCGATCATATCGAAAAGCTGGCGTTTTTCCTGGAGCATATCCTGCTCGTCAAAGCTGAAGCCGTCGGTCTTGGGGTTGAAAATGACCTCGCAGAGCAGCTCGCCGAGCTGTTCGCTGACGCTCTCGCCGTCGAGCGCGAATTTGTCGTCAAGTCCGCCGACGGAGATCGTGAGGCACTGCATATCCCCCACCTTCGCGACGGAGCCTTCGAGCGACGCGCCGTAGAGCGAGCCGAGCTTGCGCGAGAGCGTGGTGAAGTCGGGATACTTTTTGCAGCAGCGCACCAGCATATAACAAAGAAGAGCGTTGACGGAAGCTGTCTCGGCGGAAAGCGGCAGATAAATGTTAGCCAAAAGCTTTGAGGTTTTGAAGCGGCTGTCGGGAATCGCGTTGAAGCGAGCGCCCCGAGCGATGACCGCGGTATTCATCGGATTCGAATTAATCGTCATAGATTTATCACTCCATAATATCACATACAAAGTTATTATAGCACATTTTGATTACATAATAAAGGGTTTAGGCAATTTTTTCTTTACTAAATTCACAAAAAATGTTAAAATATGATAAATTAATCAGAGGAGTGAAAAAAATGGCACTGCCAAACGACCCGATGATGTTGCTTTCGGTGATAAACACGAAGCTGAGAGACGATTACGAGAGCCTTGACGAGCTGTGCGGCGACCTCGGCGAGGACAAAACCGCGATCGCCGATAAGCTTGAATCGATAGGTTACGGATACAGCGAGGAGCTGAACAGGTTTCTTTAAAACTTTTTAAAAAAGTTCTTGACAAATCAATAACGCAGTGCTATAATTTAAAGGCTGATGAAAATTCAATAGCATTTGCGAGCGTGCTGGAATAGGCAGACAGGCACGTTTGAGGGGCGTGTGTCTTTGACGTACGGGTTCAAGTCCCGTCGCTCGCACCAAAAGAACAGGACATCCAACGGATGTCCTGTTCTTTTGGTATAAAAGATGCAGAGGGACTTGAAGCCGAGCGTTAAGAAATCGTTCCGGTGGAACGATTTTAGCGAGGAGAGTAGATGATACTTTTAGCTCCGAACACACCGCAACAAGCGAAACGTAACATAATGGACTGATGGAGCATACGTCGCTCGCACCATTACACATGAGCGACGGGACTTGAACAGGCTGTGCCAAGGATTAAGCGTTAGCGCAATCCGCAGGCAAAAATGCTCCTGTGGAGCATTTTTAAGCCGCCGCGTTTATGAACGGCATAGCTCCGAACACACCGCAACAAGCGAAACGTAACATAATGGACTGATGGAGCATACGTCGCTCGCACCATTACACATGAGCGGCGGGACTTGAAACTCGTTCTCACCAAAATATAGTCGTTGAGCGGACAGCCGGGGGCGCTGTCCTTCAACTCCTTATTTTGGAGAGCGCTTTTGCTCCCTTACTCCGCCACCGGCGGCGGTCGCAACGCTACACCGCAACAAGCGAAACGTAACGGAATGAACTGATGGAGCATACGTCGCTCGCACCATTTTGAGGCAGTTTTAAACTGCCTCTTTTGTTTTGCCAACTTTTCTTAAAATGCCCGAAAACGGCTTAAACACTGGGCTTTTGAGCACTTGCACAGTTTAGTTGAGGAAAGTTGAAATCGGTTAAGACAAGATAAAGTGCATTCAAAATCACAGTCAACTGCAGTCACGAATGCAGTCAAAAACATAGGTTTTTCGTGAAAACATATAGACCGGACAGCTTGAAAGTGCTGTCAAATTAAAGAAAATGACATTAATTCACTGAATCGTTTGTTTGACAAATCTTTTTTCGGAGGTCATTAGAATGAAGAATGTAATCTCGGAACTGTACTACGGTAACATTGATCCGCAGGCGCGCGGTTTCAAGAACGGTAGCTTTTTGAAAAAGCAAATGGCAGTCCTTTCGGAAAGCGAAGCGATGCTGACCGAAAAGCTGACAGGCGAAGAAAAGAAAGCGTTTCTCTCTTTTGTAAATGCTTCTGACGTTATCTTAAGAGAATCGGAGCTCGACAGTTTAATCGTCGGATTCAGATTAGGCGCAAAGTTTATTTTCGATACCTTTGTAAATGACGATACGCCTTATGAGGATTTCTTAAAAGAGCAGAGCGATTGAGGAAGCAGAAATATCATCTTTATCTGACGCACGATGAACGGCGAACCGTTATCAATAGTTTGATTTGCTTGAAAAACGACCTTATTTTACAAGGCAGATACACTGATGGCGTTGATGAGCTGATAGTCAAACTCACAAAGGCAAAGCTCAAAAGAATCAAGATCAAGGAGGTCTGAATTATGACAACAACTATTACATATACGCAGCAGGGCGACTATCTTCTCCCTGATTTGAAGTTACCCGAACAGCCGAAGGTTGAAATCGGCGTTTTCGGACAAAGACATAAGCGTTATCTGCAAGAGCACCACAGGCTAATCTATTTCAACCTGCTTACCTCGTGTAAGCTCGCAGTGTATCTTGCCGACATTGATTCGCAGGCAAATGAAATGTGCGATCTACTTGTCCAGCAACTTTCCGAAAAGGAAAACATCACCGAACAGCTAAAAGCAGACGCCCCGATTGAATGGACGTAACCGCTCAATAATCACCCCTCTATTCAAGCGTAGTCAAACATGAGATAATGTAACCGGGCAAAACAGTCCCAAAAGGTACAATGGAGTAAATTG
>ONCP01000002.1 GCA_900316385.1 uncultured Eubacteriales bacterium | reverse complement strand
GAAATGCTGGAGATAAAAGGATGTATTGTGACGATTGACGCAATGGGTACACAAACTGAAATTGCCAAAGCAATAAGAGATAAAGAAGGAGATTATATTTAAAAGAGATTATATAATAACGATAAAATCACTCTGCCCAATCTTCACCATCAATGGTAAGCGGCATAGGCTTTATCATTGACTCTATATAATCTATTTCATCTTGGTTCAAATTGTATTTTTTGTATGTAGATTAAACGATAGGAAATGATAATGGAGAGATTACAGATGCACGAGATCTATTAGAACAGAATCCAAAATAATACGTTATTCTTTGTTTTAGTTTCTTCCTATTTCAAATTCATCAGTTATTCCGCTCAACTTTTTCAAATCTCTTTTCACATAATACTTTTCTGTAATAACTGTTGTGGTATGACCGAGGATATCGGCAACTTTGCGAACAGGCAAGGACTTAATATTTCCGTTTTTATCCTTTCGCCCGTTCACCAAGATTGTCGCAAATGTATGGCGTAAACTATGCAAACCTTTTTGTTCAACTCCTGCATCTATTAAAACCCTCTCCCATCTACCTCTAAATATACTCGGTCTTGTGAATTCTCCTTTATCATTAGGAATAAGCGGAGCTTCATCTCCGAAGCATCTCTCCTTTTGAAGTAGCTTAATCATATCAATAGCTCTTTGATTCAATGGCACAGCTCGTTTACTGCTTTTAGTTTTTGGGTTCCCTATTATCAGTTCTCTCTTTGATTCGCTATCATTTTGTACTAAAGAGTTTACTTCTTTAACCGCTCGCCTAACATAAAGAATTCGAGTTTCAATGTCAATATCGCTGTTGATAAGCCCAAGCACTTCACCAACTCTCAATCCCGTATTCAGCATTAGAATATATGCTGCCGCCTGCTGATGTTTATACGTCCCGTTTCTTCGTCTTGCAAACACTTCTTCCTTAAGCAACTCTATTTCTTCGTCTGTTAAGATTGTTATTGTATCTCTTTCCGGTAAATCCTCTTTTCCTTGCACCGAAAGGAAGTTGGCTTTTTTAATCATATCCACATTTTTCATAGGATTGTTAGGTAAGATTTCTTCGAAATACAAGTATTTAAAGAACTGATTGAGAAGACAATATGTCTTCTTGACAGTCGAATGTGCATATCCGGAAATCATCATTTGGCTTAAAAGATCTTTCAATTCGAATGATGTAATATCAACAACAGACTTCTCTCCTATTACAGGGTAAATATACTTATGTGCTGTATTTATATTTCCGTCGTATGTAGCTCTTTCAACCGTTTGAAGCTTAAACACTTCCAGCCATTTTTGCATACTAACTCGAACTATTTTCTTAGTCTCATCCGACTCTTCAACTTCCTTTTGAAATTGAATCACATAATTTTTCATTTTTTGTTTTACAGATTTTTTAGTTACGCCACAGAAATTCTTCCTGCAGTATTCACCCTTTCGATTTTTGTAACTAACCATACCTGCCCAATATCCATCATTTCGTTTGTGTACTGTTCCTTTGTTAATAAGCTCTTGTAGCTTCAAGGAGTACCACCTCTTTTCAAGACAAACAGTATACTCAAAAAAATCTGAATATCCAGACTTTTTTCAAAAAAGAGTTGAATAATAGTATTAAAGAAGTTATATTACAAACGCTAATTGATTTTTTAATTGGCAAAATAAAAACAAAACATTGGAGGTTTAATTATGGGCTCAGATTACTTATTATTTACAGAGGTTAGAACGAATTATCTTTCCGCATTTTATTTTCCATTCTCATAATTAAACTAACATGGAAAACTCTTTCTACAATCTTGGGAATTTTACCTCAACAATTATAGAAATTTCTTACCGCTCGCGTTATACCACTTGACAAGTGGTATAACGGTGGTATAATGGGTATAATAAGTATAAGGAGGATTTGCTATGGAGGACATTATGAATAGAATTGACGATTTGGAAAGAGAAATTGCTGTTCTCCCTCAAGGCAACATAACTGTAAAAAATATCAAAGGCAAAGATTACTACTATCATAGAATCATAAATAATAAAAAAAGAACCGAAACCTATATCCCTTTTGATCAAGTTGAAGAATTACGCACTCAAATAGATAAACGAAAAGCTCTTGAAGCAGAACTTAAAGAATTACAAAGACATCTACCTCACTCTGCTAAAGAGGCGCCAATCTCGTCTGGTGAGTTTAATTCGCTTGTTCGTATAGGCAAAGCTCTTCGCGCACAAATCGCTTCTGTCAGGAAATATAAAGAGAGAGAGTGCATCTCAATTCTGCGTAATTATATTTTTGGCGAATTGACGGAAAAAGTTTTCATCCTATATGGACTCAGAAGAACAGGCAAGACCACTATGGTAAAACAGATTCTTTCCGAATTATCTGACGCCGAGTTCAATAAAGCTGCCTTCATCCAAGCAAAGAAAGGTGATACTCTTTCTGACATTAACAGCGATTTAAGATTGCTCGAGGAAAGGGGCTTCAAATATGTGTTTATTGATGAAGTAACGTTAATTGAAGATTTTATCGAAGGTGCCGCGCTTTTCTCCGATATATATGCAAGCAGCGGAATGAAGATTGTCCTTACGGGTACCGATTCACTTGGTTTTGTCTTTACTCAGGACGATCAGCTTTATGACAGAGCAATCACACTGCATACAACATTTATTCCGTATCGTGAATTTGAAAACGTACTCGGCATACACGGTATTGACGAATATATCAAATACGGCGGTACCATGAGCATTAGCGGAGTAAACTACAACAAGGAATCTACGTTTGCTAACTCAAAGAAATCCAATGAATATATTAATACCGCAATCGCAAACAACATTCAGCATTCTCTTAAATACTATCAAGACGGCGGACATTTTCGCCAGCTCTATGATTTGTATCAAAAAGGCGAACTGACTAATGTTATAAATCGTGTTGTAGAAAACATCAACCACAGTTTTACTACTGAAGTAATTGAAAAAGCTTTTAAATCCTCTGACATTTCAATTACAGCACGAAATCTTCTCCGAGACAGAGAACACCCGATTGACATAAAAGAGCATCTTAATCTTGACATTGTCACGTTAGGTATTATGCAAGCTCTCGAAATCCTGAACAAAGAAGAGCAGACCATAGATATCGAAGAAAGCCATATGGCTCAGATAAAAGAATATCTTACTTTGTTGGATTTGGTTGCCGAAGTAGATTTAGTATCACTCCCGAACACAGGCAACAGCAACAAGCAAACAATCATCACTCAACCGGGCATGCGATACTCTCAAGCAGAAGAAATTATAAAAAACATTGTGCTTGACAATAAGTTTAATGAGCTTTCGGCTATTGACAGAAAAAAAATAATAGATAGACTGCTTAGCGAAATCATGGGAAGAATGATGGAGGATATTGTTCTTTTTGAAACAAAAGTCTTCAATCCCGACAAGCTTGTATTTAAGTTGCAATTTGATGTCGGTGAGTTTGATATGGTTATATTCGATCCCGATAAAATTTGCTGTGAAATATTTGAGATAAAACACAGTACAGAACTTGTTCCGAAACAATACCAGCATCTTAACGATGAAGAAAAATGCAGAATCACCGAACATCATTATGGACCTATTAAAAGGAAGTCTGTAATCTATCGCGGTGATACAACGGAAGAAAACGGTATTCATTATATAAATGTTGAAAAATATTTAAATCACTTGGTATAGCTCATTAAAACACTTTCTCTATTCATTACTGAATTGTTATTTATTTCCTTTATATTATTAAACACAAGTATTTAATAATATAAAAGTTTTAGCACTATGCACCGCACTATCGAGTATCCTTTAATTGACCGCGACAAATCGCTCGTGTTGTTTGAATTTCAACTTTTCGATCACTTCCCTTAATTCTTAACAAATCGCTCACAAGTCAAATCAGATTGTTTTTCATTGTTTACTCTATATCAGTATTTGATATACTACTTTTTTGTTAGTATCTATTGACTTTTCTTGAGCACAGAG
Organism: uncultured Eubacteriales bacterium; assembly: GCA_900316385.1. Classification (GTDB taxonomy): domain Bacteria; phylum Bacillota; class Clostridia; order Oscillospirales; family Acutalibacteraceae; genus Ruminococcoides. The sequence continues at coordinate 138,265 of ONCP01000002.1, read as the reverse complement.
CTATACTGATAATAAGTTCAGTGAAAATAATTTCAGTATAATTTGTGAGGTGATTATATGTTTATAGGTCGAGAAAAAGAAACTGCGGAAATTCGTGATTTTCTCAAGAAAGATTCCGGTTCTATGATGATTTACGGAAAACGAAAAGTCGGCAAAACAACACTTATTAATCACACTTTGAACGGTGTGAAAAACACTGCGTATTACGAGTGTATCAAAGATTCACTTAAAGCGAATGTTGACGGATTGGTAGAGGTTTTGCTAAAGGCAAAAATACTCCCCGCAAGGATTGAGTTTCCGTCCTTCCGCGAACTTTTTCAATATCTAAATTCGCTTGACGGAGTTTATAATATTGTTATTGATGAATATCCATACTTGAAATCAACTAACAAAGCAGAAACAGTTGATTCTATTTTCCAGTGGATAATTGACAATTCTTTATCAAATATTCGTTTATTTATTTCGGGTTCCCACGTCAGTATGATGAAGGATTTACTGAAAGAGAAAAACGCGCTTTATGGTCGTTTCTCTCATATCATTAAACTGGGCGAACTCAACTATCTTGACGCGTCTGAATTTTATCCTGAGTTAAGCGTGTATGATAAAGTCGGATTCTATTCTGTCTTCGGCGGCTCTCCGTTTGTAAACGAATTTATTGATAATAAGAAATCACTCAAGGAAAACATAATCTCAACAATCCTCAATCTCTCACATTCTGTCTATAACTATGCTGATAATCTTCTGGTCTCTGATTTCAGCAACGTATCGGGAGCGGAGCGCATATTCTCAGCGCTTAAAAACGGAAAGAAAAAATACAGTGAAATTGAGTCATATCTAAGAATTGACAAAAACGGTGGTCTTTCAAAGCTATTGAAACCGCTTCTAAATATGGAGCTTATTGTCAAAAAGCATCCCATCAACCGACAAGATGATAACAAGAAAATATACTACGAAACAAACGACAATCTACTTCGCTTTTATCATACCTATGTTTATAAGAACAAAAGCGCCCTTCAGGTTATCGGCGCGGAAGCTTTCTATGATGAGTATATCTCTGACAGCATCGTGACCTTTATTTCTCATCGTTTTGAAGAGATATGCCGGGATTATTTCTCTATCCTTGTTAAAAGCGGAAAGCTCAAGGGAATACGGGATATCGGAACATATTATTACGATGACAGCGTAAACAAAACAAACGGTGAATTTGACGTTGTCCTGAAGCGAAAAGACAGCTATGAGTTTTACGAGGCAAAATACTACCAGTCACCACTGTGCCTCTCGGAAATGAAAAAAGAGGAATCGCAAATCAAAAATGTTCACGATATTAAAGTATCCAAAATAGGCTTTGTATCGGTTAATGGTTACGAATCAACCCCTAAGGATTATGTATGTATAAATGGAGAGGAGCTCTATTCAATACAATCCTGATAGTCTATTTGCTTTATTTTTATAGAAATACTATCTGTTTTGATAGTGTTGGATTTAGAACTATATCAAAAAAGGCTTAACTGGGGTGAATATCATCCAGCGTGCGCGAGAGATCATAATCATGCTCTTTTTCTATATATTCCTTGATAAGCTTTTTACATTCGGCAAGATCATCGTTGATCGAGTATCCTTTAAATTATCTCGACAAATCGCTCTGGTTGTTCGAATACAACTTCTTCGATTGTTTTCCTTAATTCAAAACAAACATCTCACAAATTGAATAAGAGCGTTTCCGATTTTCCTGGCTTAAGGAAAATCGCTGGTTTGCTTTTCATTGTCTACTCCATATCAGTTTTTGATACACCAAACGAACTGAGGTTTGGCAGCTCGCTTAGCAATAGTTTTTCCATAAAAAAACACCGAGCAAAACTCGGCTATCAAATCATCATATTATTATAAGAAAAAATTATATCATCAAAAAAGCATCAATTTCGATTTTGGTGCTTTTTTGTTTTTTAAGAATGGCTTAAACACTGGGCAAAACAGCATTTTGCAAACGTTTGTTCAGTCGCTCCAAAACCGCGTGCCATGGGTTCAAGTCCTATTGCCCCTGCCACACGGAACACTCTGAAAAGGCACTGTACAAGCCATTTTCGGGGTGTTTCTTTTTGTTTGCTGCTGCTCTGTTTACTGAGCTATACCCCTAATATCTAACCAAAATCTAACCAACAGGTCAAAACTTCATCTAACAATATCTAACAATCACGCGCTATTCAAAGCGTTTGCAATAGCCATTTTTGAGGATTTATGCGCTTGAACTTTGCTTGCCCTCACAGTGTACTGCGTGAGGCTATTGACAGAATCAAATACTCAATATAAGAACAGCCGGGTGTTTATCAACTGAAACACTCGGCTGGTTAATTTAACTCGTCAATTCTTTGATCACTTCACCGGCTATGATCAGTCCTGCCACCGACGGAACAAACGCCGTTGAGCCGGGTATATCGCGGCGCACCGTACATTTGCGCGTTCCCGGAGGGCAAACGCAGTGTCTGCGGCAGCTGATTGACATATCTTCCATTGGTCTGATCGGCTTCTCCTTGGAATAGACGACCTTTAATTTTTTGATACCGCGTCTGCGACATTCGTAGCGCATGACTCTGGCGAGAGGACAAACTGATGTTTCGTAAATATCCGCCACCTCAAAAGCGGCGGCATCCACCTTGTTTCCCGCGCCCATAGAGCTGATAATCGGAGTTCCCGCTTTCTGCGCGTTCTCAACAAGCGCGAGCTTGCCCTTGACGGTATCTATCGCGTCAACAATGTAATCGTATTGCGAAAAGTCAAATTCGCCCTCGGTATCGGGCATATAAAAGGTTTTAAAGGTGTTGACCCGGCATTTCGGGTTGATATACGCTATGCGCTCCTTTGCAACGTCCACCTTGTATTGTCCGACGGTTTTCAGCGTAGCGAGAAGCTGACGGTTGATGTTCGTGATACACACCTTGTCGTCATCAATCAAATCAAGCTGACCGACGCCTGAACGCGCAAGCGCCTCAACGGTATAACCGCCGACCCCTCCTATACCGAAAACGGCGACCCTTGCCCCGGCAAGGCGCTGCATTGCTTCCTCCCCGAAAACAAGCTGTGTTCTCGAAAATTGATTTAACATTCTTCGTCTCCCGAATAGATAAATTCAACCGTATCGCCGTCTTGAAGCACAGCGTCATTAAATCCGCCTTCAAGCAACAGCTCTTTTCGTGTAACGACCGAAACATAGCGCGGTCTGCCGTTCGTTTCACTGTTGATCAGTTGTGCGACAGTCAGCCCATCGGTCACTTCTTTTCTTTTTCCCGAAATAATGATCTTCATAAACAATCTGCTCCTGCTTACCTTACAAACGGCGCGGTATATTCCGCGTTGATTTCCGCGATCTCTTTAAGCCCGTCGATATAAGGCTGATACAGGCTTTCGATCCTGCCTCCGCCACGGTTGTCGCAGCCGGAGCAGAATTCACATTCGGCTCCGCAGCTACCCCATAAAGACTGCTTAACGATTTGTTCGCGTTCTTCTCTGGTTGTATCTTTGATCAGAATTGATTTCATAAGTCCCTCTTTCTTGATCTTTGAACAGTTGTTTTAAATCATATAAAACCATGTTTCGTCTAATTCAATATCTTTTCTCTCGACCGGGTGCTTGGAGTCGTAGTTGTACATCAGCTCTTGGCTCTTGACGCTGACCCTCGCACCCTCGGGAATGGAGCTTGTGATGAAGGCGTTGCCGCCGATAACGACGTTTTTGCCGATGACGGTATCGCCGCCGAGAATGGACGCTCCCGAATAGATCGTCACGTTGTCATGAATGGTCGGGTGGCGTTTTTTGCCGCGCAGATTCTGACCGCCCCGGGTAGACAGCGCGCCGAGCGTCACTCCCTGATAGACCTTGACGTTGTTGCCGATCACGGTCGTCTCACCGATAACGATGCCCGTGCCGTGGTCAATGAAAAAGTACTTGCCGATGGTCGTGCCCGGGTGGATGTCGATACCGGTCAGACTGTGGGCGTGCTCCGTCATAATTCTGGGGATCAGCGGAACGCCGAGCAAAAACAGCTCGTGGGCGATCCTCGCAGTAAAGATTGCGTACAAGCCCGGATAGGTGCAAATGATCTCGTCCTTGTTATAGGCGGCGGGGTCTCCGTCATAGAACGCCTGAATGTCGGTTTCGATGTATTCGCGTATCTTCGGTATTTTATCAAGGAAGTCAAAGGTGATCTGTTCGGACGCCTCCGAGATCGTTTTCTCGTCCGCGTCCCGGTACTCGGGAGCGTATTTCAGCACGATCGACGTCTGCTTGATGAGGTTGTAGATGATATCCTCTATCAGAATGGATATGTTGTTTTTGACCGTGTAGGTGCGGTAATTGCCGTTGCGGTGATAGCCGGGATAAATGATGATCTTCAGCTTTTCAAGCAGGTCGATTATGACCGCCCTGTCGGGATAGTCGAACATCTTTATCTCGTCGATCACTCTGCCCTTGCCGTAGTCCTCCATCAGCCCGTTGACGACGGACGCGATTTCACTTTCATTGATTGCCATTATGTTTCTCCCAACCTTATCATTTCATCAATACATTTTCTTGCTTTTATGATTGTGTCGCTGTCGAGCAGTATCTCCTCGCCGCCCTTTCCGGCGACGCAGTTGTAAAGGTCGATGAGCGTGGTTGATTTCATATTCGGGCAAATCAGCTTTTGCGTGAGGTAATAGAACCGCTTGTCAGGACATTGATACTGCAAATGCTCCTGAATACTGATCTCGGTGCCGATGATAAATTCTTTTTTATCCGACTGAACAGCGTAGTTCATAATGCCCGAAGTCGAGCCAATGTAGTCAGCCAAGGAGCATACTGCAGGCGTACATTCGGGATGAACAAGCAGCTCCGCGTCCGGGTGAAGCGCCTTTGCCTTTTTGACGTCGTCCGTATTTACGCAGGCGTGGATCGGACAGCCTCCCGAAACAAGCTTGAACTCCTTTTCGGGAATTTGCGCCGCCACATAAGCGCCGAGGTTGCAGTCGGGAATAAAGAGAATTTTGTCGCACTCGAGCTTGCGGCAAATCTCGACCGCCGATGACGAGGTAACGCAAACGTCGCATACGGTTTTCAGATCGGCGGTGGTGTTGATGTAAGCGACGACAGTGTAGCCGGGCAAATACTCCTTCATCTGCTCAACCAGTTCTCTGTCCATTTGGTCTGCCATGGAACAGCCTGCGTCGGGATTCGGCAAAAAGACCCGCTTCTCGGGTGAGAGAAGCTTGCAGGTTTCCGCCATGAAGCGGACGCCGCTCATAACGATGTTTTGATTGCTTACCTTGGACGCGTCAACGCTGAGCTTGTAGCTGTCGCCCGTAAAGTCGGCGACCTCCAAAATCTCCTTCGCCTGATAGCTGTGAGCGAGGATACAGATATCTTTTTCTTTTTTTAATCTGATGATTTCGTTTTGAATGTCAATAATGTTCATACTGTTACACCTCGGCGTAGCTCTTTATTATGGTTTCCATGCTCTCGCCGTTTTGCAGCCGACGGAGCATTTCCTTGGCGGGGTTGGTGCGGTTCTTGGCTCTTTGATAAAGCGGTTCAAGATATGCTTCCTCGCCCCGTCCTCTCTCGGATAGTCCCTCGCAGCAGAGGTCGAGAACCTTTGATACAAGGTCATACAGCGTGTCCCTGTCAACAGTGGGCGGCAGTTCCTTACGGACAAGCTGTTTTCTGAGCTCGGCGGCGTTGTAGCCATGGTGATATAGAGAAACATCACTGTCGAGCAATTTTCGCAGCTCCTTCACCTTGCCTTGCAGACCGAGATGGAAGGCGGCAACGGTCATCACGTCGCCGATCGGCTGACAGCAGGCGCTGCGGTATTCGATCGTACCGCGGTAGGTCAGATCCTCAAACTTAAAGGTGCGCAAATAGGCGATATCGTCGGGCTGCGGCTGAAATTCCATCAAAATATGCTCGCCGTTTTCCGTGTATTCTCCCGTCAGCTTGTCGCGCGTGAAATACTCCAAAATATTGACCGGCGGAAAGTTGAGGTATTTGCCGTTTCTCTCCACACAATAAATGCTCGTAGTGGAGATGTAATTTAAAATGTCCTCGGTCGTTTGGATGTCACAGTCGTACATTCCGACGTTGTGCGGATTGATCCCGTGAGTGCTGTTCTCCCAGAGCATATCGCGGCAACAGAGCAATTCCTCGTTCTCGCCGAGCAGCACGGAATTTGCGAACAGCAGCGCCTTGATCGGCTCTAACTTGTTGAAGGTATCGATGATCTCGGGCAGCGTGTCATGATCCACATCGAGCTGTACCTGCGAAGCGCTCGAGAACATTCCGAACTGCGGATAGCGGTGGAAGAACATGGGAATGTAAAAGTATTTGGAAAATGACGACAGGTGGTTGAACAGCATTTTGTACCTGCCGTTTTCGATCGGGATGTTGTGATTCAGCTTTCGGTTGGGATTGATACCCATTCCCGTCAGCGTGTAGCGGTACGGCTTGAAAAAGTCCTGTACAAAGTCGTAATACAGCTTGAAGCGGTCGTGGATACTGCGCAGATCCTTCTCCTTGCCGAACGAAAACTCCATATTGTTGTAGGAGCAGTCGTAGGAAAACACGTCGCCGAACGTGCTGTTGACGGCGGAATAGACGTGACCCTCCTCGTCGAAGCCCGTCGCAGTGAAGTCAAAGGCTTTCAGAAAAGCCGCGGTCAGCTTGTGGGCGACGGCAAAGTCCACCGCCTCGTGGTTGAGGTTGACGATCGGCATCTCGATCTCAACGCCGATAAAGCTCTCTCTATTTTGTTCGGTCGGTCGTATAAAGCGGTCGTACAGACGGCTCATTATTTCTTCTTTGGTCATGTTCTCACCTTAGGTGCCCTTACAAATTGGCGAAGATTTGATAGATAAGCTTCATCTCTTCCTCGCTTTGGATATATTCGTGATGATGTTCGGTTCCTGTTTTGACCAGCTTACCCTTACTGAATGCGAGAAGCTGACCGAAGGGTGCAAGCCGCCAGTTTTCACCGGTAAGTGGCTGTGTGGAAACGAGCACTGCGCCGTCCTTTTCAAGATAATGCATCGTACCCTTGCAGTTGGTGTGCGCGTAGAGGTACTTGCCGTCGGTAAAGAGCAGGTTTAGCTTGTTGCCCCTTGCCATGTCGCAGATGATCTCGTCAAACAGCCGGAAGCGCTCTTCAAAATGCAGCCTTGCGCCGTTTTTGCGTGTCGCCTCTTTTAGCTTATCCAAAAGATAGAGGAAAACGCGCTCGCTGTCGGTATCGCCCTTTTGTGTTTTGAGGTAGGGATACAGCGCGGGATAATCGAAGATCGTGCCGTTGTGAATGAGCGTCCAGCGCCGTCCAGTGCAGTCCTTTCCCGTGAACGGGTGGCAGTTTTTATACTCCACGTTACCGATGGTGGCATAGCGAATGTGCGCGAGCAGGAGCTTTTCGGTGATCGGCTGAGATAACCTCTCGCGCAGATAGTTGCTTTCGGAGGCTTTGACGCTCTCTTTTTCCACAAGCGCACTGTTTCGTGAAACGCAGGCTAAGCCCCAGCCGTGCGGATGAAAATCGCTGTGAGCGTAAAAGGCTTTCAGGTAGTCGTTAGCATAAAAATCATCTCGTGCGGAAACGCCGAATAACTCACACACTGCGCTCACCTCCTTGGTACCGCCTTGCAAGCGCAATACCTTTTTCCATGTAGCCGTCGGTAAATTTGCGGCTGACGATTTCGGCGTAGCTGTTGCCGTCGGTCAGTTTATTGAGCTGATAGTTGATGACGGGCAGAAAATGCGGGAAATATTGCTGGGTAAATCGTTTGATTTCCTCAAGCGTTTCTTTGGCTCTCCGCTTGATTTCCGCATTGCCAAAAACGGCGGCGGCTTTGACGTCCGCTATCGACTGTATCTGCTTTTCTTCGTCAAAATCAAAATCGGGCAGACTTGAAAGCCAGAGCAGAAGCAGGTGGATAAAGCGGATATCCTCGGGAAAAATGCCCGTGCGCGTCAACGGATTGACGTCGAGGACGCGCAGCTCCAAATGGTTCACGCCGTTATGTAAGAGCGTTTCCAAGCTGTTTACGCCGCGCGGCTTAACACGGACGGGATAATACAACTCGGAAGCGGCTTTAAGGTCGCCGTTTACGATGTACCGCGCGATACTGCGGATATAGTTTTTTAGGCTTGAATAGTCGAGAACAGGCGTAAAACTGTTCCAGTAGCCGTGCTCCGAGCAGCGGATCGAGGAATAAACGTTGCTTTTGATTCCGAGAGAAGTGTCCGCGACGGGGCTTGCGGCGGTGAGATAAACCGCCAGCCACGCGTACTGCGTCAGGCGCTTTGCGAGGCGCAAATAAAAATCATTCTTAAACGCGGTGTATATCTGAGCGCCGCTCTCCTCAAAAGCGGCTTGCAGCAGCCTTTCGGTAAAGGAAACGTTCAGATGGATACCCGACAACAGCATTTTTGTTTTTCCGTATTTTTCCGCAAGGTAGTGACGGTATTCCGACTTGCCGCGCTGTGCGCCGTGGAAACGAGCGACGGGTATTTCATCCTCCGAATCAAATCCCGGCGGATTGGAAAACGCCCAGAGCAGCTCATTATTCTTGACAAGCGCAACGTCTATCTCATGGAGCAGACTTCCGAGCTGGCGGATCAGGTCGTCAGGCTCGTTGAAAACGTCGCCGATCATCTCCACCTGGTTTTCACAGAAATCGCGGTCGAGATGCGGATCGCCGGCAAAGGGATGTATCGTCTGCGCAAGCTTGCCATCGGAGGTGACGCGCAGACTTTCGCGCTCGATCCCGAACTCAGCCGTCTGTGCAAGTCGGTTTATATTTTGATTGTTGAAGTCGAGAAGCATTGCTTTTCCTCCAAGCAAAGATAATTAACTATTGACATAGTAGGTTAATTATATATTATTGAAATCTGATTGTCAATATACACATCAAAAAGGAAACCTTCCAAACCCGCGTTTTGACGCGCCGTTGCAGGAAGGTTTCCCGATTAATTATTCTATTCCAAAGGCGCAGTGGCTTATACAGCGGCGAAACCGTTTTCCAGATCGGCGATGATGTCGTCGATGTGCTCCGTACCGATGGAGAGGCGGATGGTGTTTTGGTGGATTCCTGCCGCGTCAAGCTCCTCGTCGGTGAGCTGTGAGTGGGTCGTGGTGGCAGGGTGGATCACAAGGGATTTCACGTCCGCGACATTTGCAAGCAGCGAGAAGATTGTCAGCCCGTCGATAAAGCGGAACGCCTCATCCTTGCCGCCCTTGATATCAAACGTGAAGATCGAACCGCCGCCGTTGGGGAAATACTTTTTATAAAGCTCATGGTTGGGATGGTCTGCGAGCGAGGGGTGATAAACCTTTTCGACAAGCGGATGATTTACGAGATAATCGAGCACCTTCTTGGTGTTCTCCGCGTGGCGTTCGAGACGGAGCGAAAGGGTCTCGGTGCCCTGCAAGAGCAGGAAAGCGGCGAAGGGAGAAATGCAGGAGCCGGTATCTCTGAGCAGGATGGCGCGGATATAAACCGCAAACGCGGCTTTTCCTGCGGCGTCGGTGAACTTCACGCCGTGATAGCTGGGGTTCGGCTCGGAGATCCACGGATATCTGCCCGAGGCTGCCCAGTCGAAGGTGCCTCCGTCTACGATCACGCCGCCGAGGGTGGTGCCGTGACCGCCGATGAATTTAGTCGCTGAGTGAACGACGATGTCTGCGCCGTGCTCGATCGGTCTGATAAGATACGGAGTGCCGAAAGTGTTGTCAATAACGAGCGGAAGTCCGTGTGCGTGAGCGATCTCGGCGAGCGTGTCAATGTCGGGGATATCGCTGTTGGGGTTGCCGAGAGTCTCGATGTAGATAGCCTTGGTGTTGGGCTGAATCGCCGCCTTGACCTCATCGAGGTTGTGAATGTCAACGAAGGTGGTGTCAATGCCGTAAAGCGGTAAGGTATGCGCCAGCAGGTTGGCGGAGCCGCCGTAAATGGTCTTTTGTGCGACGATGTGCTCACCCTGAGTTGCGAGAGCCTGGATCGTGTAAGTGATCGCCGCCGCACCGGAAGCTAACGCTAAGCCTGCTACGCCGCCCTCGAGAGCCGCGATCCTATCCTCAAACACTCCCTGCGTGGAGTTGGTAAGTCTGCCATAGATGTTGCCTGCGTCAGCAAGACCGAAACGGTCGGCGGCATGCTGGGCGTTGTGGAATACGTATGATGTGGTTGCGTAAATCGGCACCGCGCGAGCGTCGCTTGCGGGGTCTGCCTGTTCCTGTCCTACGTGAAGCTGTTTTGTTTCAAATCTATATTCTGACATAGTTAATACCTCTTTCTCAAAAACAAATTTTATAAAATATGATGAACCGTGAATGTGATCAGCTGCACATTCGCATAGATAGTTTTTTCAAAAGCATCGTCTTGACTTTCGTCTCCTTTTCTTTCACTGGCTCAATTATATACTATGTTGATAGGTTTTGTCCAATATGCAAAATATATACCCGGCTATAGATTCAATCTATAACTAAAGCCCATTCCTGACGAACGGGCTTAATACTATTTATGGGATTCCTGATAACTACACAAATACTGTTCGAGCTCCTTGACATACAGTTGCGCGATATGACTAAGGAGCAGATTTTTCTTTGAAATGTAGCCGATGAGCATTTTATCGGCAACAGTATCTTCATCGGGTGTGAACGGCACGGCAAGATAATCCGAGCCGTTAAGCTCCTCGCTGATAACGCCGGAGCAGAGGGTATAGCCGTTCAGCCCGATCATCAGGTTGAGCATGGTCGCTCTGTCGGTCGCACGTATCGTCTTGGGGTACTCGCTCGTGCTCAGTATCTCCTCGGCGTAATAAAAAGAGCCCTTGTCGCCCTGCTCAAATGAAAGACAGGGATAATCCTTCAAATCCTCAAAGCGGATCTTTTTCTTCTGTGCGAGCGGATGACCCTTCCATAAATATACATAGGCATTGCACTCCGTCAGCGGCGTGAAAACCAAGCCGTTTGATTTCAGCAGCTTTTCAAGCGGTTTTCGATTGAAATCGTTGAGATATAATATACCGATCTCGCTCTTGCAGGAAGCCACGTCATCGATAACATCACGTGTACGGGTTTCACGGATAGCGAACTCATACTCGTCCGTGCCAAAGTGCTTCACCATTTCCACAAAGCTTTTGACAGCAAAGGAATAGTGCTGGGTGGAGATGCCGAACTTCTTTTTCAGATTTCCGTTTTTGCCGTATTTTTCAAGCAGATTATCATACTGCGACAGCACCTCGCGCGCATAGCGAATGAACTCCAAGCCGTCGTTTGTCGGCGTGACGCCTCTGCCGCCGCGGTTAAAAATCGTGATACCGAGCTCCTTTTCAAGCTCCTGTACGGCGCTTGTCAAAGACGGCTGTGCGATATATAGCTGCTCCGAAGCCTTGTTAAACGAGCCTTCCTCGCAAATAACAATGACATATCTCAGTTGTTGAATCGTCATCTCAAATCATCCTAAATTATGTAATCAAAGCCCGCATTATCCGTGCGTGTTAGATCCGCAACGGTAAAGCTGTCGGTGTAACGGCGGATCGTTTCATCAAGACCGCGCCAAAACTCAAGCGTTCGGCACTCGGCAGCACGCGGACAGGGCGCGTCCTCTAAACAAGCAACAGGCGCAAGACTGCCCTCCATAAAACGCAGCACCTCGCCGACAATGATTTCATCAGGTGCTTTTGCTAATTTGTAGCCGCCACCCTTACCGCGTAAGCCGGTCACGATTTTATTCAGGACAAGCTGCTTGACAATGCTCTCCAAATACTTTTCGGAAATCTCCTGCCGCTCAGCAATATCCTTAAGCTTGATATATTCGTTTCCGCTGTGCTCCGCCATATCGATCAGGACGCGAAGCGCGTAACGTCCTTTTGTTGAAATCAACATCCTTATCGCCTCCGTTTCCCCATTATAACAGTATGTTGATATGTTTTCAAGACTTTTTTCAATTTTTCTATTGACAAATTCAAAAAAGAGGAGTATGATATAGCCATTCCACTAACATACTTCTTTTGTAGGTTATAATTTTAGGAGGCAATCATTATGAGTAAAATTTATCAGACAGCAGACCAATTGATCGGCAAAACCCCTTTGCTTGAATTGACACACATCGAGAAGGAACTCGGCTTGCAGGCGAAAATCGTCGCAAAACTCGAATACTTCAACCCCGCCGGCAGCGTTAAGGACAGGATCGCAAAAGCGATGATCGAGGATGCGGAAAGCAAGGGTCTTATCAAGCCCGGCAGCGTTTTGATCGAACCGACCTCGGGCAACACGGGAATCGGACTCGCTTCCGTAGCGGCGGCAAAGGGTTACAGACTGATAATCACAATGCCCGAGACGATGAGCGTTGAGCGCCGCCAGCTGATGAAGGCATACGGCGCGGAGCTTGTGCTCACCGACGGCACCAAGGGTATGAAGGGCGCTATCGCCAAAGCTGAGGAGCTTTCAAAGGAAATCGAGAACAGCTTTATTCCCGGTCAGTTCGTCAATCCCGCGAACCCCGCCGTTCACAGGGCGACGACAGGTCCCGAAATTTGGGAGGACACCGACGGCGAGGTGGATTTCCTTGTAGCAGGCGTCGGCACCGGCGGTACCGTGACCGGCACGGGCGAATATCTGAAATCACAGAAGCCCGATGTAAAGGTTGTCGCTGTTGAGCCGGAGACATCTCCCGTTCTTTCCAAGGGCGTCGCAGGTGCGCATAAAATTCAGGGTATCGGCGCAGGCTTCGTTCCCGACGTGCTCAACACCGATATTTACGACGAGATCATTCCCGTTTCCAACGAGGACGCCTTTGCGACCGGCAAGCTGATTGGCAGAAGCGAAGGCGTATTGGTCGGCATTTCCTCGGGCGCGGCTACATTCGCGGCGATTGAGCTTGCCAAGCGTCCGGAAAACAAAGGCAAGACCATTGTCGTCATCCTCCCCGACACAGGCGACCGCTATCTTTCAACGCCTCTATTTGCGGACTGATTAATAAATCACAAAGCCCTCTTTCTCGCGGCAAAACGGGAAAGAGGGCTTTATTGGTGTTACAAAAGATCCGATAACTTTTTGGAATAGAGGAAATCATGGATAAGCTGATTCAGCTCCGACCACATCGGAAGGGTGTCGCACTCTGCGGCTCTGGGGCACACCTCCGCGCCGTTTTCAAGGCAGGACACGACCGCCATCGAGTTTTCCATCACATCCAGAATCTCGCCGACAGGGTATTCCTCAGGCTTGCGGCTCAGCTTGTATCCGCCGCCCTTGCCGCTTACTCCTTTGAGAAGCTTCGCATTGACAAGCTCCTTGGCGATGATCTCCAGATATTTTTTGGAGATTCCCTGCCGCTCGGCGATCTCCTTGAGCGGCACATAGCCGTCGCTGTTCTGCCGTGCGAGGTCGATCATCACCCTCAGCGCGTAACGTCCTTTAGATGAAATCATAGTTTTTCACTCCTCCACAAGTAATCAAATCATCAAACTTTTCGGCGCGCCGTTGATGAAGGTTCGTAAAAAAAGTGTTCCAAAGGCGCAGAAAGTGCCCACCGGCACCTTTTGCCCTATTATAACATAGGATTAATGGAAAAATCAAATTTTTTATTTGCCTATTGACACAGTAGGCGAATATGGTTATAATAATTATGCTGCCCGCTCGATTTACCGAGCGATGGCTGATTACAGAACCCAAGGAGTTGACATCATGCAAATATACGCGGACAACGCCGCCACCACCAAAATGAGCGAGGCGGCTATCGAAGCGATGACAGAAGGTATGCGCAATTGGTGGGGCAATCCGTCAAGCCTGTACACCATCGGTCAGAAGGCAAAGGAAAAGCTGGAGGAAGCGCGCGAAGAAATCGCCGCCGTGATCAACGCGAGCCCAAGGGAGATCATCTTTACCTCGGGCGGCAGCGAAGCGGATAATCAGGCGCTGCTCACCGCCGCGCTGAACGGCAAGAAACAGGGCAAAAAGCATATAATCTCGAGCGCTTTTGAACACCACGCGATCCTTCACACGCTGAACAAGCTGGAAAAAAACGGCTTTGAGATCACGCTCCTGCCCGTTCATGAAAACGGGATCGTCAGTCTGGAGGAATTGGAAGCCGCCATCCGCGAGGACACCTGCCTCGTCACGATCATGACCGCTAACAACGAGATCGGCACCATCCAGCCAATCGCCGAGATCGGCGAGGTTTGCCGGAAGCACGGCGTGCTGTTCCACACCGACGCGGTTCAGGCGGTCGGTCATCTGCCGATTGACGTCAAGGCGCAGCATATCGACATGCTCTCGGCATCGGCGCATAAATTCCACGGTCCCAAGGGCGTGGGCTTTTTGTACGCGCGCAAGGGAATTGTCCTGCAAAACCTGATTGAGGGCGGCGCACAGGAGCGCGGCAAACGCGCCGGAACGGAGAATCTTCCCGGCATTATGGCGATGGCAGCCGCGCTGAAGGAAGCCGACACAAGCATGGAACAAAACAACGCGCATATATCGGCGATCCGCGACTATATTATCAAAGGCTTGTCCGAGATACCGCACAGCGCGCTCAACGGCGACGCATCCCAAAGGCTCCCCGGCAACGTCAATTTCAGCTTTGAGGGAATCGAGGGCGAGGGAATTTTGCTCCTGCTTGACCAAAAGGGTATTTCCGCTTCCTCGGGCAGCGCCTGCACCTCGGGAGCGCTCGACCCGAGTCATGTACTGCTTGCGATAGGCAGGATACACGACGTGGCGCACGGTTCGCTCAGGCTTAGTATCGGCGAGAATATCACCAAAGAAGAAGCGGACTATATAATCGAATCCGTCAAGCAGGTAGTCGCGCATCTCAGGAGCTTCTCCCCCGTTTGGCGCGACCTGACGGAAGGCAAAAAGGAATTTATCTTGAAATAGGAGGATTTTTACCATGGCATTATACAGCGATAAAGTAATGGAGCACTTTTTACAGCCCCGCAATTTGGGCGTTATCGAGGACGCGGACGGCGTAGGTGAGGTCGGCAACGCAAAATGCGGCGATATTATGAAAATGTATTTGAAGATCGACGACGATATCATCACCGATGTAAAGTTTGAAACCTTCGGCTGCGCCAGCGCGATAGCGTCCAGCTCGATGGCGACGGAGCTTATCAAGGGTCAGCGCGTGGAGGACGCCATGCAGCTCACCAATAAAGCGGTTGCCGAGGCATTGGATGGCTTGCCCGCCTACAAAATGCACTGCTCGGTACTCGCCGAGGAAGCGATTCAGGCGGCGCTGGAGGATTATAAAAAGAAACAGGAACAGGCGTAATCCAACGTCTAAACGAGCGGACGAACGAAAAAGGTTTATCATTCGTTTATTCCGCGAGTTTGTTCAAGAAAATCAAAAGCACCTCTGAACCATAATGGCTCGGAGGTGTTTCTGTTTCTGTGCAGTTAAGAATTTATTTTTGGCATAAGCTCTTGATAGATTTGCAAATCTTCATCTTTGAACACATTGAAGATCACTTTCATCTTACTGCCGGTTGCCACTTTATATTTCTTGACTGTATCGACGGCAATTTTTGCCGCTTCTCTCTGCGGAAAGCCGAACACGCCCGTGCTGATACAGCAGAAGGCGATGCTTTTCACGCCGTTTTCTTCTGCTATCTTTAGGCAAGACAGGTAACAACTTTTCAGCAGTTCGCAATCTTTTTCGGTTAAGTACCTTTGCACGATCGGTCCGACGGTGTGGATGACGTACTTGCACGGCAGATTATAGGCAGGCGTGATCTTCGCCTGTCCTGTCGGCTCGTTGTACCCTTGCTTTTGCATTATCTCGTTGCAATCACGTCTGAGCTGGATTCCCGCAAAGGTATGGATCGCGTTGTCGATACAGCCGTGACAGGGCTGAAAACAACCGAGCATTTGCGAGTTGGCGGCGTTGACTATAGCGCCGCATTTCAGTGAGGTAATATCGCCCTGCCAAAGATAAATGTCATTTTGAACAGGCTGTAGATTGGCTATATCCGTAATACCCTTGCGCCTGTTTTCCTTCTGCAAATATTCGTCTTGGATTTGCAGAAATTCCTCGCTGACTTCCTTCGGCATACGGATATTGAACAGCGAGCGGAGCAGCCGCTTTTGACTGTATTCATCATTAGAAATCTCTGTCGTTTCTCCTCGTTCGGAGAGCAGATAATTGATTAAATAATCTGATGTAATCATTTAGCTCACGTCCTCTTTTCTTCATTATAGCATTATAGCATAACTTTTTGAAAAAGTATTGATACAATTTGAAATTGTGATATAATTATTTGTGCGAGGTGGTCATATGGAGTTCAAGCACATTGAATATTTCATCGAAACGGCAAACCACAAAAGTATTTCCAAAGCTGCCGAAGCCCTGTTTATCTCTCAGCAGGCGCTCAGCCGCTGTATACAAAATTTAGAAGCGGAGCTTGATTGTAAGTTATTTGAGCGCACCGTTACAGGTAGTATCCTTACAAAAAGCGGCAAAGCGCTGTATGATAAATTCTTTCCGATTGTTGAGCAATACCGCAACACCGAGGAGGAAATGTTCACCGCTTTATCCGGTCACAAGCAGACGCTTTCATTTGCCTGTGTTCCCTCGATCTTCCGTGTTCTCGATACCGATCTGCTGTTTGAATTTGAAGAGCGTTATCCGAGCATCACGTTGGAGCGTAAAGAGATGTCCGGTTTTGACGCAGATAATTATGTCAAGGAAGATTCCAAGCATTTCGGATTGATAGCGATCCCCGAAAACCGTCACGGGATGCGATTCAAGCACTTGCCGATCAAAACCTTACCGGTTATGCTCTGCGTTCATAAGGATGATCCTCTGGCACAACAAGACGTTGTTAACTTCGGTCAGTTACGGGACAAAAACTTCATTATGTTTGAAAGTCGTTCCCACTATCATAAAACGATTGATGAATACACAAAGAAACACGGATTTCAACCAAAATAGGTTTTTGAATCATCCGACATCAATCAGATTTTCAATCTCGTCAACAAGGGCAAGGGCATATTTATCTCTCCGCCCGATGAAAGCGCAAAAATGCTTTTCAAAAATATCCGTATGATACCATTCGATGATGATACGCTGACCTACTGCATTGCCTTTATCTTCAAGGATTATGACAGGCTCAGCCCGATGGCAAAGAAGTTTATGAATTATATCAAAGAGAATACTGCAACGTGACGTTGCATCCAATCCCGCCTTTTGAAAGCGTTGCTGTTAAGCAACCTATGAGCAACGGCGGGTTCATTCGATTTCTATACAGACTAACAAAGCGTGAGGTTTTGAGCCCCACGCTTTCGTCATTTCTGTTATGATTAGAACTTGCCGTTGTCGTTTGCCCAAGTTTCTTTCTCGGCAATCGTTTCCATTACATCCCAATGCTCTGCGATTTTTCCGTTATCTACACGGAACAGGTCATAATAAGATGTGTTAGCGCCGCCGAAGGTTCCTTCGGATACTGCCAGAGCGTAGTCGCCGTCAGCCAAAACCATATAGGTTTTGTCATAGACCATAGCGATTCCCTGCTCTGCCATAGCAGCCAGCGCCTTGCCAAGACCGGAGAGACCGTCAGCGATTGCTGTGTTGTGCTGGGTATAATTGTCGCCGTCAAAGTAATTTGTAAGGTTGTCGGGGTTCTCACCGCGGAGTATAATACAAATCCTTTTTATCAGAAAGTCTTTGAGTGATCATCGCCCAATTAGATTGCATACTGGCTAAGTCAGCAGACTTAAGAAGTTCTGGTAACTCATGTGAATACATCTTTCCAGTAGATCCGAGAATATATAATAATTTACAGACATAAGGATCCTTTGTCAATGCTTTTTGTGCCGGGAACCAGGGTTTTACGGTAATCGGATGGAGTGAGGTCGAACTTCTCTAAGAATGCGCGCGAAAAGTATGATAAATTTGAAAAACCGCATGACAAAGCAATCTCCGAAATCTTTGTTTTTTCGTTGCGCAACAGAACCGCAGCCATCTCCAAACGGTAGTTTTTCAAATATTGCGTGAAGGAATCGCCGGTCAGCTGACGGAATAGCTTCGCAAAATGGCTAGCGGAATAATTGCTCTCTGCCGCAACAGTTTCGACGCTGATGGTCTCGGCGTAGTGCTCCTCAATATAGATTAGTGATCGTTTGAGCTTTTCATAGACAATATCCTCGTTGGCAGATATACTGTCTGCCTGTTCACAAAAGGGGAGAATCTTGTGCAGTATCTCAAATATTCTGGCTTTGATCAGCAGTTCTTCATGAAACCGCTGATAATGTGGCTCGTCTATCAGCTTTCGGATGATGGGCTCAATCTGACAGTGCAGAGGATCCTCCGGCGTCAGGTATTCCGGCATCAACAACATACGATTGTAGATCGGCTCCAGATATTTCTCCCGACAGGTATCATCGGCGGCGTTCTCCAGCATCGAAAACCGAAACAGAATATTGTAGTAGCTGGCTGAATCCTCATTATGCTGACGAATCGAGTGAATCGTCTGAGGGTGAACAAGAATTATATCTCCATCCGACAAAGTGTATTCGTTGTTGCCTACGCAAACGCTGATCACGCCTTCTGTTACATAGATGATTTCCATCTCCTCGTGCCAGTGATGGGGGATTCCGTTAATGTGCTCCGGCAGTATCCCCAGATAAACAATATAGGGGAATCCGGGCGTTCCATGGATCTTTGTCTCCTGATAAGCTGACATTTGATCGCCTCGCAATCGTTTTGTGTTAAGATTTAAGTGGTTTTATGCAAGAATTATACATCATGTAATCGTATAATACAAGTAGATTGAATAAAATTAGGCGATGTTATGAAACAAATTAAGCTATTCAGCTTAGCGTGGCCGATCTTTATCGAAACAGCGTTGTTTATGCTGCTCGGCATGATTGATGTTTTGATACTCAGCTCCTTTGATGATCTTGCTGCGTCTGCGGTCGGTACGGCAAATCAGACTGTATCTATCGTTACCATCATCTTCAATATCATATCTACCGCAAGCGCCGTGATGATCTCTCAGTACCTCGGAGCAGGGAAAAGAGAATCCGCTTCACAGACTGCGGCGCTGTCCATCGCTCTGCAATTGATATTTGGCATTCTTGTCAGCGTAATCTTCTTGCTGTTTCACCAACCGCTGCTAATGATGGTCGGTGCAGACGGTCAGTTGCTTGACTTTGCCGGTCAGTATCTGTCGATTGTCGGCGGTACGATCTTTTTACAGGCAGTGATGACGGCAGTATCAGTGATCATTCGTAACCACGGTCTCACCAAGATTACGATGTTTGTTTCCGCCGGGATGAATCTGTTCAACACGGCGTTAGATCTGATATTGGTGCCCCGCATGGGAGTCGCGGGAGCAGCAATCGCTACCGGCGTCAGTCGACTGATCGGTTGTGTGGTTTTGACCATCATCCTGTTCGCAAAGGTCGAGAAACCCGCTATCTTCCGTATGCTGATTCCGTTCCCGTTCAAACAATTCGGAACGATGCTGAAGATCGGTATCCCGTCGGCAGCTGAGACCTTTTTCTATAATCTTTCTCAGCTCGTCATCACAGCCATTGTGCTCAACTTCCTGACCGAAAATGAACTGATTGCCAAGACCTATGTTCAAAGCATCACGATGCTGTTTTATCTTTGCTCACTTGCAATCGGACAGGCTTCTCAGATCATGATCGGTCACCTTGTAGGAGCGGGCAGTTATGATGAGGCCTACCGACAGGGTTATCGATCTCACCGGACAGCACTGTTGATCATGACTGCTGTTTGCAGTGTTGGCGTATTGCTGAGGGAACCGCTGATCGGACTGTTCACCGATAATCCGGAGATCATCTCAATTTGTAGCGTTATTATCCTGATAAACTGTGTTTTGGAGCTTGGCAGGACAACAAATCTGGTTATGATAGCCTCTATGCGGGGAGCGGGAGATGTGTATTTCCCGACCGCGTGCGCGATCTTCTCCAACTGGCTTCTCAGTGTACTTGGCTCGTATTTATTCGCGGTTGTATTC
Organism: uncultured Eubacteriales bacterium; assembly: GCA_900316385.1. Taxonomy (GTDB): domain Bacteria; phylum Bacillota; class Clostridia; order Oscillospirales; family Acutalibacteraceae; genus Ruminococcoides. The sequence continues at coordinate 118,270 of ONCP01000002.1, read as the reverse complement.
GGTATTGGAATCTACGGGTTATGGATTGCTCTTGCCGCGGATGAATGTGTGCGAGGTGTTTTGATGCTTCTGCGTTGGAAGAACGGCAGGTGGCGCACCAAACGTCTCATACAGCCCGATTCCCCGAAAACAGAAAATAGAGCAACTTTGCCGATACAGCAAAAAGCCTCTTGATATCCTATCCATAATCTATTTTATCAATATAATCAATATAATCAATATAATCTAAATAAAGGAGTTTTTCATTATGGCCGAAACATTAGTAACATTGAAAACCAGACGCAGCTGCCGCGCCTACAAACCAGAGTTAATCGAGGAAGAAAAGCTGAACGCCATCATCGAGGCGGGAACTTATGCCGCCACCGGAATGGGTAAGCAATCACCAATCATTATTGCTGTCACCGACAAAGCGATGCGCGATAAGCTTTCCAAAATGAATGCCGCCGTCTTTGGAGCGGACTTTGATCCGTTCTACGGTGCGCCTGAGTTGCTGATCGTTCTGGCAAATAAAGATATTCCTACCTTCATTTATGATGGCAGTCTCGTCATGGGCAACCTGATGAACGCCGCAGCCGATCTTGGTATTGCAAGTTGCTGGATCCACCGAGCAAAGGAGGAATTTGAAAGCGCGGAGGGAAAAGCAATTTTGAAAGGTCTCGGCATTAAAGGAAATTATGAAGGAATCGGACATCTGATCCTCGGTTACGCCTCAAAGCCTGATGCTGATCCCGTTCCGAGAAAAGCGGATTACGTTTACATAATCTGAGCAATAAAATAAAAAGATGTTGCTATCAAAAACAGCAAATCAGGAATCAATCACAATCGTGAAATTAAGAAAGGAAAAGTATCTTTGGCAAATACAGAAAGGATGCAAGAGCGGCGTAAAGTTGAAAGGTGTTAATTCAGTAGTAATGGATATTTTAGAGCAGACAGGATTTGAATCTGTTCTGGAAGTTAAATAGATGTAAAAGAGTAAATACAAAACCGAAGGTGACGGGTATGAAGCTTGTACCACTAAACAAACAAAGCAAAAAAGAACAGAAGAAATACCATGCTCGTAACCGACGTGATTGGAACGGCGTGAAGCCGACCACCAGAGTGGTAAAGAGCAAAAAGGTTTACGACAGAAAGAAAATGCAAAAACCGAGCATCGAGCAAGACTGAGTTATCGTTTCGCAGAATTGCCCTGTTTTTGCCTGTGTCGCGTTTTGGCTTCAAATCGAGTAAACTGACGCAGAAACAAAACAAACGGCTTGTGGGGCAACACAGGGCAGGAAAAACGCAACAAATAAATTATTTGAAGCAAATCGTATGTTGGCAGCGTATATGTCTTAATTATATTATGAAAAGATTGATTTTTCATATAGACGTCAACAGCGCGTTTCTCTCTTGGGAGGCAACACGGCGTGTTAAAAACGGCGAGGACGATTTACGTCTTATTCCTTCAGCTATCGGCGGAGATCCCGAAAGCAGACGGGGCGTTGTGTTGGCAAAGTCTATACCCGCAAAAAAATATAATATCAAAACAGGTGAGCCGATTGGTATGGCACTCAGAAAATGTCCATCACTTGTAATCGTTCTCCCTGATTTCAAGCTCTACTCAAAATGCTCAAAAGCGTTCAAGGATATCTGCCGTTCATACGCTCCTGTGGTTGAGGAGTTCTCGATTGACGAATGCTTTCTTGATTTTACGGGAACGGAACACGTCTATCCCGACCCGATAGCTCTGGCGTATGAAATAAAGGACAAGATTAAAAATGAGCTTGGATTCACGGTCAACGTAGGTATTGGTGAGAATAAGCTATGTGCTAAGATAGCAAGTGATTTTGAAAAGCCTGACAAAGTACACACCTTATTTCCTGAAGAAATTTCTACAAAGCTGTGGACTCTGCCTGTTGGTGATTTACTGTTTATCGGAAGTTCAACGGCAAAAAAGCTCACCGATATGAGAATACGCACAATCGGCGAGCTGGCATCTTATGATATTAAAGCTCTACGTTCTGTTTTAGGCGATAAAATGAGTTTGCAATGCCATAACTACGCAAACGGTATTGACAACAGTCCCGTCAGGGCAGAACGTGAAGAAGCAAAAAGCTATTCAAACTCAGTTACACTTGAGGATGACGTAAAAACTGATGAAGCCGCCCACGCTATCCTTTTGGCACTCTCGGACAGCGTCTCCCGTCATATGAGGAGCGACGGAGCAATGGCTTTCAGTGTATCGGTTACTATCCGCTTTCTTGATTTTAAAAACAAGTCGCATCAATGTCAGCTGAGTTCTCCGATTGATACCACAAAGGCTGTCTACGAAACTGCGAAAAAGCTACTTGCTGAGATGTGGCACAATCATCGCCCGTTAAGACTTATCAGTATTACTCTGTCCAATCTGACAAAGGATAGGACATCAGGAGTTCAGATGTCGCTGTTCAACGAGGAAAAAAGCCTTAACAACGAGCGTGACGAAAAGCTCGACAAGGCTCTCGACTCTATTCGCGGTCGCTTCGGCTCGGGTATTGTTCAACGCGGAACCGTTATGGGTACAGGCTTGAATGTTGCCCGAAAGTTTAATGGCGAAAAAGATAAAGAATAATATGCGATGACTGTATTCATAGTCTACGCTCCAAGATTCATTTACTTTTCCAGTTCCCTGCATTCTTTCAGCAGGTCGATGATAGGTAAATGCTGTGGGCAGGCGTCCTCACACTGACCGCATTCAATGCAGTCGCTCGCTTTGCCCTTTCCCTCTGTCGCAATCTGATACGCACCTTTGCCGCCGTCCCAGTTGCCGGTCTCCTTATTCTTTACCGCGAAGATACCGGGGATAGCGATATTCATCGGACAGCCCTTGACACAATATTTGCAGGCGGTACACTGGATGGAGTTGTCCTTTTCCAGCTCCTTCTGCACAACGGCGATTACTTGGTATTCATTCTCATTCAACGGCTGAAAATCTTTCATAAAAGAGAGATTATCCTCCATCTGCTCCTCATTGGACATTCCCGAAAGAACGGTGATAACACCCTCGAGCGATGCCGCGTAGCGAATACCCCATGAAGCAACAGAAAGATCAGGATTCGACTCTTTGAATATACGCTTGATATCATCGTTCGGATTTGCCAAAGCACCGCCTTTGAGCGGTTCCATGATCGTCATGGAGACATTATGCTTTCGGGCGATCTCGTAGCATTCCTTTGATGCTACGCCGGGGTTGTTCCAGTCGGCATAATTGATTTGGAGCTGGATAAAATCGACATCGGGATGAGATGTCAGTAGCTCGTCGAGAAGCATCGGATCGCCGTGGAACGAGAAGCCGTAGTAACGGATTAATCCCTTTGCCTTTTGCTCCCTGACAAAATCCCAGATATGAAAATCCTCATAGAACTTTACGTTGTTACGGCTGAGCGCATGGAGCAGATAGTAGTCGAAATATCCTGCACCGGTGCGTTCCAAGCTGGTATAGAACTGTTGCTTTGCCGTTTCTTCGGTTAAGCCGGGCATACCGGCATTGAGCTTGGTACACAATGTGAAGCTGTCGCGCGGATGGCGATCAATCAGGGCTTCCTTCGTTACGCGCTCGCTGTCGCCGTCATCATAAACAAAGGCGGTATCAAAGTAGGTGCCACCAGCCTCTATAAATCGATCAACCATATATGATACTCTATCGGTATCGTTTGAGCCGTCCTCGCGCTTGGGTAAGCGCATAAGTCCGAAGCCTAATTTATATACTTCTTTTCCGAACCAATCAGACATGAGCTACTCCTTTCTGCAGTTGAGTCATACGCTCTTTCAATGCTTTATATCCTTCTTCCGGATTGTCGAGTTCGGCAACGGTCTGCTCCATCGGACAGATACCGTCCCCCTTGCGGTTGATGATTTTTTCAGTTAACGTACCGTATGTGCAGAGGATTTCATGTTCTTGCAGATAAGCATATCCTGCCTCAGACATTACCTCGCCGTATACCTCGCTGATACCGGATTTGACGAACAGCATAGCCGCTGCTTTGCCTACGATAACGTCTGCAACAGAGTAACCACGCAGGTCAAGCCTCTCGGCGAGAAAGCGCATCATTGGCGAGATGCCTCTGCCGTTGTCAGTGAACCACTCGCCGTCTTTGCACAGACATATGCTGTGACCGTTCAGATTCGCTTTTGCGATTTCAATATCTGTCATTGTCTTTTACCAGCAGCGCACGGATTGTAATAATGATGATCGGTACGAGAACCGCTTGAATCAGCAGTCCGATCCAACCGGCGCAGATCTGACCCCAGATCATTTCTACGGTGAACGGAGCAACGCTTTGGAAGATTGCAACCATTCCGAGGAATACCACACGGCCGACAAGCTGCGCCAGAATGACCGCCGGAAACGCCCACAAACCGTTTTCATAGATCTTTTTGCTGAACAGTCCCGATACCAACGCGAACACCGCGAGCTCCGCCATCATGAACGGCAGTCTGGGTATGGCAGGCATCGCTTCACCGATCAGAGAAGTGATTGCAAAGCTGACGACGGGCGACAGAATACCGACAGTAAGAGCCCACTTCCATCCGAGCAGACATCCGCCGAGCAGCACCGGCAAATACATCGGCAGGAGCTGTACTCCTCCCGGCTGACCGAGCGCGAGGTGTACGATCTGCGGCAGAATGACCGCGAGTGCGATCAAACCGACGGACAGAACGGCGCTCAGGGTGACCCTCTTTTGAACCGTTGATTGTCTTTGCACTAATACATTTTGCAGCATGGTGATTCTCCTCTCCATGTTTCATTTATCGTATCTAAATTATATCAAAAAAAAGAAAGTGTGTCCATAAAAATCAATCATCAAAATAGCATCAATACTCAAGAGGACTATAATTCCTTTAAAGAATATAAAACAATGCGTAGTCGAACACTTAAAAGCGAAAATATAATTCTTAAAAAGAATAAATCACAGACAATTCTCCTCAATGAGTCGTCTGTGCTTTTTGCGTTTTTGGTTTCTAAAATTGGCGTGTTGCATTTTTCATTGAGTGTTGCATTTTTCGTTGAGTGTTGCATTTTTCGTTGAGTGTTGCATTTTTTAAAAAGTGTTGCAATTTATAATTTCGTGTTGCATTGGTATCATTTTGTGAGTCCTTTGCCAAGCTGAAAACCCGCATAAACACTGCGTTTATCCTGCGACAACACCTTTGTATTTATCATATAATAACAAGCTCCTGTCAGATGAATACTCTCTCGCAAATTATTTAATTTCAGAGGATGACACGATCTACCTTACATTCAGAGAGCCCGAACCCACAGACCCCACAGAAGCCCCGACTTCAACCGAGAGCACGCCCACCGACCCGACTTCAACCGAAAGCGCTCCCACCGATCCGACTTCAACCGAGAGCGCTCCTACCGATCCGACTTCAAGCGAGAGCACGCCTACCGAGCTGACTTCAAGCGAGAGCACGCCTACCGAGCCAACAGAGCCGAGCACAAGCAAAACTAAACCCGCAGTTACTGTTAATGACATAAGCAAGTGCAGTGTAACAGGCATTAAGCCTAAAACTTATATCGGTAAAGCACATACTCAGAGTATAACCGTTAAGGACGCTTTTAAGACCTTGAAGAACGTAACTGATTATACGGTTTCCTATAAGAATAACAAAAATGCGGGTACAGCTACAATTGTTATTACGGGTAAAGGTAGCTATGAAGGAACCATCACCAAGACCTTTATGATCAACAAAGCTAAAAACCCGATTACCGTTATGACAGCGGCAAAAACAGTTAAGAGGAGCAAGCTCAAAAAAGCAAAGCAGACCGTCAAGCCGATTACGATAAGCAAAGCGCAAGGAAAGGTGACTTACAAGCTAACAAGCGTTCCCAAGGTTCTCGGTAAGCTTGTAAAGATAAACACCAAGGGCAGAATTACCATAAGCAAGTGGACAAAAGCAAAAAAAGGCGTGTACACGATTAAAGTTAAAGTATCTGCCAAAGGTAATAAGAATTACAAATCAAAGTCCACTACCAAGAAACTTACGATCAAAGTAAAATAAGGATTTCGTTAAACGTGAAAGAGGAAGCGTAGGAGCTTCCTCTTTTGTTTCTGCTGCCAACGACAACGAAACGATCATATAAATTCAAAACAAATTGTTTACAAATCGGATCTGATTACTTTTCTTGCAGTCATAAAGTAATTATCTAAAATCGTAAAGCTTAAAACTAAAGTATAATGTGAATTTTTCGGTATATACAAACCCCTCGAAGTCTGCTATGATTTATACATCCAAGCCATCTCAGTGATATATGTGAGGCGACAAAGGTCGAACTCGCCCACAACGAATGGTACCGACTGTATCTCGCGTCCGGCAAATTCCTGCCGTGATCACAGGAGGTTGATTTTAAATATAAAAAGCACAAACAATTCCAATTAATGGATTGTCTGTGCTTTTTTATCGTTTTATTTATTGGTTTAATAACCTGATTTTTGGAAAGTCTTATTTCACTTTAACCTTAACAGTCTTAACAACGGACTTGGATTTATATTTTGCGTTACCGTTTGCTTTTACCGTAACTTTAATGGTGTATGTGCCTTTCTTAGCTTTCTTCCATTTCTTGATTTTAAGTACGCCTTTCTTGGAGATCGTGAGATACTTTTTGATCGCCTTTTTGGCGGACTTAATTTTAAAGCTAAGCTTACCCTGCGCCTTTTTAGCTGTAAATACCGCGGCTGTCTGAGCAGCTTTTTTCACCTTTTTGAGCTTGACCGTCTTTGTCTTTGCGGTCACTTTGATCGGGTTGGCTTTCTTTTTGGTAACGGTTTTAGCGGGTTCATCCTTTGCGGGATCGTCCGCGGGCTTTACGCCGTAGAACTCGTCGATCATTTTGCTGTAAGCGGCAACATCATACAAGCCTGAATAGTCTATACCGCTTCCATCGCCTGCCTGCTTAGTAAGGTCATAAGCGAGTTCGGCGCCGTTGTCAACGTCCTTGTTGTCCTTGGTGATGAACTTATTATAACTTGACAGCGTGTAGAAAAACGTCTCGGGAGTGTACGCGATTAACAGCGAGCAAGCTCCGCCTCCGCTTCTTTCACCGAGGATCGGGAAGCCCGCGTCCTTTGCGAGACAAGGAAGCAGATTTCCGCAGGAATACGAGATTTTGGATGTGATAAAGGCGTACTCAAAATCATAATATACGCTCTTGTCGAGGTCGTTTATCTGACCGTCTAAATTCAAATCAACATCGTTATCGTTTCTTGTAATATTGCCTGTAAGCGTCTGAATTTTTCTGTATGAGGCAACATAGCTGTCCTTGTTTTTATTGGTAATCATAGCCATGATATACATAATGACCGCCGCGTTACCGCCACTGTTGCAGGAAATGTCTATAACAAAACGCTTAATGCCCTTTTCCTTAGCGTAGTCAAGAGACCATTTAAAGTTATAAACCGCCTCGTTAACAAACGAATCAAAGACGAAAACAGCTGTGTCTCCCGTAACATAAAGATTTGATTTCGACTGGTCATCCCACGACTTTACAAGATCATAAGCTTTGTATTTACCGCTTCTGAATTCCGACATAGCTCTGCTTTTCTGACTTGAGGCGAGAGTGTTCATCGCATAGTTTGCCGCAGCTCTGTCACGGAAATCCTCTGAATCGGCTAATTTTTCAAGCTCATTATATATAGCAGTTCCGGGAGTAATAAACGATAATACCGCAGGGTAATTTACCGCCGTATGACCTCCGTCGGAGAATACTTTTCCGAGATAAGCAGTTCCGAGAACATAATCAACCATATTTTCCGATAGAAGTAATTCTTTTGCTCGACGGGTATCGTCGTTGTACTCGTCCAGTACTTCATCAAAGCTTTTTTCTTCGAGCATCGACGCGATTTCAGCCTGGGCGGGTCTGCCGTAAAGCTTATCAATCGCGAAGCACAGGTCGTTATAACCCAGCTCGACCAGATTCTTGCTGCGTTTTAGAGTATTATAAGGCGTAGTGTTCTGGAAATAACAGTTTCCCATTACTATATCGGAACTATGGATAAAATAAACATCGTTTTCGCAATACACCGCCGTATTATAGGTCGCGCCGAAAAGAAGTCCGATTGTCGATACGGGGAAATAGGTTTTTCCGTCATATTCGATAATATCAATTTTATAAGGCGAAAGGTCAAGATCGAGACCTTTTACTTCTCCCTCGTTTACAGGCGCGTACTCCTTGACGTAAGGCACGTCCATTTCGGTACCATCCACGTTTACCTTAGCTGAGACAAAGTCCTCGAAACTATCGAAATGAAGAGTGTCCTTTTCGGGGTCGATAACCATTGTTCCCATAGGATTCGTTATCGTGTAAGTGCCGTCCTCATTCTTTGCTTCTGTCGGCTCGTCAGCAAAGACCTGCTTCAGATAATCGACGGTAGAGATAAACGCCATATCAGGCATACTGCTTTTGAAAACGCATTTCAGCGTTTCGGTTTTATCCATATTGTAGATATGCGCCGTGGTGTCTTTCGTGCTGATTTCGTCCTCAGCCGCGGACGCGGTCAGCGGTAAAGCCGAGCTGATAAGAATCAAAAGCGCAAGAACCACACTAATAGGTGATAATACTTTTTTCATTTTTAACCTCCATAATAGTTTTAAACGGCGTTACGGCGTTTAATAGACGCGGTAACGCCGAAAAGATTTTAGTATTCTTTGAGCATCTTTTTAGCTTTGCCGAGGAAGTAAATCTGGAAAATGTAGAGGAATACGGTAAAGCAAAGCGATAAGCCCGATAACCATTCAACGAGACTTGAACCGAAAGCAGTAGATTCAGCGCCCAAGCGGATAAAGAAATTCAGAATAAATGTCAATATGTATAAGATAACCAGAGTTATGAGCATATCTTTGCCGTGCTTAACCATATCGGCTCTGTTACATTTTACGGACAGAGCCATCAAACCTAAGATAAGGAAAATAGTTGCGAGCATATTGCAAATATTGCCCACCAACGTCAGGATAGTGTAGAGCCATCCAAAGAAACCTGTCTGGTTTGCGAAGAAAGACGCCACAGCTGTAAATACAATACTGAAAAGCACACATAAAATAGCTCTCTTAAAGCTAACCTCGTCCTTGCCCGCCTGGAAATAACCGACTATACTCATAATTCCCGCAACGGCAATTATAATACCTGCAACAAGTACACAGGCTCCCGTAGCGATAATAAGAGTATCGGAAGTATTGTTATCAACGTTTCCTGAAACCGCGATAAAGCTCAGGATCATACCGATTCCGCCGATCAGGGCGGCGATCAATGAAATGATTTCAGCGTTAAAAATCTTGCTAACGCCTTTTGCTGCGTATGGAAATTTCATTTATTTCTCTCCTTTAAATTTTTTCATATACACATCTCTATGTATACACATTAATATTATCATAATAAAAGAAAAAAACAACATCTTGTGTCAGAACGACACAACTTTTTTATAAAAGCTCTTGAGTTTTACACTTATTCTTTTTATAATGAAATTCAAAGCTTTGCTTTTATCAAAGTCGGCAGTGCGCAGCACTGCAAAATCAGTGGTGGATTGTATCCCGCCACTGATTTCAGATAATGGACGCCGCCTATAGAGGCAGGGGACATTATCAAACTTGATATAATTACACATGAGGTAATATATATGAATAAATCCTTTGGCGAAATCTTAAAACGTTTCAGAACCGAAAAGAATTTATCTCAACAGCAGCTTGCCGATATGCTGTTTGTAGAACGCGCCAGTATCGCGAACTGGGAAACAGGAAGACGAACTCCCGACGCTGTTCTGCTGCTTAGAATCGCAAAATGTCTTGATGTCGATGTTAACATATTTATGGAAACAATAGACAACACCGTAGAAAAACCGAACATCATAATGGTTGACGACGAAAAAATAATTCTGAAAGGCGGTATGTCTTTAGTCAGTCATTTACTTCCGAACGCTTCGGTCACAGGCTTTACTTCGCCGACAGAGGCGCTGTCGTTCGCAGGAGCCAACCGAGTGCATTTGGCTTATATTGATATTGAAATGGGCAAGCTCAACGGGCTTGATTTGTGCCGTGAGTTGCTGAAAATCAATCCGCGTACCAACGTTATATTTCTTACCGCCTATTCCGACTACGCGCTTGAGGCGTGGGATACAGGCGCCTGCGGCTTTGCCGTAAAGCCTCTTACAGCCAACCAGGTGCGCGATCAGCTCACAAGACTGAGATTTCCGATAAGGGGGCTGGGGCTATGATGGATTGGACGACATATTTCTCAGCTGTAATCGATATGACTACCTTATCGCTCGGTGTGCTTGGAATACTGATTGCTTTTCTCCTGCGTGATACAGAAAACGAGTGGCGGCAGTTTTGCATAGTCTTCTTTTCTGTAATGATATCAAAAACGGCGGTTGACCTGTTAGGTCAGTTTGTCTCTGTATTCCGGATCAACATACCGCTTCAAACAGCGTGTGATTTCCTCGATATTTTGTTTTCATCGACAATCATTCCGTTGCTGACGCTTTACATCCTACGCTGTTGTTCGCAGGAGCCCCGAAAGTCTTTCCTGTGGAAGCTTATCCTCATCCTTTGGGGCTTATCCGTAGCGGCAGCCGTCGGCGACCTGCTGGAGCGTACTCTTTTTGCGGCTCCGACGCAGGACGGCACAGAGCATAAACGCTGGTTGATACTGGTTTATTTGCTTTGTACGGCAATCAGTCTGATTGTATGCTTTGTCGCGGTGATCCGCAGAAGAAAACAGCTTTCAAAGCTCCATATTATACTCATATTGGTTTATTTGCTTGCGCCTGTCCCCTTAATGCTTCTCGCGATGGAGCTGATGCTGTTTATTGATCAGGGAAAACGGTATCTCAGACAGAAGGAAGAAATCGCTAACCAAAAGGTAAGTCTTGCCGTACTGCAAATGCGTCCGCATTTTATCTACAACACAATGACAAGCATTTACTATCTGATCGAGCAGGACGCGGCTAAGGCGCAGAGGGTAACGCTGAACTTTACCAACTATCTCAGAAAGAATTTCACTACGATCACCAAGGCAAGAACCATCCCGTTTACAGAGGAGCTGGAGCACATAAAAGCGTATTTGTCAGTTGAGCAGGTGCGGTTTGAGGACAAGCTGTTTGTGGAGTTTGATACCGATTACACGGATTTCAGACTGCCTCCGCTGACCATGCAGCCGATTGTGGAAAACGCCGTCAAGCACGGAGTTGACCCCGACCTCGATCCGCTGTATATCACTGTTCGCACACGTGAGGTCAAACATGGAGCTGAAATAACGGTCGAGGATACAGGCCCCGGGTTCAGCCGGAATGATAATAACGAGCCGCATATAGCTCTTAAAAATATCCAAGAAAGGCTCAAAATGATGTGCAAGGGAACGCTGACGATCTCCGAACGCGACGGCGGCGGTACCGTAGTTAAAATATTTATACCTTGATTCAGCTTCCGTTACGCTGATTTTAAAATTTTTCCCCTTGGTTTTATTACGAGAATAAGACCAAGGGGATTTTTCATTAAATCATATTTTTACTTTCCTGTTCTTACGTTTAACTATAACGAGAAAAACGATTCCGATTATCACGGACAATATTGCCCAGTAATGTGATAAGTGAAGCGGTCCGAGCTGAAAATACGATACTCTCCAGAACTGCGTAATAAAGCGGAAAACTCCGTAGCTTATCATATAGATTGGATAAACCTCGCCGTATGTCAGTCCCTTGCGGATCCTTACGGCAAAAATCACGATCAGTACAGCGTAGAAAACAATCTCCGATTCGCGCACAGGCCATTGTAAATCGGGCAAAAACGGAATAGGCTTACCCTTACAGCAGCCTGAGAGCAGGCAATTTATTCTCGAGCAGAGCAGCGTAAACAGAAGCGGCACCGTAAAGATATCGAAAACAAGTGTAACTCTGCGCCTGAAAATCAAAGCTCCGACAAATAACGCGATCGGCATAAAGAACACCGCGCCGAAATCTTCGGGCTTTACAAACAATCCGAGTATATGAAGCTCCTTGTCCTTGTAGCCTGTCGAAAACTCAATGCCGGGAACAACATCAATCGGCTTATCTTCTGAATATGAAATGAATCTTTCAAGACCTGAAACATGTAAATCGCATAGCTTCATGATCCGCAATCTCCTGTTTCAATGCAATTTTTTAGGTAATTAATGTTTTAGGAAATATATAAGTCGCTTCTACTTTTTTATCTTAACGTCTGTAAGCTCAAAACTCATATCGAGCAGAAACAAAAGCTGCTCATCATCCACGCTGCCGTCCAAGGCAACGGAAATCCATTTATCCTTGCTCATATGGTAGGCCGGAAAGAAACCTTTTTCTAATCTGAGCGAGCCTATCAGCGCGGGCTCACATTTCAGATTGACAATATCGATATCGCCGTCCTCATGCAAGCCGAGCTTTGACTTTGGAATATCCATCACCAAAGCAAACCACTTTCTGTTGCTTTGGTGTCGGTAAACTGCAAAGGTTGGGTTACTCTCCCACGGAAAGTCGGGATCTGTATTGTAAGTTTCAGCAATGTACTTTTGCAATTCTCTCTTATTCATCTGACTCTTCCTTACATTAATCTAAATTTGTCGGGAGCCCCGACAGACAAAGCCGTAGAGACGCGCGTCATCGATCGCGTTATAATCGTAACCTAAGTGTTCAATGTAATACCATTGACCGTTTTCGGCGTGGTCTCCCTCCTGCAAATTCCGATTTATACAAGCACTCGAAGCTTCATCATATTAGGTCTTTATGTCGGCAACAAATATCCTGCCGTCACCCCGACAGCCGCCGAAAGCAGGATTATCAGGATCGGGTGGAGCTTTTTGAAAGCGAGAACTACCGCGACGGCAAAGATACCGAGCGACACGAAAAACTGCGCCGTTCCTAAAACCGATACGCTCAATCCCGTCGGGAAGAATACCGTTTGCGAGAGCGAAAGCAACGCCGCGGCTATCAGCCCGACCACAGCGGGTTTCAAGCCGTTCATCGCGCCGACGACCAATCTGCTGGTTTTGAATTTTTGATAGCACCTTGCGACGATCAGGATAATCACAAACGACGGCAGCACCACACCGAGAGTCGCGCATAAGCTGCCGAATACGCCGCCTGTACGTGTGCCGATAAAGGTCGCGATATTCATCGCGAACGGCCCGGGTGTGCTTTCGCTGACGGCAATAAAATCGATCAGATCACTCTGACTCAGCCAGCCGTGCGCTGTTACTTCCTCCTGAATCATCGGCAGCATCGCGTAACCGCCGCCGAAGGTGAACAACCCTATTTTCAGAAAAGCGAGGAACAGATCAAGATAAATCATCCCTTGTCCCTCCTGCTCACGATCAGCGCCCGCGCGATCCCGACCGCCGCGCAGGTCAGTATCACAAAGACGACATTTACGGGCAAAAACGCGGTCACCAGAAAGGCGCCGAGCATAATCAGGTAAGCAATAATCCCTTTTGGGCTTTGCTTGTACATCATCCACAGCGCTTTGACTATCAACGCGAGAACTCCTGCTCGTATGCCGTTGAAGGCGAACCTGATCCAGCGGACATCCTGAAATTTCACGAGCGCGAAAGAGATCGCAGTGATTATCACAAAGGACGGAAGCACTATGCCGACCGTCGCCGCCAGAGCTCCCAAAAAACCTCCGACGCGATAGCCGACAAAGGTCGCCGCGTTGATAGCGATAGGTCCCGGGGTCGATTCGGCGATCGCTACGATATCAAGAATATCCTCGTCGCTTATCCATTTTTTATTCTCGACGGTCTCACGCTGAATCAGAGGTAACATCGCGTAGCCGCCGCCAAAGGTAAACAGCCCGATTTTCATAAATGTGAAAAAGAGACTTATCATTTTTATTCGTTTCATTACTATTCACTTCGTTTACCGCTTTGTTTCCGCGCTGATAGTGTTTTCGGTTCAATGGCATCGCGAGCCTTTTTCCTAATCTCTACCGCGCCTCGTCCAAAGCCTTGATGATTTCGCTCACGAAATGTTCTCGCGCTTCAATGTCAACTTGAGCTCCGAGATAATCTCATTCAAATCCTCGGTCAGCTTATCGCCGTGTGTCAGCATATCGTCAAAGAGACGGTTAAGGTTCTCTTCAAAGCGGTCGGGAAGGATCTTACAATTCCGCGCGCAGAGCTCGATCAGGCGCTTTTCGCCCGGATGTGTTTGCTTATTCAGCGCGAAAATCACATCAAAATACGATTCCAGAAATGCGGCTGTTCTGTGGACAACGCTGACCCTGTCGTTTCTGCCGTTCGCTTTTTTCAGCTGGAAGGAATACGCGGGCATAGCGTTATATAAAAGATCGGTGTTCCTTTTGATGATGTTATTTCTAAGCTCATCTGGATACGAGACAGAAAAGCGGTCTTTGGCGTCCTGAAGCCTTCCGCGTTTATCGCAGACGATCTTACAGGTCAAAAGATTGTGCCACATACAGGTAGTATATCCGTTGTGCGCCTCGAATCTTTCCGTTACACTTGCAACCCCGTCGCAAAACTCGTCCAGATCGCGGTAAAGGATATCGATGTCGATCCCGTTTTTTAAAACGCAGTTATCCTCGTATTCCCAGTAATGATTTCCGATCTCCATATACTTGCAGTAATCGGACAACAGCGCGCGCCTGCTTTCTTCCCCTATCGGCGCGGTGATGTAAACATACACATCATAATCGGATTTTTCATCATAGCTTTCTCCCGAACGCGAGCCGCCGAGCGCGATCGCCTCGACCTGATCAAATTCGGACAGCTTTTCAAAAAGTTTGTTTATCATATTTTTCATAGCCTTTCCGCACAAAAGCAGTTATTAAAATTTTTTCCTTACCGCTCGGTATCGTGATTTTCATACGAACCGGTGCTTATAATATAATATCAAAAAACAGCAGTTTTGTCCATATACAGCCGCATCGTACAGTTTCTTTAAAGCCCGATCGATCGTTTTTGCCTTAACATATGGAAATATACCTCTTGAACGCAGAAAATATCACGATAAATAATTGTTTTTTCGCTTTTTTGTGTTATACTTAAATTACCATATTACAGAGGGAGCTGATTATTATGAAAATCGCTATGGCAAACGATCACGCGGGCACATCCATGAAAAATGAGATCAAGGAATATCTCGAATCTCAGGGACATACGGTTGTGGATTTCGGAGCATATGACGAACAGTCCTGTGATTTGTCGGATTTTGTTCTTCCCGCGGCTTTGGCTGTCGCCAAGGGCGAATGTGACAGAGGTATCTTTGTGGACGGGGTAGGCTACGGGAGCGCGATGATCGCGAACAAGGTCAACGGGATCTACGCCTGCGTTTGTCAGGATCCCTTCTGCGCTCAGCTTGCCCGAGAGCATAACGACGCGAACGTGCTTTGCCTCGGCGCGAAGATCATCGGCGGTATGATCGCTATGGAGAATGTCAAAACATTTATGAAAACCGAGCCGCTGACTGCCGACAAATATGTTCGCCGCGTTAAGAAGGTTCAGAAAATCAACGACGAGCACTGTGTTCCCGTCAAGTAAATCACAAATCTTTATCAAAACAGCTTCGGAGTTGGATTTCCGAAGCTGTTTTTCTTGCAATATGACGTTTTTAAAGCCGACAGAAAAACTCCTGTCGGCTTTTGATTCTTTTGTATCAGCTTCTGTTGCGGTAAATAACGGCGAATACGGAAAAAACATAGGCCGCGGAAACCGCGATATTAACGTACATATTCTCTCTGAACAACACCATCAAGTCGTAGATCAGCTCCACATACTCAACCTTTCTCTCCTTTTTTTCAATAAGCTGTTTTACCATATTCTACCGACTTTCTTTTTAACAAAGGCGTTCCCGCGGTAACGGGAACGCCGAGATAATTTACTATGCGGGATCCGTGACCTTGCCTTCAAAGAGGACTACGTCGGACGGATCGGTGACGATGAAGCCGAACGCGCTGTCAAGAACAAAATCGTGATACTCGATCTTATGATCAGGAAAAGCGGAGTTCGCCTTACTGGAGATTATCGTGACCGCGGCTCCCTCTACGCCCGTCTTGCTGACGTCAAGCACTACCTTATGCTTGATATCAGAAACGCAGAGCTCCTCATCCTTGAGAAGCGGCGAAAAATAGCTCGTAAAGGCGTTTTTGAGAAGATTGTTGTTCTCAAAAATCTTCTTGAGAGGAGTTTCCTTCTCGAGCTTGAAGCTCGGGAAGATACAACGTGTGTAATGCTCGGTGCCGTCATCGTCAAATACTCCGAAATCGGAGCGGCGGTTGATCGTGTTGAGGTCGGCGGCATTCAT
The DNA here is from genome assembly GCA_900316385.1 of uncultured Eubacteriales bacterium. GTDB lineage: Bacteria > Bacillota > Clostridia > Oscillospirales > Acutalibacteraceae > Ruminococcoides. Next base: position 101,987 of record ONCP01000002.1, on the reverse strand, counting down.
AGCCTGATCAAGCGTATATCCGCTCTTGGGAAGAATGAACTTGACCTTGTAGCCCTGAGAGGTGGTCGCGTAGAAATACTTGGCTTTTTCGGTCTGCTGAACCTTTCCGTTGATATATTCGCCCTCAAGGAACTCAACCTTTTTAGAGCCGTTCTCGAATTTAAAATCCTTCTGTTTTACGCTGAGACCGTTGCGCTCCAGATCCCAGACGTCCTTGAAATAAAGCGTGTTGATCAGAGCGAAGAGCGTGTCGGGATAAAGGTCAAAATCCTGATCTATCAGTCCGTTTGTCTGATGCTTGATGTATTTGCGGATCGCGTTGTTTGCCGCCTTGTTGTTGGCGCCGAACGGAGTTTTGAACGCCTGACAGAACATATCGTCAGCGAGCTTTTTAAGGGTCTGTGCGTCGGCGTCCTTGCTGTCGTCGATCCATACAGAGTTGGTGAGATCGAGTCTGCTGACAGTATCACCGTTGAAGCTCTTGTACTCGTTGATAAGGCTCTTGAACAGCTCGCCCGTCTTTTTAAAATCCTCGGAATTCATTTCGGCGAGGCTCTCGATGTCGCTCTTTACGCCGTCGTCGCCGACGGAATAGAGCATCGCGAGCGCGAGATAGACCGAAACGGGAGACATTACGTAGTTATCATCCGCTTCCTTGGAGCACATTTCATAGAGCTTTGAGGAAAAGCCCGAGAGCTTGTCGAGGAAATCCTTATCCTTGAGGCTCTTGGTTTTTGTACCGTCGATCTGAGGCGGGTCGTTGAGAGGAACAGCGTACTCGTCGGAGAACGGTTCGGTCTCGGCGGGCTTTGTCGGCTCCACAGGGGTTACGGGCGTCGATTTTCTCGTGTCCTTGACCGTGACCTTGAAGGTCATATTCTTTTTGTATGTGCGCTTTTTGAAGATAAACTTAACGGCTACCGTGATTTTCGCGGAGCCCTTCGCCTTTGCGGTGATCTTTCCCTTGGAGCTGACCGCGGCGATCTTTGAATTTGAGCTTTTGTAGCTTGTTGACTTGAGCTTTGCTCCCTTTACCTTTTTAAGCTTTATCTCATATGTTCCGCGAACGGTCTTGTCGTTCTTTTTTGAAATTTTGAGCGTCGCGGAGTTCGCCTTTAGGCTCACCCTCTTGACTGCCGCGTCCGCGCTTACGGGAATCGCGCAAAAAACGCTTGCAAGAAGAGTTATTATCAGTAATAAGCTGACTGTTTTCTTCATATATTTCACTCCTTATTTAATTAGCTTGATAGCGGTTTCCGCTTTGTTGATAATCCTGAGATCATTGTCATAGACGCAGAGCTTTCTCGCCTGCTGTATATCCACCCATGTGTATTCGGCGATCTCCTCCTCCTGGACCCTGACGTTATCGGTGAACGCCTGAGCGAGGAAGAACACGACGCGCTTACGGATCTTACCGAACGGACAGTACTCGCTGACCTCTCGGAAATTGTCCTTGATCTCGACGTCGAGATTGGTCTCCTCCTTGATCTCACGGACGGCGGTTTCCTTTTCGGTCTCGCCGATCTCGATATGACCCTTCGGGAAGCTCCAGTAGCGGCCGTTGTTGTTCTTGACCAGCAGGATACGCATACTGGTCTTTGCCTTGTAAAAGACGATCGCGCCGCAGGATTTCTCATAAAGGCATTTGATCGAGGTTAGCTCGGTGTTTTTGAGATAAGAAAAGCTGACTCTGAGCTCGGGCTCGTAGTAAACCGCGTTTTCGGCGGCGACTATGAGCCTTTCCTCGACGTCGTCGAACACAGCGACCGCGACGACCACGCCCTTGAAATACTCGTTAACGGGCTTGTCGGACAGAACATAAGCTTTTTTGCGCTCGGAATTATCAAGGCTCACGTAGCCCGAATAAAGATCGCGGCTGAGCTTGCCGAAAATATTGACTCCTACCTTGTTAGCCAGCATATTCTGTCCCCCTCTCCCCGATGTGTTTTCAGCCGACCTTGGTTTTAAGCGCCTGAAGCAGATCCTCGGTCGCGGAGCTCATTACTCCGTTGATAAACAATACGTTGTTGATGCCTTTTTCTTTACAATATGATTTGAGATCGCCGTTCCACGAACGGAAATCTATCGAGTAAACTTCCTTGTAGTTATTTGTGAAGTACGGCACAAAGGCGTTGCCGTAGCTCTCGTGAACTATCGCGATCTTGCCCTTGGCGTTCGGGCTCTTGCTCTTGATGACCTCAAGCGGCATATCGCCGAAGAGGAACACGCCGTAGGTATCGCGGCCGCCCGTAGCGTACCAGTAATAGAGCGTTTCGGCGGTGTTTTCTTCGCCGCTCTCGTCTGTAAAGGTGTTGGTAAGGTCAAACGGCATTGACCAGAAATACACCGTATCCTTCTTCAGCGGCTTAGTGACAAGCTCGGTAAAGCTGCCCGTAAAGCCCTTGATAGTGTTCTCGGTGCAGTCCTCAAGCTTGATAGGCGTCTGCTTGGTCTCCTCCATAAAGGCGGTGTAGGCGTAGTAAGCGCCGAGACCCGTCCAGTGATGGTCGGAATTGAAGTAGATATAGTCGTTGCAGTGCTCGGAAAGCTTGTTGTAGGCGTTGATGTGCTTGACATCCTTGTTCATAGCGTTGTACGCCGTCTTTATGTACTCGGCCTGAGAGTTTGTCGCGATACCGCCGTCGGTATTCTTGAGCCTCTCGGGCAATCCCATTTCGATATGGTTCGGGACTATGACGGAATAAACGTTGATATCCTTACCGAGAGTTTTCTTGGCGTAATTCATTACGCCCGCGTATTCCTTAGCCTTGTCCGCCTCTCCGTAGAACGGCTCGAAGCACGCCTTGTTCCACACATACATTCCTGCCTCGGTAACGCCCTTGGTTTTCTTTGCGGTGTCCTTGATCTCGGGAGCCTTGAATTCGTCCTCGGTCTTTTTCTCGGAAACAGGCTTCGCGGTTTCCTTCTTTTGGACGGTGGAGGTATCAATAACGCTTCCCTGTCCGCTTACGGAGCCGCATACACAGCTGAAAAATTTGAACATAATGAAGAAGATCAACGCGAGAATGAGCACACCCGCGGTTATGATTATTGCGCGGTTGCGGAGCCTGCGCCTGTTGAGCCTTCTTTTGCTCCTGTCTCTTTGACGCGCCGACGGCTTGTAGCCCGTTGAACCTCGGTAGCTGTTCCTGTTATTATATCCGTACGGCAAACAAATGCCCCCTTTCATATACCTTACAATACATATTTCCCTATTTTATGATACTTTATATTATTATACACCATAAAATATTACATTACAATGTTTTTTTGCTTATTATATATTATTTTTTGGTCATAAATACAGTACTTGAAAGAAACGCTTTTATGTGATAAAATACTTTTTAGATTGTTTTTACGGAGGCAGATTATGGAGTATATTTTTTCCGACAGAACCAACAACCTGAAGCCCAGCGCTATCAGAGAAATATTCAAATACGCGGCCGACCCCACGGTGGTGTCGCTTTCGGCGGGAAATCCCTCTCCCGACGCGTTCCCCGTTAAGGAGCTTGAGGAGATATCGGCTAGACTTTTCAGGGAGAATCCTATCGCGCTGTTGCAGTACAGCGTTACCGAGGGCTACGCTCCCCTGAGGGCTCACCTCAGAAAATATATGAAGGAAAAATACGATATAGGTTCGGATAAGGACGATATCATAATCACGACGGGCGCCCAGCAGATCATGGATTTCGCGACCAAATCTCTTGTAAACGAGGGCGACGTAGTCATCACCGAGGCTCCCTCGTTCATCGGCTCGCTCAATTCCTTCAGAGCTTACAACGCGAGGCTTGTGGGAGTTGAGGTTGAAAGCGACGGTATGAACACCGATAAGCTCGAGGAAGCGCTCAAGGCGAATCCCGACACAAAATTCATATACACCATTCCGAACTTCCAGAACCCCTCGGGAGTTACGATGTCGCTTGAGAAGCGCAAAATGGTTTACGAGCTCGCCCAAAAGTACAACGTGCTGATCCTTGAGGACAACCCCTACGGCGACCTGCGTTACAGCGGCGAGTTCCTGCCCGCGATCAAAACGTTCGACGAGGACGGCAGGGTGATTTACGCGGGAAGCTTCTCAAAGGTGATCTCCCCCGGTATCCGCGTCGCTTATGTCATCGCTCCTCAGCCTATAATCCAGAAAATGACCGTTTGCAAGCAGGGCAGCGACGTTCACACCAACATCTGGTCGCAGATGCTTTGCTATGAGTTCCTCACCAAGTATGATTTTGAGGCTCACTTGGAAAAGCTGCGCTCGATTTACAGGGCCAAGGCAAGGTTCTGCATGGATCTGCTTGACAAATACTGCGCTCCCGAGATCACCTACGACAAGATCGACGGCGGTCTGTTCATATGGTGCAGGCTTCCCGACGGAGTTGATATGCCCGCGTTCGTGCGCGACGCGATCGACCACAAGGTATGCGTCGTTCCGGGCAACGCCTTCCTGACCGACGAGACCGAGACCACTAACGGCTTCCGAATCAATTTCTCAACTCCGACCGACGAACAACTCGAAAAGGGCATAAAGGCGCTCGGCGACCTTATCAAAAGCTATTAAAGGGTGACAAATATGGAAAATGAAAAGAAAAAAATCGCGCTGAGCCTTATTCAGCCCAGCGGTACCATCACGCTCGGAAATTATCTCGGAGCTATCAGAAATTGGGTAAATATGCAAGAGGAGTTCAACTGCATTTTCGCGCTCGCCGACCTTCATACGATAACGGTCAGACAGGAGCCCGCAAAAATGCGCAAGAACATTCTCGACGCTTACGCCTCGATACTGGCGTGCGGGATCGACGTTGAAAAAACGCTGTTCTTCATTCAAAGCCACGTAAGCACTCACGCTCAGCTCGCGTGGATCCTCAACTGCTACACACAGTTCGGCGAGCTTTCGCGTATGACTCAGTTCAAGGACAAAAGCCAGAAGCACTCGGACAACATCAACGCGGGTCTGTTCACCTATCCGTCTTTGATGGCCGCCGACATTCTGCTTTATCAGGCGGACTGCGTACCCGTTGGCGCAGATCAGGTCCAGCACCTTGAGCTCACCCGCGACATCGCGACGCGCTTCAACGGCATTTACGGAAACGTGTTCAAGGTTCCTGAGGCGTATGTTCCGAAAACAGGAGCGCGGGTTATGAGCCTGCAAGACCCGACAAGAAAGATGAGCAAGTCTGACGAAAATGTCAACGGCTGCGTTCATCTGCTCGATCCGCCCGAGGTCATTATGAAGAAGTTCAAGCGAGCCGTGACCGACAGCGAGGCGTGCGTGCGCTATGCCGAGGGAAAAGACGGAATAAACAATCTGATCGACATCTACGGAGCTGTCACGGGGCTTTCGCGCGAACAGATCGAAAAGGACTTTGAGGGCAAGGGCTACGGCGACTTCAAGACAGCGGTAGGCGAGGCGGTAGTCGAGGCTTTGCGTCCGATCAAGGAGGAATACGAGAGGCTCAGAGCCGACAAGGCGTATCTTGAGAGCTGCTTCGGAAGCGCCGACGAGATCGCGCGGAGGATTTCTCAGAGGACTCTATCGAAGGTAATGAAAAAAATAGGTTTTGTTTAAGCAACGTAAAAGGCAGTCGCGTCAGAGCGCGACTGCCTGTTTTTTTGTTAATAGCTTATCTTGCAAAAAGCGGATACGTTAAACCTCAACGATCACAAAGCTCTGGGGGCTGAGGGTCATCTTTTCCCATGACTGAACGTACTCGCCGATTTTGTAAAGCTCGTTCTTGACCTCGTAATCAAAGCGAACGTCGGCAAGACGGTCGAGGGGATTGACCATAATAATGAATTTACCTCTTTTGTAGACGAAGGGGAAGGAGTTTTCCTCAGCGTAAAGCACCTCAAAACCGCCCTCGCTGCCGAGCTCGGGGTTCTTCTTTCTCAGCTTGATAATGTCCTTTACGACCTTATAGATGCTGTCCTTCTTTCGGCGCTGGTTCTCGACCGTAGGAGCGTTCGCGTCGGGGTCGACGGGGATGTAGGTCGTGTCGCTCTCGGAGAAGCCGAAGTTCTTGCCCTTGCGCCACTGCATCGGAGAACGCGAGCCCGTACGGCTGTAACCGCCCTCAACGCTCGTGATGTCTTTGAGATAGCGCATACCGATCTCGTCGCCGTAATAAAGGAACGGAACGCCTGGGAGCGTGAAGATCGTCGCGTAGGCGATCTTGATCGCCTCGTTGTCAAGATAAGCGGTGAGACGCGGTGTGTCGTGGTTGCAGGTGATGAAGCTGATATAGCCCTTGTCTTTGGTCTCAAGATAGCCCTTGACATATTCATCGGTGAAGGCGCGAATGTTGCCCTCGCCGTTTTTGTTGAAGAAAGCCTTGTCGCCCCAGTTGCCCGCTCTGAAAAGCGCGTTGTAGCCGTTGCCGAAGTGGTCAAGATAGAAATCGGAATGGAAGCCCGCCTTGTTGACCGCGACGGGAGGATTGCACCATTCGCTGATAAGCGCCGCGTCGGGGTATTCCCTGTCCATCATCTCGCGGATATCAGCCCAGATCGTTGCAGTAGGCTCCTTTGTGTCGTCGTTCTTTACAAGAGAATCCGCCATATCAACACGGAAGCCGTCGGCGCCCTGATCGAGCCAGAAGCGCATTATCTCCTTGAGCGCCTCAACGGTAGCCTTGCAGTCGGGATGATCCATCGGCAGCTGCCATTCGGGGTGTGTGATCTCGGCAAAACCGTAGTTGAGCGCAGGCTGCGAGCTGAAATAATTGACCATATAGTTGCCGTCGCGCTCGCACAGTCCGCACATCAAGCGGTACTCGGGAGGAGCGTTCCAGACGTTGTCGGTAAATATGTATCTGTTGGTGAATTTGTTTTTCTTTGCCTGACGGGACTGCTTGAACCACGGGTGAGTGTCCGAGGTGTGCCCGGGAACAAGGTCGAGAATAATGCGGATCTTTTTCTTGTGCGCCGTTTCGATAAGGTTCACCAAATCCCGATTCGTGCCGTAGCGCGGAGCGACCTTTTTGTAATTCCTTACGTCATAGCCCGCGTCCTTGAAGGGAGAATCGTATACAGGATTGAGCCAGATAGCGTTACAGCCGAGGCCTTTGACATAATCGAGTTTCTCGATGATTCCGTTTATATCACCTATTCCGTCGCCGTTGCTGTCATAAAAGCTCTGGGGATATATTTCATAAAAAATAGCGTCTTTTAACCATTTTGGCATAGTATCACTCCCGTTTTCTTTAATATATTTATAATAACACAGACACAGTCAATTAAGCAATGAAAAAAGGAAAAAAATAGTTTCCAAAATTTATTGCTTGCAAACAGCCCGTTCAGGTCATATTATATGAACGGGTGGTTATTGTGACGATTGAACAGATCGATTCGGGCAAGGTTTTGATAATGCTGAAAAACAGCGATATGAAGGATTTTTCCCTTGAATACGGAACAATGGGCTTTGACGACCCTCATTCAAGACGGATCCTGTCGAGGCTGCTTTCGCTCGCGTGCTCCAAAACAGGGCTGAACGCCCGAAATAAGAAAATGGTGGTCGAGGCTCTGCCGCACAAGAGCGGCTGCCTGATTTTGCTGACGCTGAAAGAAAAGAAGCGCAGGGTGTACAGGATCAAAAGGTCCGACAAGCTTTTCTGCTGTGTTTTTGACGACGCCGAGGCTCTGCTTTCCGCCTTGGATAACGCGGAAGGTCTGCCCGAAAGCGAGTTGTTTTTATACGAAGGCGGATATTATCTGCTGGCTCCCGAAAAACTATCTTCGCGGCTTGCTTTTATTCTCGGTGAATTTTCCGAAACATATTACTGTTCAAAGATTCGCGCGGCAAAGCTCCGAGAGGCGGGCAAGCCGCTCGGCGACGCGCGCGAGATAATCAAAAAAATAAGCCGCCGCTGACGCGACGGCTTTTATTCTGTGCTTTTCCTTATTTGCTCTTTTTTCTGCCGAGCATAATGTTGGTAAGGATACCGAGAATCAGCGCGCAGGCTACCTCGGTGATCGTGACATTACCGAACTTGAGAACCATTCCGCCTACGCCCGCGATAAGGATAACGGACGCGGTAAAGAGGTTGCGGTTGTCATCAAGGTCAACCTTCTGGAGCATTTTAAGACCCGAAACGGCGATGAAGCCGTAGAGAGCCACACAAACGCCGCCCATTACACAGGACGGGATCGTGGAAAGGAAGCCGACGAAGGGAGCGATGAACGAGATGAGCATAGCCTCGATCGCTGTAACGATGATCGTTCTTACGGAAGCGTTCTTTGTGATCGCCACACAGCCGACGGACTCGCCGTAGGTAGTGTTGGGACAGCCGCCGAACACGGCGCCTACCATTGAACCGACGCCGTCGCCGAGGAGCGTGTTGGAAAGACCGGGATCCTTGAGAAGATCATGCTCAATGATCGAGGAGAGGTTCTTGTGATCCGCGATGTGCTCGGCGAATACAACGAACGCGACGGGAATGTACGCGACCGCGATAGTTCCGAGATAAGCGGGAGAGAACTGATCGAACGAGCCGAACGCCTTGAAGAACGTGAAGTCGGGAAGCGCTACAAAGCTGTTGATCGATATTTTATCGAATAAAGAGGTGAGCGCGGTATAGTCGATAACCTTGAGCGCGTCGCTACCTGTGGCGTTTCCGATCACAAAGAACACGGAAGCCGCGGCGTAGCCCGCGAGGATACCGATGATAAACGGGATAAGCTTGCCCATTTTCTTGCCGTAAACGGAGCAGAGCATTGTAACGGCGAGTGTAATCACGCCGCAGATGATCTTGATGTACACGTTAACGGATGTGTCGGCTGCCGCGAAGTTAGCGTCGGTAGCGCCGAGGTCGCCGATGGCGTTGCCAGCGAGCGAAAGTCCGATGATCGCTACCGTAGGACCGATAACGACAGCGGGCATAAGCTTTGATACCCAGTTGACTCCGACCGCCTTGACGATGATGGCGATAACCACATAAACAAGACCTGCCAGAACCGCGCCTATGATAAGTCCGAGATAGCCGAGTCCGACCGCTACGCCGCCGCCGAAGGCGGAAGCCATGGAGCCGAGGAACGCGAAGGACGAACCGAGGAATACGGGGCTTTTAGCTCTTGTAAAAGCTACGTAAACCAGCGTGCCGATACCCGCGCCGAAGAGCGCCGCCGAGGTGCTCATTCCGTTGCCGACGATCATCGGGACCGCGATAGTAGCCGCCATAATGGCAAGAAGCTGCTGGAACGCGAAAACGAGGATCGCGGGGAATTTCGGCTTATCTTTTACGCCGTAAATCATTTTCATTATCTTTTCCTCCTTAAAAAAATGTGTATTCAAGCGTACCAAATAGACATTATATAGAAAAAAGCGCGATATTACAACAGTTTTTCCTTAAATTAGATATATTTCGGCTTTTTTACCGTCTGTCGGTTGACTTTTGGCGTTCTTTTTTGTAATATTAAACTATAACCATATGAAAGGATGTATACAATGAACAACGTACATATTATGACTCACCCTCTGATCAAGCACAAAATAACTATGCTCCGTATGGACACCACGGTTACTAACGATTTCAGAAGCTTGGTTGAGGAAATCACCATACTTATGGGTTATGAGGCTCTCAGTGATTTGAAAACAACTGATATTGAAATAAAAACTCCTATCGAGGACACCGTTCAGCCGATTATTGACGGTAAGAAGCTGGCAATCGTTCCTATCCTCAGAGCGGGTTTAGGAATGGTCAACGGTATGCTGGAGCTTGTTCCTTTGGCTAAAGTCGGTCATATCGGTATGTATCGCGATGAGGAAACCCATTTGCCTCATTCCTACTACTGTAAGCTTCCTCCCATTATCGACAGAAGACTTATCGTGGTAGTCGACCCGATGCTCGCCACAGGCGGCTCGCTTATCGACGCTGTCAGCGAAATCAAAAAACAGGGCGGCAAGGACATTAAGTGTATGTGCATTATCGCGGCTCCCGAAGGAGTAGATGCGTTTACAAAGGCGCATCCCGACGTTGAATTGTACATCGGATGTATGGATCGCTGCCTCAACGAAAACGCCTACATCTGCCCCGGTTTGGGCGACGCGGGCGACAGGATCTTCGGTACTAAATAACTGCGCAAACGGGGTTGCCGCGATCGGCAGCCCCTTTGTTTTACTCTTGAAGCAAGGTGATATAATGACTGACGAAAGGCTAAAATATCTCAGGCTTTTGTCTGAGAAATACCCCACGGCGCGGTCGGTTACACGAGAGATAATCAATCTCAGCGCCATTCTTAATCTGCCCAAGGGCACCGAGCATTTTATGAGCGACATACACGGCGAATACAAGGCTTTCTGCCATATCCTCAACAACTGCTCGGGCGTTATCCGCGAAAAGGTGGATATGCTCTACTCGGATACTCTGTCCCGCGACGAGCGCAAGGAGCTTTGCACGCTGATATATTACCCCGAGAAGAAGCTGACTCTGATCCGCCGCGCGGGCAACGCCACTCCGCAGTGGTATCGCGAAACTATCAACCGCCTTATCGAGCTTGCGGGAGCGCTTTCCTCAAAATACACGCGTTCAAAGGTCAGAAAAGCTATGCCCGAGGATTACGAATATATCCTTGACGAGCTTTTGCACGCCCAAAAGGACGAGGACGACAATCAGGTGCGTTATCACAACATCATACTTGACACCGTTATCGATGTTGACGCCGAGGATTTCACGATTTCGCTGGCGGAGCTGATCAAGCGGCTCGCGGTCGATCATCTTCATATCGTGGGCGATATCTTTGACAGAGGCGAGTCCGCGGAGAAGATCATCGATCTTCTTATGACCCACCATTCGCTCGACATCGAGTGGGGCAACCACGACATCCTATGGATGGGCGCCGCCTGCGGAAGCAAGGCGTGTATCGCGAACGTCGTCCGAAACGCTATCAAATACAACACCCTACGAACACTGGAGAACGGCTACGGAATAAGCCTGAGACGGCTGGCGTTGTTCGCCGAGAACGTCTACGCCGACAAAGCTCCGATGGACGCCGCGCTCAAGGCGATCTCCGTGATCCAGTTCAAGCTTGAGGGGCTTGTGATAAAGCGAAATCCCGACTATGATATGAACGACAGACTGCTGCTCAAGTCGCTTGACCTTGAAAACGGGACGATAGTGTCCGAGGGCAAGACATATAAGCTCAACGACCTTGATTTCCCGACGATCGACCCCGATGACCCCTACAAGCTCACGGATGGCGAGACGGAAGTCATCGACGGGCTGAAAAACTCCTTCCTCGCAAGCGTAAGGCTGAGAAAGCACGTCGATTTTCTCTACGAAAACGGCGGTATGTACACTGTGTTCAACGGAAATCTGCTGTATCACGGCTGTGTTCCGCTCACAAGGGACGGCTCGCTTGACGAGATCGGGATATTCGACCAAAGACTGAGCGGAAAAGCGTATTTTGACTTTGCCGACAAAAAGGCGCGTTACGCGTTTTACGGCAAGCACAGAACTCAAAGGGATATCGACTTTATGTGGTACCTGTGGTGCGGCAGAAAATCTCCGCTTTGCGGCCGCAATATAAAGACCTTTGAACGGGCGTTTATTGACGACAGCTCGGCTTGGGTCGAGGAACAAAACCCATACTACGATTTTTACAAAACCGAGAAAACCTGCGTAGAGCTGCTCTCGGAATTCGGGCTTGAGGGAAAAACCGCTCACATCATCAACGGTCACACCCCCGTAAGAACCAAGCGCGGAGAGCTGCCGATAAGGGCAAACGGCAGACTGCTTGTGATCGACGGCGGCTTCTGCCGCGATTATCACGAAAAGACGGGGATCGCGGGCTACACGCTGATCTACAATTCTCACGGCCTCAGGCTCAAGGCTCACGAGCCCTTTGAAAGCGTCACCGAGGCGATCAACAGCAACAAGGACATCCACTCCAGCTCCGAGATAGTCGAGACCGAAAAGCACAGGATGATGGTCTCCGACACAGACAACGGCGGCAGGATACAAGCTGAGATAAACGACCTAAAAGAGCTGCTTGAGCTGTACAGAAGCAAGCGGTGAATCCCAAAACACAAGTAAAAAAGCTCCCGAATCGGGAGCTTTTTCTTATTTTACCGTCACCTTGCAGGTGAGCTTTATTCCGTTTGTTTTTACGTTGATAGCTGTCGTTCCCTTGGAAACGGCGGTGATCTTGCCGCTCGAGCTGACCTTGGCTACCTTGGTGTTTGCCGATGTGAAGATCGCCTTGCCTATCTTGCCCTTTATCTTGAGGGTAAAGCTCTTGCCCTTTTTGAGGGTGAGCTTAGCTTTGTTGAGCGTCGGGTTCTTGACCGTGACCTTTACCACTGTCTTAACTCCGTTGTTCTTGACGGTGATCTTCGCGGCGCCGCTCTTTATCGCGGTGAGCTTGCCGTTTTTGTCCACGGTAACGATCTTTTTGTTCGAGGAAGCATAGGTCGTTTTGCCCTTTGCGTTGCGGATCTTCGGCGCGAGCTTGGTCGTGCCCTTGACGTACATCGTGACTGATTTCTTTACGTCGATGTAGGTCTGCTTCTCGGGATCGGACTTGGTGTTCTTGAGCTTTACAAGGTAGGTTTTCTGAACCACTTCGTCGGTCTCGTCCGAATCACCGTCCTTGTCATCGTCATCCTTGTCATCATCGTCCGAAGCATAAGCTCTGTATCTGTTCTTGGCGTAATCCCAATCTATATCATCATCGTCATCATAATCATACAATGCGGTAAAGCCGATAAAACAGCCGGGGAGCGTGACGCCGAAGATGTGGTTTTCGTTTTCGATCAGAGAGGTCGTGTAACCGAAGGGAGTGACCTTGTCTTTTACGGGATCATAGGTGTAGCTGTCGCCGAGTCCGTCAACAGCAGAGCCGTTCATAAAGACGCCGTTCTGACCGAGTCCGACGTTGCCGAAATAGCATTTTCTCCAGTTACCGGGGAATAATTCTATATCGATCGTGTCGTAGCTTTCGAGCTTGACCGAGGAGGTTTTCCATTTGGAGCCGTCAAAGGTAATGATCTGCGGCATTTTGCCGTTATCCTGCGCTCCGTACGCTCCGACAAGCACACCGTTGTACTCACAGAACTTTGTATGAGCGCGCGGAACGGGGAGCTTTTCGCCGAGCAGCTTAAAGCTCTTTGACTTTGAATCGTACTTGAACACATCGTCCTTACAAACCTGATTATTCGAATCATAGCCGCCGATGATGTAGAATTTCTTGCCCAGCTTAGCGAGCGATATTCCCGCGGTCGGCGCGTCGGGATAATCGCAGAGTCTGACCGCTTTTTTCTTGGACAGATCATAATAACCGAAGAAGCTGTCATAGCCGATCGTGTAATCCGACGATTTGATCTCGGCTATCGCGGTAAAGTATATTTTGTTATTGAGATAAACCGCGCCGTTAAAGGTGACTGTCGACTTTTTCTCGACAAGCTTCTTGACGTTGATCTCAGCGACTTCCTCGTCATAGTAATAAAAATTTGATTTTATGTCGTATTTCAGACGGCTCAGATTTCCCGAATAAGCGTCGAGGAAATAAGCCTTGTCGTCCGCGTTGATCGGGATAAGCTGAGAATCCCACGAAGGCTTGCCGATAACTCTGTCTGTTTCGGGGAACACCTTCTGCTTTGTGAGGAACGTTTTGCAGCGTGAGGAGCCGCTCTCGCTTTCGACCGTGATCGTAACTGTCTTTACGTTCCAGCCCTTGTCGGGGATGGTGATCTTATCATCGGTCTTTGACGTCGGGCTGACCTCTGTACCGTCTATTTTTACAGTCGTTACGCCGTCAAGACGTCCGTTTATTTCAATGGATTTTCCGTCGGAGGAATACTTTGCCGAGGTAATCATCGGGGGCACCTTATCCGCATCGTCAAGGCAGAGGACCCTCGGATTCCTGAGCTTGCCCTCAAGAGCCTCGCTGTAACGACCTGTCTGACAGATCACAGAGATGATATCCTTCACGTCAAAATCGGGATACGCTCTTTTGACGAGAGCCGCGGCGCCTGTTACATAGGGAGCCGCCATCGAGGTTCCGCCCTTAAAATCATATTTGCCGAATTCTTCTTCTTCGACACCCTGCTTGCTGACGGCAAAATCATCGATACAAATACTGTCGCCGCCGTTCGCGTAAGCAAAGAACACGAGCTTACGGTCGGTGCTTCTGGTATAGTTCCTCTGTTTTTTGGGCTCGATCCTGTACTGATAATGATCCCAATCCTCGCCATAGCCTCCGCCGATTATCAGGAAGGAATTCACCTCCGCCGCTGTTATTTCTTTGTCGGCAGGAACATCAAGAACGACCCACTCGATACCCTGGGAGCCGCTGAACATAAAGCTGACGGAGTAGGGATCGAGCTTGTTATCCAAGGTAAAGGGAAGCTCAAAGCTGTAAAAATACAGCTCGGAATCGGTTTCCGTTTCTTCGACATTTGCTTTTTCCTCTGTTTCGATCTTCTCGTCTGTAAAGCTTATCTTTACCGACTTGCCCGAATCGCCGAAGAATCTGTCGCCCTGCTCGACCTTGATGTTTTCACTGATCGGGTAGATCGACGAGCCGTTCTTATTAACCACGGGATATCCGAAATCGCCGTCCTTGAGCTCTCCGTTATAATCCTGAATCTCCTTAACGAGCTCCGCCTTCTGCTGAACCGAATAGATCGAGGGGTTGAAGGTGTTTTCGTGTACGCAGGAAAGAATCTGAGTGCCGGGAGCCGCAACGTCTACGAACTTTTCGGAGTAATTAGAGAATCCCGCGAGCCCGTCTTTTTCATCGGACGCGGCTACGGTGATCTTGGTGTCGCAGTTGATCGCGGCGGGAAGCACATAGCCATCACCGAAAATGGAGCTCTGCTCCTCGCTGATATCAGCGCTCTCGTTGCCCGCGGCAAATACACTGATCACGCCCTTGCTTCCAAGCTCACTGAAGATTTTTTCATATAGCTTTTTCTCGCTCGCGTCGCCTATTCCGCCCCAGGAGCAGTTGACGGCGGTTATATTCGCGCCGAGCTTAACGGCTCTGGCGAGATAGTCCAGCGCCGCGATCTCTGTGTCGAGAGCCATAGAGCCTTCCGCGTCCAGACATTTGATCGGGAGTATCTTGACCGAGCTCTTGTTAATGCCCGAGATACCCTTTTGGTTGTCGCCCATACCCGCGATAATACCCGAAACGTGGGTGCCGTGACCGTGGTCGTCGCGCGGTTCGCCGTCGCTGTTCGCATATGTAAAGTCATAGCCGTGCTTACCGACGAGCTTTGAGCCAAAGGGATTTGTCCAGATCACGTCCTTCAGATCCTCGTGATCAAAGTCGATACCCGTGTCAAGCACCGCTACCAGCACTTCGTTTTCGTTGTCCTTTGCCTTGTCCCAGAGCGCCTGCGGCTTGATGTCGCAGCCGTCCTTGCCGCCCTGATGGCCCTTGTTTTCAAGCGCCCACTGGAACGAGCTGTACGTGTCGTCGGTAATGTCGCAGACTTTCGCCCTGAAGTTCGGAACGGCGAAATCCACGCCCGATCTCTGCTCAAGCTTAGGGATAAGCTGAGCTGTGGAAAGCTTGTCGGACTTTACGACCGCAAGCTTGAGGCTGTCTTTGTCCTTCGCGTCCGCGTCGATATTATAGCTGTTTTCCAGCGAAATACCGCTGCCGTAAGCCGCGGCAGACTTGTTCTTTTTGGTGTATATCCCGCTCGCGTCGTCCTTGAGAACGACGATAGCCTCACCCTCGATATAGTCATAGCCCGAATAATCCTTTTTTTCGAACACCGAAGCCGCAGCGGGCACCGCGGCGGAGCCGACGAGCATAACGCCCGAAAGCGCGAGCCCGAGGCATTTTCTGAATAGTTTCATATTTTCCTCCGAAATTGCTTTACATTTGCTTTACAATTTATATATACGTATACAACCCGCCATACATACCTTGGCGCATTCGCCGCAGGACACGCACTTGTCGTAGTCGATAACAGCGAGATTGTTTGTGACCTTTATCGCGTCATACTGACAGGTTTTTTCGCACTTTTTGCAGCCGATACAGCCGTTTGCGCACGCCTTTCGAGTTACGGCGCCCTTGTCGCGGTTGGAACAGCTGACGACCGTGGTCGAGGTCGCGCCGTGAAGTGAGATAAGAGAATTGGGACAGGTTTTCACGCATACTCCGCATCCGATACACTCGGGCGGATTCACGATGGCGATACCCTTGTTTATACAGATCGCCTGCTCGGGACAAGCCTTGGCGCAATCGCCCAGACCGATACAGCCGAAGCCGCATTTGCCCTTTCCGCCGAAAATCATTTTCGCGGCGGCACAGCTCTCCATACCCTTATACTCGACCATATCCTCGGTCGCGTCGCAGTTTCCGAGACAATGGACTACCGCCGTCTTTTTCTCAACGTCAGCGAATTCCACGCCGAGCGTTTCGCTGAGCTGTCTCGCGACGTCCGCTCCGCCCGGAATGCAAAGATTGGCGGGAACGCTGTCGTCTGTTACGAGCGCCTTGGCGTAGCCGTCACAGCCCGCGTAGCCGCAGGCTCCGCAGTTGGCGCCGGGCAGACATTCCCTGACCTTGGGAAAACGCTCATCCTCCTTGACCGCCATCAGCTTTGAGGCGATAACCAGCATACCAGCGCACAAAACTCCGATTATCAGCACGGGGATTACCGCTGTTAAAATAGCTTCCATATCCGTACCCCCTTTACGCGAACAGGTTCTCGATCACTCCGCCGAAGCCCATAAACGACAACGAGGTGATCGACGCGGCGATCAGAGTGATCGGCAGTCCCTTGAAGGACTTGGGGATATCCGCTCCTTCAAGCTTGGAGCGAACGCCCGAGAACATAACCATCGCGAGAAAGAAGCCGAGACCCGAGCCGAGGGAGTTGACCATCGCCTCAAGGAAGGTGTAGCCCTCGTCGATGTTGAGGATCGTAACGCCGAGCACGGCGCAGTTCGTGGTTATGAGCGGAAGATAAACTCCGAGCGATTTGTGAAGCGACGGAATAAATCTTTTGAGCGTGATCTCGACAAGCTGAACAAGCGCCGCGATCACCAGAATAAAGACGATCGTCTGCAAATACTCAAGGTGGTTCGGGATCAGCAGATACATCTGGATCGGGTAAGTGACCGCCGTTGAGATCATCATTACGAATATTACCGCGAGGCTCATTCCCGTCGCGGAATCGAGCTTCTTCGAAACGCCGAGGAACGGACAGATCCCGAGAAAGCGCGAGAGCACATAATTATTTATAAATACTGCCGAAAGCAGGATAATAATAAGCTTAGTCATTATTTACCTCCTCTCCCGAGCAGGAGCCGCCGCAGATCTCAGCCTGAGGACAGGCGGCGCAGCCGAAGCTCTTTTTCCTCGGCTTGTTCTTGAAGAAGCGGTTAACGACCGCAATCAGCAGACCGAACACGAAGAAGCCGCCGGGAGCCATCGTAAGTATCGAGATATGGTTCTCCGACAAAACGGGGATCGGCATTCCGAGGAAGGTGCCGTTGCCGAAAACCTCTCGGATCGTCGCCATCGCGACCAGCGCGAGAGTAAAGCCCGCGCCCATTCCGAGACCGTCGATCGCGGAATCTATTACCTTGTTCTTCTGGGCAAACATCTCGGCTCTGCCGAGGATGATGCAGTTTACGACGATTAGAGGAAGATATATTCCCAGCGACGCGTCCAGCGCGGGCGCGAACGCCTTGACAAGCAGCTGAACCATTGTTACAAAGCCCGCGATAAGCACGATAAAGCACGGGATACGCACCTTGTCGGGGATGATTTTTCGCAGAGCCGAGATAACGATGTTGGAGCACAGAAGCACCACCGTCGCCGCCGCGCCCATTCCGAGCGCGCTCATAACATTTGTTGAGGTGGCGAGCGTCGGACAGGTGCCGAGCACAAGCACAAGCACGGGGTTCTCTTTTATTATTCCCTTTGTAAAGTTTTGAAGCTTATTCATCACTCAGCCTCCTTTACCGTGTTGTACGCGTCAAACGCCGCGGAAATTGCCTTTTTATATGCCTTTGAGGAGATCGTGGCGCCCGAAACGCCGTCCACTTCCTCATAATCCTCAGCGGTTTTTCCGACGTATTTGTCGCTGTATCCGCTGTCGTTGCTCACAACGCGCGAGCCGATACCGCTCGTTTCGTTATGAGAGAGAGTTTTGCATTTTTCTATTGAGCCGTCCGATCTGATACCGCACATCATCACGATATCGCCGCCGTAGCCCTTGACGCTGAGCTTGAAAACATAGCCCGCGCCGTTTTCAGCCTTGTATGCCTCCGTTACCTCGTCGGGGAGCTTGACGTCGATCAACTCGAAGCCCTCCGCCTCGGAGAGCACCTCGGCTCTCGCCTCAGCGGCGGCCTTCTCGTCAGCCGCCTTTATTATCGGAGCCGTTACGAGATTTACATAAGCCAAAAGCGCCGTGACCGCCAAACAGATACAGCCGAGCACCAATATCGGCTTTATGATTTCGTTAAAGGTATTTTTCTTCATTTTTTGGCACCTCCCGCACCGAAGGGCTTAGATCGGGTGAGCTTTGTAATATACGGAGTGAGAATGTTCATAATAAGTATAGAGAAGCTCACGCCCTCGGGGAAGTTGCCCCAAAAACGGATTAGGACAGTGATAAGACCGCAACCGATACCGAAGATGACCTTGCCCCATTTTGTGGGCGGCGTGGAGGAATAGTCGGTCGCCATAAACAGCGCGCCGATCATTAGACCGCCTGCCATAAGCTGATACAGGACATCCTTGCCGCAGATAAACGACATTATCGCGACTGTTCCGATGAAGGCGACGGGCGTATGCCAGGATATCACCCTTCTTACAAGAAGATAGATACCGCCGAGCAACAGCGCCAGCGTGCAGGTTTCGCCCAGACAGCCTCCGCGCCAGCCGAGGAACATTTGCAGATATGAGGGCAGTCCGCCGAGATTTCCCTTTGAGATCATCGCGAGCGGAGTAGCCGTGGAGACCGCGTCGGGGATAACCCACGCCGTCATCGTTCCCGAGAACGCCGTCATCATTATTATCCTTGCGGTGATCGCGGGGTTAGCGAAGTTCTGACCGATACCGCCGAAAAGCTGCTTTACTACAACGATCGCGATAACGCTTCCGAGCGCCGCCTGCCAGATCGGGATGGAAACAGGCAGATTATACGCGAGCAGCATACCTGTGACAACCGCGGAAAGATCGGAGATCGTGTTTTCCTTCTTACAGATCTTCTCAAAGCCCCATTCCGAGAAAACACAGACCGCGACGCAAACACCGATCACAAGCAATGCTCTCCAGCCGAAGATTATCGCCGAGGCGATCCCCGCGGGAACAAGCGCGAGCACAACATCGAGCATTATCCTTTGAGTTGTCAGCGGACTGTTGACATGAGGAGATACGGATGAAATCAGCTTTCTCATTTTTTCTCCTCCTTCGCTTTTTTCTCGTTCAAGTATTCTCTGAGCTTTATTTTAGCCATTTTGTTTGTCTGCACAAGCGGACGCTTGGCAGGACAAACATAAGAGCAGCAGCCGCATTCCATACAAAGATCGACGCACAGTGCTTCAAGAGCCTCTCTGTCGTCGGTGTTGTAGGCGTGCATTATTCCCTTGGGGTCGAGCCTGAAGGGACAATGCGACAGGCAGTTGCCGCAATTTATGCATTGAGTGGTTTTGGGAGGAGCCGCTTCCTTCTCGTCCATAGCGATGACCGCGTTGGTCATCTTGAGCACGGGAACGTCAAGCGACGGAACGGCTATACCCATCATCGGCCCTCCGTAGATCACCTTCGCGGGCTCGCATTTCAGCCCGCCGCAGCACTCGAACAGTCTGCCAATCGGAGTTCCGATGGGCGCGATGACATTGGTCGGCTTATTTACCGCCGAGCCGTCGACCGTAACGCATTTTTCGACGAGCGGGATTCCCGTTTCGAGATATTCCGCGATAAACGCCACCGTTGTTACGTTGCCGACGATCACTCCGACGTCGATCGGCAATCCGCCCTTGGGGATGATCTTGCCGGTCGTGTTGTAAACGAGCACCTTCTCTCCGCCCTGAGGATAGATCGAGGGCAGTACTTTGACCTCGACGCCCTCCGCTCTTGAGGCGTAGTCCTTCATAATTTTGATGGCTTCTCTCTTGTTGTCCTCGATGCCGATGATAAAGCGCTTCACACCCATAAATCTGCGTATCGCCTCGATCCCCTTAAAAACGAAATCGGGCTTGTCGATCATCGTTCTTGTGTCCGAGGTTATGTAGGGCTCGCACTCTGCGGCGTTGATGACCAGCTCATCTATTTTTGACAGATCCTTGACGTTGACCTTGATAAAGGTCGGAAAACCCGCGCCGCCCAGTCCGACGACGCCGCTCTCCTGTACCGCGCTGACGAAGCTCTCGAAATCAACTGCCTCAGGCGGAGTGATACCCTCGTACATTTCGCCGAGACCGTCGGATTTAATGAAAACCGCTTTTACCTTCTGCCCCGCGGACATTGTGATCTCGTCGATCTTCGTTACCGTTCCCGAAACGCTTGAATGGATCGGGACGCTGACAAAGCCATCGCGCTCGCCGATGAGCTGACCGACCTTGACGCTGTCGCCCTTTTTAACAACGACATTCGCGGGCTTGCCGATGTGCATCGACATCGGTATCACGACCTCGGGCGGGTCAGGAAGCCGCACGGGAGAATCGCTCGCGGTATTTTTGTGATGCTGAACCTTTATACCGTGAAGTCTCATTATTACCTCCAAATTTTTAAAAAATACGTATACATAGTAATTATACTACAAAATTCATCCGTAGCCAATAGCGGAAGAAAGAAATCATCACCAAATTTTTATCAAGGTACTGTAATATTTTGTACTCCTTGGGGGTTTTGCCTATTGTTTAGAACGAAAGCCTGTGCTATAATCAATCTTGGAATGAAAAAAATTGGAATAAGGAGCAGGAGATGACACTTTTAGAAGCAATCAACGCGCGCCACTCTGTACGTGTATTCAAGGATATGCCGCTCTCGGCGGATCACGTTGCGGCGCTTGAAAGGCTGATACTGACCTACAACTCACTGAGCGGACTTCACATCCAGCTTGCGGCTAACGAACCCAAGGCGTTCCACGGCTTGCTCGCGCGTTACGGAAAGTTCAAAAACGTGTACGACTATATCATTCTGGTCGGCAGAAAGGGTCCCGACCTTGACGAGCTCATCGGCTATTGGGGCGAAAAGCTTGTTTTGTCGGCTCAGATGATGGGGATAAACTCCTGTTGGGTAGGTCTTACCTACAAGAAAAACCACAAGGTTTACACCGTTGACAAGGGCGAAAAGCTCGTCGCGGTGATCGCGGTTGGCTACGGCGAAACTCAGGGAGTACCCAGCAATAACCGCGCCTTCAACGAGGTCAGCGCGACTGTCGGCGCGATGCCCGAATGGTACGCTAAGGGCGTTGAGGCGGCTCTGCTTGCGCCCACCGCGATGAATCAGCAAAAATTCTGCTTTGAGCTGAGGGAAGGCGGACGGGTCCACGCGGAAACCAAGCGCGCTCCCTACTCCAAGGTCGATCTCGGGATCGTGAAATACCACTTTGAGCTCGGCTCGGGCAAGGACGACACGATCTGGATATAGTTAAAATTTATTATTTCGCTAAAAAAGGCGCCGCTTAATGCGACGCCTTTTCCAATTCCTCTTTTCCTACCGCGAGCATAAGCTTGATGCGGTTCTCCTGATTTACCTTGGGAGCGCCCGGGTCGTAGTCGATCGTGACTATGTTCGCCCTCGGGTTGAGCTCCTTGATACGCCTTACGGCGCCTTTTCCGTTGATATGATTCGGCAGACAGCCAAAGGGCTGAGTGCAGACGATGTTTTCGTAGCCGCTCTCCGCCAGCTCGAGCATTTCAGCCGTAAGAAGCCAGCCCTCGCCCATCTTGGAGCCGTGACCGATAACGGGCTTGACGAGCTTCTTGATGTGGGCGTACTGTCCCGGAGGAGTAAAGCCGTACTTCTTCGTGTACTTGATGATCATAGCCTCAAGCCGTACAAGGTAATTAAACAGCACGGAGCAGACCTTGAATTTCAGCCTGCTTCCGCCGTAGAGCTTGATATCCTCAAGTCGGTTGTCGACCTTGAACAGCGCAAAGCCCATAATGCCCGGGAGATTGACCTCGCAACCCTGATCGGCGAGGAATTTCTCAAGATCGTTGTTGCCGAGACGGGCATACTTGACGTAGATCTCGCCGACAACGCCTACCTTGACCTTGGGGACCCTGTTAACCTCGATTTTCGCGAAGCTCTCTCCGATCTTGTCGAGATAACGCTCGATTTCCTTCGGGCGGTAGCTTTCGCCCTTTGCGAAATCGTCGGTGAGGCGCTTGACCCACTCGTCAACAAGCCGCATACTCTCGCCCTTGTTGACCTCGTAGGGCTTTGTCTGATTGGACAGAAGCATAAGAGCGTCGCCGTAGACAAGACCCGCCGCGAATCTTCTGATGAGCGGGATCGTAAAGCTGAAGCCCGGGTTCTTTTCCATGCCGATGGAAAGCGATATAACGGGAACCTGCTCAAAGCCCGCCTTTTTGAGAGCCTTCCTGAGCAGGAAGATATAGTTGCTCGCTCGGCAACCGCCGCCTGTCTGAGTGATCATAAGCGCGGTTTTGTTGACGTCGTACTTTCCCGACTGGAGCGCGTGAATGAGCTGACCGATAACCAGAAGCGCGGGATAGCAGGTGTCGTTATGCACGTATTTGAGACCTGTCTGAGCGATCTCGGGACCCGCCGTATCGACAAGCTCAAGGTTGTAGCCCTCGTGGATAAACACGTTTTTGATAATGGCAAAGTGGATCGGCGCCATTGAGGGAGCGAGGATTTTATAGCCCTCGTCCTTCATCTCCTTTGTAAAAAGGAGCCTGCCGTTTTCGTCATACTTCAACTCAGCCAAGCTATCACTCCCTTCCTATCGCGGATAACAGACTTCGGATACGGATCTTCACCGCGCCGAGGTTTGTAATTTCGTCTATTTTGATCTGAGTATAAATCTTGTTGTTCCGCTCGAGGATCTCTCTGACCTCGTCGGTCGTGATCGCGTCAACTCCGCAGCCGAAGGAAACAAGCTGTACAAGCTGCATATCCTTTCTTGTGCTGACATACTGAGCCGCGGCATAGAGGCGCGAATGATATGTCCACTGGTTGAGGACCGTGGTGGAGAATTTCTCGACTCTCGTGCTGACGACGTCCTCGCTGACGACGCTTACGTCAAAGCCCGAAATGAGCTTGTCGATACCGTGGTTGATCTCGGGATCGATGTGATAGGGACGACCCGAGAGCACGATGATCTCTCTGCCCTCGTTCTCCGCGGCGGCAATTATCTCGTCGCCGCGCTTTCTCAGCTTTTCAAAGTACTCCTCGTACTCCTTGTACGCGGCCTTGGCAGCTGCCTTGACCTCGCCGAGAGTAAGCGTGCTGAAATAATTTTTGAGATTCTCGTAGGCTTTCTTCGGGAAATCCTTGGGACGGTGGATACCGAGGTAGGGCATAATAAAGTTGATGTCCCTGATACCCTTCATATTGTTCTTGATAACCTCGGGATAATACGCGACAACGGGACAGTTGTAGTGGTTGTCGCCCATCCCCTCGTCAAAATTATATGACAGACAGGGGTAGAAGATGTTTTCGATACCCTTGTCGAGAAGATACTGAACATGACCGTGCATGAGCTTGGCAGGGAAACAGACGGTATCGCTGGGGATGGTCTGCTGACCCTTTTGATAAAGCTTGCGGTTGGAATACGGAGAATGCACGACCTTGAAGCCGAGCTCGGTAAAGAATCTCCACCAGAACGGCAAAAGCTCATACATATTAAGTCCCATAGGAATACCGATGGTACCTCTCTTGCCCTCCTTGGGCTTGTAGCCCGAAAGCAGCTCAAGCTTGTAGGCAAAGATGTTTCGGTTATTCTTGGGGGCTTTTTTTGTGATCGGGCGTTCACAGCGGTTGCCCGCGATAAATTTCCTTCCTCCCGAGAAGGTGTTGACCGTAAGGCGGCAGTTGTTGTTGCAAAGGCCGCAGTTCGTAACCTTGATCTCGTGGACAAAATTCTCAAGCTCGGTTTTGCCCGCGATAGTTGATTTCGGGTTTTTCCTGTCTTTGACCTTTTCCTTTGAGTAAAGCGCCGCGCCGAAGGCTCCCATCAGTCCCGCTATATTGCTGCGGACGACCTCTACGCCCATTTCCTGCTCAAAAGCGCGCAAAACGGCGTTGTTGAGGAAGGTTCCGCCCTGAACAACAATCCTCCTGCCGAGCTCGTCGGGAGAAGCGGCTCTGATGACCTTATAGAGCGCGTTCTTGACGACCGAAAGCGACAGTCCCGCTGAGATATCCTCGATCGTTGCGCCGTCCTTCTGAGCCTGCTTTACCGAGGAATTCATAAACACGGTACAGCGCGAGCCGAGGTCGACGGGACGCTTCGCGAAAATACCCTTTTCGGCGAAGTCCTCGATCGAATAACCGAGGGCGTTGGCGAAGGTCTGGAGAAAGCTTCCGCAGCCCGAGGAGCAAGCCTCGTTGAGGAAGATGTTGTCGATAGCTCCGTTGTGGATCTTGAAGCACTTGATGTCCTGACCGCCGATATCGATGATGAACTCAACGTCAGGCATAAAATGCTTGGCGGCGGTGAAGTGAGCTACGGTCTCTACGATACCGTAATCGACCGAGAACGCGTTCTTGACGATATCCTCACCGTAGCCCGTAACTGCCGAGGAAGCGACCTCGACGTCGGGGTTGATCTCATAAACCTTCTCCAGAAAGCCCTTGATGAGGCTTACGGGATTGCCCTTTGAGGGCATATATTCGGAATAGAGCAGGTCGCAGTCCTCGGAAAGCACGACAGCCTTGACGGTCGTGGAACCCGAATCCATACCGATGTAGACCTTGCCCTTGTAGCTTTTTAAGTCCTTGGTCTCGACGAACGCCTTGTTGTGACGCTCGATGAACCTTTTATAATCGTCCTCCGACTCGAAAAGAGGCGGGTTGAACGCAAAGTTGCCCGAGCCTGTGTAGTGCTTGACCTTTTCGATTATCTCGTCAAAATCGATCGGCTTTTCGGCGCAGAGAGCCGCGCCGCAGGCAACATAATAGAGAGAATTTTCGGGACATATGCCCGTTGTGTTAAGAGTGCTGTCAAAGCACCTGCGAAGCTCGGACATAAACGTGAGAGGTCCGCCGAGATACACCACACGGCCCTCGATCTCACGGCCCTGAGCAAGACCCGCGACCGTCTGGCTTACTACCGCTCTGAAAATACTTTCGGCGATATCAGCCTTTCGCGCGCCCTGATTGAGAAGCGGCTGAATGTCGGTTTTCGCGAAAACGCCGCAGCGCGAAGCGATCGTGTAGGTCTTTTCGTAGCCCTTCGCGAGCTCATCCATTTCCTCCAGAGGAACGCTGAGAAGCGTTGCCATCTGGTCAATAAACGCGCCCGTTCCGCCCGCGCAGGTCCCGTTCATACGAACCTCCAGACCGCCCGAAAGGAAGAGTATTTTGGCGTCCTCTCCGCCGAGCTCGATAACGACGTCGGTACCCGGGATAAAGGTGTTGGCGGCGACTCGGGTCGCATAAACTTCCTGAACAAAGTCTATCCCGCAATCCTCGGCAACGCCCATTCCCGCGCTTCCGCTCATGGCGACCGCCGCCTTGTCGGCGTCGGGTACCGCCTCGCGTACGATTTTGAGGATCTCGCCGATTTTCTCGGTGATCTGAGAATAATGGCGCTGATAGGTGCTGTATATCAAATTGTTACCGTCGTCCAGAACCACGCACTTGATAGTTGTGGAACCGATATCAAGACCAAGCTTCATGGCAACCTCCCTAAATGCAACTCATATTATTATACCACGAGAATCGTCATAATTCAATAAGCAAAGCCTATGCGTTTGTGTTGGGAATTCGATTTTTTCTGTGTTTTTCCGACAAAATATTTACAGCCTTTTCACCGTCGGCTTTGATCGCTTTTTTCAGCTCGTCAAGGCTGTCAAAGCGTTTCTCGGGGCGGATAAATTCCTTGAGCCTGACCTCTATCCTCTTGCCGTAAAGCTCTCCTCCGCCGTAAAGCGGCATCCACGTTTCGCAATTCGGGGTGTTCGCGTCGCTGACGGTGGGCTTAACTCCTATGTTGGTAACGCCGATGTGCTTTTCCCCGTCAAGGATGACCTCGGAGGCGTAAACGCCGAATTTGGGAAGAACGGAATCGCTCCTGAAGCGCTGATTGATCGTCGGGGTGCCGATCGACGAGCCGATATGACTGCCCTCGATTGAGCGGCTTATGACGGCGAAATCGCGGCCGAGCATTTTGTCGGCGGTCTTTATGTCGCCGTCCTTTATTGCAGCTCTGATTTTTGTGGACGAAACAGGCTCGCCGTCGATCATAACGGGGCTTTTGAACTGCGCTGTTATTCCGTATTTTTCGCAGAGAGTCTTGAGCTCCGCGCCCGTTGCCGAGCCGTTTTTTCCAAAGTGATAGTTATAGCCGCAGAATACTCTTTTCGCGTTAAAAACGCCCTTAAGAACCTCCGCGACGAACTGCTCGGGAGTTTTTTCCCTAACGGTCTCAAAGTCTATTATGTAGAGGATCTCTATCCCGATCTCCTCCAGAAGCTCGACCTTGCGCTCAAAGCAGAGAAGCTGCTCGCTCTCCGTGCCGCGCTTTGGGGTTTTCGCGAAGGTAAAGACCGCCGGGGCAAGCCCCTGTGAACGGCATTGGGCAGCCGCGCCGATCACCGCTCTGTGACCGAGATGTATACCGTCAAAATAGCCGAGCGCGACCGCTGTCGGCTCGCCGCAGGGCGTAAGCGTTCGGTAGATACGCATATACGAAAACCTCCTTTAATAATATTTAATGATGATTAAGCTATATTTTTCCTGACCTCAGAAGCGCGTCAAGCTTGAGCACGGCAGTTTGGGTCTTTGCGTCGGGAATACGGTTGTTGAGCACCATTCCGACCGCCTCCGCAAGCGGTATCCTGACGCAGTTCAAAAACTCGTCCTCATCGGGAGACTGCTCGCCGACGCTCTTAACCCTGCACGCGTAGAGGTGGATGATCTCGTCGGTATAGCCCGTGCTCGGATAAAGCTGACCGAGCGATATGAACGAATAGCCCTCGCAGCCCGTTTCCTCCCTGAGCTCGCGCTTTCCGTTTTCGAGAGGGGTCGAGCCCTTCTCAAGCTTACCTGCCGGCAGCTCAAGCGTGATCTCCATATAAGGATAGCGGAACTGACGTACAAAGTAAAGACAGTTGTCGCTGTCGAGCGCGGCGATGCACACTCCGCCCGGATGACGCACTATTTCGCGTTCCGCAGTCTTTCCGTCGGGAAGCTCGACAGTGTCCAGAAAATACTTTATGACGCGTCCGTCGTAGATGAGCTTGCTGGTCAGGGTTTTTTCGCTTAAATTATCCATAATGTTCCTCCGAGGTGGTTTTTGTGAATACTTATAATGCCGCGCCCGATTTTTATCTCCTGTCGGCCGCGATCGAGAATCTATGTGAAAAATTCGGTTTTCTGAGAAAAAGCGTTATCGGGAAAAGCCTTTGCGGCCGTCCGATCTTCGCTCTTGCGATCGGAAGCAGAGCCCGACCGTCGCTTTACGCCGCGACGTTCCACGGCTCGGAATGGCTCAACACGCTGTTTATGCTGAAATTCGCCGAGGATATTTGCGTCGCCTTCCGTGACAAAAGCTCCGTTGACGGCGTCAACGTTTACTCGGCTCTCCAAAAAAGCGGACTTGTGATAATCCCCTGCGTAAATCCCGACGGGGTCGAAATACAGCTCAACGGCAGCGAAAGCTGTCCGAGGTACAAAAGCCTGATCGACAGAATTTGGGACAAAAGCGAAAACTGGCAGGCGAACGCCCGCGGAGTTGACCTTAACCACAACTTCAACGCGGGGTGGGCCGAGCTCAGGCGCCGCGAGCTGGAAGCGGGGATAACCTCGCCCTCTCCTACTCGCTACGGCGGAAAAAAGCCTTTTTCGGAGCCCGAAACGATCGCGCTGAGGAATCTCTGCCTTAAAGCGCGCTTCAGATCGGCGCTGGCTTTTCACAGTCAGGGACGCGAGCTTTACTGCGCCTTCAAAAACACACCCGAAAAATCGTTTTCGCTCGCTCAGAGCTTCGCGACACTTTCGGGCTACAAGCTCGGCGCTCCCGAAGGGCTCGCCGTCGGCGGAGGCTTCAAGGACTGGCTGATCGGTTATCTTAAAACGCCCGCGATAACCGTCGAGACAGGCTTGGGGAAAAATCCGCTCCCTGTTTCGGATCTCGAGCCTGAATACAAAAGGATCAGGAAAGCGCTGTTTGTCTGCGCCGTCACTGATTGAAAAATCGAGCCGTCGCGTTAAGCGGCGGCTTCGGTTTTAAGTTTCGCTGAGTGTTTCGACGTCGTTGAGGATACTGTCTATAACGTCGTCGCGGATGATCCCCTCGTTGTCGGTGATCTCCGACTGCTTTGTGATATCGATATACTCCTCAACGGGCTCTTCGGCGACGGGCTCCGTCTCTTCCTCGATGATATGCTCGTCGTCATCCTCCTCGGGAATCTCCATTTCCATAGCGTACTGCTCGGCCTGCTGGAGAGGAGTGAGGTTTTCCTCCTGAGCTTCTCCGACGATCCTGTCGGTCAGATTGCGAAGCTTGGACGCGAGAGCCTCCTCGCCCTCGTAGGCGCCCTCAAACTCGTCCTCGAACACCTCGTCGACATTGTCGATGGCGCCCTTGGAATAGCCGTCGTCGGTGATCCCCTCCTTGGCGGCGAGCTCCGCCTGAACCTTGGCGATCGCTTCCTTCTGCTTTTTGAGCTTGCGCTTGGCCTCTGCCTTCGCTTTGAGCTCAACCAAGTGGTTTTGGGGCTTTTTGACCTCGGGCTCCTTATCGTTGAAGTAAATATTATACCAAATTATGAAAACGTAGATCGTCCAGACCTTGCGGCTGTTGTCCTCCTTGCCGCTGTAATGCTCGTCAAGCCATGCTATGAGCATTTCGGGATTGAAGAACTTTCTGGCGGTCTCGCTCTCGAACGCCTTCTTGACTATATTGTAATACTTCTCGTTGCGAAGCCATACTCTGGTCGGTACGGGGAAGCCGAGCTTCTCCTTTTCGGCGGTCTCGATCGGAAGATGACGCTGAGCCGCCTTTCTCATGGCGTACTTGGTGTTGTGCTTGTTGACCCTGAGCTTTGAGGGGAGCGATCTGGCAACGTTCCAGACCTCCTTGTCAAGAAAAGGAACTCTGAGCTCAAGAGAGTTCGCCATAGACATTCTGTCCGCCTTAAGAAGAATGTCTCCGACCATCCAAAGGTTGATGTCGAGCGTCTGCATTTTTGTAACGTCGTCGTGACGGCGGTGTCTGTAATAGAAACGGCGTGTCAGGCGCTCGGGGCGCGTCGCGATCGACGGGTCGCTGAGTATCGCCTTCTTCTGCTCGTAATCGTACATATAGGCGTTACCGATATAACGGGTCTCAAGCGGATGGGTGGCGCGGATAATGTAGTCGCGGCCCTTGATGTCGGGCAGCTTCTTGGCGAGCCTGCACAGAGCGCGTCTGATGCAGTAGGGCACGAGCTTTTGATAGACCTTGAAAACTCTGGGATCATTGTAGCAGGTGTAGCCGCCGAACAGCTCGTCCGCTCCCTCGCCCGAAAGCACTACCTTGACATACTCGCTCGCGAGCCTTGACACAAAGTAAAGCGCGATACAGCTCGGGTCGGCGAGAGGCTGATCCATATAATACTGAACCGTGGGGACGGCGTCCCAAAACTCCGCAGAGGAGATGAGATGGGTGTGATGCTCGACCCCGATCTGCTTCGAGAGGTTCTTCGCCCACGAAATCTCGTTGTATTTCTCGCCGAAGTCAAAACCTACGGTAAAGGTCTTTTGATCGGCGAAATATGTCGAAACATAGCTGGAATCGACGCCGCTGGAGAGGAAACAGCCGACCTCAACATCGGCGATCTTGTGGGCGTTGACGGAGTTCTCAAAAACTGCCTCGATTTTGTCAACGGCCTCCTCCTCGGTCATGGTGTCGTCGGGCTTGAATTTTGCCTCCCAGTAACGAACGGTCTCAAGCACACCGTTCTTGTAGGTCATATAATGACCCGGGAGCAGACAGTAGATGCCCTCAAAAAAGGTCTCGGGCGGAACCGCGTACTGGAACGAAAGATAGGTGTCAAGCGCGCGGGTGTTGAATTTCTTTTCATACTTGGGGTGCTCGAGAATGCTCTTGATCTCGGAACCGTAAATCAGATCCTTGCCGACGACCGCGTAATGCATCGGCTTGATGCCGAAGAAATCGCGCGCGATAAAAACGCTCTTGTCCTTGGTGTTGTAGATAGCGAACCCGAACATTCCTCTGAGCTTGAGAAGCATATCCTCGCGCCATTCCTCGTAGCCGTGGACAAGCACCTCGCTGTCGGTGTCGGTGTAGAACTTGTGACCCGCGGCGACAAGCTCTTTTCTGAGCTGCTTATAGTTGTAGATCTCGCCGTTAAAGGTCAGGACAAGGGTCTTGTCCTCGTTGTAAATGGGCTGATGACCGTCGTCAAGGTCAATAATGCTCAGTCGCCTGAAGCCCATGCTGATATAATCATCCTGAAAGATTCCGTCGGAATCGGGACCGCGGTGAGTGATCACCTCGGTCATTCTATTAATAACTTTATCACGGTCGACAACCTCGCCCGTGAAGCCGCAAATGCCGCACATATTTCATTACTCCCTTCCAAAAAGGATAAATACACAGATAAATATACCATATTTTATTGTGGCTTGCAATTCAATTATTAAAAAATTTTTATAAAAACCTTGCAACACTTTTGGTTATTTATTACACTTAATATACAGACGACGTCGTTGGAGGTCATTATGGACGAGAAAATTTTGGCTGAGCAGGCAAAGAGCGGCGATAAACAGGCCTTTGCCGAGCTTTACACGATTTATAAGGACAAGCTGTACCGCTACGCGTTCTTTAAGCTCCAAAACGAGCAGGACGCGACGGACGCGGTCTCGGACTGCGTGCTTGAAGCGTACAGATACATAACAAGCCTGAAAAACGCTCAGGCTTTTTCGGGATGGATCTTCAAAATACTCTATCGGTGCTGTTCGCGCAAAATCTCGGAGCAGGCGACCCGCAGAGCTCAGACGGAGATCCCCGAAAACCTGTCATACACAGAGGATTTTTACAATCTCGAGCTGTCTCAGGCGCTCTCCGCGCTCACGGGAAAGGAACGCGACATAGTTCTGCTCTCGGCGGTCGCCGGTTACACGAGCAAGGAAATTGCAAGGCTCATCGGCTCCAAGCCGAACACCGTCCGTTCAAAGCTTTCGCGGAGCCTCTCAAAAATGCGCGAGCTTCTTGAATGATCGGCGCGAAAACTACGCTGATCAAATAAGTTTTTCCCGCTCGGTTCGCCGCAAAACGGCGATTGGCGACGGCTTGACCGCCGTTTACGCCTTATCCGCCCACGATAAGGCCGTAGGGATATTTGATGACTGTTTGTGGGCGGAAAGGCTATGGCGATCAATTATGAAAACAGATTTGGATTTTATAAAGGATAAATTCGAGAACAGCGGCGTTGACGCGCCCGAGAATATGGGAAAGGACTTCGCGCTTGAGAAAATCGCCGAAGCGACGCCCGAAAAGCCAAAGAAAATAACTGCCGTAAAGGGGCTTTCCATCGCCGCGGCGGTCGCTCTGGTAACTGTCACGGCGTTCGGTGTGACGAGCATTATCGGCAACACTCCCAAGCCCGCTTCGTTCAGCGGCAAAGCAAGTCTCAAGAGCTTCAACAACAAGAGCGAGGTCAGGGACGCCCTTAAAAAGGTGTTTGACGAGACCAAGAAGCGCAACGATTATTTTACGACGTACGAAAAAGGCAACATCGTTTACAAGAACGACTTGGCTGATGATTCCATTTCAGGCGCGATGAAGAAAAACGCCCTGTCCTCCTACGTGGGCGACGCGAACGGCTCAAAGACTCACAACACCACATATGTTCAGGAAACGGGCGTTGACGAGGCGGACACCGTAAAAACCGACGGCGATTACATCTACTATCTGTGCGATAACAAGATCAATATTTTCTCCGCCGAGGGCAAGAAATCAAAGCTTTTATCCTCGATCACGCCCAAGAAAAAGAGCGAAAGGTTTTTTAACGATTTTTATCTGCACGATAACAAGGTCATAGCGGTCAGTCAGTTATGGAGCAACACAACACGTGAAACGGAAATCGACGTTTACGATATCTCGGATATCAATAACATCAAGCTCAACGACAGCTACGCGCAGAGCGGCGACGTATGCTCCACAAGAATGATCGGCGACAAAATCTACGTAGTTTCGTTCTACAACGCAGATCGCGAGGATGATTATCCCCGCTGCGGCAATATCTCAAATTCGGCGACGCCCGACGAAATAGCTCCGACCGATATCTACTGCCCCGAAAAACCGTCGGAATCCACCTTCCTCGTAGTCAGCGAGATCGACACCGCGGGCTCGGAGAAAAAGACAAAGTCCAAGGCTATCCTCGGCTCCGCCGATGAGATCTACTGCAACACGGAAAATCTCTATGTCACCGCGAAGCAGTACGAGTATCCCGAGGCGCCGAAGCCCAAGACATCCACCGACGACGAGGTTAATTTTTACTACACGGGTCTTATCCTCCCGACCGTAACGGCAACACAGATCGTCAAGATCGACCTCAACAACGGCCTCGATTTTACCGCGACCGCCAAGGTAGAGGGCTACATCGACAACCAGTATTCTCTCGACGAGAAGGACGGCTGCCTGCGCGTCGCCGTTACAAAGGACAAAAACGACAGCGGCAACAGAATCCAAAGCAACACGCTTTATGTGCTCGACAAAAACCTTAAGCAGCTCGGCAAAACCAACTCCTTCGCCGAAAACGAGAGCATTAAGGCTGTGCGCTATATCGGCGACACGGCGTATGTGATCACCTACGAGGAGACCGACCCGCTGTTCGTTATCGACACCTCTGACTCAAGTAACCCCAAAATACTCGGCGAGGTCAAGATCAGCGGCTTTTCCACTATGCTGGTGCCCGTTGACGAGAACACTCTGCTCGGTATCGGATATCACGCCCAGGACGAGGACTACACCGATCTCGAGGTTCAGGAGGGCTTGAAGCTCGCTCTGTTCGACGTGAGCGACAAGGCCGATCCCAAGGTGCTTGACGAGATGGTATTCAAGGACTATAACTCCCCCGTTCAGTACGATCCCAAGGCCTTGGTCGTAAACTACGAGCGCAACGATTACGCGATCCCGTTCAGCTTCTGGAATTACAACGATGAAACCGAAGACAGCGAAAGCAGAGAAGGAGCTCTCAACTTTAAGGTCGAAAACGGCAAGCTCAAGCTTATCGACGAGTATGCTTCCGAAATGTTCGGAAAAGATACGGACACCGTATATTCGGGCATTGACCGTTGCACCTACGTCGGCGACTTCATTTACCTGCTCGGCTCCGAAAACGATTACAGCAGCGAGCTTGAGGAATACAAGCAGACAGCTATAATCGACGCGGTAGAGTACAAGTAAGCTCAAAAAATTTCCCTTACAGAAACATAAACCCCCATTGTTATGTTACAATACCATTAATATGGTAATTTACAATGGGGGAATTTTTATGTCCAATGTAATCAGAATATTTGTTGAAAAGCGTGACGGAATGAACGTAGTCGCAGAGCAGACTAAGTGGGATTTGCGTCACAACCTCGGCATACGTGCGATCGAGGAGCTTCGCTTTGTAAACCGCTACGACATCGAGGGACTCTCGAGAGAGGACTTTGACAAGGCGAAGAACATCATTCTTTCCGAGCCTAATCAGGATATGATCTTTGAGGAGGAGCTTCCCGTTGAGGACGGCTACCGCGTTTTCGCGATGGAGTATCTTCCCGGTCAGTACGATCAACGCGCCGACTCCGCCGAGCAGTGCGTTCAGCTTCTTACTCAGGGCGAGAGATGCAAAATCCTCACCGCGCGCGTAGTCGCGGTCAAGGGCGATATCACCGACGAGGAGTTCGTAAAGATCCAAAATTATCTCATCAACCCTGTTGAGAGCCGCCTCGCCTCGCTCGACAAGCCCGATTCTCTCGATCTGCCGATCGAGCAGCCCGAGAACGTGAGAGTTATCGAGGGCTTCACCGTATGGAACGACGAGGAAATGGAAAAATTCTTCTCCTCGATGGGCTTCGCGATGACGCTCGCCGACCTCAAGTTTACGCGCGACTATTTCCGCGACACCGAACACCGCGACCCCACGGTCACAGAGCTTAGGGTCATTGACACATACTGGTCCGACCACTGCCGTCACACGACCTTCCTGACAAGACTCGACAAGGTAGAAATCGAGAACAAGGCGCTCGGCAAGGTCATCGAGGACGCTTTGAAGGCATATTACGAGACCCGCGACGAGGTTTACGGCAAGGACACAACACGCAACGTAAGCCTGATGGATATGGCGCTTATCGGTATGAAGGCGCTCAAAAAGCGCGGGCTTATTCCCGACCTTGACGAGAGCGAGGAGATCAACGCCTGCTCCATCGAGGTTCCCGTCACGATCGACGGAAAAACAGAAAAATGGCTCGTTCAGTTCAAGAACGAAACTCATAATCATCCCACGGAGATCGAGCCCTTCGGCGGTGCCGCCACATGTCTCGGCGGCGCGATCCGCGACCCGCTTTCGGGCAGAGCCTACATCTATCAGGCGATGCGTGTTACGGGCTCGGGCGATCCGACCGTCCCCTTCAAGGACACGCTCGAGGGCAAGCTTCCGAGCCGCAAGATAACCACGGGCGCGGCTCAGGGCTATTCCTCCTACGGCAACCAGATAGGTCTGGCGACAGGTCAGGTAGTCGAGCTCTACGACAAGGGTTATGTCGCCAAGAGAATGGAGATCGGCGCGGTCATAGGAGCTTCTCCCAAGGAGAACGTCATCCGCGAGGTTCCCGCTCCCGATGATGTTATCGTGCTCCTCGGCGGACGCACGGGGCGCGACGGCTGCGGCGGCGCGACAGGCTCCTCCAAGGCTCACACGCTCAGCTCCATTGAAACCTGCGGCGCCGAGGTTCAGAAGGGCAATCCCCCGACGGAAAGAAAGATTCAGCGTCTGTTCCGCAATCCCGAGGTAGCAAAGATGATCAAGCGCTGCAACGACTTTGGCGCGGGCGGCGTTTGCGTAGCTATCGGCGAGCTTGCGGACGGACTTACCGTAAACCTTGACAAGGTCACAAAGAAGTACGAGGGTCTTGACGGCACCGAGCTCGCTATCTCCGAATCTCAGGAGCGTATGGCGGTCGTGCTCGACAGAAAGGACGTTGACCGCTTTATCGAGCTTTCCGAGACCGAAAACCTCGAGGCGACAGCCGTTGCGGTCGTCACCGAGAGCCCCCGCCTCACGATGAACTGGAGAGGCGACACCATTGTTGATTTATCACGTGAATTTTTGAATACAAACGGCGTTACTCAGGTTTCCGACGCGTTTATTTCCGCTCCCGATGAAAGCGACTGCTACCGCACCTCTTGTCCCGATTGTCTCAAGGGCTTATCGACAGCCGAGGCGATCAAAAAGAATATGGCGCGCCTTGAGGTTTGCTCACAGATCGGTCTGAGCGAACGCTTCGACGCGAGTATCGGCGCGGGCACGGTAATCATGCCCTTCGGCGGCAAAAACCAGCTCACTCCTCAGGAGGCAATGGCGGCAAAGCTTCCGCTCCTCAAGGGCGAAACCGACGACGCCACCGCGATGAGCTACGGCTTTATCCCAGGTGTTTCACGCTGGAGTCCCTTCCACGGCTCGGCTTACGCGGTGGTAGAGAGCCTTTCGAAGCTGCTCGCGATCGGCGCTTATCCGCTCAAGGCAAGACTTACCTTCCAGGAGTATTTTGAAAAGCTGATGGACAAACCCGAGCGCTGGGGCAAGCCCGCCGCGGCTCTGCTCGGAGCGATGCAGGCTCAGCTCGGCCTCGGTATCCCCTCGATCGGCGGCAAGGACAGTATGAGCGGAACCTTTGAGACTATCGACGTTCCCCCCACTCTCGTTTCCTTCGCTGTCGCGATGACAAAGGCGAGCAAAACTATCTCCGCCGAGTTCAAGAAAGTCGGCTCCAAGGTTTGGTACGTTCCCGTTCCCGAGGACAGAGAAACACTTATGCCCAAATGGGATGAGCTCAAAAAGATGTACGACGCGGTTTACGCGCTTATGGACGAAGGCAAGGTGCTTTCGGCTTCCGTAGTTAAGGAGGGCGGCGCCGCGGCAAGCGTATGCAAGGCGTGCCTCGGCAACGGCTTAGGCTTTAAGTTTGAAAAAGAGCTTACGTTTGACGAGCTGTTCGCTCCGCTTTCGGGCTCGCTTATCATCGAGAGCGAAGAAGCTCCCGAGGGCGTAACAAGCTATTTGCTCGGCGAGGTAACTGACAATGAGGAAATCGAGATCAACTCTGAAAAGGTTAAAATCGGCGAGATCCGCGCTGAGTGGACTCAGCCGCTTGAAAAGGTATTCCCGACGCAGGCGGAATGCCCGAAAATGGAGCGCGATATCCCGCTCTGTACTGAAAGGAATAATAGCTCGCCTGTGATCAAAACCGCTAAGCCCAAGGTGTTTATCCCTGTTTTCCCCGGAACGAACTGCGAGGTGGACACCGCGAGAGCCTTTGAAAAGGCAGGCGCCGAGGCGGAGCTGCTTATCGTCAAGAATCTCAAGCCCTCCGACATCGAGAACACGATCGCGAAAATGGTTGAGATTATCAACAACAGCCAGATGATAATGTTCCCGGGCGGCTTCTCGGGCGGCGACGAGCCCGACGGCTCGGGCAAATTCATCGCCACTACCTTCCGCAATCCGAGAGTCAGGGAAGCGGTCGAGAATCTTCTCAACAACCGCGACGGACTTATGCTCGGTATTTGCAACGGCTTCCAGGCGCTCATCAAGCTCGGTCTCGTTCCCTACGGCGAGATCCGCGACATAAAGCCCACAGACCCGACCCTGACCTTCAACACCATCGGCAGACATATCTCGCATATGGCGTACACGAGAGTGACCTCTGTCAAGTCGCCGTGGTTCTCCTCCGTCAACGCTGGCGACGTGTTCGCCGTTCCCGTTTCTCACGGCGAGGGACGCTTTACGGCTGACAGCGAGACGCTTGACCGCCTTATCAAAAACGGTCAGGTAGCGACACAGTATGTCGATCTTAACGGCAACCCCAGCGACAGTATCGAGTTCAACGTAAACGGCTCGGTATGCGCTATCGAGGGTATCACAAGCCCCGACGGACGTATCCTCGGCAAAATGGGTCACAGCGAAAGAAAGGGCGAGAACCTTTACGCGAACGTTCCTTTCGCGAAGGATCAGCTCATCTTCGAGAGCGGAGTTAAGTATTTTAAATAAGCATTACCGCAAAAAACGACAGGAGCCGAACGCGTAAACGTTCGGCTCCTTTAAAACAACAGATTATATACACAACGACAGAAGCGCTGAGCCTTGCGGTGGCTCAGCGCTTCCTTGTTCTAAAAGAAAATGAGGGGTACAAAAATCGTAAGTCTCTAAGTCGACTTACAGAGGAGGGTAGAACGTACTTAACAGTTGCGGTTCTGTTGAGTACGGTTATATTAAAACATGCAAATATGAAAACTGTGTGAAGTTTGATTGAATTTGCGCTGAAATTTCAAAAATACATCGGTTTTGGGCTTTGATTTTTTATTTTGAAAAAATTTTTTAAAAAATTTGTTCGAAAAGCTTTAAAACAAATGTTTACTTTTTTGTGTTATTATGTTATGATAAAAACAAGTAATTAAGGGGGTCATTTTATGAAACCGTTGACCAAGAAACAGCAGGCTGTATATGACTATCTTACGGAATGCGCCGACGACGGCAGGATCCCGTCCGTCAGGGAGATCTGCCGCGATGTGGGGCTTAAATCCACCTCTACCGCCCACCTCTATCTCAAGGCGCTTGAGGAACACGGGCTCATCGAGCGCGACGCGGGACTTAACCGCTGTATCCGCGTTGTCGGCGAGACAAACGCCAAAAGCGTTCCCGTTCTGGGCAAGGTAGCCGCGGGCAATCCGATCGTCGCGATCGAGGATATCGAGGGTTATGTCACAGTTGACAAGACTCTCGGCAGAGGCAGGTCGCTCTTTGCCCTCAAAGTTCAGGGTGAAAGTATGATCAACGCGGGGATACTTCCCGGCGACATTCTTATCGTTAACCGCACTCCCGTCGCCGAAAACGGCGAGATCGTTGTCGCGCTTGTTGACGACAGCGCAACCGTCAAACGCTTCTACAAGGAGGACGGCCACTTCCGCCTTCAGCCCGAGAACGACGATTTTGACCCGATCATCGTCGACGAGGTAGCGCTTCTCGGAAAGGTCATTTCGCTTGTAAGGAATTACTGAGTGAACAATATATGAAAATTAGCTGAAAAGTTCGTTAAGTCCGTTGTATTTGATCTGTTGTGATGATACAATGTGCTTACGGAGGTTTATGTATGGATAGATATTGCGCTAAATGCGGAGCCGAGCTCGACGAAAACGGCGTTTGCCCCAGCTGCGCCGAAGCAGAGGAAACGGCTCCCGAAGTAACAGAAAATACCGAACCCGAGACCGCTCCGACAGAAACAGCGGAACCCGCCGACGAAGCGGTTGAGGAAACGACGGAAGAAAAAAAAGAGCTGGAAGAAGAAACCGTTGACGAGATCCTTGAGGACATCAAGGAGGAGCTGAGATCGGGAACGCGTCAGATAGACGAGGCAGAGGTTATTTACGAGCCCGACTCCGAGCCCGCGTACAGCATACCCGAGGCTCAGCCGACTCAGCCTGTTTTTTCCGAGCCTAACGCTCAGCCGTCGAAGTTTTACTTCACCTTCCGTCAGTTCGGCAACATAATAAAGCACTTTTTCTCGCGTCACACCGTCGACGCCGTAACGGCACAGTTTAACGAATCTTTGCCCGTATGGGCGATAATCCTGCCGTTGTGCGCGCTCATCTCGGCTGTAAGCTCCACCCTCAGCTACGATTCCTCACGGGGCTTGTCTGTGGGCGTGGGCAATTTGTTCACGGGAATGACGCTCAGCTACTTTGAGATATTTCTTGTTTCGTTCGCGGTTTCGATCGCGACTCAGTTCGCGTTCAGCTTTGCTGTAATGATATTTTTCAAATCGCTCAAGCAGCCCGCCAAGTTCAAGCCCGTCGCGAATCTGGTCACAAGCTCTTACATTTCCGTCGCGGTAGTCAACCTGATCAACATCATCACGATCGGCTACTTTATGAGCGAGTATTCGCTGATCACGACCTTCGGAACTATGGCGTTCGGGATCCTGCTTTACCTCGGCATCAGCAGGGCTCTCGGCGGGAAAAGACCTTTCTGGAGCTTCTTTTTGATGATGACCTGCGCTTTCCTCGGCTCGATGATTATCGCTCTCGTTATATCGTCGCCGATCGTAGTTATGCGCGGACTTGAATCCCTTGTAAAGGGTCTTAATTTCTGAGAGTTATAAGCTATATTAAAACTTCCTTCGGAAATCCGAAGGAAGTTTTTTTACTTGGTTTTTTACTTTATTTTTTCAACTCTCGTGACCTCAAGCTCAAACCAGAAGGTGGAGCCGCTGCCGAGCTTGCTCTTTACTCCGTAGCGAGCGCCGTGAAGGTCGAGAATATTTTTTACAATGGACAGCCCCAGTCCCGTGCCGATAACTCCGCGCTTGTGGGTTTTGTCGACCTTGTAGTATCTGTCCCAGATATAGCTGAGCTTTTCGGGGTCTATCCCCGCGCCGTGATCGGTGACCTCTACTCTTACGCGCTTGTCGGTCGCCTTTTGGGTCACAATAACCTTCTTATCGTCGCCGCAGTGGTTTATTGCGTTGTTGATGAAATTATACACGACCTGACCGATCTTGATCTGATCAGCGTAGACATAGGCGTTCTTGTCGGGCACGAACTCGATATCGTAGCCCTCCTGCTCCCTGAGCTTGGCATAACGCTGGAAAATATCGCCGATAGCGTCGGTAAGGGAGAATTCCTCGCTTTCTATCTCTATCGAGCCCGAACGGAGCTTTGACAGATCAAGCATATCGTTAACGAGACTTGTAAGTCGGTTCGCCTCGTCGATAATAACCTGAACGTTCTCGGGGGTATTTTCTCCGGGCAGATCTCGCATAACCTCGGCGTAGCCCGTGATCATCGTCAAGGGCGTTCTAAGGTCGTGCGAAATATTCGCGATAAGCTCCTGACGGAGGTTGTCCGCCTTCTTCAGCTCTTGTCTGGTCACATTCAGCGTATCGCTGAGCTCCTTTGCCTCAAGATATCCGCTTGAGTTGAACTCCACATCATAATTCTGACGCGCCAGAAGCTTTACATTATCGGTAATCTCGCCGAGCGGACGCGAAATACGCCTTGATACGATGAACGACAGCACAAGCGAGAATACAATGAACACCATACTCACTATCGCAAGCTGCATATGGAGCGTACTGATGACAGAGCTGACGGGCGTTATCATCGCGGTGATCAGAACAAAGCACTCCGTGTCGTCGCCGAGGCTCATTATCTCGGCAAAGACCATATTCTCGACTCTGTTCCTGCGGTTTGATGCCTCGGAGAACGCTTGCTCGTCGTCCGTCGCCGTGTTTCTTTTATATCTGCTCTTAATGTCAATGCGCATTTCCTCCTCATTGTTTGCCGAGGTGGAGGTGTATTTGCCGTTGTTTTCCTTGGCAAGCTTATAGTAGCTGTACACGCTGCGCATATTGATTTCCCTGAGACCCGAGGGGTTGTTGAATTCCGTCGAGTAACGCTTGACGAGCAGCTCGTCGGTCGAGTCATAGACAAAAACGCTCATTTCGTTCTGTCGGGAGATCGTTTTGATCGTTTCCGAGGTGTTCTTTCCGCTTTCGATACTCCCGATGATCTCCGAGGCGCATTTTTTGACCTGATATTGCTTTATAAAGGTATAACAGGTTTCAAGAAAAACTGTCTGAAAGATCCACAGGAAGATAAGCATTATCGCCGAAAACGCGATAAAATAAATCGCCAGCTTGTACCTCAGCGGAAGCAGGCGCCACCTGCCGAGCGGTTTAGTTTGTTTCAAAGCGATAACCCACCCCTCGAAGCGTAACGATGCACTTGCTGTATTCGCCGAGAGATTTTCTCAGCAGCTTGATGTGGGTATCGAGCGTACGCTCGTCGCCGAAGAAATCGTAACCCCAAACCTCGGAAATAAGCTTTTCACGAGTGAGCGCCAGACCCTTGTTCTTGACCATATAGAAGAACAGCTCGTACTCCTTGGGGGTCATCTCGACGCGTTCGCCGTCGATCGTAACGATCCTTGCGGAGAAATCGACAGTCAGACCCTTGTAGGTGAACACGTCCTTTTTATCTTCGCCCGAGTTCCCGCCCGAACGCTTGATAACGGCGTTGACGCGCATCATCAGCTCCTTGGGAGAGAACGGCTTTACAACGTAGTCGTCGGAGCCGAGCTCAAAGCCGTGGATCTTGTCATACTCCTCGCCTCGCGCCGAGAGCATGATCACGGGAGTTTGGGAGAATTTTCTGATTTCCCGACAAGCCGAGAAGCCGTCGAGCTCGGGCATCATAACATCCATAATGATGAGGTCGTACTTGTTCTTTCTGCAAACCTCGATCGCCTGCATACCGTCCACGGCCTCCTCGACCGTGTGACCCTCAAACTCGGCGTATTTGCGGATTATCTGACGAATCCGAAACTCGTCGTCTACTACCAATATTTTGCTCATATATACCGCTCCTTTTAGAATTCTTCCGTTCGATTATATCCCGATCGTGTGACGATTATATGTTGAACGATTAAAAATTTTTTGATAATTATGATATTTTAAATATACCATATCTTTCGCAAAAATAAAAGAGCTTGTTGATTTATATGTCGTTTTATTTTATAATGGAAAGCGGTGATGAAAATGGAAACAAGAATTATCAGGGCGGAAACGGTTACCGAGACCGTTAAAAGCCTGTTTACGGACTGCAACTACTTTATCGGCTCCGACGTCCTCGACGCGCTGAAAAACGCGCGCGAAAACGAGGAAAGCGAGGTCGGAAGGGCGGTGCTCTCGCAGATAATCGAAAACGACGAGCTTGCCGCTAAAGAGGAGATCCCGCTTTGTCAGGACACGGGTATGGCTGTTTTGTTCGTTGAATACGGCGACAAGGTCGCGATCGAAGGCGACTTTGAGGAAGCCGTTCA
This sequence comes from uncultured Eubacteriales bacterium, assembly GCA_900316385.1. Lineage (GTDB taxonomy): Bacteria > Bacillota > Clostridia > Oscillospirales > Acutalibacteraceae > Ruminococcoides. Next base: position 59,793 of record ONCP01000002.1, on the reverse strand, counting down.
GGAGGGCGTGCGGCGCGCTTATATTGACGGATACCTTCGCAAAAGCGTGGTAGACGACCCTGTCTTTGACAGAATCAACACCAAGGACAACACTCCCGCGATCATTCACACAAGGATCGTTTCGGGCGACAAAATCAGGATAACCGCGGGCGGCAAGGGCTTTGGAAGCGAGAATATGTCCGCCGTAAAAATGCTCACTCCGTCCTACGGCGTTGAGGGCGTCAAGAGCTTTGTGCTCGACACGGTCAGGAACGCGGGACCCAACCCCTGTCCGCCGATAGTTGTGGGCGTGGGGATCGGCGGAACCTTTGAGCGCTGCGCCCAGCTGGCAAAGAAGGCTACCTTCCGAGCGATCAATACGGAAAACCCCGATCCGCGCTATGCCGAGCTTGAGCGCGAGCTGCTGAACAAAATCAACCTTATGGGCTTCGGCCCCGCGGGACTCGGCGGAAACACTACCGCGATCGGCGTGAACATAGAGACCTCGCCGACGCACATCGCGGGTATGCCTGTGGCGGTCAACATTTGCTGTCACGCCGCCAGACACAAAAGCGCCGAGATCTGAGGGAGGTAAAAAATGAAAAGAATAACGCTTCCTTTGACGGATGAACAAATCAAAACACTGAAGGCAGGCGACAGCGTTCTGCTGACGGGAACTATGATAACAGGCAGAGACGCTGCTCACAAGCGGCTTTTTGAGCTTGCCGAAAAAGGGTACGAGCTCCCTGTTGACGTAAAGGGCGAGACTATCTATTATGTCGGTCCCGCTCCCGCTAAGCCCGGCTACGCCGTAGGACCCGCTGGCCCCACCTCGAGTTACAGAATGGACAAATACGCGCCTACTCTGCTTGATATGGGACTTAAGGGAATGGTCGGCAAGGGCGCGAGAAGCCCGGAGGTGATCGACGCGATCGTCAGAAACAACGCCGTGTATTTCGCGGCGATAGGCGGCGCTGCGGCGCTGATCGCGAAAAGCATCAAAAAAACCGAGCCGATCTGCTACGAGGATCTGGGGACCGAGTCGGTGAGAAGATATTATGTTGAAGATTTCCCCTGCGTTGTCGCGATCGACAGCGAGGGCAACAACGTTTACGAAACCGAGCCGAAAAAATACAACAAAGAGTAAAGGACGCGCCTCGGGCGCGTCCTTGTTTATGTGACAGGTAATTACTCAAAAGTCGTATAATTCAGCGGCGCATAATACCGACTGATTCCAATCATAAAAAATTTGTATTTTCATCTCAGTTGCACGTTGCGCGCGCTTTCTTGTTCTATCAACGGTATCACGTCTGTTAAGCTGTTGAGCACCTTAAAGCAGAGCGACTTGATTTCCTCCGTCGGAGGGATCAGGTCGGGGATCATCACGGCGATCGTACCCGCGTCATAGGCGGAACGGATCCCGTTCAGGCTGTCCTCAAGAGAAAGACAGCTTTCGGGCTTTACGCCGAGCTTCTCAGCCGCCTTTAAAAACGGATCGGGAAACGGCTTGCCTCGGCTGACATCCTCGGCGCAAACAAGCTCGTCAAAATACGGCAAGGTTTCCGAAACACGCAGGGTCCTTTCGGCGCTCCGCCTCGTGGTCGAGGTTGCGAGCGCTGTTTTTATGCCCTTCTCCCTAAGATAACGGAGCAGCTCAAAAAGTCCGTTCTTGATCGGCACTCCGTATCTGTCGGTATAGTCAATGTACGCTTCGCGGCACTCGGCGCGGAACGCCTCGTAGTCAAAGTCCTCTCCGCAGAGCTCCTTGAACAGCGCAAGTATATCCTCCGAGCGCTTGCCTACCGTCTGCTTGTACCAGTCAAGCGTATAAACTATTCCTTTTTTATCAAAAATCTCCTTCTGGAGCTTGTAGGTCAGCGTTTCGGTATCGAACATCAGACCGTCCATATCGAAGATCACGCCCGAAAATCTCATTTCAATTCCTTCAAAAACTCTACCAGCTTCTCAAACTGCATACTGTGGCTCGCCTTTACAAGCACGGTGTCGCCCTCGTGAATAAGTCTCGGGAGCGATTCCATCGCGTCCTCTTTGGTCACGAAATGAACGCCGCCCGCGCCCTCTGCCAGAGCCTGAGCGAGAGGTCCGACAGCGATCACAAGGTCGCATTTACGGGCATACTCGCCGACCTCGCGGTGGAGCGCAAGCTCGTTTTTGCCGAGCTCCTTCATATCGCCGAGGAGCGCGACGCTTCTTCCGCCGAGATTCAAAAGCGTGTCGATCGACGCCTTGACCGAGGTCGGGTTGGCGTTGTAGCAGTCGTCAACGATCCTGATATATCCTGTATCAACAAGGTTAGCGCGGCTGCCGACGGTGCGGTAGCTCTCAACGCCCTTCTTGATCTCTTCCGTATCAAGTCCGAGAAGCTCGCCCACGGCAGCTCCCGCGAGAGCGTTCGCGACCATATAGGTGCCTATCGCGGGGACAGTCACCTTTACCCTTTTCCCTTTGAGGATAAGATCGGCGTCCACTCCGAGCGCGCCGTTGTTTTTTATGTTTTCGGCGGTATATGCCTCGCCGTTCAATCCGTAGAAAATCGGTCTTTCGCCTTTTACCTCAGTCACCTGCGAAAGCTTGTCGTCGTCGCCGTTGAGAACGACCCTGCCGCCCTCTCTGAGGTTTTTGAACATCTCGGTCTTTGCCTTGAAAACGCCGTCGCGGTCGCCGAGATTTTCAAGATGACACTCGCCGATAATGGTTATGACCTCGATCGTAGGCTGAACCATCTCGGAGATCCTCGTCATTTCTCCGAATCCCGAAATGCCCATTTCGATAACAGCTGCCTCTGTGTTCTCGTTCATTCCGAAAAGAGTGAGAGGTACGCCGAGCTCGTTGTTGAGGTTGCCCGCGGTCTTGTGAACGTTAAAGCGCGAGGAAAGCACGGCGGCTATCATCTCCTTGGTGGAGGTTTTGCCGACGCTTCCGCTGATCCCGACGATCGGGATATCAAATTTCTCACGATATGCCCTCGCGACCTTTTTGACCGCGTCGAGCGTGCTGTCAACTACGATACAGGGCTTTGAGGGATTCTCGGGCGCCTTCTCGCACAGAGCGCAGAGCGCGCCGCTTTCAAAGCATTTTTCGATGAAATCATGACCGTCGACGCGCTCGCCCTTTATCGCGAGAAAAAGCGAGTTCTCTTTGATGTTGCGGCTGTCGCGCTCAACAGAGCTGATTTCGGTATTTTTGAAGCTCTCGTCGCCGACGTACTGTCCGCCGCAGGCGAGAGCGATTTCGTTAAGAGTGAAGCTTTTCATAACGTGATCCTTAATTATTTATTGTATTTTTCGAGCGAGAGCTCAACGATCTTCTCACATAGCGTCGGATAATCCATTCCGATCGCAGCCGCCTCCTGAGGAAGCAGGCTTGTGGGTGTCATACCCGGGAGAGTGTTCGCCTCAAGGCAGTACGCCTTGCCGTCGGAGGTAAGTATAAAGTCCATTCTGGCGTAGGCGCTGAGGTGGAGCGTTTTATAAGCTCTGTAAGCCGCCTCGCGAAGCTCCTTGTCCTCCGCCTCGGTGATCTTAGCGGGACACTCCTCAACCGTAAGACCCGCCTGATACTTGCTCTTGTAATCATAGAAGCCTGTTGTCGGGATGATCTCGATCGGAGGCAGAACTTCGTCGCCGAGCACTCCGACAGAAAACTCTCTGCCCTCGATAAACTGCTCCACAACCACCTCGTCCTCGTAGGAGAAGGCTTCTTTGACCGCCGCGTTGAACTGCTCGCGGTTCTCCGCCTTCGTTATTCCGACGCTGCTGCCGCCCGAGCAGGGCTTGATCACGCAGGGGAAAATATCCCATTCGTTGATATCCTCGGTTCTGTCAAAGAGGTCGCCCGCGGCAATCCTGACCTTCTGCTGGGCAAAAAGCGCGCGTGAGATCCCCTTGTCCATAGCGAGCGCCGCGGCAAGGTAGCTTGCGCCCGTGTATTTTATTCCGAGTATATCAAACGCCGCCTGAAGCTGACCGTTCTCACCCTCGCCGCCGTGAAGCGCGAAAAAGGTGATGTCGGCATAGCGGCATATCTTCTCAACATTTCTTCCGAGGAAGCACGGGCTGTCTCCTCGGCGGCTCTCCCTGACCGCCTTCAGATCGGGAACGATCTCTCCTACGCCCTTTGCCTGAAGCAGATCCGCGTTGTTCTCAAAAAGGTGCTTCGGGTCTATCTCGCCGTCATAACCCATATATACGTCAATCAAAACAACGTTGTGACCCTTGCTTCTGAGCGCGGCGGCAATCTTTCCGCCCGAGCTGATCGCGACGTCGCGCTCGGTGCTGAGTCCGCCCGTAATAACTGCTATATTCATAATAATCGCCATAGCCTTTCAGCCCACAAGATTCATTGATGATCCCTACGACCTTACCGTGGGCTGATAAGGTGTAGCTGCCGATCGAGCCGTCCCCGTTGTATGGGTTTGTTACCCAAAACAAAATCGGACGGCGCCTCCGCTCACTGCCGTACGCGGCAGAATGAGCGGGCAATATTGCTTGGATCAGTGTTGTTCACACTATTCTCCTATAATCTTGATCAGCGCGTGCTTGTTGCGCTTTCCGTCGAGCTCATAGTAAAAAATCTGCTCCCATGTGCCAAAGTCAAGTCTGCCGTCGGTAATCGCGCAGACGACCTCTCTGCCCATAACGGTTCGCTTGAGGTGAGCGTCGGCGTTATCCTCAAAGCCGTTGTGATCATACTGACTGTACGGCTTTTCGGGGGCGAGCTTTTCAAGCCACCTTTCGTAGTCGGAGTGAAGTCCGCTTTCGTCGTCGTTGATAAAGACGGACGCCGTGATATTCATGGCGTTGACCAGAACCAGACCTTCTTTGACGCCGCTCTCGTCGATCGCGCGCTGTACATCCTCGGTGATCCTGACTATTTTTCTGCGCGCGGGAATATTGAACCACAGCTCTTTTCTGTAACTTTTCATATCCTACTCCAATCAGAACAGATATTTGTTATAGCCCCAGTTCACTATCTCCTCGAATTTTACGTAGCAATACTCGGGGCTTACGCCGATTTCCTCCTCAAGGATATCGCAAATCGCGGCGGTCAGCTTCTCGTACGCCTCGCGTGTTGATTTGCCGAGTATCTTGACCTCGACAAAAGCGGTGTTCTCCTTGTCGCCGTGGAACATCATACTCACGCCGTCCTCGACAGCGCACATAAGATGGCTCTCGGACTTACCGGGCAAGATCGTGATAGCCTTGGTGATTTTCGCTTCAATTACGGTTTTCTTCGCCTCGTCAACCCTGACCGAGGTCTTTACGTTTACAAAAGGCATAATATCCCTCCAAAATAATCTCGTTTCATTATACTCCATTAACGCGCGTTTTTCAACCGAATAAAGAAAATCGGCGGAAATAAATCCGCCGATACACATTTTTATTTGATCGAGTTGATGAGTCCGCCCTTTTGGATAATGTTCTGGATAAACTCGGGGAAAGGCTCGCCCTGAAAGGTTTTGCCCGTGGTTTCGTCGGTGATCACGCCCGTGTCATAGTCCACGCTGACGATATCGCCGTTGTTGATCGCCTCTGCCGCCTCGGGACATTCGAGGATCGGAAGTCCGATATTGATAGCGTTGCGGTAGAATATCCTCGCGAAGCTCGACGCGATAACGCAGCTGATACCGCTCGCCTTGATCGCGATCGGAGCGTGCTCGCGCGAGGAGCCGCAGCCGAAGTTCTTTGTCGCGACCATAATATCGCCTTCACTGACGTTGTTGACAAACTCCTTGTCGATATCCTCCATACAATGAGCCGCCAGCTCCTTGTGAGAGGCTGTGTTGAGGTAACGCGCGGGGATGATTACATCCGTATCCACGTTATCTCCGAATTTATGTACCTTACCTTTTGCGTTGATCATTACTATACCTCCTTAAACCTTCTCGGGATCGGTGATGTAACCCGTGACAGCGCTCGCCGCCGCTACCGCGGGGCTTGCGAGATAAACCTCGCTGTCAACGTGACCCATACGTCCGACAAAGTTGCGGTTGGTGGTCGAAACGGCTCTTTCGCCCGCGGCGAGGATTCCCATATGTCCGCCGAGACAGGGGCCGCAGGTCGGGGTCGATACTACCGCGCCCGCGTCAATAAAGATATCGAAAAGGCCCTCGTGCATCGCCTGCTTCCAGATGTTCTGAGTACCGGGGATAACGATACAGCGCACGCCGTCGGCGATCGTTTTGCCCTTGAGCACCTCCGCGGCCGCTCTGAGGTCGGATATACGGCCGTTTGTGCACGAGCCGATAACTACCTGATCGATTTTCACCTCGGTCTCGCCGATCTCGTCGATCGTTCTTGTGTTCTCGGGGAGATGCGGGAAGGAAACGGTAGGTCTGAGCTGAGAGAGGTCGATGGTGTATTCTTCGTCGTACACGGCGTCCTCGTCGGCGGTATACTCAACGGGAGTTCCCTGATAACGGCCTTCGCAGTACTCGCGTGTAATGTCGTCAACGGGGAAAATTCCGTTTTTGGCGCCCGCCTCGATCGCCATATTCGCGATACAAAGCCTGTCGTCGATATTGAGATATTTAACGCCCTCGCCGACAAATTCCATCGACTTGTACAGAGCGCCGTCCACGCCGATTTTACCGATTATGTGAAGGATAACGTCCTTGCCCGAAACAAAGCCCTGCGGCTTGCCTACAAGATTGAACCTGATCGCGGCAGGAACCTTGAACCAAGCCTTGCCGCTTATCATACCCGCGCACATATCCGTGGAACCGACGCCTGTTGAAAACGCTCCGAGAGCGCCGTAGGTGCAGGTGTGCGAATCCGCGCCGATACACAAACAGCCGGGGCCGACAAGACCCATCTCGGGAAGAAGCGCGTGCTCGATCCCCATTTTACCGACGTCGCGGAAATTCTTGATATCATATTTCGCGGCAAATTCGCGCGTCTGTTTAACGAGCGTAGCCGCTTTGATATCCTTGTTAGGCGTAAAATGATCCATGATCATCGCGATTTTTGTGTTATCAAAAACCGAATCAGCGCCGTTAGCCTCAAAAACATTGATGGCTACGGGCGTGGTAACGTCGTTGCCCAGAACAAGGTCAAGCTTTGCCTCAATAAGCTGACCCGCTTTGACCTCGGCAAGACCCGCGTGAGCCGCGAGGATCTTCTGAGACATTGTCATTCCCATATAAACACATCCTTTAAAATTCATTAGAAATATTATTACACATATGCTTGCCAAAAGATTGTAAAGTATGATACAATCTACAAAGAAATAATTGAAAGCGTGATGTTATGAACAGCCCTATAAACAGCGAAAACGAAATAAGCGCCGTATTCGGCAGGCTCAGCTACACGAGAAGGTTCTCGAAGGGGAGCATAATCTATTATCAGGGCGACCGCGCGGAGAGCTTTTATTACCTTAAAACAGGCAAGGTCCGCGTATACATGACCTCTCCCGACGGGGTAGAACACACGCTGTCGTCCGCGGGACGCGGCGAGATCCTCGGCGAGGCGGCGTTCTTTGACAGAATGCCGAGGATCAGCTCGGCAAAGGCTCTGACCAATATCGAAGTCGCGGTGATAAACGAGGAGACTCTGCTCAACCTGACACGCAACCACCCTCGCCTGGCGCTTGAACTGCTTGGCTTGCAGGCGGCAAGAGTTCGGCAGCTCTCAAACAAGCTTGACGCTATGACTTTTATGAAGGCTGACCAAAGGATATCCGACGTCCTGCTGCAAAACGCCGACGAGCACTCAGAGGTAAAGCTCACTCACGAGGATATCGCGGCGCAAACGGGCGTCACCAGAGTGACTGTCAGCAAGATCCTGAAAGGATTCAGGGACAACGGGCTTTTGCGGACAGAGTACGGCAGGATAAGGATCCTCGATCCCGACAGACTGAAAAATCAATAAAACAGCCTTCTTCCAAGGAAATGTCAAAAACAGCTCCCGATAGCTCGGGAGCTGTTGTTTATAAGACCTTTATCAGTCCTTCTTGCCTCTGTAATCAACGTGCCAGAGATCCTTAGCGTATTCAAGGATAGCTCTGTCGGAGCTGAACTTACCTGAGTTGGCAACATTCATAAGGCACTTTCTGCCGAAAGCGATCCTGTCGGAATAGTCGGTGTTCGCCTTGATCTTCGCCTCTACGTAGCTCATCAGATCATAGAGAACATAGTAGTGGTCGGGCTTATGCCATGAAGCGCCGTCGAGGAGAGCCTTGTGGAGCTCAGCGAAGCTGCCTTCGCCCTGAGCGTTGCCATCGGAAACGGTACCGTCGATGAGGGTATCGATAACGGACTTGATTTCGGGGTTGCTGTTGTAGATCGAACGTGAGCTGTAAGTATCCTTGATAGCCTCAACATCCTCAACTCTCGCGCCGAAGATGTACTCGTTCTCTACTCCCGCTGCCTCGGCGATCTCGATGTTCGCGCCGTCCCATGTTCCGAGGGTAACTGCGCCGTTGACCATAAACTTCATATTACCTGTTCCCGAAGCCTCTGTGCCCGCGAGCGAGGTCTGCTCGGAGATATCGGCAGCGGTTACGATCCTCTCGGCGTAGCTTACATTGTAGTTGGAGCAATAAACGACCTGAAGCTTATCCTTGGTGTCGGGATCGTTATTAACGAGGTTCGCAAGCTCGTTGATATACTTGATGATAGCCTTGGCTCTTGCGTAACCGGGAGCCGCCTTAGCTCCGAAGATGAAGCAGGTGGGGTTCCAGTTCTTGAGCTCGCCCTTCTTGAGTCTCTTGTAGATGAGCATGATCGAGAAGGCGTTGATGAGCTGTCTCTTGTACTCGTGGAGACGCTTTACCTGAACGTCGAAGATCATTGTCGGGTCAACGTCCACGCCGTCCATCTTCTTGATGTAATCGGCGAGATCCTTCTTCTTCTTTGCCTTGATCTTGTTGAATTCCTTGATCGTGGCGTCGTCCATCGTTTTGTTGAGCTTGCTGAGCTTGGAGAGATCCTTGAGCCAGCCGTTGCCTACGCGCTCGGTGATGAACTCGGAAAGCTCGGGATTGCAAAGGCCGAGCCAACGACGCTGAGTGATACCGTTTGTCTTGTTCTGGAAGCGCTCGGGATATACGTCGTACCAATCCTTGAGAACGTCGTTCTTGAGGATCTCGGTGTGGATCTGAGCAACGCCGTTAACGTATGTGGAAACATAAGTAGCGAGACGAGCCATATGAACGGTGTTGTTGTCAACGATTCTCATTCTCGCCTTCTGCTCATCGTTGACGCCCTTGGCGGCGAGCTCCTCCTGGAGCTTGTTGGCGATGAGGCAGATGATGTGATAGATCTCGGGGATAACATCCATCATAAGGTCGGCGTGCCATTTCTCAAGAGCCTCGCCGAGAACCGTGTGGTTGGTGTAGGAGCAGGTTCTGCGGGCGATGTCGAACGCCTCGTCGAAGGAAAGTCCGTCGAGCATAAGAAGTCTTACGAGCTCGGGGATAGCGGATACGGGATGAGTATCGTTGAGCTGGAATACATAATCCTCGGCGAAGTGGCTGTAATCACTGCCGTACTTCTCCTTGTAATCCTTCATAATATCCTGTAAGGAAGCCGAGCAGAAGAAATACTGCTGCTTGAGTCGGAGAACCTTACCGTCGTAGGTGTTATCGTTGGGATAAAGAACGCGGGAGATATTCTCGGCGTCGTTCTTAGCCTTTACGGAGCTGTCATAGTGGCAGTTGTTGAATTCCTGGAAGTCGAAATCCTGCAATGCCTCAGCCTGCCAGAGGCGGAGAGTGTTGATATTGTTTGTGCCGTAGCCGATGATAGCCATATCATAGGGAACAGCCTTGACTGTCTGACCCTTGAAGTCAACCAGAACGGCTCTGTCCTCGCGTCTTACGCACCAGGGATCGCCGTACTTCTGCCAATCGTCGGCAACCTCGACCTGATAGCCGTTCTCGATAAGCTGCTTGAAAAGACCGTACTTATAGCGGATACCGTAACCGTCGAGCGGAACCTCCTGAGTAGCCGCTGAGTCAAGGTAGCAAGCCGCAAGACGACCGAGACCGCCGTTACCGAGAGCCGCGTCGTCAACCTCTTCGAAAACGTTGATGTCGATGCCCTTCTTCTTGAGCAGAGTTTTTGCTTCGTCGAGAAGTCCGAGGCAGTAAAGATTGTTGTAGATCATACGGCCCATAAGGAACTCGGCGGAGAAGTAGAAGGCTCTTCTGCCCTCTGCGTGCTTTCTCTTGCTCTTTACCCAGTTATCCGCGATCTCGGACTGTACATATCTTCCGAGAAGGTAGTGAAGCTGAGCGGGAGTGAGTTCCTCGGGCTTCGCGCAATAGAGAGCCTTGGAACTCTTTTTAATCTCGTCCATAATTAATTTACCCATATTTTAGTCCTCCAGTCGTCCGTATGTATCGGACATCCATGATAGTCTTTGAGCAAGCTCCTCGGTCAGCGCGTCGGCGTCCATTCTCCATACCCAGTTACCGCCTAGGGTAGAGGGTACGTTCATTCTCGCCTCTGAACCGAGACCAAGTATATCCTGCATTTGAATAACAGCGTAATCCGCCTTGCTCTCATAAGCCGTGCGGATAAGACCCCAGTTAAACTCCTCGCCGTTTGCGATATGGCAGTAGTCTACGGCGCATTTGATTTCTTCGGGTTCAGCCTGACTGTACCAGCCCATAATAGTATCGTTATCATGGGTTCCCGTGTATACAACGCAGTTGCTGTCGGGATAGTTATGGGGAAGGAAGTCGTTCTCGTCATCGCCGTCAAAGGCAAACTCCAGAACCTTCATTCCCGGATAACCGCTGTCCTTAAGGAGCTTTTCAACTCCCGGGCTGAGATCGCCCAGATCCTCGGCTACGATCGGAATATCTCCGAGCGCGTCCTTCATCTTATTGAAGAAATCCATTCCGGGGCCGTCCATCCACTCACCGTTGATGGCGTTTTCGGAAGGATAAGGAATCGCGTAATAATCGTTGAACGCGCGGAAATGGTCGATTCTTGTGATATCGTAAAGGTTGGCGGCAGCCGCGATGCGGTTGAACCACCAGACATAGTCTGTCTGCTTGAGGTACTCCCAGTCATAGAGCGGATTGCCCCAGAGCTGGCCTGTCTCGGAGAAATAATCGGGAGGACATCCCGCCACGCATACGGGCATATTGTCCTCGTCAAGCCAGAACACATCGGGATTTGCCCACGTGTCCGCGCTGTCCATAGCGACATAGATGGGCATATCGCCGAGGATCTTGATCCCGAGGTCGTTGACATACTCGCGGAACTCGTACCACTGCTCATAGAACTTGAACTGGATCCATTTCCAGAAATCGATATCGTCCTCTAATTTCTTTTTGTACTTTCTTATGGCGGCGGGTCGGCGCATTTTGATCGCTTCGTCAGGCCATTCGGGCCATGCGACCATATCAAAGCTCTTCTTGACCGCCATATAAAGAGCGTAATCGTCGAGCCAGTGAGCGTTGTCCTTCTTAAACTCCTCGAAAACGTCGAGCTCATAATCCTCGATATAGGTGTCGTACGCCTTTTTCAGCACAACAAAACGGTTGTTGTAAATCTTTTCGTAGTCTACCTCGTTGGGATTGTCTCCCCAGTCAATGGCGTCGAGCTGTTCCTTGGAAATAAGCTCCTCCTCAACCAGTGTGTCAAGGTCGATCAGATACGGGTTTCCCGCGTAAGTCGAAAACGACTGATAGGGCGAATCGCCGTAGCTCGTCGGGCCTGCGGGAAGAATCTGCCAGATTTTCTGACCTGCCTCTGATAAAAAGTCGGCGAACTCGCGCGCCTCCTTACCTATCGTTCCGATTCCGTACGGCGAGGGTAAAGAGGTGATCGGCATCAGAATTCCTGCCACTCTTGCCATAAATTCATCTCCCTTCAGATGATATGATATTAAATTTTCTCTCGCGGGCGCCCTTCGGGGCTCTTTCCCACAATAGTTGGTATAATTTTAACATACAAATCGGAATTTAGCAATACCTTGTTTGTAATTTTCAACCAAAAATAATATAAAAGTTAGTAATTATCTGATTTTATTAAGCAAAAGCCACAAGGCTATATCGCTCGCCTCCCGGCGGACGTTCTCCCTGTCAAGGGGTTTCACGTCCGAAAGAGAAGCCTTGACGATCTCGGTCGCTCCGCCGTAGCTGAGCGCTATGTAAACAAGACCGACGGGTTTTTCCTTTGTTCCGCCTGTGGGACCGGCTATGCCCGTAGTCGAAAGACCGAAATCAGCGTTCGAAATCTCCCTGACTCCCTCCGCCATCTGAGCCGCCACGGCAGGCGACACCGCGCCGACGGCGGCGAGGGTTTCGCCCTTGACGCCAAGCAGTCTGCGTTTGATGCCGTTGGAATAGGAACAAACTCCGCATTCAAAAACGTTTGAGGCTCCGCTGACCTCAGTGATCCGCTTGCTGATAAGGCCGCCCGTGCAGCTTTCCGCCGTCGCTACGGTCTTGCTGAGCTCGGAAAGTCTCCTGACCACCAGATCCTGGAGCTTTTTGGGATTGATTCCTTCTTTTGCCAGTAAATTAATGAATTTTTCCGCATTTATTTCGAACATTTCCATCACCTCGATTTATATTCTACCACAAACAATATAGTTATTGCAATCCGTAAAAATATTTGGTAGAATAATAAGCAGAAACGGTTTTATAAAACCGTAACAGGAAAGGGATAATATGGCTTGGTTTTTTACCGACCGCGAAATCGACGCGGACAGATACATCATCGAGGGCGAAACCGCCCGCCATATGCTCAAAAGTCTGAGAATGAAATCGGGCGAAAAACTTACTCTCGTCACGCCGTCGGGACAACAGCTTGACTGCGAGCTTGTTTCGGCTGTCGGCGACAGCGCGGAGGTCAAGGTCACAGCCCGTTCTCTGTGTCCAAACGAGCCAGACGTCAAAATCACGCTCTATCAGGCGCTGCCCAAGGGCGATAAAATGGATTATATTATTCAGAAATGCGTCGAGCTCGGCGTCAGCAGGATCGTGCCGATGATATCGGCGAGGTGCGTGTCGCGTCCCGACGAAAAATCGCTCGGCAAAAAGCGTCAAAGGTGGCAGAAGATCGCCAAGGAAGCCGCTCAGCAGTCAAGGCGAGGGATAATCCCCGAGGTTTGTGAGGCGGTGAGCTTCAAACAGGCGGTAAAGCAGAGTGAAGCTAACGATAAAAACATTATTTTTTACGAGCTGGGCGGCGAAAGCGTACGGTCACTTTTGCCCGACAGCCCCGAAAAAATCGGAATATTCATCGGAAGCGAAGGCGGCTTTGAACAGAACGAGGTCGATTTCGTTCTTGAAAACGGCGGCTTGAGGGCTACGCTCGGCAGGCGTATCCTCCGAGCGGAAACAGCTCCGCTGGCGGCGCTTTCGATTATAATGTATCAAACGGGCAACTTTGATTAAGGAGGAAATTATGATTGGTATTATCTGCGCGTTGGCCTTGGAGGTTGACGGACTAAAATCAATGATGGACAACAGACTTGATATGGAGTACGCCAACATCAAGTTCTCTATGGGAACCATCGAGGGAAAGAGCGTTGTAGCCGCCGAGTGCGGCGTCGGCAAGGTAAACGCCGCGATGTGCGCTCAGCTTATGATCGACAAATACAAGCCTGATTTCATCATAAACAGCGGCGTAGCGGGCGCGCTGGTGGACGACCTCAGAATCTGCGATATGGTAGTCGGGACCGAGGTCCTTCAGCACGATATGAACGCTTCCGCGCTCGGAGATCCGATCGGAGAAATCACCTTCCCCGACGCGAACCGTATCTACTTCCCCTGCGACGAAGCTATCGCTAAAAAAATATTCAAGCTTTGCGAAGGAATCGAAGACGCTCACGCCTTTATGGGCAGGATCGCCTCGGGCGACCTGTTCGTTTCCAGACGAAGCAAGCGCGCGCGGATAAATATTCGCTTTGACGCGATCGCCTGCGAGATGGAGGGCGGCGCGATCGGTCACGTATGCTTCAGAAACAACGTTCCGTTCTGCGTTTTCCGCGTTATCTCCGACGACCTGAACAAGAATCAGGGAATGGACTTCAAGGACTTTTGCGGGATCGCGGGCACAAGGTCGATCCTCGTTATTTCCGACTTTATCAAGAGCTTATGATCGCAACGATCTTACGCGCGGCGTCCGCGGACTTGGGACGCCGCGCTTTTTTCCGCCTTTCAAAGGCTTGACAACGTATACTTTTTCAGTTAAAATAACTATTTGTGGAAAAATATTTAAGGGAGTGACTTTCCTAATGCAGTTAACAGGCGCTGAAATCATTTGCGAATGTTTAATTGAACAGGGCGTTGACACCGTTTTCGGCTATCCCGGAGGCGCGGCGCTCAATACTTATGACGCTTTATACAAATACAGTGACAAGATCAAACATATTCTTACAGCTCACGAGCAGGGCGCGGCTCACGCCGCCGACGGCTACGCCAGAGCTACGGGTAAGGTCGGAGTGTGCATCACCACCTCGGGTCCCGGAGCGACAAACACCGTAACAGGTATCGCTACCGCCAACATCGACAGTATTCCGATGGTCGTTATCACGGGCAACGTAAACACCTCTCTGCTTGGACGCGACAGCTTCCAGGAGGTCGATATCGTCGATATCGTTAAGCCGATCACAAAGGGCAGCTACCTTGTAAAAAGGATCGAGGACCTTGCTCCCGCGATCCGCACGGCGTTCGCCCTCGCGACCGACGGCAGAAAAGGTCCCGTGCTCATCGACGTTCCCAAGGACATCACGGCTCAGCTCACCGACTACAAGCCTCTCACTCCTCCCGAAAAAGCATCGCGCGAGGTTTCGGGCGCGGAGGACATCGCTAAGGCTGTTGAGCTTATCAATAACGCAAAATTCCCGATCATCTACGCGGGCGGAGGCGTTATAAGCGCCGACGCTTCGCCCGAGCTCATTGAGTTCGCCGAGAAAATCGACGCTCCCGTATGCTGTTCCCTGATGGGTCTCGGATGTATCCCCGCTACCCACAGACTGAATATGGGCAATCTCGGTATGCACGGAACCTACGCGACAGGTATGGCGACCGAAAAATGCGACCTTATCATCGCCTGCGGAGCCAGATTCTCCGACCGTGTTGCGGGCGATCCCAAGAAGTTCGGCAGTCAGGCGACTATCATTCACATTGATATCGACAAAAATGAAATAGACAAGAACGTCAAGACCGACAACCACATCGTCGGCGATATGAAAGCTGTTCTTGAGATACTTAACAACCACGTTGAAAAGCAAAATCATACCCAATGGCTCGTTCAACTTGAGATCTGGAAGGGCGAGCACGTTGCCCACAGAGAAAAGCTCGGCGATTATATGTCGGCGCTCGACGTGCTTCTTATGATCAACAAGAAGAAGGCTCCCGAGGATATCATCGCGACCGACGTCGGTCAGCACCAGATGTGGGTAGCCCAGTACTCCGAGATCGAGCGTCCGCGCACACTGCTCACCTCGGGCGGTATGGGCACGATGGGCTTCGGCATGGGCGCCGCGATCGGCGCGCAGTGCGGAATGCCGAAAAGAAGAGTTTTCCTCGTTACAGGCGACGGAAGCTTCCATATGAACTTAAACGAGCTCGTTACTCTCAAATCCTACAACCTGCCCGTGATCGTGCTTGTGTTCAACAATCAGGTACTCGGAATGGTAAGACAATGGCAGAAGCTGTTTTACGGAAGCCGTTTCTCGCAGACCGATCCCAAAAGAGCGACCGATTTCGTTAAGGTTGCCGAGGCGTTCGGTATCCCCGGCTTCAGACTTGACAAGGCGGAGGATGTCGAGGAGGTTTTCGACAAGGCTCTGGGTCTCGGCGGTCCCGCGGTGATCGATTGCGTGATCAGCCCCGACGCCAACGTTCTCCCGATGATCCCTCCGGGAAAAACCGTAAACGAAATAGTTACCGAAATGTAAAAGACAGCTCCCCTCTTGGGGAGCTGTTTCTAACGGAAACCGCCGCGAAAATCGCGGCGGTTCTTTTTGCTTTTTTACTTTTCTTTCTTTTCTCTGAACGCGAAGAAACGCTGACCGATGTAGTTGCAGGCTACAAATGTGCACGCGCCGATCGCGAGAGCGGCGTTGCCCGCGAACTTCTTGACGCCCCACCCGAACATGGTGAAGCCGTTTGCGGTACAGATCCAGGTCACAAGCGGAGAAACGACAACATACGCTATCGTATAGCACACGGCGATGTTAAGCGCGAAGCGGAACACCGGCTTCCAGCCCTTCTCCGTGTTTTTGAAGGTGAAGTACTTGTTAAGGAAGTAGCTGACTACGCTTCCGATAAAGTTGCCGAGGAAGGACGCGAGAATTACGCCCCAGTCGTACTTGTCCCAGCCAAAGCAGTTGTAAAAAACGAACTGCAGACCCATACCTATAATAGTGTTGATGATTCCTACCAAAATGAACTTCCAGAATTTGATATCAAAGAAGTTTTTTAAGAACTCTTTCATTTTTTTCACTTCCCGAGGTAGATTATAACAGCAAACCCCGAAAATGTCCATATTTTTATCGCAATTTAATTTCCATTACCGCGAAAATTTAAAGCCCTCGGCGCCGTTTACCCTCATTTTTCGCGCTTTTTTGAGAACAGACCGCCTGCGCAGAATCAAAGTTTCGATAAAAACGGCTGATTTGTTAAAAATTATTGTTTACTGAGTTAAATTTTTGTGGTATTATATAAGTTAGAGTTTTTTAAAGGAGACTTCTGATGGCTGTAAAGAAAAAGAAAAAGGCTTCTCCCGACAAGGTTCGGAAGAATCCCACCGAACAGGAAATAAAAATCCAAAAGCGCGACGGCTTCAGGCTGTCGATTCTGGAGATCCCTAACGAAAACAGGCTCGGCAACGAAAAGAACAGAAACAAAAACCTTTTCGTTATTCTTTCGTTCATCGTGCCGTTTTTGCTGATGTATCTTTCCTTCGCGTTCCACAAATGCCAACCCTTCGGTGACCAGCAGATTTTGGTCGTTGACTCGTGGCACCAGTACTTCCCCTTCCTTGTCGACTTTCAGGACAAGCTGAAGCACGGCGAATCGCTTTTATGGTCTTGGACTCAGGGCGGAGGCACCAACTACTTCTCGCTGATGTCGTACTATCTGGGAAGTCCGCTGAACTTTTTGACGGTATTCCTGCCGTCGCAGCTGTTCGACTTCAACCGTATCGAGGTCATGGATATGTTCCTCACCTTCTCCGTTGCTGTCCGTATCGGCTGCGCGGGCGGTTTCTTCGCGATTTTTGCCCGCTATGTGTACAAGCGCAACGACTTCTCGCTTGTGTTCTTCTCATGCTGCTTCGCGTTCAGCGCGTTCTTTATGGGATACTATTGGTGCTATATCTGGCTCGACACCGCGGCTCTGACTCCGCTTGTCGTCGCGGGCTTTGTGGCGCTTATGAGGGAGCGAAAATACCGACTGTACATTATTTCGCTGGCGGTTTCGATCCTGGCTAACTACTACATCGGACTTTTCACCTGCATATTTATGATGCTGTGCTTCATCGGCTACACCATCATTGAATTTGACGGCTTTAAGAAAATGTTCAAAAACCTGCTCCGCATCGCGGTTTGCTCGACTGTCGCGATAATGCTGACGTTGTTCATGATGCTTCCGGCGTTCTTCGGACTGCAAAACACGCACGCGGCAGGCAGCTCGTTCCCGAGTATGTACGCGATCAACCTTCCGTCTCTCACCTACGCCTCGAGCTTCAAGAGCTTCGGCGACGGCTTCTGGACAACTATGGACGGACTGCGCCACGTTCTGGCAAATTCGCTCGCGTTCATTAAGCCCTCTGTCAAGGAAAGCACCGATATGCCTAACGTTGCCTGCGGTATCGTTTCGCTGGTTCTGGCGCTGTTCTTCTTTGTTTCGAGAAAGATAAAGCTCAGAGAAAAGCTCTTCTGCGGCGGACTTCTGGTATTTCTCGGACTGAGCTTCGTTATCCGTCAGCTCGACTATATCTGGCACGGCTTCCATTTTACAAATATGATCCCCTACCGTTTCAGCTATCTTGTAAGCTTTGTTGTGGTAGTAATGGCGTTCAGGGCGTTCACGGTCATTGAACACATCAATATCTTTGACGTGCTTATCACGGCTCTGCTGACGCTTGGCGTGTTTATGCTGTCCTACGATCTCAACCCCGACTACAAGCTTCACGAGGGCGGCGATAACGAGGTAACGATCAGGATCGTACTGTACTCGGCCATTCTCGCGGGAATCGTTATCCTGCTGCTTGTCATGTACTCGCGCTTCTGGCTGAATAAAACGGTTATGTCGCTCGTGCTCGCGGTTCTTGTGATCGTAACAAGCGCGGCTACGGCGTTTATCGGCGTTGACGTTACAAACGTAACGACCACCTACGAATATCCCCGCGGCGGAGAAAACACCGAGAAAATCGTAAATTATATGAAGAATCTCGAGGAAAAAACACCCGAGCTGTGGCGCGCGGAATTTACCAGCACCCAGACCCTCTGCGATTCCTCGCTCAACGGCTTCAACGGCGTTTCGATGTTCAACTCAATGACCAACGAAAACATCACACGCTTTGCCGAGAACTTCGGTCTTATGGGCTGGCTGTCGGGCAACCGCTACACCTACGCCGAAAGCTCTCCCGTCACCGATATGTTTATGAACCTTAAATACATCATTTCGCGCGACGGCAACTATAACAATAAGGATTACCTCGCGGAGGTCGTTTCTCAGTACAGCGTAAAGCTGCTCAAGAGCAACGCCTATATCCCGATGGGAATGATGGTCAACGAAAGGCTCCTCAACTACAAGGGCGAGGACGAAGAGGACACCTACAATCCCTTTGAAAAGCAAAACTCCTTCTTCAGGCTCGCGACGGGTCTCAACAAGGACGTTTACGAAAAGCTCCAGGTCGTCAACCAATCCCACACCGATTACGAGCAGTTCAAGGTCAATCTTCCCTACGCGGGAGCCTACGGCAATTACAGCTTCTACTGCTCCGACGCTAACGTAACTCCTCACCTGCACTGGAACTATGAGGCTCCTAAGTCGGGCTACTACTACGCCTACACCAGCATCACCAACGGCGATAACGTATCGATCCAGCGCAATAATTCTCCCCGCGACGGCACAAGCAGCTTCTATGTAAAGCGCCCGTATATTATGTCTATCGGCTACTATGACAAGGGCGATACCATTTCCGTTCACTGCGAGCTTGAGAAAAACGCCAGCGGCAGCGCTCAGATCTATGTAAATTATCTCAACCGAGATGTTTTTGAGGAGGGTCTGCGTATACTCTCCAAGAGCACGATGACAACCACCAAGCTCACGGGCTCCTCGATGGAAGGCACGATCAACGCCGAGGAGGACGGCTTGTTCTACACCTCTATCCCCTATGAAAAGGGCAAAACAGAGGACGACAAGCTCATCGGCAAGCTTTTCGGAAGCGACAGCGAGGGCTGGCAGGCGTATGTTGACGGCAAGAAAACAGATATTACTCCCATTGCCAACGCGCTTGTGGCGTTCAAGCTCAAAAAGGGCGCGCACAAAATCGAACTTAGATACATTCCAAAGGGCTTTATCAAGGGTGCGATAATAACGGTAACGGCTCTGCTGCTGTTTGTACTGTACACCTTGTTCCTGTTCCTGTGGAGAAAGAAAAAGCTCCCGAAGAAGCTTCTGGATAAGCTTCCCGAGAGAACCGAAAAAGAATACACTATCCTTTAAACAATTAAGCCTTCCCGAGCTTGGGAAGGCTTAAAACATTTTATAGATCTTTATTTCACCGCATTTAATTATTCCAAGTCCGAGAAAGTCCGCGCCGCCTTTTACGCGGAGCAATCCGCCGTCCGTAACGCTTTTTCCTCTCAGGCTCGTTCTTTCGATATCAAGCGCGCCGCCGTTTTTGAAGCGCTTTGACTGCGCCTCGCTGACATAAAGCTCGGGATACGCGGTAAATATACTTTCCGTGCTCAGCAGACTTTGCTCAAGCTCTCCTTTTTCGGCGAGCTTTTTTATTTCGTCCAAGCCGAGCGAGTCCCCGAGCATAAAGCCGCAAGCCATTGTGCGGTTTAACGCGGTCATAACCGCGCCCGTGCCGAGCTCGGCTCCGATATCGTCGATCAACGTGCGGATATACGTGCCTCTGGAGCATTTTACCCTGAGCGTTCCGCTCTGCTTTTCTTCGTCAAAGCTCAAAAGCTCCAGCTCATAGATCGTGACTTTGCGCGCCTTGCGTTCGATCTCTTTGCCTTGTCGCGCCAAATCGTAAAGCCGCTGTCCGTTGACCGATACAGCCGAAAACATAGGCGGGATCTGTTCGATTTCGCCCTTGTATTTTTTTATTATTTTTTTGATTTCCTCACCCGACGCATTGCTTTGCTTTTCGCAAACGACCTTACCCCATATATCGAGCGTGTCGGTTTTCAGCCCGAGCCGAAAGTCCGCGACATACTCCTTGTCGTGATTTGGGACGATATCCTGCGCCTTTGTCGTATTTCCGAGCAAAAGCGGCAGAACTCCCGTCGCGTTCGGGTCAAGAGTGCCCGTATGTCCGATTTTCCTCTGACCGCTGAGCCTTCTGATGACCGCTACGACGTCGAACGAGGTAAAGCCCGCGGGCTTATCGACAACTAAAACGCCGTTCATAACGTTTCGGCCGCCGCTGCCTTGAGCTGTTCGATCACGCTGTCGAGCGTGCCCGTAAGCGTACATCCCGCGGCGCCTATGTGACCGCCGCCGCCGAATCGCTTGCAGAACGCGCACGCGTCGACGTCGCCGTTGGAGCGCGCGGAAACCTTGTAGGTATCATCGGGCTTCTCGCGGATAGTTATGCCTAGCTTAACGCCCTCTATCTGGCGAGGGATCGAGGCGATACCCTCGGTCTCGTCGTCGCCCATGCCCTTGACCATTTCGAGCGTGGTATAGATGATCGCGCACTTGTCATCCGCGCAGAAAATCATCTTGTCGAGCACGTCGCGCTCAAGCTCCACTCTGCGCTTGGTCTTGGTATCAAACATAAGCTTGTTGATCAGCTCGCTGTCGCAGCCGATATCCAGCAGCTCCGCGGCATATCTGAAGGTTCTTGAGGTGGTGTTGACATAGCGGAAGCAGCCCGTATCCGTTGAGATCGCGGTGTAAAGACAGTTCGCGATATCTCTGCTTACCTCGGCTCCGAGCTCTTTGATAAGCTCAAAGATGATCTCGCCCGCGGCGGCGGCTTTGCTGTCAACGTATTTCAAGGGAGCGTCGACCACGTTCGAGCCGTGATGGTCGATACAAAGGTCGATCCTGCCCCTGTACTTATCCTCGTTCGCGCCGAGAAGCTTCTCATCGGCAACATCGACCGATATGATAAACTTCGGCTCAAAAGCCTCGTTTTCAACCGTCGAGGTAATGATTTTGAAGGTCTTGGGCTTGTCGGTGGTGATAACGTTGGCGCGTTTGCCGAGCTGTCTCAGCGCGAGCGCCAGCGCGTAACCGCACCCGAGGCAGTCGCCGTCGGGATAGTTGTGGGTCAAAATCTCAAAATCGTTGTTTTCTTTTAAAACTACGGCAATTTCTTTAATTGTCATCGTCGTTGTCCTTCTTTATATCAAGGTCGTTCAATATTCGGGAAATATTAGCGCTGTACTCAATGCTGTCCGTCGCCGTAAAGATCAGGGTCGGAACGTGTCTGAGCTTGAGCCTCATTCCGAGCTCACGTCGGATGAAGCCCGACGCGCTGTCGAGACCCTTGCAGGCGAGCCTGCACCTTTCAAGTCCTTCCATCGCGCTGACATAAACAGTGCAGTAGGAAAGATCGTTGGTGAGGTCGACGCGGATTATCGACACAAACGCGCCGCTGACGCGCGGATCCTTGAGCTCGCGAAAAATCGCCGTGAGCTCGCGCTTGATATCCTCGGTTGTTCTTTCTATTTTATGACTTGCCATTTTTTACTCCTGAAAAAGCCGTACGGATCAATCTCTGTATTCCTCGATAGCGTAAACCTCGAAAACGTCGCCTTCCTTGAGGTCGCTGAACTTCTCAAGACAGATACCGCACTCATAGCCCTCGGCGACTTCCTTGACGCTGTCCTTAAAGCGCTGGAGCGAGCCGATTTTGTCGTCGGCGATAATGATACCGTCGCGAACAACTCTTACAAGGCCGTCACGCGTGATCTTGCCCTTTGTGACATAGGAACCCGCAACGGTGCCGACGCTCTTGATCTTGATAACGTTTCTGACCTCGGCGGTACCAAGGTCGACCTCGCGCGTCTTGGGCGCGAGCATACCCTTCATAGCGCTCTCTATCTCCTCGATACAGTCGTAGATAACGCGGTAAAGGCGCATATCCACGCCGTCGCGCTCCGCGTTGTTGGCGGCGCTCGGCTCGGGGCGAACGTTGAATCCGACGATGATCGCGTTGGAAGCGTTGGCGAGCATTACATCGCTCTCGTTGACCGCGCCTACCGCGCCGTGGATAACGTTGACTCTGACTTCCTCGTTTGTGAGCTTCTCCAGAGACTGGCGGACAGCCTCAACGGAGCCCTGAACGTCAGCCTTGACGATGATCTTGAGCTCCTTCATCTCGCCCTGCTTCATCTGATCGAAGAGGTTGTCGAGAGTTACCTTTGTCTGAGCGTTGAAGATCTCCTCCTTGCGCTCGTTCTTACGCTGATTTACAAGCTGACGCGCAAGGTGCTCGTTTGTAACGGAGTTGAAGATATCTCCGCCTACGGGGACCTCGTCGAGACCGATGATCTCTACGGGAACCGAGGGACCCGCGTCCCTGACCTTTTCGCCCTTGTCGTTCGTCATAGCTCTTACACGACCGAGGCAGGTGCCCGCAACAACGATGTCGCCCGCGTGGAGAGTACCGTTCTGAACAAGGACTGTCGCGATGGGACCTCTGCCCTTATCAAGACGCGCCTCGATAACGATACCCTTGGCGGCTCTGTCGGGATTAGCCTTGAGCTCCTTCATCTCGGCAACGAGCAGAACGCTTTCAAGAAGGTCGTCAAGACCCATCTTTGTCTTTGCCGATACGGGCACGCAGATAACGTCGCCGCCCCATTCCTCGGGAATGAGCTCATACTCTGTGAGCTGCTGCTTGACGAGGTCGGGGTTGGCTCCCTCTTTATCCATTTTATTGATAGCCACGATGACGGTTACTCCCGCCGCCTTGGCGTGGTTGATAGCTTCGATAGTCTGCGGCATAATACCGTCGTCGGCGGCTACTACGAGAATGGCTATATCCGTAGCCATCGCGCCTCTGGCTCTCATTGTTGTGAACGCCTCGTGGCCAGGGGTGTCAAGGAAGGTGATGGGCTGGCCGTTGACCATTGTACGGTACGCGCCGATATGCTGGGTGATACCGCCCGCTTCGCCCTCTGTTACATTCGCGTGACGGATCGCGTCGAGGATGGACGTCTTACCGTGGTCAACGTGACCCATAACAACTACAACGGGCGCTCTGCCGACGAGGTTGGCGTCGTCGTCCTCGCTGTCGTCGATGATCTGCTCCTCGATCGTAACTACGACCTCCTTCTCGACCTTGGCGTTGAACTCCATGGCTATGAGCTCGGCGGTGTCGAAGTCAACGGTATCGTTGGCAGTGATCATAGAACCCATTAAGAAAGCTTTTTTAACAACCTCGGCAACGGTCGCCTTGAGTCGGGAGGCGAGCTCGGAAACCACGATCTCCTCGGGGATCGTGATAGTGATCGAGCGTTCCTTGCGCTGCTTCTCGATACGAGCCAGACGCTGAGCCTCTGTCTCGCGCTTGCCGCCTCTGCGCGCGCGCTGCTTCTGGGCGCGGTTCGTGAACTTCTGCTTTTTGCTTGTATCCTGATTACGGCGGAGCTTATCGTTAGCCATATCGTCGTATTTCTGGTTATAGCGCTCTACATCCACAACGCTCTGGCGGGTGTCGATAACGCGTCTGTTGGAGCGGTGATCGCTGCGCTCCTCCTCGATCGTGTTGACGACCTCGACCTTCTGCTGGTTTTTGGCGGGCTTTTTGCCCTTTTTGTCAGCCTTCTCAGGCTTTTTCTCTGTTTTTTCGACAGGGATCGCCTTGCGCTTGCTCTTCTCTTCCTTTTCCTTCTTCTCCTGCTCCTGAGCCTGCTTCTCGTACTCCTCGACCGCCTTGTCTCTGACGGCAAAGTAATCCTTAAAGCTGTCGAGAGCGTTTTCCGTTGTAATTACGTCAAAGATAACGTTGAGCTCGTCGGGCTCCAGCGCTGTCATGGATTTTTTATTTACTCCGAGCTTGTCGGAAAGAATATCGGTAATTTTCTTGCTTTTTACGTTAAAATCATCTGCAACTTCTTTAACCTTGTACTTGATCATACACTGATACCTCCTGTTTCGTTGTTTATTAGCTCACAGAGCTTATCGGCAAAGCCTTTGTCCGTCGCCGCCGTTACCGCGGCGAATTTTCCGATCGCGAACCCGAGCTCCTCCTTGCTTCTGTTGAGCCTTAGGATTCTGACGCCGCTTTCGTCAATGGTCTTTCTGAGCTTTTTCTCCGTATTGGGAGAAATATCGGAGCAAAGCATCACAAGCTTTGCCTCGCCGCCGCGGACCGCGTCTATAACGACGTCGTTTCCGACCGCGAGCTTGCCCGCTCTGCGGCAGATCCCGAGAAAATTCAAAAGCTTATCCATTGACCTCAAGCTCCCTTTTTATGCTGTCAAAAACCTCACGGGGGATCGCCGTCTGAAACGCTCTTTCGAGGCGCTTCGCCTTGACGGCTTTTTCGAAGCAGTCGGAACACGGGCAAATATACGCTCCTCTGCCGGGCTTCTTTCCGGCTAAGTCAAGGGATATCTCTCCCTTGGCGGTTATCTCGCCGTTCTCGTTTTTAACGTCGGGAGCCTTGACCACGCGAATCAGCTCGCGCTTAGGCTTCATCTCACCGCAGCCCGTACATTTCCTCATGGGAATCTTCTTCTGCTTCACAAAAATTCCTCCAAATCCGTTTATTATTCCGCTTCGGCAGTTTCCTCTTCATCCTCGCCGTAGAAGCCTGACTCGGGACGGATGTCGATTTTCCACCCCGTAAGATGAGCCGCAAGACGAACGTTCTGTCCGCCGTTGCCGATAGCGAGCGAAAGCTGGCCGTCGGGAACTGTCACCTTGCACTTCTTCGCACCTTCGTCGAGGATATCTACCTTGACTACCTTCGCGGGAGAAAGCGCCGCCGCTACATACTCAACGGGATTCTCGCTGTACTCGATGATATCTATTTTCTCGTTGCCGAGCTCGTTTACGATTTCGTTTACACGGTCGCCGCGCGTACCGATACAGGAACCGATCGCGTCGATATTCTCGTCGTTGGAATAAACCGCCATCTTAGTGCGGTTGCCTGCCTCACGCGCGATCGCCTTGATCTCAACGGTACCGTCGTAGATCTCGGGAACCTCCTGCTCGAACAGGCGCTTCACAAGCTCGGGGCTCGTGCGGCTGATCATAGCCTTGGGACCGCCGCGGCGCTGCTCGCTTTCGGGATTGTCAAGGTCGCGTATACCTGCGACAAGAACCTTGACCTTGTCGCCCTCGCGGAGAACTCTCTCGCCGACCTGCTCGGATCTGGGGAGAGTAGCGACAGCCTTGCCGATCTTGATGATCGCGACTCCGCTCTGAGGATCGACCCTCTCGACGGTAGCGGTCGCAAGCTCGCCGAGTCTTGACTTGAACTCCTGGAGCATCTGATCCTTCTCGCCGTCGCGGATACCCTGACGGATAACGTTTCGCGCTGTCTGAACAGCGATTCGTCCGAGCTGCTTGGGGTCAAGCGCTACCTCGTACTCGTCGCCGACGTTATACTTTTTACGCTTTTTGTTAGCGTCCTCAAGACTGATTTCAAAATTGTCGTCAAATACATCCTCGACCACCGTCTTTACAAGCTTTACGTCGAAGGTGTTTTTTTCGGGATTGATTTTGAACACTACGTTTTCATTGCCGCCGTAGAAGTTCTTGCAGGCTACACGGATAGCGCGTTCGATCTGCTCTATCATATAGTCCATGGGAATGCCCTTTTCCTTTTCAAGAAGGGTCAACGCTGTGAATAATTCCTTGTTGTTCATCTTTTCTAACCATTCCTTTCCTTACTGAATATCTTAATCAAAATCGTCGAGCTTAACATAAGCCGCGTCTTTTATGCCGAAGGTCACTTCGTTTTCGCCGCCGTGATCTCTTACCGTGATCTCGCCGTCGCTGTAATCGGATAGAACTCCCTTAAATTCCTTGCCTATCCCTCCGATCGGTTTGAGCAGCTTGACCATAACGTCGGCGCCGATAAACTGCTCAAAGTGCTCGTCGCGGACAAGCCGACGTTCCAGCCCGGGTGAACAGACCTCGAGCGTATACGCCTGAGGGATCGGGTCTTCGTCGTCGAGAGGCTTATCGATCGCGCGCGAGACAGCCTCGCAGTCGTTGATCCCGACGCCGTTCTCGCTGTCGATTATGATCCTCAGAAACATATCCGCGCCTTCCTTGACGAAACGCACGTCCCAAAGACTGAGTCCCATATCATTGATGATCGGCTCGACAAGCTCCCATACGCGCTGTACGGTATTGCCGCCTTTTTTTGCCATTTGATCACTCCTTACCATAAAGCAAAGGAGCAAGCTGTTCGCTCACTCCCTTTTCTTTAACCTATTCAACTTTTGATATTATAACACCGCTTTTGGAAAAAAGCAAGTGTTTTGCTCAATTTTTCTAGAAAACAACGTCGTTGTCGCTGTCTTCCTTATAAACTCTGGGCTCGTGCTCGCCTCTGAAGGTTATCATATATATGATCTCGATAACGAGGAATACCAGCTTCATAAACATGAAGATTCCGAGCGCGATAGCTATGAAATAACCGAGCGCGTTCGTGATCAGCGGCTTGCTGACAAGACCAGCGTTAAACTGATTTATCCTGATAACGACAAGCGAGAAGAAGCCTATCGCAATGACAAACTCGCAGAACGTCGCAAAACGCGGCAGGAAAATCAGGATCGCGATAAACAGAAGCTCCGCTACCAGAAAAACAACGTGCGGGAACGCGGTGTCCTTAAAGCTGATCATTCCGCCAAGAAAATTCTGAACGATGATCTCGCAAAAGAAGAACGCGAGGTTGTTGATCGGGAAGAAAAACACGAGCGCGGGAAGTATGCGGCGGATAAACACCGTGTACCACTTGCCCATATCCTCCTTGTAGCTGTCTATCTCATCAAGATACCATGCTACTTTGTCTTTTCGGTCAACGAATTCGTGCTTATGCGAATGGCGCTGTTCAGTTTCCTTTTCTTTGGTTTTTGGCATTTGTTTCACCTCAATGTACAGTATAGATATACTTTAGCAAAAAAACTGTAAAAAGTCAACAAAATTCAAAGCTTTTTCATAAGTAATGTGCCCTGAGCTCCTCGCCTGACAGAGGGCTGAGATAAGCAGGAGCGATATCAAACACTGTTTTCGCGCCGAAGGCGCCCTCGCAGCCGAGCCTGTAAGCCGCTCTCGCGTAAGCGATCAGCACCGCGCCCGTGAACTCGGGGTTTGAGTCAAGCTTGAGAGAATACTCGACAACGTGATTATTGCCGCCCGCTGTCTGGCCCGAATAGATAACGGAGCCTCCGTGGGGCAGACTGGAATGATCGCGCTTCATTTCCTCGGCGGAAATAAAGTGAACCGTTGTATCGTAATCGGAAAAATAGTTTGGCATGGTTTTTATTTCGTTTTCTATTCTCGCCTTGTCCGCGCCCTCATCCGCTACAACAAAGCACTCTCTTGTGTGCTTTTCACGGGTGGTGAGCTCGGGGTTCTCGCCCGCGCGAACCGAATCAAGCGCTTTCTCCACGGGGATCGTGTACTGGCGAGCGTCGAGCACGCCCTCGATACGGCGCACCGCGTCGGAATGACCCTGACTTACGCCCTTGCCCCAGAAGGTGTACGCTGAACCGACGGGGAGAATAGAGGTGGAATAGAGCCTGTTGACCGAGAACATTCCGGGATCCCATCCGCAGGAAATGACGCCTACGGTTTTGCCGTCCTTCGCGGCGGCGTCAACGTTCGCGAAATGCTCGGGGATACGCGCGTGAGTATCAAAGCTGTCGATAACGTTATAAAGCTTAGCGTATTTCGGAGTCATTTCGGGAAGATCGGTCGCCGAGCCTCCGCAGATAACGAGCACGTCGATATCGTCGCGCTTTTTTTCAAGCTCGCTGACGTGACGTACCTCAACGCCCTCGGTATTGATTTTAAGACTGTCGGGACTTCTGCGGGTATAAACGCCTGTGAGGACCATGTCGGGGCTCTGCTTGATAGCCGCTTCTACGCCTCTGCCGAGATTTCCGTAGCCTAAAATTCCTATTTTGATCATACTTACCTCCTGTATATAATATATTTTTTGAACCACAATAATAATATGGTATTTTTAATTATTATTCTGTCGGTTCTTCTGATTGTGTTGTATTCATGCCTTGTCATAGGAAAAAGAGAGGACGAGGCAATCGAAAAATATTTCAGAGATCACCCTTCCTCGGGGAAATCGTAGTAATAAGCCGAAAGGTGCTTGTCAAGTATTTTAAGCTGCTCGGAGAAACCGTCGATCCTTTTCCACGACTGAGTGTTTTTGATCGATACCTCGGGCTTGAATATGGTTTTCTTCGCAATATGCTTACTTTTATCAAGTCCGAGAAACTCCGTTATACGGTCAACTGTTTCGTCATACTTGTATATAAGATCCTCAAACTGCACATACAGAAGATTTTTATTTTTTCTTTCTTCCGCCGCCGTCTGTCTGAAATCAAGATACTGCTTGATAAACAGCTCCACATCGTGAGGAAGAACGTGGGTTTTTCCCCATGTGCCGAGCACATACAGATCTCTCGGATCCCTGTCTACCAGAATAACCTTGAGGTCCGAAACATAATTAAGATAACGCGAAACATTCCCCGTAGATATCATCTGCTCCAGCAGAAGAAATTCATTTTTGTCGTCCCAAATTGAGTTGCATAGGTTTTCAACAAACGTCTGTGTTTTCTCGTAGAACTCTTCCCTTGTCGGTTTGGAATGAATGTAATCGATATTCGGGAAATAGTTGTAGTCAGTGCTTTTGCGATATTTTTTAGGCATAATCTTTGAGAAGCCTCTGCGTCCCTTGTAGATCGCTCTTTTATATAAGGGCAAAAGCCTTATATCGCCGTGCCAATAGCCCTTGTAACGAAAATCAATCAAAGAATCCGCATATTCTTCGGAATACTTTTTCCAGTTTTTTCCGAACACCAGACTATATGTATGATTGTAGAACCGAGAGAACACCGCGAATCTTTTTATCGCGAAGCCGCTGTTGAGTCTGTGCCAGTTGTCGACAAGGTTGAACTCAAGATCCGAAACACCGTCGGGATCCTGCAAAAAGCGGCACTCTACACCGTCGGGGGTGGGCTGAATACCCTTGAATTCCTTTAAGAGATCGTCGACCGCGCCCGAGCCCGAATTGTGATAACTGATACAGGTTATTTTTTTCACGATTAATTCCTCTTTTTTTTCTTGAAAATAATTCTGAATGCCTCGTTATGGAATTTGTAGATATATATTCCCGAAAGCACAAGATAAATCACAGCGCCGACCGCCATTTTCACAAACAGAGTCACAAACATATTGCCCGTATCTATAAACCAGATGCCGAGCGCCATCAAGGCTCCGAACAGCAAGAACGGAAGCGCGTCGAGGATATACTTTTTATAATCGATCATCCTTCTCAACGCTATGACCTCAAGCACGCAGATAAGCGTTTCGGCGATCGTCGTTGCCGCCGCCGCGCCGAAGGCTCCCCAAACGGGGATCAGGAAATAGTTCATAACTACATTGAGCACCGCGCCCGCGATAAGACAGGCGACAAAGGTTTTGTCTTTGTTATTCGGGAGCAGACACTGCGTTTTCAGAACGCTCGCCCAGCTTACGCTCACCATATACGGCGCGAGGATATAGATCATCGGCGTTACGGGATCAAATCCCTCTCCGAAGAAGATCGGGGTGAATTCCTTGGCTACCGCCGCTATTCCGAACGCCAGCGCCAATACCATAAACGAGGTAAAAAGCATTGACATATCGGTCATCTTTTTTACTTCCTTTGCTTTTCCGCGGGCGATCGAATTGGTCACACGCGGGAGCATTACCGCGCCGAGCGCCGTTACAAGGCTGTTGGGCATACTCAGCATTTTCTCGGCGTTATCATACCATCCGAGTTCGGTCTTTGCGATCATCGACCCTATCATTACCTTGTCGAAATATCCCAGCAGATTGTTGGCTATAACAGGCAAAAACAAGATCAGGTTGGGCTTTAAGTGACTGAAAACGCCCTTGACCGAGGGCTTGCGAAACTTAACGTATTTGCCGAGAATCGGCCAAACCGAAAGCTGTCCCGCCAGCGTGCTGCCCGCCATAATGACCGCGTAAAGCCACACGTCGTTTTCGGTCCTTACAAACACCAGTATCGCCGCTACGCCCAAAAGCTTGATGATAACGTTTCTGATAGTCGTTACGACAAAAAGCTCCATTCCGAACAGGAACCATGTTATATCAAACATCGTCGCCAAAAGATTCATTCCCTGAATAAGCGACAGATTTCTGTCCTCGGCGAAGATAAAGCTGTAACCGAGATACAGCGCGACCAGAATTATCCCCAGCGAAAACTGCATAACAAAAATCTCGCTGAAGACCTTGTTCTTTTCCTCCTCGTCGTCCTTTACTCTCGCGATGCTCCTGCTTCCGTAATCGGAGACGCCGAGCGCGGCGAAAATCAGGAAGAAATGAGCGATCGAAAAGGTATAGCTGTATTCGCCGATACCGCCGGAGCCGAGAACTCGCGAAATAAACGGCGCGGTTATCAGCGGGGTCAAAAGCGTGACGATTTTATAAAAAAGATTAAAAAAATAATTTTTTTTCAGATTTGATTCCATTTGTACAGAATCCGCTCCTCGTTTTCGGTAAGCGCGATCCCGCTTACTTCAATAAAGATAATATTGCCTCGTAATTTCGTTCGCAGTTTTTGTCGTCCCTAAGCGTGAAGGTTTCGGCGATCCTGCGGGAATAAAGCTCCTCGGGCTTTGACATATCCATTGTCAAGATGTAATCTACCAGCTTCTCCGCGTCATTAAAGTCGGGTCCGAGCGCGTCCTTTTCGTATTCGAACCACATACTGTCCTTAGCCGCTTCGTTTTCGTCATTATCAAACAGGAAATAAATCACGGGCTTTTCAAGATAGCTGAAATCAAAAAATACGCTGGAATAGTCTGTGATCATAACTCTGCTCTCTATAAGCAGATCCTCGACCACGGCGCTGCCCGCGTCAAGTATCATAACATTCTCGCTATCGGTTTTAAACAGATGAATGAATTTCTGCATTTCGATATGAGTGTAAAAAACGAATTTCAGCCCGTTTTCCTCAAGAAATCTATGGAGCTTTTTATTGTTGATAAGCTTCATACATTGCTTGTAATACTCGCTATCCAAAAACTGCTTTTCGGTCGTATCGGTATGCTTTATTCTCCATGTCGGCATAAACAGGATCCACGGCTTTGTCGGCTTTCCGAGATTTTTATAAAGATTATCAAAGCGCGCGAGACCGATAAGTCTGAGAACGCCTTCCTCAAAGCCCGTGTTTTCAACCATAGCGTCATACTGCTTCTTGATACCGACCGCCATCAGGTCTACCCATGAGCCCTTTGGCGAGATCGAAGCCTTGCCCCTGCGGACGCAATGGTCCACAAGCACCCTTTTTCCTCTGAGCTTTACCAGTCTTTTTCTGTCGAGCTGAGTAAAAAGCTGCATATTGGGCGAATAGCCCTGACAATGGGTCGAAATGAGTATCGGAGAAGTAACATACAGAAAATAATGCTTTAAGCTGCCGAATCTGATCACATCCTCGTCATCAACGCGATGACGGTCGGGAGAATTGTCGGAGATAACGAATTTTATCGGTATTTCCTTATGGTTCTCCTTCATATAACGGTAAAAAACATAACCGTTGTCACGCGCGTCGATCCCTCGCTCGGCAATAAGCCAGAGTCGGGGACGCTTTCTGTAAATTATACTCCAAAAATATACCAGATAATAGAGAAGAGCCGTCTTGAGATGATGAACTCTTCTTTTTAACTTGTTCTTGTTGATAGCGATACACCCCTTTGCTATGTTGTCAGGCTCTTGCCGCGCGGCGCCAGCCGCCGCGTTCCGGTGTCGGCGCCCTCATAGGGTTTCTCCTGAAGCAGGATCATCAGCACGATAAAGAATACCATATGCTGCTGTGTAAAGAATCCGTTCAAAAAAGCGATTGATATTATCGTGAGCAATACGATGATCGCGAAAGCTCTGTTTTCGCGCGTGTAGAAATTCCTGATAGACTGACCCAGAACGATAATATAAAGCAGGAAACCAAAGATTCCGTAAGCCATAAGCAACTGAATAAAATCGTTATGAGCCCATATGTAAAGACCGTAAGCGCTCTTGTTAAATTGGAACACGTACTCGTTTCCTCTGCCGAACAGCTTGTTGATCAGCGAATAAGAGCCAAAATGCCTCAGGTCAAGCTCCCACCACGAAAGACGTCCGCTGCTCATCGCCGCCAGACGGTTGCTCGCTATATATTCGTTGTTATACGTCGCGATAAACCGTTCATACATATTCGAATTGATGAACAATATCACTCCGACGATTATCAGACCGATCGTAATAAGCTTGTAATACCTCAGATACCTGATCTTTTGGTTATAGTAGCAGTAAATGACAACCAACAGAACCGCCAGATAGCTTCGCGCTCCGCTGGCGATAATGATCGCTATCAGCGAAATCGAATTAAATATAAAGGCCGCCGTCATTTTTCTGTGTTTGAACGCGTTTAAAAGGAAAATAAGCGCCATACAGCTTATACTCGCAAGAGTGTGGCTGCTGCTGGACATTCCCAAAAAAACAACACTGCCGAGGTTTGTCGAGTTGAATCTTCCCGAAATCAGCATCACTATATTGGTAACGGAGATGAAAGTGATCGCGCCGACGATAAAGGTTCTCAGCTTTGTAAGGCTGTTGTCAAGCTTTTTCAGAACAACTCTGTCGGTCAACTTCCACAAAAACAAAACGGTAGTTACCAGATGAACGGTATGGGAGAAGAATATTCCGGGTTTCTCCCCCTCCAACACCGAAACCAGAAGATAAAAAACTATCGGAACGATAATAAAAACGTCCCTTTTTCTCAGACAGGTAGAGTAAATCAAAAAAACAATAAAGCTAAACACCAAGCCCAGTATCGCGTTCAGCGACGGGGCGAGCTGATAGAAAAAGGTAGAAAAAGTATAAAGGATTATTAACAATACAAATATATCATATATATTTATGTTAATTTTCTTCATAACCGCTTAGCTCCGTCTCATAAATTTCTGCTACTTTTTTCACGTTTTTGTCTAGATCAAATTTTTCCTCTATGGTCTTTCTTGCATTAGAGGAAAGCTTCCCGCGAAGAACGGGATCCTCAAACAGTCCGCGCAGCTCCGCTTCGAGCCTGTCCGTATCGCCCGGTTTGATAATTACGCCGTTTTCCCCGTTTTGGATGACCTGCGGGATTCCGCCCACATCCGTAGAAATCGTAATGTTTTTATATCCCATACCTTCGAGAACCGACATCGGCATTCCCTCGTTGTAGGACGGAAGAATGTAGTAAGACGCCTCGCGGAGATATTTATCCTTCTTTTCTCCGCCCGTCCAGCCAATGTACTCAACATAGTTCTCAAGGTTTTTCTCTCTGATAACAGTTTTCAGCTTTTCTACCTCTCCGTCACCTCCGACGCAGAGATGAAGCTCGGGATAGTCCTTTACCAAACGCCCGACCGCCTCAATAAGATCAAAAACGCCCTTTCGGTCGCCGATCCTTCCGAGAAACAGTAAACGCTTTGTGTCGGTGTTCTTCTCAAAATCAGGCGGAAGCTTAATGGCGTTGTGCAAAACCGTTATTTTTTTGCCGTCAACAAACGATTTAAAGTAGTCCTTCCATTCCTCCGACAGCACGATGATCCTATCAGCCAGCTCAAGATTACGTCTGAAATACTTTTTTCTTTTCTCGTTGCATTCAACGTTATAAAAATGATCGTACTCCGCGCCGTGCAAATGAAGAATTACCTTTTTTCCGCGTTTTTTGGAGATCCTGATGTACAGTCCCTTTCTGAAAACGCTGAATTCCGACGCCATATGGATATGGACTATTTCGTATTTTTTTACGGAAAACAGAAACGACATAAAGCCCTTCAGCATTTTAAAAGCCTTGCTGACCATATTTTTATCGTTAGTTGTTCCGATGAATCTCATATCTACGAGCTTATCCAAGCCGCATTCATAATAACCGTTTACAACGGTTGTCATTCCGCCCTTTACGCTGAGGTCGGGCCCGACCATCAATACTTTTATCTTTTCCAAATAATCACCCTTTAAGGCTCAGTCACCTATAAATTCCCTGATGCTCTGAATGATGTTTTCAGCGCCGGAGGTGTAGTTGTTGTAATCGGCGTACTTTTTTGTTTTGATATTTTCAAGGCTTTTTTCCAGATCCTCAATATCATAGCACGGTTCGATATAATTCAGCTTGTCGTATTTTTTGATTATCTGTATTTGGTGGTCGTCAACATGCTCCCCGAATTTTTCCAGTCGCGGAATGGCGATGACCTTCTTTCCGCATTTCAGCGCGGTCACGATTATTCCGATCCCGCCGTGCGTTATCACTATATCGCTTCGCGCAAGCCTTTGGCTGAGCTCCTCGGAGCTTACAAAATCCTTATATTCAAAGCTTTTTGGTCTGTAAGTGCCTGCTCCGATCTGAGCGAACACCTTGTCTTTGATAGCTCCGCT
Organism: uncultured Eubacteriales bacterium; assembly: GCA_900316385.1. Taxonomy (GTDB): domain Bacteria; phylum Bacillota; class Clostridia; order Oscillospirales; family Acutalibacteraceae; genus Ruminococcoides. Next base: position 25,020 of record ONCP01000002.1, on the reverse strand, counting down.
TTGAACAAGCGCGTCAACCTTTTCGATCAGCCTGTCAAACGGAAATTTCTGGGATCCTACCGTAACCGTAATCATCAGAAAACCCCTCCCAAAAACAGCGCGTCGGGATAAAACTCCTTCATAGATTCCCATTGTACATAGAAACGATCCGCGATTTTCTTTTTATATACGAACGCTCCCGTTTGCGTAGGACTGGTAATTTTGGCGAAGGATTCGATAAAAATTATTTTCTTCTTAAAAAAATGACCTATCATCATCATCGGGATAGCCGCTAAAACACCCGTACTGATAATAACGTCGGGTCTTTCCTTTATATATACTAAAAGCGATTTAAAAAATATACAGATAAATCTCGGAATAAACGAAAGCTGCTTTCTGTTTACCTGAAGCGTAAAATAATCGATCCGAGTGTCTTTTTTATTGTATTTTGTCTTTTCTGTTACAATAAAGGTTTTGTAATACTCCGATAACGGAGCAAGTGTTAAAAGCTCCTCAAAATGGCCTCCCGAGGAGGATATCAGGCATACCTTTTTGTCTTTTTTTTTCACAAAGCTCACTTCTTTATTCGTTAGATCGTCAGGGGGTTACATCGATCCCTCTCTTTTGAAAACCGAAACCACGGTTTTGCAGAGGATCTTTATATCCAGAGAAATTCGCCATTCGCGGATATACTGCGTGTCAAGACGCACGACCTCCTCAAAATCGGTGATCTCGCTTCGTCCGCTGACCTGCCACATTCCCGTGATTCCGGGCTTGACGGCAAGCCTCGCGCGGTGATGGAGCTCGTATTTTTCCCATTCGTCGAGCGTCGGCGGGCGCGTTCCCACAAGGCTCATATCACCCTTCAATACATTCAAAAACTGCGGGAACTCATCGATGGACAGCGCTCGAAGCCATCCGCCGATCCCCTTCTTAACGGTTCCGTTGGGAAGCGTTCTGCTGCCGATGATTCTGTCGTCGTTCTCGATCTTGAACATCATTCCATCTTTGACGCGGTTCTGTTCCATAAGATCTTTTTTGCGTTCCTCCGCGTCAATAACCATTGTGCGGAACTTGTAGAGCTTGAAATTCTTTCCGTTCTTGCCCACTCGGGTCTGCTTGAAAAATATGGGACCGGGAGATTTTATGTAAATCATCGGCGCGACGAAAACAAAAATAATGCCCGTAAATATACATCCGAATATTCCGCCGATAATGTCGAACGTCCTTTTGACGACGCGCTGCCAGAGAGAGGCATAATTGATACTGGTTGTCAGCACGACGTATCCGCCGATCGTTTCGACCATTCGGGTCTTTTCGCTTACCTCCTCGGCGTCGAAGATGCGCGTGTGGATAGCGAGACCCATCGTTTCAAATTCCTTTATCAGCTTGGCGGGGTAATACTCGTCGCGCTGAAAGTCGATGAACACCTCGTCGACCCATCTTCTGCACACATAATCCGCCGCGGTTCTCTCGGTGGCGACGACCTCTATGCCGTTTATTTTCTCTCCTGTCATATCTTCATCGGAAATAATAAGACCCGCGATTTTAAAGCCCTCGGTATCCTCGCTGATAAGCTTGGAAACGGTCTTTTCCGCGTTCGCTTTTGTTGTTACGACAAGGATCGAACGCGTTTTCTTGTTTTTCAGGCTTGTTTTTATCACGCGCTTTAAAACAGTTCTGGTGATATAGCTGAGGAAAATAAAAATAAACAGCGTGATCAGCGAACGGTTTCGGATACCCATAATAAAGCGTTCGCCTAATACATAATAAAAGAACAAGGCGACCAAAAACGCCAATACGGCAAAGGTAACCAGGCTGACAGCTTCTTGCCAGTAGCCTCGCTCAAGGATGTTTTTGTACGCCTTTGAAAAGATCGATACCAAAACAGCGGTCACGTTCAGAATGATTATTAACTTGTAATAATCCTTGCCCGGCATATTATAGGAAAGAAAATTACGGGCGATCAGGTATGTGATCACAAAGGATATATTGATACAAATGATATCCGCTATCAGGAAATAAAGCTTTGTTACAAAGCCTCTTGTTCCTTTTTGGTACATGCAAGCACCGCCTTATAAATTAATAAACCTGCGATCTGTAATAGCCCGAGCGTCTTGCGCGGTACAGGTAGTAGCCGCCCTTCGCGGTTTCAAGAGTGGGGATCTGATTAATAATAACGCCGAGAATCTTGGCGTTGTTACGCTTTAACGTATCGACAGCTTTGTTGAGTTCGGGATATGTTGTGTCCTTGTGCTTGGTAACGATAACAACACCGTTGGAAAGCCCGATGAGCGGGATAACGTCTACAACCATATTTACGGGAGGCGTATCAAAAATAATGAAATCATAGCTGCTCTCAAGCTCTTTGACCATTTCTGACATAACGTCGCTGGACAAAAGCTCCGAGGGGTTAGGCGGAATGGCTCCGTAGGTGATCATATCAAGATTGGGCTTTTCGGTCTCGGTAATAATATCGCCGAGCTCGCACTCGCCCGAAAGAAAATTCGCGAGTCCGTTTTCGTTTTTAACGTTTAAAAGCGTATGGGTCGTGGGACGGCGAAGGTCACAGTCAATAACAAGGACCTTAGTGTCGACCTGCTGAGAAAGAGCGATCGCAAGGTTAACGACCGTCGTGGTTTTGCCCTCGCTCTTATAGGGGCTTGTAACAATGATCTTGCGGCAGCCCTTTTTGATAATGGAATATACAAGATTGGTACGCGCCTTTTTGTAAGCCTCGGTAACCTGGAACCTGAGCGCTCGGCTGCGTTTTTCGTTAGTCTTCTTTGCCATCTTCTGCCTCGCTTTCTGACTCGTCGGTTTCGTCGATTATTATTCTCTGTCCCGCGAAATCGGGAATGGCGGAAAGGATCGGCATGTTATTGATCTCCGTCATATCGGGATTGTACTTAATCTTATTGTCGAGAGCTTCCTTCGCGAACACAAACACAAGCGCGATGAGGAATCCGACCGCCGCCGCGAGGATAGTGTTGCGCGTTACGTTCGGAGATGAGGGATAGGTGGGGATCGTAGCGCTGTCAACTATCTTGAGCTCGTTATTGTCCTTGATGTCCGAAATAACTCCCGGGGCTACGTCGGCGACCGCGTCCGCGATCAGCTTTGATTCTGTCGGAGAGCTCGCGGTAACGATCGAGGAGAACACCTGTGTTTCCTTGTCGCTTCCCTTGAAACGAACCATCTGGCTGAGCTGACCCGCCGTGTACTTGTCGTCAAGGTTGCGGGAAAGCTTTTCGTAGAACTTGTTTGTCTCCAGCATTTCGATGTAGTCGTTTACAAGAGATGTGGCGAGATTGTAGGAGCTGAGGTCGTTGTAGGAGCTTTCTCCCTTTATTGTTGTTTCAACGTACAGCTTAACGGACGCCGTATAAGTTTTTGTGATAAAAAACTTTGAGTACACAAAGGCGATCGAGCCAAAAAGTACTCCCGCGATAACCATCAGCCACAAGCCCTGCTTAAAAATCTGAAACAGATCCTTAAAGGAAATCTCATAGCTTTCTCTGTTTTCTGCATTTTCCATAAATAGTAACACCTCGTTTTTTCAAATGCGATAGTCATACTGATTAATTTTACTACAAAATGTGTTTGAATGCAACAATATTTTTATTTTGGCGGGTTTTGCCATTGTTTTTCGGCAGTTTCGGGCAATTGTCTCTCCTTGTTTTTTCTATTTACAATTCTATTTCTCTGTGATATAATAGCTTTATTCGAGCAAAAAAGGGGGTTTTTATTTGAAAAAGCTCTTAACGGTTTTTATCGCGGTCTCTTTCGCTTTTTTGTTCAGCGTTCAGGCTTTTGCCGCGGGTATCAACACCGCCGAGCAAAGCGTTCTGGCGAATATGCGTACTCCCGCCGATTTGAACGGAAAAAAGGTTTATGTCCCCGACGCTTACGTCAATCAGGCGGAAGCTCATTTCAATACAATAGATATGACCGAGGAACAGGCCGACGCGATCAATTCCAACATCAACGCCGGCAGAGCTTTTCTTGAGGGCACGGGCAAGAGCTCGATAAAAGAGCTTTCCTCCTCCGAGAAGCAAACCTTACTCTCCTACGCCAGCGCCGCGGCAAATGTTCTTGACCTTGTTACTCCCGCGGGAGTAGACGGCGACAGAGTCAAAATAATAACCGCCGACGGCGACATCGTTATGGACGAAACCGAGGAGATCATCAAAACAACGGGCTTCGGCGACTTTTCTCCCGTTTTTATTTCTCTCGGTCTCGGCGGAATTCTGCTCCTTTCGTCAACTGCGTTACTTATTACTTTAAGGAAAAGACAGCGACAATATGAAAAAGAAAACCACTAATACCAGAGCCGCGAAAAAAAGAAAAAAAATAAAAAAGGCTCTTAAACACTCAATACTCATGCCCGTTCTCGTTTGTTTGCTGCTCTACGCGGCGATCGCCGCGGTCGGGTATCCCTTTTTGTCAGACTTTGTCTCGATCGGCTCAATGCTGTTCCAAAACGGCAGTCAGAGCTTTTCGCGCTCTTATGAGAACATTTTTACTCCGAGCGACAACTCCTCCGATACCGTAGACGCATCCGAGGTAACCTATCCGTCAATAAACAAGCAGTTCGGCAAGCTTGAAATTGACTCCGCCGACATTGAGGCGAAGCTTTTCTTCGGCGACGGCTCGATACCTCTCCACAACGGCGTCGGACTTTACGCGGGAAGCTTTATACCCGGCTACGGAAAGACCATTCTCATCGCAGGCCATAACAACACCTATTTTAACGGCCTCAAAAAAGTGAAGAAGGGCGACATAGTCTCGATCCACACAAGCTACGGCAACTATGAGTACAAAATCAAAGAAACCGCGGTCAAAAAAGCGACCGATAAAACTGCATATGACCTTTCCGCCGACAGAGAAAACCTTATACTCTACACCTGCTATCCCTTTGACGAGCTGGGTCTGACGGACAAACGCTTCTTTGTTTACGGCGACAAAATATCGGGTCCCGACATTGTCGGCATTTACGAATAAAGGGGGAGAGAACGTGAAAAAATTTTTGAAAAAGCTTTCTCCCAAAAAAATCTGCTATTCCGCGCTGACTTTTATTCTCGCCCTGCTTATTATCGCGGGCTCTTTGTCGATAGTAATGAAGGTTTCGTTTTTGAGCCGAGGCTTTATGACGGACGTTCTGAATTCTTCCAGCTACTACAACGACCTGTGTATTGAGATAACAGACGAGCTCACCGATCTGGGAGACGCCTCGGGACTTGACAGGAGCTTTTTTGAGAACCTTGTTGACGAGGTAACTGTCAGAAAAGATGTTCAGTCCTATATCGACAATTTCTATCGCGGCAAGAAGCTCACCGTGATCACCTCTAATTTTGAGGATAATCTCAGGAACGCGCTGCGTGTTTATACCGACAAAAACAACATCAAAATAACCGACGAAAAAAATATTGACTACTTTGTTTCCAAGGCGTGCAAGATTTACGCAAAAAGCGTCAGGATCACCTATCTTGACTCGCTTCAAAAGCTTCTGAAAAAAGCCGACGGGATCTTTACCGCTGTTCTGATCGTTTCGGTTCTGCTCGCGGCGGGGATCGTCGTAGTCTTGCTTTTGACCAACGAATGGAAGCACAAGTCGTTAAGATATATCTATACCGCGACCGCGTCGTCGGGACTTTTGCTTGTCTCGTTCCCGCTGATTGTTTATATCTCGGGAGCTTTGAAAAGATTATCGGTTCTTTCGCGTTCCCTGAGCGACCTTTACGGCGCGATGCTCAAGGGCTTTTTGAACGATATTTTGGTTATCGGTATCGTATTTATCGTGATTTCCGCGGCGCTCTGGATCGCTCATAATCACATTCGGCGCAAGTCCGCTATTTGATTTTTGTTTTGGAAGATTAGATAAAATCCATAACGAGAATCTGCTTTTATATGTGTTTATATTGCACAATCACCAAAGCAACCCTTTATTTTCTGTGCAAAATGTCAATGGCATTTTAAATACATTAATGATATAATCTAAAGTGTATTGATATCAACTCAAGGAGGATAATCTCAATGAAAACATCAAAAAGACTTTTAAGCACACTGCTTGCGGTACTCGTAGTAATCTCTGCGTTCGCGGTTTGCTCCGTTTCAGCGTCCGCTGCGACCCTCAAGGCTCCCACCGGCGTTAAGGTAGTAAACCAGAACCATTCGCTCGTTATTTCCTTCAAAAAGGTTTCGGGCGCCAAAACTTACGAGATCTACAAGGGCAGCAAACAGTTTGCGATCACAAACAAGACCTCTATCCGTGATTACAGCGTTACAGGCGGACATACCTACTCTTACAAGGTAAGAGCTATCAACGGCACAAAGAAGGGTGCTTTCTCCTCTACCGTTAAGTGCTGCCGCGTTAACTTCACTGTTATCACCTCTCTCACAAACCAGAAGAACGGCGTAAAGCTGACTTGGGTAAAGAGAACAGGCGCGGACAATTTCATTGTTGAGCGCGCTACTTCCGGTTCCTTCACCAAGCTCGCGACCGTTACAGGTCTTGAATATACAGATAAGACTGCCGTAGCGGGAACAACTTATTCCTATCGTGTAACAGGCTACAACAACGCTACCAAAGCTTCTTCCACAGTATCCGTTGTAGAGTCCATCACACGTCTCCAGGCTGTAACAGGCTTCACAGCTGTTAAGACTCTTGACACCCGCAACATCTCCCTCAAGTGGGCTGCCGCGACAGGCGCTGTTTCCTACAACGTTTATCGTCAGAAGTGCACAGATGAGGATTATGTAAAGATTGCCAACGTTACAGCGGCTGCTTTCGTTGATACAGACATCATTGCCAATCCTTCCGCTTACCGCTACAAGGTAACAGCCGTTAAGGGCGACAGCGAGTCCGCTTTAAGCGCTGACAGATTTGTTCAGACCTTCGGTTCTACACCCGCATACTTCGATGATCAGAGAAATTATCACGTTCCGCTCAGCTTCAAGGTTGGCGATACATATGCTGAGGGCAAGTATCTCTCCGATTATTACAGCTTCGGCGGCAACTATGATGTTATCATCACAGAGGGCTCCGACGTGATCAGCATTGACGATAACGTTATCACCGCTAAGAAGGCAGGCACAGCCAAGGTTACAATCCACGTAACCGACGCGGTTAAGACCATCGTTGACAACCAGATCAAGGACGACCTTCTCACAACACTCACCAACCGTGACGTAATTCTCGAAATCACTGTTGCGTAAAATTCAAAATTAAAAATTGCGGGTGCCAATTCGGTACCCGCTTTTCTTTTCAAGGATTGATCATATGAAAAAGTTTATTTCCGCAATTATTTTGTTTGCCTTACTCCTGAGCCTTGCCGTTCCCGCTTCCGCGTTGGCAAAGCCCGCCGCGCCGAAGCTTTTATCAGTCAAAAACGCCGCGCAAGGCGCTTTGATAAAATGGAGCGCCGTTAAAAATGCCGACGGGTACTATGTTTTCAGAAAAACCGATAAGGCGCCCTTCAAGGTGATCGCCACTGTGAAGGCTACCTCCTACACGCACAAGAGCGCGGTTTCGGGCACAAAGCACACTTACAAAATAAAGGCGTTCAACAAAAAAGGCCGCTCTTTGCCAAGCAACCAAAAATCGCTCCTGCGAGTTTCGGTTCCCACGCTGAAGCTCTCAAACACTCGCTTTTCCGTAAAAGCAAGCTGGACAGGTGTGAAGAAGGCGACCTGCTACGTGCTTTTGGGAAAAAAGAAGAACGCAAAAAAATACACCGTACTGTACCGCGGAAAAGCTAAAAGCTTTGACCACGACAACATCGCCTCGGGCGCCGAGTACGAATTTAAGGTCAAGGCCAAGATCGGCAAAACAGACGGAGCTTATTCATCTGTCAAATCTTATATTTTCCTTGAGTGTCCTACAATCGCCGCTGAGGAGCTTATGGATATGGACGGGATCACTCTGACATGGGGCAAGATCAAAAACGCGAAATGCTACTTGATTTACCGCTCTCTTAAGAACAAAAACAGCTTTAAGCGTATCGCCAAAACAGCTTCGACAAGCTATAAGGACAGGGACGTTGAGAGCATCAAATCCTACAAATACTATGTCAAGGCGTTCAACACAGGTTGCTCCTCCGCAAAAAGCAACATCGACGGCGATGTGTACGGCTATTACGACGGCACAGAAAACCCGCTTTACCTCACAATCAAAAAAGGCGAGGTCTATACGGATGTTTCCGACAAGCTGATCGATAAGGGCGGCAAGCTTCTTGTACAAACATACTTCCGCTTTAAATCGCAGAATACCGACGTCGTCACCGTAGACGAGCTTGGCGTTATAACAGCCAAAGGCAAGGGCAAAACTATGGTCATCGTCGACGTTGACCCGATCGAGGGTTACACAAAAACCGCGCATAAGATCAGGATCGAGGTCACTGTAAAATGAGGCTCGCTGTCATTATCACGGGCGGAACTATTCTGAGCGCTCCGAAGGACGGCTATATATCTCTTTCACAGTCTCGCAGGGACGAGCTTCTTGATCTGATAGGCGGCGAGGCGGAGCTTGAAACGTTCGATCCGTTCACTATTCTTTCCGAGCAGCTTGACGGAAGCACGCTCACCGCTCTATGCGAAGCCACAGGCGACGCGCTTGAAAAGGATTACGACGGAATAATAATTCTTCACGGCACCGACACGCTCCAGTACTCCGCCGCGGCTCTCGCGCTCGCTTACGGCGGCGCCGACGCTCCCGTTGTGCTCGTTTCGGGAAACTACACGCTTGACGATCCGAGATCGAACGGACGCGATAATCTAAAATACGCGGTCGAGTTCATCAAACAAAAAATCGGCGGCGTGTTTGTCAGCTACCGCAACGAAAACTGCCTGCCCGAGATACATCTCGGAGATCGTCTGCTTCCTCACCAAAGCTACTCCGACAGGCTTGAAGCTCTCGAAGGGTGCTTCGGATATTTTGAGAACGGCGTATTCAGGCGCGTTTCGGAACCGTCACGGCGCGCGTCTCTCGGTCGGATCGGTTTCAGCAAAAGCTCGCCCGTTTTGTATATGAGGGCTTATCCCGCAATTCTTCCTCCGCGCGCGGACGGTTACAAGGCGATCTTGCTCGAAACATATCACAGCGGGACCCTCCCGACAGAAAACTCCGCTTTTATTGATTTTTGCAAAAATTCGCAGCTGCCGATCTATGTAACGGGCGTTGACGAGCGGATCCAATACGAATCAACCGCCGTATATTCGGAGCTGGGGCTCAATATCCTTCCGAAAAGCTCCCCTGTTTATGCCTATATCAGTCTATGGCAACAGTATTCGGCATAATATATGTAATTCTTTTTTAACCTCGAACTATTGTTCGTAACAAAATGTTACCCTTTTGTTCCCTTATTATTCATTAAAGAATTAACTCTTACAGATTATCCATTACGCGATTACATTATGGTAGATTTGTTGATTTTTCCGTTGATTTGTTGTAGAATATAATTGCGCTAAAGAGGCGCGGCACACACTGCAATAAGCAGTTCACACAATTTCATCCAAAAAAATCAGCGCAATCGTTTGTATTGCGCTGATTTTTTTTCATATTCTTCGGTTGCGAAACGCTCCTAGCCGAAGATTTTTTTAGCGGCGTCTACGCTTTCCTTAGCGTCTCGGCAATAGTAATCCGCGCCGATCTTCGCGGCGTACTCGGGCGTGAGCACGGCTCCGCCCACGAGGAACACGCAGTCCTCAAGCCCCTTGGTGCTTTTGACGAGAGCTATGGTCTCCTCCATACTTTTGAGCGTGGTGGTCATCAGCGCCGAAAGTCCGATCGCCCTGATATCCATTTCCAACGCTGTCTTTACGACCAGCTCGGGAGCTACGTCCCTGCCCAGGTCAACGACGGTGTAGCCGTAATTATCGAGCAAAACCTTGACGATATTCTTACCGATATCATGGATATCGCCCTTGACCGTCGCAAGGATGATTTTTCCCTTGCTGACGGGCTGTGCGTCTGTTTTTGCAAGGTTTTTCTTGATGACTTCGAAGCACTGCTGAGCCACGTTCGCGCTTTGAATGAGCTGAGGAAGAAATATCTTTCCCTTCTCAAAATCCTCGCCCACCTTGTCCAGAGCGGGGATCAGCTCATTGTTCACAAGCTCCATAGCGTCGGTTTTTTCGAGCTCCTTCTCGGTTATCGCGGCGGCCTCGCCTTTCAGCCCGTTTCTCACCGCGTCTGCGAGCGTGATCCGCGAGGATCTTATGACAGGTTTTTCGGTTTTTACGTCGTTATAATGAGCGATGAACTCGGTTGAATTTTTGTCAATATCGGCGAGCACCTTGTAGGCTCTGACCGCGCCAGTCATATCCTCGTCGTTTGGATTGATGATCGGAAGGTCAAGCCCCTCCTCAAGCGCCATAGTAAGGAAAATATGGTTGACAAGCGGACGGTTCGGGAGACCGAAGCTGATATTTGAAACACCGAGACAGGTTTTACATCCAAGCTCGGTTTTGACCCTGTGAAGCGCTTTGAGCGTTTCACGGCAGCCCGACTGCTCTGCCGAAACGGTGAGCGTGAGGCAGTCGATATAAACGTCCTCGGGGTCGATCCCGTGCGCTTTCGCGGCGTTTACGATCCTTTCGGCGATCTCAAAACGCCCCTCCGCGGTTTTCGGGATACCGTTTTCGTCTAAAGTAAGCCCGACGACCGCCGCTCCGTACTTCTTAACAAGCGGCAATATTGAGGCAAGCGACTTTGCTTCGCCGTTGACGGAATTTACGATCGGCTTTCCGTTGTATATCCTGAGCGCGGCCTCAAGCGTTTCGGGCTTTGTCGAATCAAGCTGGAGAGGAACATCCACGACGGATTGGAGCGCCTTTACAACTCTGACGAGCATTTCGGTCTCGTCGATTTCGGGCAAACCGACGTTTACGTCAAGAATGTCCGCTCCCGCCTCGACCTGACTTATCGCCTGAGAAAGGATATAGTCGATGTCGTTATTTTTGAGCGCTTCCTTAAAGAGCTTTTTGCCCGTGGGGTTGATCCTTTCTCCGATTATTCTCGGCTCGCTTAGCTCAACGGCGGTAGTGCCCGAGCAAACAGCGAATTTCTTTTTCGAGGCTTTTATATGATCTCCGTTTGATTTGGTCTTATTCTTTATTTTCTCGCCGAGCTTTTTGATGTACTCGGGCGTTGTTCCGCAACAGCCGCCGATAAGCTTGACGGTTCCGAGGTCTGCGAGCCTGTCCATACAATCAGCGAACTGCTCGGGCGAAACGTCGTATTCGTTTGAGTTAGGATCAGGCAGTCCCGCGTTCGGCTTAACGAAGATCGGAAGCTGAGTCCATGCGGTAAATTCTCTGACGATCGGCTCCAGCTCCTCGGGCCCGAGCGAGCAGTTTACGCCCAGCGCGTCTACACCGAGGCCTGAAAGCGTAAGCGCGGCGCTTCTGACCGAGGCTCCCGCGAAGGTCCTGCCGTTTTTTTCAAAGGTCATCGACACTATAACGGGCTTGTCGCTGTTCTCCTTTGCGGCGAGCACGCCCGCCTTTACCTCAAGCAGATCGGTAAAGGTCTCGAAATAAATAACGTCAGCTTCATTTCCCGCAAGTATCTCTTCCTTAAAATAGTCGTAAGCCTTATCAAAGCTCAGACTGCCCGCGGGTTCAAGCAGCTGACCGACGGGACCGATATCAAGCGCGACAAGCGCCCTGTCTCCGACAGCCTCTTTCGCGTTTTTTATCCCTGCCTTTATGATCTCATCTACGGAATACGGGCAGTTCTTGAGCTTGTATCCGTTCGCTCCGAAGGTGTTAGCGGCTATAATGCTAGCGCCAGCTTCAAGATATTGCCTGTGAATATCAATAACCGTATCGGGGCTCTCAATGTTTAACGTCTCGGGAATCTCGCCGAGCTTCAATCCGCTTTTTTGGAGCATTGTGCCCATCGCTCCGTCGAGAAGTATATATTCGTTTTTCATCAGATCGTTAAAATTCACAGCGTGTTCCCGCCTTTCGGAATTTACATTTTTCTTTCATATTGCAGACCGCGCAGCCCTGCCGCCGCTTTTCCAAGGGCGTCCCGCTCAAGCCCATGATCGCGGTAACAGACTTAGACGGGGTCAAAACAGAGCTGTCGTCGGCGCAGAGTCCGATTTTGCGTTGAGCGTCCAGCATTGTTAACAGCTCCCGCTGAAGCTCCAGAGGATAATCTCCGTAGCCTGGGGAAAAACGCCACGTAAGAAAACTGCCGCGGCTTTCGGCGGCGATAACCTCGTCAAGCTCGCATAGAGCGCTCTCCACAGCAGAGCTTGCCATAGCGTCGAGCGCGACCGCCTCCGCCATATCTCTGACGCTTGCCTGACGGATAAGCTTGTCAACCTCGGCGCCGAGCGTCAGACAGACCGCGCACAGCCTGTCGCAGCCCTCAAGGTGAGCCCGCGCGGACTCGCCGACAATGATCGGACAGTCCTTCGCGGGCAGGATTTTGTATAAATATTTTATATTCAGCGCTCCGAGCAGCTCGCCCTCGCACTTGTCAAGCAACGCGGTCATCCTCCCGTCAACGGAAGCGGATGAGTTGCCAAGGTACCTGAGCGTTTCTGCGCGGTTGATCTTTTCCAGCTTTATCATAACAGCTTGCCGATAGCCTCGGTGATTTTTCGCGCGACGTACGGGTTGTTCATTGTGTAGAGGTGTATACCGCTGACTCCGCTGGATATCAGGTCTACGCACTGATCGATCGCATAGGCGATACCCGCGTCGCGTAGCGCCTCGGGATTGTCGCCGAAGCGCGTCATTATCTTCGAGAACTTTGAGGGCAGAGAGGCGCCGCAAAGCGAAACCATACGCTGGATCTGGTTTTTATTAATGACAGGCATAATTCCCGCCTCGATCGGGACGTTTATCCCTGCGATCAGACAGCGCTTTTGGAATTTATAAAAAATATCGTTGTCGAAAAAGAGCTGAGAAATCAGAAATTCCGCTCCCGCGTCAACCTTCTTTTTGAGGTTTATGATATCCGTTACGTCGTCGGGGGCTTCGGGATGAGTTTCAGGGTAACACGCGCCTGCGATATGAAAGCCGCCGAGCTCCTTGATAAACGCGGTGAGCTCGCTTGCGTATCTGAAATCGGTTTTAGGCTCAACGTCGGGGATCCTGTCGCCGCGCAAGGCAAGAACGTTGTCAATATTATTCTCTCTCAGCTTCTCGAGCACATCCTTCACCTGATTTCTGTCGCTGTTGACACAGGTAAGGTGAGCGATCGTTTCAATATTGTAGGTGTTGCGTATCCTGGACGCTATCGCGATAGTATTGTCCGCCGCGGTACCGCCCGCACCGTAGGTAACGCTGATATAGGCAGGGTTCAGCGCAGTAAGCTCGTCAAGAGCGCCGTACACCGACTCGATCGGCGAGGTTTTCTTGGGCGGAAACACCTCGAACGAAAGCACGGTTTTGCCGCTTTTATACATATCCGAAATATTCATATGATCACCTTCATAATTCAGTCGATTGGTATTACTATTCTACCACACTAAACTAAATAAAACAATAAGTTGACATTATATAAATTTGTGATAAAATTATAATGTATTATTTTGAGATAATAAAGAGGAGTGCTGTTATGAAACTTTCTTTAGTTGTTCCCTGCTACAACGAGCAGGATAATGTTGAGCTCTTTTACGAGGAATGCGTCAAGGCTTTCGCGGGCAAGGGCTTTGATTACGAATTTGTTTTTGTTAACGACGGTAGTAAGGACGAGACGCTTAGCCGTCTGAAAAAGCTTTACAACGAAAAAACCGAGAGCAACATTACCGTCGTTTCCTTCAGCCGCAACTTCGGCAAGGAAAGCGCGATTTACGCCGGGTTAAAGAACTGTGTCGGCGATTATGTGTCGCTGATCGACGCAGACCTGCAGCAGCGCCCAGAGGTTGTGCTTGAAATGCTTGATATTCTGGAAACCGAGCCCGAGTACGACTGCGTCGCCGCTTATCAGGACAAGCGTAAGGAAAGCTCTATCATGACAGGCTTTAAAACGGGCTTCTACAAGGTTATCAATATGCTCAGCGAAGTCGAGCTTCACGCCGACGCGAGTGATTTCAGGACCTTCAAAAGGAACGTCGCCGAAGCTATCCTCCAGATGAGCGAATATCACCGCTTTTCAAAGGGTATTTTCAGCTGGATCGGCTTCAATACCAAGTTTATCCCCTACGAGGTTCAGGAGCGCAACGCGGGCGAAACAAAGTGGGGCTTCAGAAAGCTTGTTAAATACGCTCTGAGCGGAATTTCGGCGTTCTCCACCAAGCCGCTCAGCATCGCGACCTACATCGGCGGTTTGGCGACCTTCGCTTCGATCGTTTACCTGATCGTAGTAATCATCCAGAGGATTTTCTTCAATCAGGCGTTCAGCGGTTACGCTACCATTGTTACGCTGATCCTGTTCTTCGGCGGATTACAGCTTTTCTGTATCGGTATTATCGGCTCATACCTTGCCAAAACTTATATCCAAAGCAAGGGAAGGCCTGTATATATCGCGAAGGAAATACTTTCAAGAAGATAACAAAGCTGCTTTGAAATATAACAACGGCTCAAAACCCGTAACGGGTTTTGAGCCGTCTTTTTTGCTTTGGTTTTAATCGTCAAAGAATCTTACGTCGCCGAAATTGCATATGTAGCGCTGGGTTTCATGAAAATCGGAGAAGCCCTCGCTCATCAGCTTTGGGTTATACATATAGAGTATACGGTGCTGGATCGCGTCCTTGTCCATATCAAAAACATAGGTAACGGCGTCTTTGACGCTCTTTGTCGCCTCGATCGAGGTAGAGCCCGTGTAATGCAATTCCGAAATAACCGTAGCCACGTCGGTATAGCCGTAGTAATACATGGCGTTTTTGACCGCTTGAGCTATCATTGCCGCACCCGTAAAGCCGCCTGAGCCGTACTCTCCCATACAAAGTCTTTCAAGCAGATCGCGGTTTTTGTCGGTAAGCTCGACGTGAGGACAGTAGTAATCTTCGTCGGGATTATCTATCGCGACCAAAAAGCCCGCGTCCCACTGATCATCGTAGGAAGCCGCGTACTCAACAGGCTCCGCTGTCGCGAAAATCCTTGGCTCCGTGGTTTCTTCGGTCGGCTCGGTCGTTGTTTCGGCTTCCGTTGCCTTAGTTTCCTCGGAGGCTTTAGTCGTTTTTTCGGCTTTTTCGGATTTAGGCTTGTTTGCCTTTTTCTTTGCCACCTTAACGGTCGCCTCGATAACGGTCGCCTTCTCGGTGGGTGAGGTCGTGTCCTCCTCGTCGGGAGACGAGGTGACGGGAGCCGTGGTAGGGATCTCGCTGGTCGAGGTCGAGGTCGAGCAGCTGCGGAAGCCCGTCGGAATACCGATCGCGAGGGCAACTATCAGCACCGCCGCCAAAAGTATTAAGTTCATCCGTTTCTCTAACAGCTCTTTCACAATCTCATTCCTTTACAAAATCAAGAGCGTTATCTGTTGATCATACTGTCGTAGACTTCTTTGAAGGTATCTATTACATATTGCGCTTCATCATCCGTGATGGTCGAATTCATCGGAAGAGTAAGCTGGTTCTTGTGCATATTATAGGCGTAGGGATAGTCCTTGATATCAAAGCCCTTGTTCTTGTACGCCGAAAGCATGGGAAGAGGCTTAAAGTGGACGTTGCACATTACGCCCTTTTCCGCCATACGGTTGTAAAACTCGTTTCTGAATGCCGCGTCCTTGCCGAGGAAACGTACGAAGTAAAGGTGTCCCGAGCTTCTGTGATTCTCGCCTGTGTGGCGGAGAGTCTGGATGTCGAGCTCCTTGAACGCCTCGTCATATCTCTTGATAAGCTCGTGACGTCGGGCAAGCATTCCCTCATATCGGTCAAGCTGAGCCAGACCGACCGCCGCGAGGATATCGGGCATATTACACTTATACTGTGTATTCACAACGTCATACTCCCACGAGGCGCCCTGATTCTTTGCTAGAGCGTCCTTGGTCTGACCGTGAAGCGACCACAGCATATACTGCTTATAGATTTTTTCCTCATCGATCCTTCCGCGAAGTCTGTGAACTGCCGCGCCGCCCTCGGCGGTCGTCATATTCTTGACTGCGTGGAACGAGAAGTTAGTGAAATCGGCGATCTCGCCGCACATCTGACCGTGCCATCTGGCGCCGAGCGAATGAGCCGCGTCCGCCATAACGATAACTCTGCCCAAAAGCTCCTGAAGCTTGCCCTTGGGGCGGAATTTCTCGCGCTGATTGCGGACTGCCTCGTAGATTCTGTCATAATCGCAGACCACGCCTGCCAGATCTACGGGAATTATCACCTTGGTACGCTCATTGATAGCAGCCTCCATCTTGTCGTAGTCCATCTCAAAGGTGCCCGGCTTGCAGTCGATCATAACCGCCTTTGCGCCGACGTGATACACGATTGAGCAGGTCGCCGTATAGGTGTAGGCGGGAACGATAACCTCGTCTCCCGGGCCTACGCCGAGGATCCTCAATGTCATTTCTGCGCAGGAGGTCTGTGAGGAAAGGCAAACAGCCTGTCCCGTGTGGCAGTATTCTCCGATTCGTTTTTCAAGGAGCTTTGTCTTGGGTCCGGTTGTGATCCAACCCGATCTTAGCACCTCTGCAACTGCGTCAATCTCGTCCTGCCCTATGTCGGGAGGAGAGAACGGTATTGTCATCATTTCTTAAAATCCCCTTAAATCCAGAATTTTCAGATTATTACCTGCATAATTACACACTATGATTATACTACCAATTATCTCAATTGTAAAGTTATAAATATGTAATAACTTTTACTCCTCAAACTGGCTGTTGTACAGCTCGGCGTAGAAGCCGTTTTGAGCGAGAAGCTCGTCGTGAGTGCCCTGCTCAACTATGTCGCCGTCGCGCATAACGAGTATCATATCGGCGTCCTTTATTGTGGAAAGGCGGTGAGCGATGATAAAGCTGGTTCTGCCCTTCATAAGGTTGTTCATGGCTCTCTGGATACGGCTTTCGGTTCGCGTATCAACAGACGAGGTAGCCTCATCGAGAATGAGGATCGGGTTGTCCGCGAGGATCGCTCTGGCGATCGTGAGGAGCTGCTTCTGTCCCTGACTGACGTTCGAGGCGTCCTCGTTGAGCACCATTTTATAGCCCTCGGGCAAAGTTCGGATGAACCTGTCCGCGTGAGCTGCCTTTGCGGCAGCCTTTACCTCTTCGTCGGTAGCGTCGAGCCTTCCGTAGCGGATGTTTTCCATAATGGTGCCGTTAAAGAGCCATGTATCCTGAAGCACCATTCCAAACGCGTCGCGAAGCTCGCGGCGGTTGAAATCCCTCAGATCGTGTCCGTCGAGCCTGATCGCTCCGCCGTTCACGTCGTAGAATCTCATCAACAGCTTGACCATTGTGGTCTTGCCCGCGCCCGTGGGTCCGACGATGGCGATACGCTGACCCTGCTTTACCTTCGCGGAAAAATCATTGATAATGATCTTATTTTCATTATATCCGAATTTTACGTGGTCAAACTCAACATCGCCCTTGATCGTGTTTACATCGACGGGATTATCGACGATCTGGACTTCCTCTTCCTCCTCGAGAAACTCAAAAACTCTTTCCGCCGCCGCAGCCATCGACTGAACCTGATTTATTACCTGTGACATCTGCTGGATCGGCTGGGTAAAGTTCTTTACATATTGAATAAACGCCTGAATATCTCCGACGGTGATAACGCCTTGGATCGCGAGCAGACCGCCCGAAAGCGCGACCGCGGCGTACCCGAGGTTGCCGACAAACATCGTTATCGGCATCATCATACCCGACAGGAACTGTGATTTCCACGCGGAGTCGTAGAGCTTTTTATTTGTTTTTTCAAAGTCCTCAACGGTTTCGTCCTCTTTGTTATACGCCTTGATAATAAGATGTCCGCCGTAGCTTTCCTCAACTATTCCGTTGATCTCGCCGAGGTATTTTTGCTGGTCGCGGAAGTGCTTCTGAGAAATTTTAGCCACAAAGCTCAGCAAAAACGCCGAAACGGGCAGTATCACTATCGCGATAAGCGTCATAAGCGGCGAAATCGAGAGCATCATAATCAGAATGCCGATCACCGAGCACACAGAGGTGATGATCTGGGTGACGCTCTGGTTAAGTCCCATTCCGAGCGTGTCGACGTCGTTGGTTATGCGCGACAGCACCTCGCCGTAGGTTCTGCTCTCAAAATATTTGAGCGGCATACGGTTGATTTTTTCGGAGATCTCTCTGCGCAGTCGGTAACAGATTTTTTGAGTGATCCCTGTCATCAGCCAGCCCTGAATGAACATAAACACCGCGCTGACAATGTAAATCGCTATAACGATCACGAGGATATTGGCGATCGCGTCCATATCGATCGCGCCCGTGCCCTGAATCTTTTTCATAAGACCCGAGGCGAGCTCCGTAGTCGCGCCGCCGAGTATCTTGGGTCCGACAACCGAAAAAACGGTTGAGGCGGCCGCGCAGATCATTACGATGAGCACCGCGAATTTATATCGTCCAATGTACTTGACGATTTTCTTTACGGAGCCCTTAAAGTCCTTTGCCTTCTCGACGGGAGCCATTCCGGGACCGCCGCCGTGGCCTCTTCTGCGAGGTTCAGCCATTACGCTCAACCTCCTCTCCCAAGCCGAGCTCCTTCTCCGAGAGCTGGGATTTTGCTATCTCGACATATGCAGGACAACTTCTCAAAAGCTCCTTATGCGTTCCGATTCCCGCGATCCTGCCCTCGTCGAGGACTATGATCTGCTCCGCGTCGAGAATCGTTGAGATTCTCTGCGCCACAATGATGACCGTGCTGTCGGCGACATTCTCGCCGAGCGCGCGCCTGAGCTGCTTGTCGGTTTTCATATCAAGAGCCGAGAAGCTGTCGTCAAAAATATAAATTTTAGGGTTCTTCGCGATCGCTCGGGCAATAGAAAGCCTTTGTTTCTGACCTCCCGAAACATTCGTGCCGCCCTGCGCGATCTCGCTTTGGTAGCCGTCAGGCTTGTTCTCAATAAACTCAGTCGCCATCGCGATCTCGGCGGCTTTCTCGATTTGAGCGTCGGTCGCGTCGGGATCGCCGAAGCGCAGGTTGGAAGCGATGGTTCCGCTGAATAGGATTCCCTTCTGGGGAACGTAACCGATCTCATCTCTCAGCGACTTCATTGTAAGGTCACGGATATCGATACCGTCCACCGTGATCGCTCCCTCGGTCACGTCATAAAGACGCGGAATCAGGTTGACAAGAGTCGACTTTCCGCTGCCCGTGCTGCCTATGATCGCAGTCGTCTGCGAGGGCAGCGCCTTAAAGGATATACCGCTGAGCACGTCCTCCTCGGCTCCGGGATATCTGAACGAAACATTTTTAAATTCTACTACTCCGCCGCGTGTTTCAAGCTTTTGAGCGGTTTTGCTGTCGGTAACGGTTGATTCCGTTCTGATGACCTCGTCAATCCTGCCCGCAGCGACTGCCGCTCTCGGGAGGAAGATCGACATCATCGTGAGCATCAAAAAGCTGATGATGATCTGCATCGAATAGGTGATGAAGGCGGTCATCTCGCCGACCTGCATATTGCCGTCGTTAATGTTGCCCGAGGCTACCCAGACGATAAGCACCGAAACAAAGTTCATAAAAACCGTCATTATCGGCATCATAAACGTCATAACTCGGTTTGTGAACAGCGTTGTCTTTGTAAGGGCGATGTTCGCCTCGTCAAATCTTTCCTCCTCGCGCTTTTCTCTGACAAAAGCTCTGATAACGGGAATACCCGTGAGTATTTCGCGCGAAACAAGATTGATACGGTCAACAAGCTTTTGCATAAGCTTGAATTTGGGCATTGCGATCAATATCAGCAATACTACGGTAGCCATAATCACACCGACAGCGAGCGCGATCACCCATCCCATCGAGGCTCCCGTGCCCGCGACCTTGATCACGCCGCCGATGCCGATAATCGGCGCGTAGAGCACCATTCTAAGCAGCATTACGGACACAAACTGTATCTGCTGGATATCGTTTGTGGAGCGTGTTATCAAAGAAGCTGTCGAAAAGCGGTCTATCTCGGCGTTTGAGAAGCCGATAACGTTTTTGAACACCTTTGTTCTCAGGCTCATTCCGACTCCTGCGCCGACTCTGGCGGCAAAGAAGCCTGCCATCACCGCCGCCGCTGTAAGGATGAGCGCGATAACGGTCATTCTCAGACCTGCCGCCCAAAGATAGCTTGTCTGGAGCTCGTCGAGGTCAACTCCCGCCAGCTTGTCCATTTCCTTGGCGTACGCCTTGCCCGTGCTCATCATAGTATCGGTCCCGAGCGCGTCGATCTGCTTTTTCATTTGCTTTCTCATCCCGAGAAGCTGCTCGTCTCCCGAGCCCTGCGCTCTCATTCCGATGATCAGCGGACGCGCGTCAACGCACTCCACCTTGGTTTTTTTGCCGTTTTCGTCCTCCTGCTCGATCGTTGTTTTTTTCAACTGCTCGAGAGCTGCCTCGGGAACGTTTCCCGATATTTTTTTGAGCGACGCAACGGGAAGCTTGGAGCACTGGTAATTCATTACGATCGGAATGATCAGCTCCTCGTCAAGCGCGTCGAGCTTTTCCTGATCTGTTTCCTTCAGGATGTAAAAGGTGTTGTCGCCCTCTGCCGCCGTTTTCTGACCGATGTCGCTTTTTCCGTCGTTACCGTAGGCTTTCTCAAAATCCTTTTGTTCTTTTTCTGTCATAAAGGCAAGCGCCGTATTGTATTCACCGAGAGTGATTTTCTCGGGCAGAATATGTTCAATGCCGCTGTTCTGGATCCCCGTGTCGATAATTTCGGAGGTGTACTGCGGAAGCGCGAGATCACACCAAGCCTGGATAACAAGCAGAACGATTATTATCAGCACCGACTTCCAGTACGGCAGAAAATTTTTAAAAATCTTACCCATCGGTATTTCTCCTTTCTGTCATCTGTATCCCTTTAATTTTACCGCAAACTGAGACTTCGGTCAAGTAAAAAGATGTCGTCCCTCTCGTCTTACGGGGATGACCTCTTTCAGCCAACGAGGAAAAACGGCTCCCTTTCGGGAGCCGCCGTGTCATTCTTTTTCCTCGCCCTTTTTTATCAGCGCGAGTGTTTTTTTGTAGGTTTCGGGAACGTAAAGACTGACTGTTATCTCGTCCTCATAATAATCGAACCTTTTGTTATAACGCGGTTTTCCGTAGCTGATATCGATCTCTATATCAGACGGATCACCCTTCATTCCGTATTTCCCGTATTCCTCCTTAACGGTTTTGATAAGCTCAAGCCTGTTGTCCGCCTGCTCAAAATAGCTGTTGTCATATCCCAAAAACTCATCGGCCTCATCAGCTTCTTCACCCCAGTTATATATCTCTACTTTACTCGCTTCGCTTTCGTCAAGCATAAACAACGGGTTTGCGCCTTTGTTATAAACCTCCTGCGCCTCCTTTGAGAAGTCGTGGCCGTTCAGATAGCCGTAACGTCGCGTGACTGTCGCTCCGTTATTGAGGGTGTAGGTAATACTGTAATTTTGGAATCCCCCCATATCATCCCATACTTCGCTTCTTGCTCCCCTCATTTCGTACGAATAGCCGTTCTCGCTGGAGAATATCGCGCTTCCGATCGCGTTAAATGTACCGGCTCGCATAGACTGTTTGTCGGATGACTCATATTTTTCGATTATTTCTTTATGGAGCTTGATCGCCGCTTCGATATCCTTTTTGTCCGTAAGCTCGTTTTTATGATTCATATTCTCCGTTCCGTTTATAAAGCTTACGCTCTTGATCTCGTCAGCCTTCGGCACATAACTGTTATAGCCAAAGCAGCCTGCCGTGATCACGGCAAAAACCGCCGCGAACGCCGCTACCATTATAACGTATGGGATCAGACTTTTTCCGAACCTTTTAAAGCCGCCCGCAAAGATAAGCTGAACCACAAAAAAGCTGAGGAACGAGCCTATTATCATTCCGAGCCAGAAACGGAAAATATCGAGGCTTGTATCGCTGAAAAGCGCGACAAACAGATACGCCATAGCCAGACCGACCGAAAAGCTGATGATAAGCTTTACGATGAGCTGAGGAGCCTTGTACGCGAAGTGCGACTGCGCGCTCTCTGCCTTTCTTTTTCTGACAAGCAGCACGGCAAACGCAAAGAACACCGCGGTAAATCCAAGCCAATAAAGCTTGCCTATCGCGAAGCCCGCCATTGCGGGACAAAGCGCGAAGGAAATATACTCGTTGAAATCCATTGTGTATCCGTAGAGGAAGCACGAGGGAAGAAGCTGGAGCAGGAGCATTCCCACAGGATACGCTCCGTTGATTATGATATAGGACAGTACCTTTTCAGAGGTTTTTCCGCAGCAGACCGAAAGGAATCCGATAAAAGCTATGTTCGCCGAAAGATTAAGAAGCGTTCTCAGCAGTACGTCGCCGACATTCAGGCTCTGATCAAAGACGTGCATAACAGTTTCAGAGCTCGCGTTTGCGGAAACCAACATCAATATCAGCATTACAACCGTCATCGGAACCGCGCTTATCAGAAACACCGAAAGCGATTTGGTGATGAACAGCGCTCTTCGTGATATCGGAAGCGAACCGAACATATCCGTTTTACGCTTGTTGTGCAGATAAGAGAACTCCTTGATCGAGAGCACGATCATAAACACAAACGACAGGAAGGTCGTCATCGACGCCATCGCGATCGAAGCGTCTATCCACGGATTGTAATCCACCTCAGCTTCGGCTGTGAAGGTCTGAGCGGAAAGTCCTCCCGCAAAATAAATTATTCCGAAAAACAGAATAAGAGAAAGGTAAATAATTATTATCGTCAGGTTGCTTCTGACATTCCACTTGAGGATCGAAGCGCCCTGCTTTACGTTCTTATACGAGGTTGTTGATGTCATATCCCGCACCCTCCATTTCGTTTATAAATACTTCCTCGAGCGTCAGCGGCAGAGCTTCAAGGAACGCGGGCTCGAGCGCCTCGAGTCTCGGCATAAATTCTTCATACTCGCCCCTGATCGTAAGGCTGAACAGCGAGCCCTGACGGCTCTTGTTGATTACATCGAAGCCTTCAAACACGCTCTCGTCAATAGGTCTGTTGAACGCGATCTGGACCCTGTGGATACCGAGCTTGAGCTTATCGAGCTCTTTCTCCTCAACAACGCCGCCCTTGTGCAGCAGTCCGATGTGATCGCAGATGTCCTCAAGCTCTCTGAGGTTATGAGACGCGATCATTACTGTCATATTTCTGTCGGTCACGTTTGTGATGATTATTCTCTTTACAAGCTGACGTACGACAGGATCAAGTCCGTCAAAGATCTCGTCAAGGAAAAGATATTTCGGACGCGTTGACAGCGCCAGTATCAGTGCGGCCTGACGCTGCATTCCCTTTGACATATTGATTATATTTGATTTTGTGTTGATAGGGAATGTCGCGCAAAGCTTGTTAAAGTATTCCTCGTCCCAGTCGGGATAAAGCTTTCTGTAAAGATAAGCTGTGTTCTGTATCGTGCTTGAATTATAAAAATAGGGAAAATCGGGAATAAAATAGCATTTTTCTTTTGCCGAGGGATTCTCAAAGCTATTTTCCCCTTCAATAAGCACCTCGCCTGCGTCAGGCTCAAACACTCCGTTTATCACGCGCAGGAGAGTTGACTTTCCCGCGCCGTTTGAGCCGACCAGCCCGAAAACCGAACCGTCGGACACATTGAAATTCAAACTGTCCAGCGCCTTCAGTTCACCAAACATTTTTGTAACGTTCTTTATTTCAATCATAATTACCTCCAATCAGGTCAAAAGACCTTGTCGACGATCTCAAAAACCTCGTCCTTTGTCGCTCCGAGAGAAGCACATTTTTTCAGCTCAGTTTCCAACCCCTTTAAGGCAGCGTCCTTCTCGGCGTTTTTTACGCTCAGATCTGGCGATACAAACGAACCCTTCCCTACGGCGGAGCATATATAACCGTCGCTTTCCAATAGCTTGTATGCCTTTGATACGGTGTTCGGATTAACTGACAGCTTTGTCGCGAGCGTTCGGACGGGCGGAAGCTTGTCGTTAGGAGCAAGCACCCCAAGCGAGATCAGCCTGACAACATTGTTATAAAGCTGCTCGAAAATCGGCACTCGCGAGCTTAAATCGATCGAAAACATTTGTCCACTCCTTTCATATTTCAACATTTGTTATAATTGTATTATTTCAACTAGTACAATTAATATAATACAAAGTAATGGATTTGTCAATAGTTTTTCGCAAAAAAATCCGCCGTGATGTTTCACGGCGGTAAAAATATTATTTTGTGTCTCCCTTAACTCGGATCGTAACACCGTAGGGCTTAGCGTGACTGATGTATTTTGCAAACTCGTCCTTCTTAAATATTTTCTTTTTCTGGAACTCCTTGCTCTTTTCGATAATCAGCTGGCTGATACCGTAATTATCAACGATTCTCGAGCCAGTGGCGCCTATACAAACAAAATACTTACCCTTATCGGTGACAACGGTCGCGTGCATACGGTAAACGTTAGAGCTCTCATGATAGACCTTGAGCTTCTTGACCTCAACGCTTTTACCTTCATAAAACTCGTTGATAGCCTTGATATCCTTATCAAGCTCGGGGCTCTCTTCTATGGCGTAATCGTTAAAGAGCTCCTTCAAGCCTTCCTCGTTGTCGAGAGCGGTTATGGTGTCGTTAAAAAGATTTTCCATCTTGGAAGGGTGTCTGCCAAAGAAAATACCCAGTACAACAAACATCACAATTAATCCGATACCGATCCCGATAAGAATTGCTTTATTCCTCATAGTCTTACTTCCCTTTCAAAGATATAACTATTATACCTCATTATAGAAATTTGTCAATAAAAAGAAAAACGACGGCACAACAGCCGTCATATTTTCGTCTGATATAAAGCCTTGGAAAATCCTCGGCGATCAAATAACACCCTAAAAACTGAATAAAGATTGGATAAGGAGAAATATTAAAGAGACCAATGATAATTGTGGTCAAGCCCTCGACCTATTAGTACTGCCAAGCTAAATACGTCACCGCACTTACACACGCAGCCTATCAACCTCGTAGTCTTCAAGGGGT
>ONCP01000011.1 GCA_900316385.1 uncultured Eubacteriales bacterium | reverse complement strand
ATAATGATATAAAAGGTTATATTTCTATATGTTTTTTCTGATTTGGAATTAAGAATGATATTAAGAAAAAGAAACTGGATTTTTAGAGGTTGCCTAAAACTATTTAACCTTGATTTTCAGCGTTACCGTCTTGGTGATAGCTTTGTAACTTGCGTTTCCTTTTGCCGTGACCTTGACTTTCAGCTTGAGCGTGCCCTTTTTGTAAGCGCCCTTTTTGACGGTGATCACGCCTTTTTTATTTATCGTGATACCCTTCGAGGTGCCTTTTCCGATAGCCGCGTAGGTTATTTTTCCCTGCGCGTTTGTGATTTTCAGCGCTCCCTTTACGGTTAGAGACTTCTTTTTAAGTGTCGCCGCGCTGACTGACTTCGCAACAAGCTTTAGCTTCATCGGATTATAAGCCTTTATGATCTTAAAGTACTTAACAATCTTGCCCTTGTAATTTCCGATACCCGTAATTATGACGGACGCCTTTCCGACTTTCTTGTTGTTCCTGTAAGTAAGCTTGTAATCCTTATTAACCGCGAGGGTCGACTTGCCGTATCTGACGGTGATTTTCTGGGTGATCGGTTTGCCTGTAAACACCTTAGACTTGATTCCCGAAATCGTACACTTGGCAACGTCCTTCGCCGCGGGAGCGACAGTCGGAGCTTCGGTAACAGGCTCAGTCGTAGGCTCCTGTGTAACGGGCTCGGTCGTAGGTTCTTCTGTCACGGGCTCGGTCGTAGGAGCTTCGGTCACAGGCAGGGTTTCGGGCTCGACAGTATAAACAAACAAGGTCGTTGTACTGTCGATATAACCGTCCAGAACCGCATAGGCGATCAGATTCATATCCTCGCTGATCTCGATAGGCTCCGTGTAAAGCGTTCTTGCGTCATTATCGATCTGACACGGACAGCTCATATCGAACGTGTAATAAATCTTAGCGTCGGGGTTTGAGTTTTTCAGCTCAAGCCTTGTCCCCTTAGGCACATTGGAGCCCGAAGCTATCGACGCTGTAACTCTGTCAAGCTTCACGGGATCGGGCTTGAAGTCGCTGTTTACGACCGTAGAAGCTGTAATATCGGTGCCCTTGAGAGAATATGTAACGTTTGAAAGTCCCGGAAGCGACGCGGTAAAGGTCAGCTTTGCCTTTCCGTTTTCGTCGGTTTTGACGGTTGCTTTATCAGCGGAGAGAACGGCGGTGTTGTCAATTATCACCGCGATCTCCGCGTTCGGAATAGCGGGAGCGAGCTCCAGCTCTGTTTCGATCGGAACACCGATCAAAGCGTCAAGACTCTTTTCCGCTACGATACTTTCGGGCTTGGTTTTCACTGTCAGTGTAGCGGAGTACTCATCGTCCATTGCGGAGCCGCAGTAATTCACGGCGTTTTTGACAGCAAGCTGATAAGTTCCGCTGATCGCGTTATCAGGGGTAAAGACGAATTTTGAGGCGTAGGTCTTGCCATTTTCGTTTGTCTCGGGATCAATTGGCGTGACAGTACCCGAAACAGTCTGAGAGCCGTCGGAAAGAGTGATCATATCAGACGAAAGCTCGGTGCTCATATACTGATTGAATGTGATCACAACCGAATCCGAATAAGCGGAAGCGGAGCCTACCTCGGGAGCCTCAAGAGATTTGAGTCCGATGTTTACATCCATCTGAGGAGGAGGAACGGGGAGCCAGTCGCTGTACGCGGTCTCGTAGCCGTCCTTCTCGTATTTTACCTGCCAGTAACCGTCGGGCACGTACCATTCGTACTGTCCGAGAATATCGGTAAACAAGGGATTTTGCTGGTCAAAATCTTCGGCGTCCCATATTTCGGCGTTGCTTCCGTCGGCGTTCTCGCTGTAATACGCGGTCACCTTTACGCCCTCGAGCCGATTACTTTCCACAGCCGCGTAGACAAAGCCCGACGGGTCAAGAATACCGCGAACGTCTCCGCCCGATGAGTTTCCTCCCGAGCCGCCTGAACCGCCCGAATCACCCGAGCCGCCTGAAGCAGGCTCTGTATGGCTTGTAGGCGACTGCGTATCGGGTTCGGTCGTCGGTTCTTCCTTGCAGTCCAGCTTGGATAAATAATTCATTCCCGCGTTATACAGCATTAATGCTTCCTGCAAATCCACCTGAGCATGATTTTCCGTATCCGCGTAAGTGACATACTCGAACAATAACAGACTCGCGAGCGTGTTCACCGCTCCCGCGGCTATCATGATGGGATCGAGAGTACTGATGCCGCTTAATGATAACGCCAAGGATGTCAAACTGGAAAGAAGGCTCGCGCCGTAAAACCTCATATTCTCAGACATAGATAACAGACGATTGTACATCTGAGTCTCATATTCATAATCTGTCACGCATTTGTATTTTGAGTATTCCGATTCCAAATCGCAGTACTTGTTATAAGCATTGACCAGCTTGGAATAATAATCGACAAAAGTATATCCGTCAATCAAAACCTGTAAAGCCGCAACTATCTGACATACTCTTTTCAAAATATTAGCGGCTTTAAGATACATTTCCACAGTACCCTTTGACGCGTTATAGGTCTTTGTGATACTGTCGTAATAAAACAGCCCCTGATCGGTCATATTAACTCTTTCAAATTGAACGACTATCTGATTCGCTTTAGTCAATATAGCGTTTTTTGTATCGTAAATACTTTTAACAATTGGTTGTATTTTGTCAGCAAGCGTACCGACCGCCAGTAATGAACCTTGCAGTTTTTCTTTATTATCCGCCTCTCCTGTCGCTTCCTTGTCTTTACCGTTATTTGTATTTATTGCCGCCTCGTCATACTGAATGGAAATAAAAGTATGCGTAGTCAAATTCGCGACAATGATTCCGTTATCCGTATATTTTGAATACAGCTCGCTTTCCTCGCTGTATGTTTTTATTTTTTCAAAGCCGCTCGCGATAAGAGCTTCCGCGGTGGCAGCTTCATCCGTCCATGTTTTGCTCTTGCTTGAAGCGGAAGTGTTATTATCGGTATAAACAACCGTACCGTCATCATTTTTGCTGACGCTTACGGGATCCTCACCGCCGCTCAAGCCGTTTTCCTCAAAGAAAGCGGATAAGTTATCTTGATACTCCGACTGCTCCTGCTCGGTCAATCCGTTCAGCTCATCATCCATACTTTTAGAAATATCGTTAAGCTCCTCAAGATACTCGTTAAGCTGATCGATATTAAATTCGGAGAATTCACTGTCAAACAAAACCTCGCTGTCGCAGTCATACTGAACATAAAGCGACGAGGGGAAGTTGTTGCGGTTATGGGTATATTTTCCCGAGAAAACGCTCGTCTCGCCCACGCGCTTGAGCGGGATAGTGACCTTCTCGCCGTTGGAGGCGGTGGAAATAAGCTTTACGTTGCCAGATTCGAGACGGTTCCGACAAACTCCACGGTATATGTAAGAGTGTCGTATTTTCCGGGCCAGTAATAATAGGAGCCCGAATAATTACCGTCCGCGCTGTACAGCTTGACCGAGCCGCCGTACATTCCGTTCGGGCTCATCGAAATGCTGTCAACATATGTATAGTTCTTTTCAAACTCTACGTCATAGGTTTTTGAGCGGTACGTCTCCCCCATAGCGTTCTCGGTCTCGAACCTTATCTCGTGATAAGTATGGCTGAAGGTATCGCTCAGCTTCACGCTTGTCTTGAAGCTTCCCATCTGGCTGGCGGTGACTGTTTTTTGCAGCTTGCCGTCTACGTAGATATCGACCGCCGCTCTCGCGCCTACGCTTCCCGAAACGTTAAACTCGGCAAGCGAGGTTTTCGCGGGAACGGAGAAGCTCTCCTTCATGGTGATATTCGCCGATCCTATGGGCTGCGTAAGCTCGCTGCCGTTTTTCTCGATTCTCAGCTTCGCGAAAACGCTCTCGTCCTCAACGTAAGCCTCGCCGAAAAGCGAAATGACGAGCTTGCCGCACTTCTCGGTTACGGGAATTATCATCTTGCTTCCGTCAAGCTCAAAATCAGAGGTATGGAACTTATTTACAACGATGTTCTCATACGGCTTTAACCCGTCGGGGAGGTAAACCTCGACCGCGCTGACCGAACACGAGTCGGCATACTTGCCAAGCAGGGAATAATTGATCGTCAGAGTCGAGCGCTTTCCGACAACGATCGACGTCGGATTAACGCTCAGCGAGGTTTTGCTCTTATCGACAAAGAGGATCGTCTCGTCGTTGAACTCGGGTATCGCCGCGTCGTCAACGCTTGTGAGCTCACCGTTTTTGACGGTTACGTCCCTTGTTATATAATGTGTGTTCTCCTCCAGTCCGCAGGAGCCGACGTCGTAAACCGACCTGACCTTATAGAGCATTGAGGAATAGCCGATGAGGACGACCTTATAATCCCCGCTGTCGAGGTTATCGCTGAGCGCGTTCTTTTCGAGGTCGAGCGTTTGAGCGTAGCTTCCGTCCGAATTGAATATGATTGCAAGGTTTCTGTCGTTGTTTGAGGAATAAGATACGTTGATCCTTCCCTTTTCCGCAAGCTCCATATCGAAGCTGAGGTCGGAGCCCTTGTACTCAACCTCCGCGGCCGCATCGGCATAAACTCCGTTATTGTCAACAGCGGTAAATTCAAGAATATCGCCGCTTGTGATCTTGTCCTCGGGGATAGTGATACAGCCGTTAAGGTAGCTGAAGCTTTCCACTGCCGTGCCCGTCGTTTTGTTCCTGACGGCAAAGGTCAGCGAATCCGCGACAGGCTCGGTCGCGGCGGAAAAGCCGACGGTGTTTTCAATACAGCTGACTGGGATATTCGGAGTGAATTTCATTCCCGAGATCGTCCTTAATACGACGACGATCTCACTTCCGTCTACAACTCCGCTCCACGAAGCGGAAAAATGTGAAAGCCTTGAAGCCTTGACGGTGGTTTCAATGGTTCTGAGCGTGACCGACACCTCGCCGTTTTCGTCCGTGGTATAGTTTGCCGCTGTGTTGGTCTTTGCGCTGATTTTCTGGACAATATCGATATCCGCGCCGGATAAGGGCTTGTTGTCGGAATCCACCGCCTTGATAGTGACGATTTTTGTTTCGGCTTTTTTGAGATGTATCTCAACGACGCCACGCTTCTCGGTGACGGTTGTGATCACCGCCGCGGGCTCCTCATAGGTTTTTTTGAGCTCGTCGCCGAGCTTGACGGAGCAGGAAATACTGTCGCCGATATTCAGACCCGCGAGGATCTCGTTATCGGACTCGACATAAAGCGGATTAAGCACAGCCCAGCTGACGGTATAGCCGCCGACCTCGTCGCCGTTGTCGCCGAATACCTTTACGGAATATTCGGGCAAATCAAGCTCCTCAAAGGATAGTGTCGTGATATCGTCGGTAAGCTTGATTTTATTCTCTTCGGCTATTGTCCTGCCGAAACGGTTGATAAGCTCAACCTTGTATTCAAGTCGCTTGTCGCAGCCCGAGAAAACTCCCTTTCCTCCCTTGATCACTCTGGAAACGGAGTTGCCCTGTGAATCGGAAGCCTTAAGCACAAAGCCGTTGAACTTGTCGCCCGTATTCACAACAAGCTTGCCTGAATAATTAATATACTTAAACGCGATATTGTTTTGGACAGCGTAGCTCTCGGCGTAGGAATCGGGATTACAGACTATGACAAGCTTCTCACAGCCATCAAAGGCGTAACTGAAAATGTTTGTTACGCTGTCGGGTATGAACACATAGCTGAGCTCTGCGCAATCGGAAAACGCGCTTGCGTAAATCGTTGTCACGCTTTCGGGAATATCCACCCTCTCGAGTTTGTCGCAATTATAAAAAGAGCTTATTTCTATTGTGGTCACACTGTTCGGGATATCTATTTTGGTGATACCGCTTCCCTGTAAAAAAAATCGAGGGAGCGTTTGGACAGCTGACGGAATATTTATCTCCGAAAGCTCCGAGCACTCTGAAAACGCGGCTTCTCCTAAGCTGTAAAAAGCATCGGGAACAGTCAGGCTTTTCAATCCGCTTTCGGCGAACGCCCTGTTGCCGATACTGCGCAACGTCTCGGGAAGGTCGATACTCTCAAGCGCGGAACAGCCGTCAAAGGCGTTATCTCCGATAGTATAAAGATTATCGCTCAGCGTTACCCGAGCAAGTGAGGAACAGCCCTTTAAAACAGCTTTGCCGAGCGCCCCGAAAGTTTTCGGGAAAGTAAAATCCGAAATCGACGAGCAGCCCTCAAAGGCGCTTTCTCCGATCGAGGTAACTGTTGCGGGAACTGTAAATTCGGTCAATAAACGGCAGTTTTTGAAGGCGCTTTTACCGATCGAGGTGAGTTCTCCGTTGACAGTAAGGTCTTTAAGCATGACACAGTTCAAAAACGTCGAATCCTCGACAGTCTTTACTCCCTCGGGGAGCGTAAGCTCGGAAAGAGCGCGGCATCCGCTGAACGCGGAGCTTCCGATCGAGATGACCGAAGCGGGGTTATCGATATCCTCAAGCGATTTACAATTCAAAAACGCCTCAGAACCGATGGATGTAACTGTTTGAGGCAGCGTGACCTTTTTGAGGTTTTCGCAGTACGGGAACAGATATTCGGGAACTGCTGTTGTTCCGTTGGGAAGCTCGACCTCTGTCAGCGCGCTGCAGGTGCCGAAGGCGTTGCCCATGAGCTCGGTAGCAGCGGAGGAAATATTAAGCGACGTCATAGACGTGCAATGCGAGAACGCGTTGTAGCCGACGCTTTCAACCGAGGCAGGTATACTAACGCTTTCAAGCGACGAGCATTCGCTGAAGGAGCTGTCCCCGATTGTCTTCAGTCCCTCGGGGAGATTGATCTCCTTAAGCGACGAGCAATTCCCAAACGCGTAGGCTTCAATGGTTTTAACACTTTTCGGTAAGGTGACTTTTATTACCGAGGAATTATTGAACAAAAACATTCCCGATACGGCAGTAACGCCCGATTTAAGGCAACACCGCATAATTCAGGTGTGCGGATTGCGCAGTAAGATTTTTCGTCAGGTTGTACAAATAAATCAAGGTAAGGCTGACGCCTTGCCGAGATTTTTTGGGCAAGCTGACGGAATAATATTCAAGCAAGCCGTGCGCCTTGAATTGTGCGGTGTTGCCTTAAACTCAACCTCGGACAGAGAATAGCATCTCGACAAGGCTTCGTAGCTGAAGCTCTCAATATCGCCGCTTATGACGAGCTTGGTTATTTCGCAATAATCGAAAGCGCTGCTTCCGACCGACTTTACGGACGCGGGGAGAACGAGCTCTCCGCTGAGTCCGCTGTTGGAGAAAGCGCCCGAATTTATGATTTCGACATTCGCGGGGATATTAACACTGAGCCTTGAGCAGTTATAAAAAGCGCTTTCGCCGATTTCCGTTACGCCGTCGGGCAAGGTCAATTCGGAAAGAAGCGAGCAGTTCCTGAACGCGTAACCGCCGATAGATGTAACGGTAGACGGAACACTTACGCTTTGCAGGCTTGAGTATCCGTCAAAAACAGAATAGCCCAGCTTTGTAACGCCCTCGCTGATCACAACGTGCTTTATGTTTTTCTTAAAATAATTCCAAGCGTACTTTTCGTAAAAATACGAGCCGTTTCTCCAACCGTAAGTTGTCGTGACGCTTGTGCCCGAAAGATAAAGCGTTTCGGAGTCGGGATCAAACTCCCAGCTGTACCTTCCGTTTGAGCCGCTTGCGGGAACAGTGTATTCAAAGTCGAGCGTTCCGTCGGGATTCTCCGTGAGCTGCATACGCACCGTAGCCGCAGGGACGGAAAAGGAACTGGAATAGCTTGTGTAAGGTCCCTTAGTGAGAGTGACTCGGCTCACTTCGCCCGACACATATCCGTCGGCATAGAAGCGCTCCTGCGTACTCTCCTTGTATACGTAAACATACGAGCTTGAGGTAAAGCTGTATTCCAGAGTGTTATCGGGAGAAAAACGCAGACCGTCGTCAGGTTCAGTTTCCTTGCCGTTGATGCTTCCGCACAGAATGTAATCCGAAACTGTCTGCGGCTCTGTCGGAGCATCGGTAGCCGCGGAAGTGGTCGGCTGAGACGTTTCATTCTCCTGTCCCGAAGTTACGGGCTCTGTGGAAGGCGGTTCGGATATGGAGTCGGGCTCCTGTCCTTCCGACCCTCCCGTCGGCAGAGCTGAGGAGTCAGAGGCAAAAACCGCCGTCGGAGCACAGGTAAGCACACCGAAAAGCATAACGGCGGTCAGTAAGAGGCTGATATATTTTTTCATCATCGTATCCCCCGATTCAGTATAAGGATACTTAATTATATCACAGATAACGCCGTCGAATAAATTAGTTATTCACCTAAAAAAACCGAGTTCCCGTTTGTGCAAAATACATAGAAATAAACCGTTGAAAAAAAGATCGCAGAAAGCGAAACAGCCGCCGCGAAAAACGCGGCGGCTTTCGTTATCTCAGCTTGCGGTAAAGCTTTTTGATCAACCTCTCGCCCGCTGTTCCCGATTCGCGGTAGCCGAAGCCCTTGAGCAGCTCATTTACCGCCTTGACGGTTTTTTCCTCGTAGAGATCGTCGTTTTTGACTCTGGTTTTCACAAAGCCCTTAGCATAGGCAAGGATCAGGAGCTGCTTGAACGCGAGCACTCCCAGACCCTTGTCGCCCTTTTTAAAGCCCTTTTTGTCGAGCGTTCTGGGTTCGAGCCTTTCCCTGACGTCCTTGCGGAGCCTGTCCATTGTATAGCCGAAGCGCGGAAGCCAGTTCTCGGGATCGCCGTGACTTGACGCGTAGCCCCTCTCGCTCGCTTCCTTGTGGCTTACGATGTTGCTGACGCTGAGCTTGTACTTCTTACAGAGATAAACGCAGAGCGCGACAGCCTTTTCATAAACCGCCTTGCAATAGCTCTCGCTTGTAAGGTCGTCCTCGCACATCTCGAACTGGATATACGCGGGATCGTAGTTGTACGAGCCCTTTGAACCGCCGCCGCAGCCCCAGCAGCAGATATCAAAGGGGAGCGTCTGGTAGGTTCTGACGATACCGTTCTTATCCTTTCCGATGAACGCGTGGACGCAAACGTCCTCGCCCGGTCTGTTCCAGTCGTTGCCGTACTCGTTTTTGCCGATTATTCCGTCGTCGGGCGCTATATACCGCCTGAGGTTGGGGTTGTTCGCTCCCGTAGAGTGCACGACAATGCCCTTTGGGGTCATTTTGTCGTATTCCTTGTAGCAATCATTATTCTTTAATAGAATTTTACCGTCTATTGCCGCCATTTTGATGAACTCCTTTCTGTTTTTCGCTCATTCTATTATATTCCCCTTTTTCCGCTTTGTTACGGAGTTAGGAAAACGAGGTCGGGGCGCCCTCTACTTACCCCCAAAAAACAGAAAAAATTGCACACTTGAGTGCAATTTCATGCATAAAACTTTTACAGACAAATCGAGCGAGATGTACATACTCAAAATTTGAATTTTTCGGACGAAAGGAGTATAATAAAGGTATAATATATTTAAAGGGATGACAGAAATGGCAAAAAAACAGTTCAAATCCGAGTCCAAAAGACTTCTGGATCTGATGATCAACTCAATTTACACTCACAAGGAAATCTTCCTGCGCGAGCTTATCTCCAACGCGAGCGACGCGATCGACAAGCTCTGCTTCCTTTCGCTCACAGACGACAAGGTCGGTCTGTCGAGAGAGGATTTCCGCGTTTTCATCAAGCTTGACAAGGAAAACCGCGAGCTTATCATTGAGGATAACGGTATCGGAATGGACAAGGACGACCTTGACAAGAACCTCGGTACTATCGCCTCGTCAGGCTCTTACCGCTTTAAGCAGGAGAACGAAAAGGCGGACGATATCGACATCATCGGTCAGTTCGGCGTAGGCTTTTACTCCGCGTTTATGGTCGCCGACAAGGTAGATGTGCTCACCAAAAAATACGGCGCCGACAGCGCGTACGTATGGAGCTCGTCGGGAGCCGACGGCTACACCATCAGGGAAGCTGACAAAGACAGCGTGGGAACGGTCGTAAGGCTCCACATCAAGGAGGATACCGACAACGAGCATTACAGCGAATTTCTTGAGCAGTACAGGATCTCCGAGCTCGTCAAGAAATACAGCGACTACATCCGCTATCCTATCATGATGGATATGTCGAGGACAAAGGCGAAGGAGGGCACAGAGGACAGCGAAAAGCCCGAATACGAGACAGTCACCGAGCGTGAAACTCTCAACTCGATGGTTCCGATCTGGCAGCGTCCGAGGAAGGACGTAACGGACGAGGAATACGAGGAATTCTACCACAACAAGTTTATGGCGTTCGACAAGCCCGCAAAGGTGATCACCACCTCGGTCGAGGGCGTCGTCACATACAAGGCTCTGCTTTACATCCCCTCAAAAACCCCGTTCGACTACTACACAAAGGACTACAAAAAGGGCTTACAGCTTTACTCAAGCGGCGTTCTTATCATGGAAAACTGCGAGGAGCTTCTTCCCGAACACTTCCGCTTTGTAAAGGGCGTTGTTGACAGCCAGGACTTCTCGCTCAATATTTCGCGCGAGGTGCTTCAGCGCGACCACCAGCTCAAGACAGTTGCGAACACTCTTGAGAAGAAAATCAAAAACGAGCTTTCCTCCCTGCTCAAGAAGGACAGAGAAACCTACGAGGGCTTCTTCAACGAGTTCGGCAGACAGCTCAAATACGGCATCGTCAGCGATTACGGTATGCACAAGGACAACCTCAAGGATCTGCTTATGTTCCCGTCCTCAAATTCTGACAAGCTGACGACTCTCTCGGAATATCTTGACCGTATGCCCGAGGAGCAGAAGTACATCTACTTCGCGACAGGCGAGAACGCTGATTCTATCAGCAAGCTTCCGCAGACCGAGCCCGTACTCAACAAGGGCTTTGAGATTCTCTACTGCGTTCAGGATATTGACGAGTTCACACTCCAGACTCTCGCCGAGTATAACGGCAAGCAGTTCAGAAGCGTTGACAGCGACGATCTCGGTATCGAGCCCGAAACGCCCGAGGAAGCTCCCGAGGACAGCTCGGACGCGCTCAAATTCGTCCGCGACGTTCTGGGCGACAGAGTCAGCGAGGTTATAGCTAGCAAGAAGCTTGTAAGCCACCCCGTTTGTATGACCGCGAAGGGCGGAATCAGCTTTGAGATGGAGAAATACTTCAACGCTATGCAGCCCGAGGCAGGTATGAAGGCTCAGAGATGTCTTGAACTCAATATGAACCACAAGGCAGTCAAGGCGATGAAGGACTTGATCGGCAAGGATGACGAAAAGGCGAAGAAGTACGCGGAGATCTTCTACAATCAGGCGCTTCTGATCGCAGGTCTTCCGATAGAAGATCCGTCGGGCTACGCTGATCTGGTCTGCGAATTGATGTGAAATATTGATGTAAAATAAAAGAGCAGCGAAAAGCCTTTACGGTCTTCCGCTGTTTTTACGCCTTGTTTCAATTTTTACATCTTGTTCCAATACTTTCTGTCAAGAGAACGGTACTGGATCGCCTCCGCGATGTGCTGAAGTTGGATTTTGTCGCTTCCATCAAGGTCGGCGATCGTGCGCGCTACCTTTAAAATGCGATTATACGCTCTCGCCGAAAGCCCCAGATTCTCAAACGCGGTTTTCAAAAGCTCCGAGGCGTCCTCGGTGATCTCGCAGAACTTTTCAAGCTCCGACTCGTTCAGTCTGGCGTTGCAGGTGGTTTTTGAGCTTTTGTAACGCTCTGTCTGGATTTTTCTCGCCTTGTTGACGCGCTTCTTTATTTCAGCCGAGCTCTCCTCGCCCGACTTAGCGGTCAAATCGTCGTAATCAACGGGCGGAACCTCGATATGGATATCGAATCTGTCGATAAGAGGACCCGATACCCGATTGAGATAATTGTGTATTTTCCTCTCAGAGCAGGTGCATTTCCTCGTCGGGTGGTTGTAGTAACCGCACGGACATGGGTTCATCGCGCCTACGAGCATAAAGTTACAGGGATATGTGAACTTGCCGTGCACTCGCGAAACGGTAACATAGCCGTCCTCAAGGGGCTGGCGAAGCGTTTCGATCGTCTTGCGTCCGAACTCGGGCAACTCGTCAAGGAAAAGCACGCCGTTGTTAGCGAGCGAGATCTCTCCGGGCTTCACTATACCGTTGCCGCCGCCTGCCATAGCCACATTTGAAACGGTGTGATGAGGCGAACGGAACGGACGCGTCCTGATGAGCGACACGCCCTCGGGTATCACGCCTGCGATAGAATGGATTTTGGTGGTTTCGATAGTTTCCTCAAAGGTCATATCGGGCAAAATACCTGTAAGCCTCTTGGCGAGCATACTCTTGCCCGAGCCGGGAGGTCCGATAAGCAAAACGTTATGACCGCCCGCGGCGGCTATCTCAAGTGCGCGCTTCACCTCATACTGACCCTTTACCTGTGAAAAATCGGGAATATCAACGGCATAAGCCGCATCGCCTTCCTCATAAACAGCGGGGGCGATCTGTCTTACCTTTGAAAAATGCTGATAAAGCTCATAAACACTTTTTACGGGATAAACCTCTATCCCCTTCACAACCGCGCCCTCGCAGGCGTTGGCGGCGGGCACAAAGAGCTTTTTTACACCGAGCTCCATCGCCTTTATCGCCATCGGCAGCACGCCGTTGACCGACCTTACATCTCCCGACAGACTAAGCTCGCCGAGAAAGGCACAATCAGAGAAATCGGCATTGAGATTTCCAGTCGCCTTTAACAGCGCCATAAAGATTGGAAGATCGTAGATCGGACCCTCCTTTCTGGTATCCGCGGGAGCGAGGTTCACGGTGATTCTTGAAACAGGGAAATCAAAGCCGCAGTTCTTGAACGCGGTGCGCACCCTGTCCTTGCTCTCCTTTACGGCGGTGTCGGGAAGCCCGACCATATCAAACAGCGCGTTTCCGCGCGAGATCGCGACCTCAACATCAACAGGATAGCAGTCTATACCGAACAATCCGAAGCTCTTACACTTTATTACCATTATACCACCCTCTTTTATACCAGTATAGCATATGAACAAATGTTTTTGCAATAGTAATTTCACAAAAATTTTCTCTGTTTTTGCGCAAAATCAGCATTTTTGACAATAATATGTTTTTGTGATATAATATAGGCAATGAAAAGGTGGTGCTGTCTTGAGCAAAACCAATTACGGAGCCCTTACCGACCCGACGCTTGCCGCTCTGACAAAAAAAGGCGACGAGGCGGCGTTTGAGGAGATCACGATAAGGTATATCAAGCTCATTTACTCCATAGCCTCTCACTACAAAACAGACGGCTACGATATTCAGGATTTCGCGCAGGAGGGGTTGCTTGCCTTTCTTATCGCCTGCAAGACATACGACGAGGAATGCTCCGCGTCGTTTAAGAACTATGCCGTAAAATGCGCCAAAAACCGTTTCAGCGACATCGTTAAGATGAGCAGCTCAAAAAGCAAGGTGCCGAGCGAAAAGCTCGTTTCAATGAACAATCTTTCAGAACGCGAGGCGGACGCGAACAACGTCGAGAACTATGTGCTTGAGAAGGAATACCTCAAGACAATGCTAATGCACCTTGACAAGCTCCTCAGCGCCGACGAGCGGCTGGTGTTCAATATGTACGCGCAAGGCTATTCCTACAAGGAGATCGCGCAAAAAATCAATTCCACACCGAAAAAAGTAGATAACGTTCTTCAGAAAATCAAAAGAAAACTCAGAAAACAAGGCTGACCTTTTGGTCAGCCTCTTTTGGTGTATAATCAATTTGTTATAAACAGAGCCGCCGCGAACGCGACGGCTCATATTTTATCCTATCAATTCGATCAGCTTGGCCTTTACAGCCTGAGCGTCCGCTTTGCCTCGGCTCTGCTTCATAACGTTGCCGAGCAGCGACATAAGCGCCTTTTCCTTGCCGCCCTTATAGTCGGCGACAGCGTTCGGATTTGCCGCGATAGCGTTCTGACACATTGTGACGAGCGCCGAATCGTCAACTCCGCCGAGATCGCTCTCGTCGATAAACTCGGTGCAGGGCTTGCCTGTGTCGAGCATCTTCTCAAGCGTTTTCTTGGCAAGGTTGTTCTGGATCTTTTTGTCCTCAAGCAGCTTTACAAGCTCGTTGAGCTGAGCGGGAGATACGGCGACCTCAAAGCTTTCCTTGTCCTTTTCGGTTTCAACACGGCGGAAGATCGAGCCGATAATGAAGTTGGAAACCGTCTTGGGATTCTTGATATCCTTGATAGCCTCGTCAAAATACTCGCTCACTCTGCGGTACTTGGTGAGCAGTGAGGCGTCCTTCTCGGGAATATCATAGTCGTCGATATAACGCTGTTTTCTGACCTCGGGAAGCTCGGGAAGCGAGCTTCTGATCTCCTCGACCTCTTCCCTGCTTGTAAGGATAGTGACAAGGTCGGGATCGCGGAAGTAACGGTAGTCGTTGGCGTCCTCCTTGCCTCTCATAGACGAGGTAGTGTTGGTCGCGTCGTCGTAGCGGAGCGTCTCCTGGATAACCTTGCCGCCGTTCTCGATAACGTCGACCTGACGCTCATACTCGTACTCCATAGCCTTGACGATATTGTTGATGGAGTTCATATTTTTGATCTCGGTACGTGTTCCGAGCTTGTCGGAGCCCTCGGGACGGACGGAGATATTTACGTCGCAACGCATAGAGCCCTCCTGCATACGACAGTCGGAAACGCCGATACAGCGCATTATGAGCTGGAGCTTCTCGACATACTCTCTCGCCTCGTCGGTGGAACGGAAATCGGGCTCGGTAACGATCTCGATAAGCGGAACGCCGCCGCGGTTATAGTCGACGTAGGTATCGCCGTGAGCGTGGATCAACTTGCCCGCGTCCTCCTCGATATGGATACGGAGGATTCGGATCTTTCTGCCGTTTGAGAGCTGAATGTAACCGTGCTCACAAAGCGGCTTGTCGTACTCGGAGATCTGGTAAGCCTTGGGCAGGTCGGGATAACAGTAGTTCTTTCTGTCCATCTTGGCGACCTCGGCGATCTCGCAGTTGGTCGCGAGACCTGCCATGATCGCGTATCTTACGACCTGACGGTTGAGCTTGGGCAGAGTTCCGGGAAGTCCGATACAAACCGGACAGCAGTGAGTGTTGGGCTCGCCGCCGAACTGAGTTGTACAGGAACAGAATATCTTTGTGTTGGTGGAAAGCTCCACGTGGGTTTCAAAACCCGCTACCAATTCATATTTCACAGCTTTACACCCCACTTTGTTTCCTTGAAGTTTTCGGGAACCGCCTTCTCATAAGCGTTGGCGGCATTGAGGATCACAGCCTCGCTGAATTTGTTGCCGATAAGCTGCATACCGATTGGCATTCCCTTGGCATTGAAGCCGCAGGGAACCGAAACGGCGGGAAGTCCCGCGATATTGACGGGAACGGTGCAGATGTCGGTCAGATAAGTCTCAACGGGGTCGGACACGGCGTGTCCCATCTCAAACGCGGTCATCGGTACCGTAGGCGCGAGCACGAAATCACACTTGGTGAACGCCTCGTCGAACGCCTTAACAATAGTGCCGCGAAGATTCTGCGCCTTCTTGTAATAGGCGTCGTAATATCCCGCGGAAAGCACATAGGTGCCGAGAAGTATCCTTCTCTTGACCTCCTCGCCGAATCCCTCGCTTCTGGTGCGGCACATCATATCGTGAGTGCCGTTGTAGTGCTCGGCCTTGAAGCCGTAGCGGATACCGTCGTAACGTCCGAGGTTTGAGCTTGCCTCGGCGCAGGCGATGATATAGTATA
Organism: uncultured Eubacteriales bacterium; assembly: GCA_900316385.1. Taxonomy (GTDB): domain Bacteria; phylum Bacillota; class Clostridia; order Oscillospirales; family Acutalibacteraceae; genus Ruminococcoides. The sequence continues at coordinate 38,736 of ONCP01000011.1, read as the reverse complement.
CGGGTAAGGCGAACTTGATCGCGGGCATATCGAAATATATTACCTCGGCTCCGAGACTTTCGTAAACCTTTAAAGCGCCGAGAAGCGCCTCCTTTACGTCGTCGCGGACGCCGTCAAGGTACTCTCTGGCTACGCCGATCTTCATACCCTTGATGTCGTTGTTGACTGTGTCGTATGTGGGAGCTCCCTGTCTGCCCTGCGAGGTAGAATCCTTGGGATCATAATCCGAAATCGCGTCGAACACGATCGAAGCGTCCTCCACGGTCTTTGTGATAGGTCCGATCTGGTCGAGCGATGAGGCGTAGGCGATAAGTCCGTAACGCGATACAGCGCCGTAGGTTGGCTTTAAGCCGACAATGCCGCAGAACGACGCGGGCTGACGGATCGATCCGCCTGTATCCGAGCCGAGAGCGTATGCCGCGAGGTTCGCGCCGACAGCGGAAGCTCCGCCGCCCGAGGAACCGCCCGCGCAGTGGTTGGTGTTGAACGGGTTTGTCGCGCCGCCGAAATACGAGGTCTCGCAGGATGAGCCCATCGCGAACTCGTCCATATTGGTTTTGCCGAGCAGAACGGCGCCCTCGCCCTCAAGCTTATCCCATACGGTAGCGTTATAGATAGGCTTGTAGCCTGTTAAAATCTTTGAACAGCAGGTGGTCTCGATACCCTTTGTGGACATATTGTCCTTGAGAGTCATCGGAACGCCCTCCAAAAGTCCGATCTCTCCGCCCGAAGCGATTTTAGCGTCTACCTTATCAGCCTGAGCCAGAGCCGCGTCCGCGGTGACGTTTACATAAGCGTTGAGCTCGGAATTGGATTTTTCGATTTCTCCGAGATATTTTTCGGTCAACTCCCTGCAAGAGATCTGCTTTGACGCAAGGAGGTCGTGGATTTTTTTGATTTCTGACATATTGCCCTCCTTACGCGTGATTTCTGACCAGGAAATGATCCTCAGCCTGTTCGGGAGCGTTTTTGAGGATCTCCTCGCTGGGAAGCGAGGGGACCACAACGTCCTCGCGGAACACGTTGGAGAGGTTGTTGATGTTATCGAACTCCTCGCCCGAATCGGGAGCGTTGTTGATAGTATCGGCAAACTCGACGATCTCCTGCATCTGCTTTGTAAGGTCGTCAAGCTGTTCCTCAGCTACAAAGAGCTTGGAAAGTATAGCGATGTTTTCTATATCTTCTCTTGTTACCATTGTCTGTCATTCCTTTTATCTTAACTTTATATGAACCTCTCTGAGCTGCTGCTCGCTTACCTCTCCGGGAGAGCCGAGAAGGAGATCCTGAGCGTTGGAGTTCATCGGGAAGGGAATAACCTCGCGGATATTTTCTTCCTCCGTAAGAAGCATCAGCATTCTGTCGATTCCGGGCGCCATTCCCGCGTGAGGCGGAGCGCCGTACTGGAAGGCGGTGTAAAGCGACTTGAACTTCTCTTTAAGCTCATCCTCACTGTATCCCGCGATCTCAAACGCCTTGATCATAATGTCGAGATCGTGGTTACGGACAGCGCCCGAGGAAAGCTCTACGCCGTTGCAGACGATGTCGTACTGGTAGGCGAGTATCTCGGTAGGCTCCTTGTTGAGAAGCGCGTCCATTCCGCCCTGAGGCATTGAGAAGGGATTGTGAGTAAAGATAGTCTTGCCGTCCTCGTCGATCTCGTACATCGGGAAGTCAACGATGAAGCAAAGCTCAAAACGTGAGGTGTCGATAAGACCGAGCCTTGAGGCTACCTCGGTTCTGATCTGACCCGCGAGCTTGGGAGCTACGGAGTAGCTGTCCGCGATAAAATAGATCACATCGCCTGCCTTGGAGCCGTTTCTTGAGATAAGCTCTTCCCTGTCGCCGGGCTTGAGGAACTTGTCGATCGGACCGTCAAACGTCATATCCTCGTTGACCTTGACATATCCGAGACCCTTCATACCGATCGAAAGCGCGAACTCCTCCATACGCTTGAACCACTTTTTGCTCTGCGAAGCGGCTGCGGGAACGTTGATGGAACGCACGCACTTTTTCCTGAACGGAGCGAAGTCGGTCTCAACAAACATATCGCTGATTTCCTTGATCTCAAGCGGGTTGCGAAGGTCGGGCTTATCGGTGCCGTATTTGAGCATGGCCTCCTCAAAGGGGATCCGTCTGAACGGAGCGGGGCTGACCTTCTTGTCGGTAAACTCGGAGAAGGTTGAATAAAGCACTTCCTCGGCTACCTTGAAAACGTCCTCCTGAGTTGCGAAAGCCATCTCAAAGTCGAGCTGATAGAATTCGCCCGGGCTGCGGTCGGCTCTGGCGTCCTCATCACGGAAGCAGGGAGCCATCTGGAAATATTTATCAAAGCCCGATACCATAAGCAGCTGCTTGAAGATCTGCGGAGCCTGCGGCAGAGCGTAAAACTTGCCCTTGTGCTTACGGCTGGGAACGAGGTAATCTCTCGCGCCCTCGGGTGATGAATTTGAAAGAATAGGAGTATTGATCTCAACAAAGCCCATTTCGTTCATCTTGTTGCGCATAAAGCCGACAACCTTTGAACGCAGGAGAATGTTGTTGTGAACCTTCGGGTTACGAAGGTCAAGAAAACGGTATCTGAGGCGGACGTCCTCGTTGGTGTTCTTCGAGGTGAGAACCTCAAAGGGCAGTTCGTTTTTACACTTGCCGAGCACGGTGATGTCGTCGGTATGGACCTCAACATAGCCTGTCGCGATTTTGGGATTGATCGTATCCTCGTCACGCTTAACGACCTTGCCGCCGAGAGTTACGGTACACTCGCGGTTGACGTTCTTCAAAAGCGCGTCGTCATGTACAACGACCTGAAGCACGCCGTACTGATCGCGGATATCGAGAAACATTACGCCGCCGTGGTCGCGGATATTCTCGACCCAGCCCGCGACGCGCACGTCCTCGCCGATGTTTTCCTCTCTTAGCTGACCGCAGTTTACGGTGCGGTAAATGTTCTTAAACTCCATATATATTATCCTTTCCGAAAGTAGTTTAGCGGTAAAAATGCAAAAAATCCCGCATTTTCGCATTATCACAAGATAGTATACCACAAATACCAACCTCAATCAAGTGTTTTTTGCGCGGAAAAGTCATATCCTTTCCAATGCCCGTACCGCTTCTTTACAGATCAAGCGCGTTATGCTAAAATATCCTTGAGGGGATCATAATGATTGAAAACACAAATACTTTGAAAAACCGAAGCAGACGGGTCGAATACTTTGACTCTCTGCGGATTACCGCGACGTTCTTCGTCGTAATGATACACACGGTATATCTTTATTTCAACAAGGTTGACGTCCGCTCGTCGGACTGGGCGGTTTTTGAAATCTACGACAGCCTGTCGCGCTGGGCGGTGCCCGTTTTCGTGATGATAAGCGGCGCGCTGTTTCTCGAACGCGAAAAATCCGCAAAGGAGATCTACCGAAAAAACCTTGTGCGAATAATCATCGCGTATATCGCGTGGTCGTTTATCTACGCGGCGATATTCTTTGTCAGAAGCCAAAACCTGAAAGCTTCGCTGAACTGTTTTATAAAGGGCCGCTATCATATGTGGTTTCTTGTAATGCTCGGCGGACTGTACCTTGCAACTCCGATATTGAGGAAAATCGCGGAGGACAAGAAGCTTGTCAGGCTGTTTCTGGCGTTGGGGCTTGTATTCGCGGGAATAATCCCCGAGCTGACCTCGGTTCTCCATATGATCGATACATCGGTAACGCAAAGGCTCGCCGATTATCTCAAGTATTATACCAATAACGCCTTTATATTTTTGCCGATGGGCTTTTCCTGTTACTATATGCTCGGCTACGCGCTGAACAGGTACGGCATTTCAAAAAAACTGGAATATCTGATTTACATACTCGGTCTGTCGGGTCTGGGAGTTACGATTTTCGCGACACTCAGCCGTTCGCTTTCATTGAACAGGCCGTACACTGGCTTTTTCAACTACACAACGCTCAATGTCGCGGCTATGGCGGCGGCGGTATTCGTGCTGTTCAAAAAGCATTTCAACCGTTCGGGCGGCTCTTATCCAAGGCTCACGGAACTGAAACGCGCGCTGTCAAAATACAGCTTCGGGGTTTATATGGTACACGTGGCGATCGTCGAACTGTTAACAGTCACGTTCCGCGTCGATCCCCTATCCTTTAACCCGATTTTATCGGCGCCCGCTATCTGCGTTTCGGTCACGATTATTTCGTTTATTATTTCGGCGGTCATCAATCACATTCCCGTTCTCAAAAAATATATCGTATAGGAGTTTTTTATGCTTAACATCGGCTGTCATCTTTCTGTTTCAAAGGGCTTTCTCGCTATGGGAAAGCAGGCGCTTGAGCTTGGCGGCAACACCTTCCAATTCTTCACCAGAAATCCGCGCGGCGGAAAAGCAAAGGACATTGACAAGGCGGACGCGGACGCTCTGCTTGAATTAATGGCGGAAAACAATTTCGCAAAGATCCTCGCTCACGCTCCGTACACTCTCAATCCTTGCTCAAAGGATGAAAGAACGCGCGAGTTCGCGTTTCAAACAATGGCGGACGACCTGAGAAGGATGGAGTATCTGCCGAACAATCTCTATAATTTCCACCCCGGGTCGCACGTCGGTCAGGGCGTTGATAAAGGCATTGAGCTGATCTGCGAGCTGCTCAACAAGGTTCTTTTTGAGGATATGACCACGACCGTTCTGCTTGAAACGATGGCAGGCAAGGGCAGCGAGGTAGGAAGCCGCTTTGAAGAGCTCAGAGCGATCCTCGACCGCGTCGGGCTCAATCGCAAAATGGGCGTTTGTCTTGACACCTGTCACGTATTTGACGGCGGCTACGATATCAAAGATAATCTTGAAAGCGTGCTTGACGAGTTTGACAGAGTGATCGGACTTGACAGGCTTCGGGCGATCCACATCAACGACAGCAAGAACGCTCTCGGAAGCCGAAAGGACAGGCACGAAAAGATCGGCGAGGGCAATATCGGGCTTGAGGCGTTCGGTCGCATCGTCACACACCCCGCGCTTTGTTCTCTGCCGTTTTATCTCGAAACGCCGAACGAGCTTGACGGCTACGCTAGGGAGATCGCCTTGCTGAAAAGCTTTTAAGTAACACATTTTCTCTTTTCGGATAATATGTAATGTAGACGAAAGGAGGAAAGACATTATGTGTAACAACAACCTTTTCGGTTCCGGTAACTGCTGCTGGATCATCATCCTCATTCTTATCATCTGCTCCTGCTGCGGTAACAACGGCAACGACGGTGGCTGCGGCTGCGGCTGCTGAATGAAACAGGGCGGGCTGTCGCTTTGACAGCCCGTTTTTTGTATGAGAATGTTTCGCGTTTTGAGCGCAAAAAAGGACGTCATCCCGCCGCGTCGGTCGGAATGACGTCCTGATTCATTTCAAAATTCTGTTAACTGATTAAAACAGTCTTACAAGCGTGATTGAGGCGTTTACCTCGCCCTCGTCGTTGCGAAGATTGACAGCGCCGCCGCTTGTATTCACGAGGGTGATAACGTCGCCCGTCTGAGCGGGGATGATGACCTGGCCGTACTGAACGTGGTATTCTCCTCCCTGAACGGGCTGAGAGTTCTTATAAAGAGATAAATCGATATCTGTTCCGTCGTTGAAAACGAAGAAGGTGATCAAATACACTCCCGTTTTACCGATCACGATATTCTCGGTACCGGCGGTATGAGTTATGCCTCCCGAAAGCGTTCCGTTCGCGGAGAAGGTGAACGCGCTTCCGTCGGCGACGTTCTGAGCTACGGTGTTGTATATATATCCGTAATCGCCGAAGCTCTGAACGCAGCTGCCGCACGTAACGGCGCAGGGGTTGAACGCGCATCCGCATTTCTTTCCGCAGCCGCAGGAGCAGGTTGTGGTTTCCGTATTAAACATAGAATATTCCCTTTCTTTCCAAGCCGAATATCACGGCTTAGTTCATTCTATGCTTGTACACATTTTTTGTTACCTGTCGTTAAAATCTCTCTCGATCTCCTCGCACCAATCGGCCTTCAGCGGCGCGCGCCTTCTGACCGCTCCGACCGCTCTTGAAACGGTTTCGTAAACGACGGAGGTTCCTTTTGAGTCCGCGTGATAATTCACGGCTCTGTCCGAGCCTATCCCGAAGCGTCCCGCGGTTTCTACCGCGTCGATGTTCGCGCCGATAAACAGGAACTCCCAGCCGTCCTTTTTACGCTTTTCGATCATCTTTTTGACCTTTGAGGAAGAGTAAATATGGCTCGCGTTCTCAAGTCCGTCGGTCATAATTACGAACATCGTGTGCTCGGGAACATCCTCGGGACGAGCGTATTTGTGGATATCTTGGATATGTCCGATCGTTACGCCGATCGCGTCGATCAGCGCGGTACAGCCGCGAACGGTGTAATCGTCCTCTGTCATCTTTTTGATCTCGTCAAGCTTCACACGGTCGTGGATCGTCTCAAGCTCGTTGTCAAACAGCACGGTCGTTACATAGCAGAGCCCGTCGTCCTTTCGCTGTTTTTCTATCAAAGAATTAAAACCGCCGATAGTGTCACCCTCGAGCCCCGACATCGAGCCGCTTCTGTCAAGAATAAAAACCAGTTCCGTAATGTTGTTTTTCATATCTGTCACTCCTGAAATAAAATAGTCACAAGGCTTAGCTTGTGACTGAATTATATCGTAGTTTTTTATTTTTGCGGTCGCCTGCGAGGCGACATCTCAGCAGCCGAGCACGGGCTGGTCAAAATGATAGAGCGCCTCGTTGATCTCAAATAAATTATAATTCTTTTTAAGAATAAAATACTCGATGATTATATCAAATTTTGAGCTGTCCGAGAATGAGAAGCCCGCTTTTCCAAGCAGCTCCGAGGCGGACTCAAGGTCAAGCTCCAACGCGAGCGCGAACGCCACCGCGGTGGGCTTGGAGGGCTTATAGAGCGGATTGGAACGTATCTTTGAGAACAGCTTGCGGTCGATCCCCGCTTTTTTGTAGCACTCGGCGTCGGTCATACCGCTCTCGTCGATCAGCCGAAGCAGCGACTCGGAGAAGCTCTCGTCCAGCTTTTTCAAGCGCTCGTCAAGCTCGGGATAATCCCCGAGGCACGGCTCGGCGCGCGGAACCGAAGCGCCCTCAAAGCACGCCGCCGAAAGCTTTTCTTCCGAAGGCTTGGCGCGTCTTTTTTTATCGGAGGAAGCCCTTCTCTCGCCTGTGAAACGATCGGCGATAAACTTTCTCAGCTCGCTGTATTTGTCATTTTTAAACAGACCGATCATATCTTGTCCTTTCTCAGCACCGACCACTCCCTGATGAGCCTGTCGAGTGAAAACGCGGCGTTCGCAGGGCTGGTGGACGGGAGCTTCACCGCCTTTATCCGAACGTCGGGATAAATATATTTCATATACATTTTATGCGACAAAGCGCCGTTGCAAAAAATCCTTTCCACCTTGCTGTTGCCAAGTATCGCGCTAATATCGTTCGGCACAACGTCACGGACGGAGCTGTCGGACGAGCCTGTGATAGTGCAAGACCTGATCGAATCCCAAAGAGCCAGGCGGTTTCGTAGGATCAAAAGCGTTTTTTCCTCAATGCCTGAAGGCACATCTTCTTCGAACACCGCCGCGATCACACGCCAAAAGCGGTTTTGCGGATGTCCGTAGAAAAAGCTCTGCTCTCTGGACTTGACCGACGGAAAGCTTCCGAGGATCAACGCTTCGGAATCGGGACCAAAAAGCGGCGGAAAAGGATGAGTAAGCCGTTGTTCTTCTGCCATAAGCCGTCTCCGTTTACTCTGAAATCGAGCTTATAAAGCGCGTGAAGGCCGCCTGTCCCTCGCTGTCGCGCTTAAACACGCCCGCGTCCTCTAAAACCTTGAGGAACACTCTCCCGACCTCCTGCTCAAGCCTTTCTCTGATGACGCTGACCGGCTGTGAGCTCAGCTCGTGAGCAAACCCGTTCGCCCAGTCGGCGTGCTTGGCGACAGCCTCGTCGGAGGCGATATCTCTGCCCTCGGCGATGAACCTCTCCAGCAGATCAAGCTCCTTTTGCAGGCGCGCGGGCAGAACAGCAAGGCCCATAACCTCGATCAGTCCGATGTTTTCTTTCTTGATATGATGGCGCTCGGCGTGAGGGTGATACAGCCCAAGCGGATGCTCGGGTGTGGTGAGGTTGTTGCGCAGACAAAGATCGAGCTCATAATCCTCTCCCCTTCTTCTGGCGATCGGAGTTATCGTGTTGTGAGGCATTCCGTCGGTCTCGGCGTATATCATCGCCTTTTCGTCGGTATAACCGCGCCATTTGTCCAGGATTATCTCGGCAAGCTCGGCAAGCTCCTTACTGCTTTTTCCTCTGAGCCTGATCACGGACAACGGCCATTTGACGATACCGCACGTTACGTCCTCGTAGCCGTTCACGGAAAACTCGCGCTCAAGCTCCGCCTTTTCCATAGCGAAAACATATCTTCCGCCCTGAAAATGGTCGTGGCTGAGGATGGAGCCGCCGACGATTGGCAGATCGGCGTTCGAGCCGACAAAATAGTGCGGAAACTGGCGCACAAAATCGAACAGCCTGTCAAAAGCCGCGCGGTCGATCTTCATAGGAATATGGCGGCTGTTGAACACGATACAGTGCTCGTTGTAATACACATACGGCGAATACTGCAAGAACCAGCTTTCGCCCTTTAAATTCAACGGGATAACGCGGTGATTCGCCCTCGCGGGATGTCCGATCCTTCCCGCGTAACCGACGTTCTCCTCGCAAAGCTGACAAAGCGGATACGCGACCGACGCGGCGTTTCCCGCGGCGGCGATATCGCGCGGGTCTTTTTCGGGCTTGGAAAGATTGATCGTTATATCAAGCTCGCCGTAATCGCTCTGTATTTTCCAACGGCGGTCGCGCGCGATCCTGTCGCGGCGTATATAATTAACGTCGCCGCTGAAGCGGTAGAACCAATCGCTCGCCTCCTCGGGCGAGAAAAGATACTTCTCCCAGAAGCGGCGGTTCACCTCTCCCGGACGCGGAGTGAGACAGTTCATCAGCTCGGTGTCAAAAATATCGCGGCTCTCGGTCGTGTCGGCGCACAAGCCCTTTTGCACGGCGTAATCCGTAAGCTCTCCCAAAAGCTCCGTCAGGGGAGCTTCGGTCGGCTCGGCTTTTTCAAATCCGTCCTCTCCCAAAACGGCGAGAAGCCTGTTGCGTGTATAAATGCTTTCACTTTTGTCGATCAGACCGTTTTCAAGTCCGTACGCGACTAGTGATTCTATGGCTTGATAAATCATAATCATCGATCCTTTATTATTTCGGCGCCGTTTCCGACTTTGATTTTGTACACTTCGGGGATAATACCGAACCGCTGTTTGTACGCGATCCGTATTGTATTGATAAACTTCTCGGCCACGCCGCTCTCCATCAGGTTGACGGTGCAGCCGCCAAAGCCTCCGCCTGTCATCCGCGAGCCGTAAACTCCGCAGATATTCTGCGCGGTTTCAGCAAGAAAATCAAGCTCCTCGCAGGAAACCTCATAGTCGTCCCTAAGCGATCTGTGCGAGGCGTTCATCAGCTTTCCGAACGCTTGAAGGTCGCCGTGAGCCAGAGCGTCGGCTCCGTCGAGCGTACGTTGATTTTCATATACCGCGTGTTTCGCGCGTCTGAGGCATACTGGGGCCGAGATCAAATACTTTCTTTCCTCAAATTCGCAGGGTGTAAGCGAGCAAAGAGAACGCGCTTTCAAGGCTCTCAGGGCTGATTCACACTCGCGTCTGCGATCGTTATACGCGGACGCGGCAAGCGAATGCTTCACACCGCTGTTAACGATGATAAGAGCCGCGTCGCCGATCGGAGCGTATTTGTATTCGAGCGTCTCCGCGTTTAGCAGAACGGCGCACTCGCTCAGTCCCATAGCGCTCGCGAACTGATCCATTATCCCGCAGTTGACGCCGATAAAGCGGTTTTCGGCAAACTGACCGAGAACGGCGATCTCCTGCTCGGTAACGGGAATCGAGAAAAGCTCCCTGAGCATCGTGCCTGTGGCTACCTCGAGCGCCGCCGAGGACGAAAGCCCCGCGCCGTCGGGCAAATCTCCGCTGAACCAAAAATCCGCTCCGTTCGGTAAGGGATAGCCGAACGCTTTGAACGCGCGGATAACGCTGACGGGATAGTCCGACCAAGCGTTTTGGAGCGACAGATCCGCGACGGAATATTCCTTGATACCGTCGTTCTTAAAATTCTCGGAGAAGAACCTGATAACTCCGTCGCTACGGCAAGACGCGGCGCAGCGGATACCGAGATTCACGGCGCACGGAAACACGTGGCCGCCGTTGTAATCGGTGTGCTCTCCGATAAGATTGACCCTGCCCGGGGCAAAGCAAACCGCCTCGGGAGGTTTGTTAAAAACTCTTTCAAATGACAATTCTATTATATTCATTCGCTCTCCTCCTCAGCCTCGAAAAAGTAAAGCCGTGACGAAAAATCGGTGAACACTCTGACGTTTTCGTTGAAGCCCGTTCCCGCGAAAGCGGGGCTGAGCGCGACGCCCGTACGCATTAGCACGTCGCCCGAAGCGGTGAGATCCTCCGCCTCTCCGTTCATCTTGACCGCTTTGGCGATCACGTTATGGAGCAGCGAATCCTGTTTTACGTGTATCGGAGCGACGGTATTGATAAGGCTGCCGAATTGCTTGACGTCAACACGCTGAGAGATGCTGTACAAACGGTAATTTCTTTTCGGGTCAAGCCCCGCGGCAAAAAACCGCTGAGCCTGAGTGTTCGGTTTCGTCAGCTCCTGAAGCAGAAGTCCGACCGCCTTTGTTTTGTCCTCGGAAACGCAGATCCATTCATGTACGTTACCCGACAGCACGCGGAAAAGCTGCCCGAACTGCAACACCTTTCGCCATTGCTTGTACAGAGCGATCTGCTTTGAGACCTTTTCCCTGTCCTCGTTTTTGAAATCGCGCGCGTCTATTTCATAGCCCAGCACTCCGAACGCCGAAACGCCGAAGCGCGTTTCAAGCGGCGTTACCCTGAGAGTCTGGTGGTTTGGAGAAGCGCTGACATGAGCGCCGACGCAGGACTGCGGATAGCCGTAGCTGTAACCCTCCTGGATCGCGGCGCGGCACACGGCGTCCGTATTGTCGCTCGCCCAGATTTGCGGAAAATAACAGAGTATGCCCAAATCAAAGCGGTTTCCGCCCGAGGCGCAACCCTCAAAAAGAATATTCGGGAACCGCTCCGTCAACGTTTTCATAACGCTGTAAAGTCCGCAGATGTAGCGGTGAGCCGTTTCGCCCTGACGCTCGGGCGGCAGATACGGCGAAAAAACATCGGAAAAGATGCGGTTCATATCCCATTTTACATATGATATATCAGCGGAGGAAAAAACTCCGCTCATTTTCTCAATAATATAATCCCTCACCTCGGGATTGGCGAGGTCGAGCACACGCTGGTTCCTTCCCTCGGAATGGAGCCTGCCCTCGACCGCCATAGACCAGTCGGGGCGGCGGCGGTAAAGCTCGCTGTCGACATTGATCATCTCGGGCTCCACCCAGATACCGAAATCCATTCCAAGCGCGTTGATTTTCTCCGCGAGCGAGCCGAGCCCGTTCGGGAGCTTTTTAGCGTTCGGCTCCCAGTCGCCGAGAGCCTTCGTATCGTCGTCCCTCTCTCCGAACCAGCCGTCATCCAGTACAAACAGCTCGATCCCGAGCTTCCTGCCCGCCTTCGCGAGCGACAGCAGATCGCGTTCGTTGATCTTGAAATAAAACGCTTCCCAGCTGTTCAAAAGCACGGGACGCTCCCTGCGCTTCCACTCGCCTCTGACGATATGCTCGCGCACAAAGCGGTGCATATTGACGCTCTGACCCGTAAAGCCGCGCGCCGAGAATGTCATAACGGCCTCGGGAGCCTCAAAGCTCTCACCCTCACCTAGCAAAAACCTGAAGCCGCTCGGCTGAATACCGCTGATTATCCTCGTTTTGCCGTAGGCGTTGACCTCCGCCGCGGCGTAATGATTTCCGCTGTAAATCAGGTTGAAGCCGTACACACTGCCCGTGTGCTCGGTTGTCGACGGCGAATGCACCATAAAAAACGGGTTCGCGCGGTTGGAAGAACATCCGGCGCGGCTCTCCACAACGAACTTGCCTGCCGTAAGCGTGGCGGTATTTCTGTTCATTTCGCGCGCCCACGCGCCGTGGAACGAGGTGACGCAGACGCCGCTGAACGGAATATCTACCTGCGCGCTCATAAGGCGCTCGAGAGCTACCGTTTCTTTGCCCTCGTTGCGAAGTCTCGCGCTTCTGGTGATAACATCGCAGTCGGGATAAACGCGGTAGTGAAGCTCCAGCACAAGCTCGCCGTCGCGCGCGGAAACGCAGAGGTGCTCTGCCTTTCCGTCCTCGGCGTAAGAGGACGGGAGTGTTTCGAAGTCGGATGGCTCGCTGTCGATCGAATAACCGTCGTACAAAAAATCTCCGCTTCGGCTGCCGTCTTTCCTGACGAGCTCCACAAACGGCTCGCGGACATCTCCGTGACCGAGCGCGGAAAACTCCAGACACATATCCTCCAAAAGAACGGTCGGGTGCTCCTTGGAATAAACAATGCTGTTGCCCGCCTCAAACTCGCGTTTTTCGCGGAAAGCATCGCATTCCGATGCGGCGGAAAGCTTGATAGAGCCGCCGTAATAAAGATGTTCAAGGTGTCCCGACGGCGCTATGGAGAAAACATAGGTAGTGTTCTCGGTATCAAGCACAAACGCGGGACGTTCGCCGCTAAGCATTCTTATCATTTATATCACCGAACTTATTTCTTTTTCTTTTCAATGATCGACATAACCTTTTTCTCGTTGTAAAGGCTGAGGATCAGCGCTCCGAGCGAGCAGAACGCGACCGCGACGAAGCCGACTATCGTCATACCGACGACCGAAGCGGTAATATCGTTTGAGTTTGTGTTCTGGGTCGTTCCGATGATGGCGAGCGAGGTGAACACGAGCATCGCCAGCGACTGTCCGAACTTCATAGCGAAGGTACGCGCCGCAAAGAACATTCCCTCGCGGTTCTCGCCTGTCTCGTAGCCGTCCGCCTCGGCGACGTCCGCGACGATCGACTGCGGAATGATACCCAGCAGAGCCATCGGGAAAGCCGCGATAACGCAGATAAGCACGCCGTAAACGATACCGGGGATAATGGTCGTTCCGATCACGCCGATCAAGCCCGCGATCACATAAGCCAGAGCCAGACCGATAAAGCCCGTAATAACGAGCTTTTTCTTGCCGAATTTCTTAACAAGCTTGGGAACGATCGGATAGAACGCCGCCGAAAGCACGGTCATTCCACCGAGGAAAATCATAGTGAAGGATTCGTTGAGCTTCATCGAAACCTTTACGAAGAACGGCAGACCCGTCTGGAACAGAGTAAGTCCTACCCAGTACATAATATCGGACGACACGAACACGCGGAAGCTTCCGTTTTTAAAGGTCGCGCCGAGAGATTTGAACATATTTGATTCGGAAGGCTTTGTATCAACAAAATCCTTTTCCTTGAGGCAAAACGTCGGGATCAGCATACAAACGCAGGAGATGACCGCCAGAATGATGAAGCATATCCGATAGCTCCACGCAAAGCCGAAGCTTGAGCGAAGCATTCCCGCGAACGCGAACGGTGTGTAGGCGAGCATCGTGCCCGCGAAGAAGGTCAGAGATATCGCCGTTGAGATGTACATTCTGTCGTCCTGAGTTTTTCCGAACTCGGAGATGAGCGCGTTGTAGGGAGTGCAGTACATCGTCATAAACAGGTAGAAAAGCACGATGAACACGGATATCCACACAACGTTTATCGAGCTGATCTTGTCAACGGGCGCGCAGAAGAGCAGCACCGTAACTACCGAAAGCGGCACCGCTGCGTACTGCATAAACGGGATACGCCTGCCGCGCTTGTTTTTGCTTCTGTCCGAAAGAGAGGCTATCAGCGGATCGGTGATCGCGTCAAACACACGCGACAGAGCGGTGATCAGACCGAGCACCGTCAGGAAACCGCCTATGACCAAGCCGGGAACGATGTACTGCGTCGCTCCGCCCTTGATGTCGACCTGCGTCGGCAGATAGAACGTGACGAACCACGCGCTGATTATTCCGCTGAGCGTAGACCAGCCGAGCTGACCCACCGCGAATATCCTCATTTGTCTTTTGCTTAACCGTTTCATACTTTCCTCCTCATTTATCCTTCATACCCATAGCTAGCTCTACCGCCTTGTAGGCGCCGTCGTAAAGCCCGATGGTTTTGTTTACCTTTATCTGCTCGCACATTTGCTCAAACAGCTCTCTTTCGTTAAGGAAAAGATCGACCATTTGAAGCGTATGCGGAACGTCCTCGCATTCAAGTGTTCCGTCGCCCATTTCGGCGGAATGGATCGCGCCCCATTTTTCGTGTCCTCCGATCCTCTTGAGGAACAGCTTAGGGATCGGGTAAAACGCCAGCTCGCTGGGCTTAGTAAGAAGCACATCGGCGGAACGCATCAAAAGATTCGTGCAGTAAACCGCCTCAAAGATATTTTCATGCCAGAAAGCGTGGATACCGCTCACTTCCCCGTCGATCGCATTTTCACAGAACGTTTCCGTCTCGCTCCACTCGTTAAAATGGGTCTTGCTCATTTTTTCCAGATCCTTGATTTCGGCGCAAAGCTCCTCCCAAACCTTTTTGTAATCGCCGACGTTTAGATAAAGCACCGCCTTTTTCCTGCGAACCAGCGGAATAAGGTGACGTATGACCGCGGCGAACAGCTCGCGCTGAGCGCCCGCGCCTCCGATCGTCATAAGAAAACGCATAGGCTTTGAGCTTTTCTTGCGCTCTATTCTGCGGTCGCAGTCCGCCTCAAGATTCGCTGCCAGCTCGTGATCAACGTAATGCCCCGTATACACAAGGCTTTGCGGAGGCATAGGCTTGAGCACGTCTTTTTTTTGCATACCGTTGAGGATACGATAACCGATATAAGACTGATGCGTCTGGATCGTGTGTATACTGCCCTCGGCAAGGTGCAGAGCCATCGGCCAGTTGTCGGGGATCGCGTTGACCACATATTTCATACCCGCGTGGAGCGCGGCCTGAGCAGGCCAGACGTGAGTTCCGATTATCGGGATATCCTTTGGCACGTTTTTGAAAACCGCCGCCATAAGCTCCGCGTTTTTCTGATCGGACGAATTATAGCTGAGCTGACGGAAGCCCTCATAGTTGAGCGGCTCCCAAACGGTTTTGTTGAACAGCCTGCTCTTTTGCGAAATACGCGACCCCAGAGAATAAAGGTCGTTCTGAGCGCCGATGACCTTTGTACATGTGGTGTTCGGGAACGAGTTGAGGTCCATCCAGTACGGAGTATAGCCGAGAGCGTGAGCCGCAGACGCCATGGCGATCGATATTCTGTAATGACCGAAGCCCATTCGGATATTACCCACGATCAGACCCTTTTCACGGTCAAACGCGGTGCTTCCGACGCCCTCGTCCACTCTGATATCATAAACACCCAGCGGCTTGTGCAGACACGCGTTCTCAGATATTTTTACCGAGTAATCCGCCGCGCTGTCGTCGCCGTATTTCTTCTGATACTTACGCTTGGTTTTCACGGCCTTTCGCTGAGCCTTGCCCTTTATCTGATTGCCGTAGATGATTTTTGACTTGTCGGTCATAGCGCCCTCCTTTTAAGCCAAACACATTTTTACCCGATGATCAATTATTATCGACCCGTTAGGAAGATATTAATATAAAAATCGGTAAAAGTTGATACAATTTATATACATTAAGTAAATATTAACATTTTTTCACCGCTTTTGCAATGGTTTAAACATCCTTTTCTCAATAAAAAACACGATTGTAATCGGCTTTGCGAATAATGATTCTTTCTCTTGATACGCGATGTGATTTATGATAAAATCTGATTAGACTATCAGGAGGTGAATGCCGTGAAAAAGTACATACTCGCGCTTGACGAAGGCACGACGAGCGCGCGCAGTATTCTGTTTGATAAGGAAATGAACGTTGTAAGCATGGCACAGCAGGAATTTCCTCAGATTTTCCCTCGTCCGGGCTGGGTCGAGCAGGACCCGATGCAGATTTACGCCACACAGTACGCTTCGCTCACCGAATGTATCGCCAAGAGCGGAGTTTCACCCGACGAGATCGCGGGGATCGGCATTACAAACCAGCGCGAAACGGTGATAATGTGGGACAAAAACACGGGCAAGCCCGTTTATAACGCGATCGTCTGGCAGTGCAGACGGACCGCGGACATATGCGAACAGCTCAAGGCGGACGGATATTCCGAATATATCCGCGAAACGACGGGTCTGCGTCCCGACGCGTATTTCAGCGCGACGAAAATCAAGTGGATCCTCGACAACGTGCCCGAGGCAAAGCAAAAGGCAGACAGCGGCGATCTGCTGTTCGGTACGGTCGACACATGGCTGGTCTGGAAGCTTTCCGAGGGAAAGAATCACATTACCGACCGAACAAACGCCTCCAGAACAATGCTTTACAACATCAGAGAGCTGAAATGGGACGAAAAGCTCTGCGATATCCTCGGGATCCCGATGGCGATCCTTCCAAAGGTAAAGTCCAGCGGCGAAATATACGGATATATGAACCTTATGGGTTCGAGCATTCCGATTTGCGGGATCGCGGGCGACCAGCAGGCGGCGCTGTTCGGGCAAGGCTGCGTTAACAGCGGCGATTTGAAAATCACCTACGGAACGGGCTGCTTTTTGCTCGCGAATACGGGATTTGAGCCCGTTTACAGCAGTCACGGTCTTGTCACCACGATCGCGGCTACGCCCAAGGGCAAAAAAGTCGAGTACGCGCTTGAGGGAAGCGTGTTCACGGGCGGAGCGGTCATCCAATGGCTCAGAGACGAGCTCGGACTGATACGCGACTCCTCCGACAGCGAATACTTCGCCTCAAAGCTCAAGGATAACGGCGGCGTGTATGTCGTGCCCGCGTTTTCGGGGCTCGGCGCTCCCTACTGGGATATGCGCGCGCGAGGAACGATCACGGGACTTACGAGAGGCACAGGCCGCAACCACATTATACGCGCCGCTCTGGAATCTATCGCGTTCCAGTCCAACGACGTTATCGGCGCGATCAGAGCCGACAGTTTGGCGGAAATAAACAGCCTCAAGGTCGACGGCGGAGCCTCCGCAAACAACTTTCTTATGCAGTTCCAGTCGAACATCTCAAACATTCGGGTCATTCGCCCGACTCAGAACGAGGCGACCGCCGCCGGTGCCGCTTTTCTGGCAGGGATCGCGGTAGATTTCTTTGACAACAACACTCTCTTTATAGAAAACGATAACGCCACGGTATTCCAGCCCTACATCACAAACGAGGAGCGGAGCAGGCTTCTCGGCGGCTGGAAAAACGCGGTGAGCTCTTGCACGGGAGGCAGGTATGAATAAAACGTCTTTCACCTTTAAATCGACAGATTCGATCCACACTCTGAAGGGGAATCTCTACATTCCCGATTTCGAGCCTAAGGGGTTCTTTCATCACGTTCACGGTATGTGCGACCACAAGGAGCGCTACGACTCTTTTCTTCACGAAATGTGCTGCGCGGGCTACGTCTGCGTAGCGTACGATAATCTGGGGCACGGCGAAACCGCCTGCGACGATAGCGAGCTTGGCTACTTCGCGAAAAAGGACGGCTATAAATTTCTCGCGGAGGATGTTTTTGCCGTATCCGAAAAGATGAAGCAGGAATACCCCGATCTTCCCTACTATCTTATGGGGCACAGTATGGGCTCGTTCATTGTGCGTCTCGCTGTCGCGGAGCACCCCGAGATTGCAGACAAGCTTGTCATTATGGGAACCGCGGGTCCCAATCGCGCCTTCGGTCCCGCGCTCGCGCTGACAAATATGATAAAGCTTTTCTGCGGCGAAAAGCACTATTCTCCTTTCCTGGAGAACATAGCCTTCGGAGCCTACAACAAACGCTTCGGCGGCGACGTCCCGGGCGACTGGCTCTCAAAGGATCCCGAGGTCAGAAAAGCGTTTGACGCGGACAGATTCTGCAACTTCCACTTTACCTCAAGCGCACTTCACGACCTTGTGAAAATAAACGCCGTCGTAAACAGTAAAAAATGGTTTGAAAGCGTTGACAAGTCTCTGCCGATCCTGCTTGTTTCGGGCGCGGACGACCCTGTCGGCGACTACGGCAAGGGCGTTCTCGCGGTATACAAAAAACTGCGGGACGCGGGAACCGACGCAAAGCTGAAGCTGTACAAAAACAACCGTCACGAGCTTCTCAACGACACCGCCCGTGACGAGGTCATCTCGGATATTCTGGGATTTATCGAAAAAGCAAGGTGAAGACTGTGAATTTATCTGTCAGAAAAGCTCGCGAAGAGGACATTCCGAAAATCCTTGATCTGCTGGTACAGGTCGATATGGTGCATCACCTCGGCCGTCCCGATATTTTTAAGGGGCCCGCGACAAAATACAGCGAGGAAGAACTCAAAAAAATAATCAAAACAGAAGCAACGCCCGTTTTTGTCTGCGTTGATAAGCGCGATATCCCTCTCGGTCACGCCTTCTGTATACACAAGCAGGTCGTCGGCGACTCCGTACTGACCGACATAAAAACGCTTTACATAGACGACATCTGCGTAGACAGCGCCGCCAGAGGGAATCATATCGGCAAAGCCCTTTACGATCATGTGATCGGCTACGCGAGAGAAAACGGGTTCTATAACGTCACTCTCAACGTCTGGACTTGCAACGCCGCCGCGCTTGGATTCTATGAAGCCATGGGACTTTCTCCGCAGAAAATATGTATGGAAAAGATTTTGTGACGCTCCGCGCGATCACCCCCGCCTTTCCGCGGCGATAAAAAGCTTTACCGATCCATCACAGAAAAAAATTCCTCCTATGCAAAACATAGGAGGAATTTCTATTTTGCGGTATTCAAGGCAACCAAAACCGTAAAGCTTTGTCCGTTGTTTTCGGTAGTGATATTGCCGTCGTACTTCTCGCATATATCTTTTATTATTCTCAGACCGTAGCCGTGATTTTTGCGTTTTTCTTTCTTTACAGCGCTGTCGATTGCGTTTACGGTCTTTATATACAGGACTCCGCCGCTTTCACGGCAGGAAACATACAGCTCCGTATCTCCGCGGTGACATTCCTTAAGGGCGTTAATCCCGTTATCTATCAGGTTAACAAACACGCGGCAGAGATCGATGTCGTCAATACCGCAGTTATCGCTGAGAATGATATTATCGCTTATACTTATACCTGCGCTTTGCGCGGTTCTCAGCTTATCATAAAGTATAAGATTGACCAGTCTGTTGTTGCACACGGACGGGATCCTGGCGGCGTCGGCATTTTGCTTTAACCCTATCGCAAGCTCGGAGGCTTTTTGGATATCCTCATCTGTTTTCGATTTTAAGAGCAGCTGAATAACAGTGATAAGATTATTGATATCGTGTCTGATTTTGGCGGCGCTGTCGGCGCTTTCACGGATTTTGGTATAATAATCCGCCTGGATTCTGTTTTCTGCGGAGAGGATCTCGTATTCGGCATTGAGATTCTGCAAACGCACGGCGTTACGGGTGTAAACGAACGCCATAATATCAAGGAACAAAAACCCCAGAACCAAAGAAATAATGATATTCAAGCCGACGCTGTCACCCGCCTTATTACGACCGAAAAGGATCACGCAATTCACACAGACGATGATAGTCTCGGCAAGGATAACGGTAAACAAAGCGATAATATTGGCAAAAGACCCCGCAGAAGATGATTTCTTTGATAGTCTGACCCAAATCGCCGTGATTGCAAGGATAATGATACAGGCAAAGGCTACAAATGACAAGCACACATAAGGCTGTCCAAAATAATGCTTTATACCTGACAATCTTCCGAAAATCAATTCTGTCAGAGCCTCGGCGATAAACCATACAAACATAAACAGCGCAGAGCAAATGAGCCTGTTAAGCGCGGAATCCCTGAAGCATATCATCACCCAAGGTATTACGAAAAAGAACTCAAGGTACCTAACAGCGGTGTTTCCGCCGTCGAAACGCATATCCAGAGTACAAGTTACCCAAAGTATTACCGCCGAAGCCAATATGATCAATCTGCCGAAACGAGGCTTGAGCATAATCGGCGCTGAAACGGCAAACGCCAGAAACATCGCCAGCAGAGAAAAAGACTCGTTCATCAGATATTGCAGATATTCAAACAGAAAATGCATATTTACACCTACATACCTAAGCTTTGTGATATAAGATTATAATAATTTGACTTTGCCGATTCGGAAAACTGACGGCTTACACATATTTCTGTGCCGTTTTGAAGGACTATACGGGTTTTGTCAATTGATTTTATGTACCTGTAATTAACCGCGAAGCTTTTATGGCAACGGATAAAGCCCGCCCGCAGTTTTTCAAGGGCGGCGTCCATTTTTATGTATTCCTCATAATCTCCGTTAACGGTATGATAAATCAGCTTTCGCTTGTCGCTTTCGACATACATCACCTTACTGTTTTTCAGAACGGTTCGTTTTTTGCCGATGCTCACCATAAAACTGAGATTCATATCGTCACACAGCGCAACGATCTTATCCGAATAATAGAACAGCTTTTTTTCATCGATCGGCTTTGTAAGCAAGCCAAAAGGAGTAAAGTCAATAAAAATATCCTGACAATACTCCGTAAAGCCTGTAAAGAAGATCACGGGGATATCACGAAGATAATTCACAAGCTTTCTTAGCTCGTCAATACCGTTGTCATCACCCAAAACTATATCCATAAAAATACAGTTCGGTATATTTCCGTCCGTAATATACGAAGCCAGACCCTCGGCGGAATCAAACTCAACTGTTGAGATGCTGCCGCCGTATCTCTGTTTTAAGGCGTCGGCTATATATGCCGTTGCGTCCCTGTTGTCGTCACAAATAGCAAAAATCATTTTGTCTCCCGTAAACAGTATATACTAAAATTATTAAATTTCAGTATGAATGTAATAATTCGTTTTAATATGTAAGTTTTCACAAGGTTGTGTTAAAAACTGCCTTTGGCAAAATCGCCGCAGAGCTTCTTTTTGCCTACAAGCTTAAAGCCTCTGAGTTTGATATCGTATCTGCTGAGCTTAAGGTTTTTTATCACAACACTTGACGCGTTCTTTTTGGCGTATACCTTTTTCCACTTTTTATCGCCTTTCTCGCGATAAAACAGCTCATAGCCTGAGATTTTCGGTAATTTGGCAAAGTGAATAACATATCTCGCGGTTGTGCCGCTTCCGCTCTTCAGCCTTGCCTTTTGGGGTCGTACCGTAACCGTGATTTTTTTTGATGCTTTATTATAAAGCTTGGTTCGGGCGGCTTTTATTGTCACACTGACAATGCCGCAACCCACCACCCTGAGCTTACCGTTTGCGCTTAGCTTTATCACGCTGTTTTTAGGGGCGGAAAAGCTGAGCTTACCTTTGGCTTTTGCTTTGATATTAAAGCTCTTCGCGCCGTAAACAAGATTGTAGGATTTCGCGGTGATCGTTTGTGTTTTTGAAGCGATCGGACGCGACGGCTTGACTGACGCGGGATTGGTCGCAGTGCTTGTTTGCGGTTCGGTAACAGGCGCGGTTACATGCGAGGTTGTCGGCTCCTCGGTCGGCTTTGTCGGCAACGAAGGGTCTTCGGAGGGAGCTTCAGACGGCACAACCGGTTCGGTAAGAGGCTCAGAAGGCGGGATAGTTGTGACGGGTTCGGTTTCCAAGCTAACGCCTGAGGTCGTTTCAACATAAGGCTCAGTCGGACGCAGCTCCGAGCTTGGTTCTGTCGGGTCGGTTACATCTGATTCCATAAAATGGATTTTGATCGATCCAATCGATGCAAGGTTGAAAGGACCGGTTATTTTTTTCCATTCGCTTTTAGTACCAAGATAATAAACATCTTTAAGCTTTGTGCAATCCGAAAACGGATTATCTATTATTTTAACCACGGATTTAGGTATGGTTATCGATTCACATGGTGAGCGGCAAAAGGCTTCCGAAGCAATACAATTAACACCATCGGGAACAGTAAAACTTAACTTCGGGTCGATTCCGCGATAAGAAAGATAAGAAACAAGAATCCTTTTATCTTTGCTATATAAAACGCCATCCTCAAACAACCAGTAAGGATTATTATCACTGATTGTAATTTTACTTAAGTTATAACAACCTTGAAAAGGCGAACCGGGAATCAGGTTTTCGAAGGAATTCTCCTTTCCCTCTTCAAAATGTCCAATATATTTTACGCTATCAGGAATCGTTATATTTCTTAATTCCCTGTCATCGGAAAAAGCGGCTGTGCCAATATGTTCAAGGCCATCATTCAATTGAACATCCGACAGTAAAAGGCAGCTATAAAAAGCACCATATCCAACACTATTTACGTTTTTCGGGAGATCGATCGAAGTCAATTTATGACAACTGTAAAAAGAAAATTTATCAATTACATTAAGACTGTCAGGGAAATCTACGCTCTCAAGATTTACACAGGTGAAAAAAGCTGAACTGCCGATCGTAACAAGACTATTGCCGAAGGATATGTCTTTTAATGAGCTGCAACCATAAAACGCGCAAAGGTCAATAGTCTCAACACTATCGCCGATCTCAACGCGTTCTATATTTACAAAAAAAGGAAACGTCCTCTCTCCGACTGTTTTAACACCGTCATCCACAATTACCTTAGTGATATTATCCTTCCAACGATGCCACGGCATATCGTAAAAACCAGGGTAGTCAGCCATATCGCCTTCACCCGAGATCGTGATGGTACCTGTCTCGCTGTCGAATTCCCATACGCAGTCGCCTGTTGTACCGCTCGTAACAGGGGTATAATATTCGTATTCCATATCGTCGGCAGAAGAATTATAATGTATAGCGGCTCGAGCGGAAAGAATATCGATTTTGTTATTTTTATGGTCGATCCTCTGAAATTCGTCAACCGTGCCCGAATAATAAACATCCTTAATGTTATCGATTTTTTCAAAGGCGTCAAAGTCAATAAAGGTTACCGATTTCGGGATAGCGATCGCTTTCAGGGCTGAACCGGCAAAAGCGTAATTCGCTAAATAACTCACACTATCGGGTATAGCATAAATCGGATCCGATTTAGCCATAGGATATGTGATTAAAACAGTTTTTTCTTTGTTAAAGATCACACCGTCACAAACAGTAAAATAAGGATTGTTTTCTCCCACGATAATATCTTTAAGTTTTTCACAATACGAAAACGGAGAAGAAGGAGTGTATGTATTTTCCTTATAGTCCCCAATATACCTTACACTGTCGGGGATCGTTATTCTCTCCATCATCCCGCATTCACGGAAAGCGTTTCCGTCTATTATTATCAGACCATCGTTTAGAACAACATCTTTAAGCGCGTAACAGCACCCAAAAGCCCACCCCTCAATATCAGTTAAGCTTTCAGGTGTATTGATCGAAACTAATGAAGTACAACACGAAAATGCGCAAAAATCTATTGTTTTCAGTTTATCGGGAAAATCTACATTCTCAAGCTTTTCGCAGTGGCTAAACGCTGAGAAGCCGATCGTTTCAAGACTATTTCCAAAGGATATGTCTTTTAACAAACGGCAATAACCAAACGCGCAATAGTCAATAATCTCAACACTATTGCCGATTTCAACGCGCTTTATTTTATCAAAATCATAGAACGCGTTTACCCCGACTCTTCTCACGTCGTCATCCACAATTACCTTAGTAATATAATCCTTCAAATGATACCACGGCATATCGGAAGAGTTATTATAGTCAGCCATATTCCCTTCACCCGAGATCGTGATGGTACCTGTCCCGCTGTCGAATTCCCATACGCAGTCGCCTGTTGTACCGCTCGTCGCTCCTTCGACGGCAAAAACGTTAAGCGGCATTATCAAGAGCGCCGATAAACAGATTATGGATAACGCTTTTTTAAAAATAGTCATAAACATCTCTTTTCATATATCGTCAAACTTCAATTCACCCAAGGTCTGCGGCTCAGTCGCGGCTTTTGTTGGGCTTTCGGCCGCTTCGGTCGGGTATTCCTGCTCATAGTAGGCAGAGTATTCGGTCTCGGTCGGGGGCTCAGTGGGTTCCGCCCCCTTGCTCACCGTTATTGTCAGTTTGGAGTTTTCGGGTACCCTGTCCCCTGCTTTCAGGCTTTGTTTTATTACTGTGCCTTCACTGCTGTCACTGTACTCGTATTTAAGCTTTATCTTAAAGCGCTTTGCTTTTTCTTTGGCTTTCCTGAGAGTTAAGCCGTATAAATTCGGTACGGCAACAGGTTTTTTGCCCTTGCTTATAACTACGCTTACGGTCGAGCCCTCGGCAAGCGCGGAGGCGGCATTGGGATTTTGGTTTAAAACCAAACCCTTCCTGACGCTGTTCGAATACACTCCGTTTTTCACCGTCAGCTTCAGCGACGCGTCCGTGATCAGCGTCTTTGCCTTTTTCTCTGTTGAACCGATAACATTGGGAACAGCGACCAGCTTGCCTTTGCTGACCGTGACGTTAACGATCGTAGACTTTTTAACATTTTCTCCCGCAGAGGGCTTCTGTGTAATGACCTTGCCTTTACCGAGCTTGTCGGAGTATTCGTAATTAAACTTATATTTCAGACCGCTTTTTTTAAGAGTGCTCCGAGCCGAGCTCTCCGAAAGCGAGTACACCTTGGGGATCTTGGTGTAGCCCGCGCGTTCGTAAAAGACAAAAGCCGTTATCATTACGGTGATGATCATAAAAGTCAACGCAGCAAAAAGCCGTTTGCGCCCCCTGCCGTTTTTTGGGGAAAGCTGAAGCTCATTATTGTCAGGTTCCTTAAAGTCTTTGGTCAGCGGCTCGTCCTCGGTGTAATATACGGTACGGTCGTTATCATCGTACGCTTCGCCGAGAGTATCACGCTCGCTTCTTATCGCTGAGTTAACAGCGTTGATAAACTCAGTCATATTTTGATATCTGTCCTCGCGGCACGGTGACATTCCCTTCAAAATGACTTTTTCCAGCTCATCTGAGATTTCCACGTCAAGCTCACTCGGAGCTTTGAGCTTATCGCTGAACGCCCTTTCGAGAGAATCATCGGGCGTTACTCCCGTAATGCATTTATAAATCGTTGAACAAATCGCGTAGATATCCGTCCACGGTCCCTGAACTCCCCTGACGCGGTATTGCTCATCGGGAGCGTACCCGGGCTTAAGCATAACAGAAAGCGTTCGGTCGGTAATAAAGTTCACATTACGTGTAGCGCCGAAATCCATCAGCTTGATCCCGCCGTCGTCAACGAGCATTATATTGTCGGGACTTATATCACGATGGATCAGTCCCGCGTCGTGAAGCTTTTCAAGCGCATAAAACAACGGCATCATCTTGGAGATCAACTCGTCGGGAGAAAACACTCCGTACCTTTCAATTCGGCTTTTGAGCGTTTCTCCGCGAATATATTCCATTACGATGTAGCCTGTATTATTATTCTCAAAATAATCACGCACATCGACTATGCTTTTTGTCCCCGAAAATCTGGCGAGCGTTCTCGCCTCACGAATAAGCTTTTTTCTGCCCTTTTCAAATAATTCGCTGTTGGTTTTTCCGCTGACTTCAACGTTGTTTGAAGCAAGATTATTACGATTAACAAAGCCCTTTGGATAAAACTCCTTGACAGCCACGATCATATCCAGATTCAAGTCTCTGCCGATATAAGTGATCCCAAAGCCGCCTTCGCCTATCGCGTTGCCTATCAGATAGCGGTTATTAAGGACAGTTCCCTGCATAAGATGATGGGTCGGCGGAACTTTAAAAGTATAGCCGCAAGCCAAGCATTTTTCGGAGCTAAGCGGCTTCATACAGTTATAGCAATACCGTTTCATTTATTTATCTCCCGTGTATCCTTAGATAATATAAAGCGTTCGCTTCCGAGGCGGAGCTCGTCGTTTTCCTTTAGCTCCGCACAGGCGTTGGCGGGAAGTCTGACTCCGTTTATGTATACCCCGTTCAGCGAATCGTTGTCTGTCACGGTACAGCGATCATTATTCACGCCGAACGTAGCGTGGAGACGGCTTAGTGTTTTATTGCCTTCGACAGTATAATCGCACAGCGAGCGCCTCCGCCCCAGCCTCAAGCCCGCACGGGGGATAGATATTTTTTCTCCTGTTTTTTCACGAATCAATACAAAGCTTGAATCATCGGTCGCGTAAGGCTCATTATCACCGCATAGAACATCCTGTTGTGAGCATTCCTTTACAAATTCATTATTTAGCAGTATTTCGAACAGCTCTTTTTCGTCTGTCTCCCACAATAAAACTGACGACGCGGAAGAAAGCTGAAGCTCCATAGTCGGCGTAAGATGAGTTTTTTCCAGATACACGGCAACAACGGGTTTTTTGGCAATTACAGCATTGTTCAAGCGACTTTGGCAGTTATGAGCGCCGATAATATTGTTTGACACGAACAGCAATACCGCGTTGCAGACATTCAGAGGCTCGATACAGTCGTTTGTTCCGTTATCGTACCTAACATTTACTCCAATGTCGGATAATTGATCGATTATTCCCAAAACCCTGCGCTCGTCCTTGTCGGAAAACACGGCAAAAATATATTTTTTGTCTCCTCCGAGGGTATTAACAATCTTCATATCATACCTTCCGTCAATATATTGTTATCAATGATAAAGAGCCTGTCAAAGCCGTTATCCCTAAATTGCCTAAGAAGCATCCTGTTAATTGAGCAAATACGCAGCGTTGCCTCGTCGTCCTTGTCAACAAGCTGTTGCACGGCAATAAGAGCTCTAAAGGCCACAGCTGAAACATAAGTCACGCCTTTTAGATCAAGATCGATTTTTTTACACACGCTTGCAGCCGCGGTGAGTTCGTCCTCAAAATCATAGGAAACACCTGAGCTCAGCTCTCCCGAAACCGAAAAGTTCATTACTCCGTCGGAAAAGCTCTCTGTGATGGACAAAAGCTTTTTTCCGTTATCATCAAATATTATTATACCGTTGGAATCGATTTGTCTTTGCATTTCATCTATCCTTTTCAGCTCTCAAATACGCGGCGCGGCACGCTCCGACAGCCACGATCGCGGCGACGATCCCGCCGATCATCAGGATTTCCCGAGTCATTCCGCCTCGCACGTCATCAAGCTCGTTCTCGCTGAGCTCATCATTATTCAGCAGCTTGCCGAGCCTTTCGACCTCGCTTAAGCTCAAAGCCTTTCCGCAGCGCGCGAAAGCGTCTCGGATTTCCTCAAAAGAACCCGCGCTTTCGAACGCGTCAGCTGAGCTTTCGTTGCGGAGCACCTCGCCCGCCGCCTTGAGCAATTCATTATCATTCATTCTCAT
Organism: uncultured Eubacteriales bacterium; assembly: GCA_900316385.1. Lineage (GTDB taxonomy): Bacteria > Bacillota > Clostridia > Oscillospirales > Acutalibacteraceae > Ruminococcoides. Next base: position 11,443 of record ONCP01000011.1, on the reverse strand, counting down.
ACCCTCCTGTTTGTCTTTGCGCCAGTCGCGCGAATAATCCGTTCTCTTTCAACAGCTTCGCGGGCGACCCCTGCTCAACCGCTCTGCCGTTTTCAATTACTATTACCCGATCGCACTCCATAACCGTGCTTAATCTGTGAGCCGCCGCTATTTTTGTTGCGGAAGATTTTTTCAACGTATCGGTAACAATGCCTTGCACTCTGTTATCCAGCGCGCTCGTTGCTTCGTCAAGAACAAGAATATCGGGGTTTGAAACGATCGCGCGCGCGATCAGGATCCGCTGCTTCTGTCCCTCGGATACCATGGAATTTTCCTCGCTCAGGATCGTGTGCAGCCCCATCGGCATTTTTTTGATATCCTCATCAAGCGCGCAAAGCTTAACAGCGGCGCTGACCTCGGCTAAGGAAGCGTCGGGACGCGAAACGGTTATATTGTCATAAATACTGCCCGCGATAAGGTGACTGTCCTGCAAAACGGCTCCGATATTCTTTCTGAGCAGCTTTTTATTCAAGTCTTCAAGATTATATCCGTCATACAGGATCCTTCCCTCTGTCGGCTTCTCAAATCCCAGCAAAAGCTTTATCAGCGTAGACTTTCCGCTGCCCGAGGCGCCTGTCAACGCAACATATTCCCCTTTTTTTATTGTAAGGTTTATATTGCGGAGCACAGGTTCTTTTCCATATGAGAAGCTTACATTCTCAAGCCTGATTTCATTTTCAAAACGATTCAGTACGTATTTGCTCCGCATATTCTCGGGTTCTTCGTCAAAGATCGGTTTTAATCTTTTAAGTACAGGTATCTCGGATCTGATATCGGCAACGCTGTTTATTATAATCGTGACATACCCTGCAAGTCCTCCGAAAACAGAGATAAAAGCGATAAACTCGCCTGCGCCTATATCAAAATTTCCAAAATAACAAACCGAATAAAAAAGCAAGGCAAATAATCCCGAGGACGCAAGAGAAAGCGTGCGCATATACCCGCGTGAGTGTTCGGTTTTCTCCTCCAGAGCACGCTCCTTCAAATAAGGCTCAAGATAATTCAGAAACGCCTGTTCCTCGGCAGCCGAGGTTTTAAGCTTATCGACTCCGCGGATCAAGCGAACGAGAACAGCGGTTGTCCGCGCGTCGGCATCCGCGTATCGGCAGGACCGCTCGGAAACAAAGAATGTCAAAACCAAGTAAACCGCCGAATAAAAAAGCAACGCGGCGACTCCCCAAGCGCTCATTATCGGGGAAATATAAAGCATACACGCAAAATAAATACAGGCGATGAACGCGCTCATAACAAGCGATATCAACTCTCCCGTTATTTTGCCTGAACTCGACGAGGCAGTTGAAACGCCCACAGCGAGCTCGGCGGAATCATAACGCCTGAAAAAGCTCTGCGGCAGATTAACCAATCTGTGTATGACGGCGTTTTGAAAATCATACCCGACCTTTGAGCTTTGTCCGAAAAGAGAAAGCTGACGAACTATCGAAAACAATACATTCGCCGCCATAAGTCCTGTCAAAAGCGCGCCAAGCTCCAGCAGGATCCTGCCAAGCCCAAGAGGAATATACAGATTATAAAGCTCCCGACTGATTATAGGTATCGAAAGAGCGATCACCGCTGTTATCAACGAAACCAAATAATATTTCAGAACGGCAGTTATTTTCAGGCTTTTAATCCAGAAAGCAAATATTTTCGACCTTGAAAGCTTCACGGGCGGTAACGGCCGATAAAATACGTAAGCCCTTGAGCGAAGCTTTTCCGCGCATGCTCTATCCGCTCTTACGATCCTTCCGTCTTTGGTATAAAGCCTGTAACAGCGGTTATTTACAGGCAAGCAGGCAACGGGCGCCCCCTGTTCATCAAACACCAGCAACGCGCCGATATTCTGATCAAACCAATTGTCTTCAAGCTTTATTTCGCGATACGCGAAACCCGACAACGAGGCTATATCATCAAGCTGCGGGTCTGAGAAGCCCGCCTTGTTCAACTCATCATATGATACAAGCTCGATATCGGAATGCCCGCAAATAACGGCAAGGGCATTATATAGGGAATTATCCGTTCTTTCCTTACTATTCTTTTTGCGTGAAAAAGCGTTAGTGATTTCAGAAGCTATGCCGTTTGAGACATTTTCGTCATTCTTGTTTCGCCTCATAAGATATCCTTCGTCAAGCACGGACAGAAGTCTGAATTTCTCGGCGACAGCCTCGTCATATCCCTCGATTTCAAAATGATTTATTCCTGCTTTTTCGGCGAACCGCCTCCGCAAAACCTTAGTTGATAGCCCATGCATAACGGCAACCTCGGCGTTACGGGAAGAAAAGCAAAAGCAGAGCTTGAGCCCATCCCTGTCGGTATAGTTGAACGCAGGAATCACCTCTCCGCATTTAGCTTCGCACAAAAAGGTTCGGCGTCCGACCGATTTCCCGTCAAGCGACACAATATATATAAGCACAACTCCGCTGTCCACACGAAAAGCGTCTGAGGCGTTGTCGATTATTAAGTTGTTTCCCGCGCTCAAGCGGATCGTTTTGAATTGTTCCATATCAATCTACTAGCTGTTTATAATAATCTTTTGCTCTCATCAGTTCAGGATGTGTACCTGCTTCCGCGATACGCCCGTCCTTAAGGACAATTATTGTGTCGCAATCTCTTATCGCGCTTAATCTGTGCGCCGCCAAAACAACCGTGCACCCTCTGCGTCTGATATTATAAAGGATTCTTTTTTCTGTTATAGGATCAAGCGAAGCGGTTGCCTCATCCAGAATGAGTACGGTCGGATCGGAAACAAGCGCCCTGGCTATCTCAAGGCGTTGGCGTTCTCCGCCTGAAATATCCGAACCGTTTTCGGCCAGCGTATAATCATAACCGTTAGGCTTCCGCATGATCAAATCGTGAATGCACGCGTCCTTAGCCGCGCGGATAATTTCATTCTCGGTAACGCTGTTATCCCAAAGCGTAATATTATCACGAACAGTACCCGAAAAAATCTCCGTGTTCTGTCCCACCACCGAAATACCCGCACAGGCAAAATCGGCGATACTTTCAACATTTAAGCCGTCATATGTAACGCTTCCTTCGGTCGGAGAATACAGTCCGCTCAAAAGCTTTAACAGAGTTGTCTTTCCGCTGCCCGATGCGCCGACAACAGCAATAAACTCGCCGCATTCCGCTTTAAAACAAATATCAGACAACACCGAATTCTCAGAGCCTGAATATTTAAATGAAAGATGACTGACTTCGATTTTACCGGAGAGCTTTCTCGAAATCGGCGCGGCGTTATTAGTTTTGCCGTTTGCGTCGGCAAGATTACCGATATCTTGCGCGCGTTTCAGTTCAGCCGAGGCGATCCTCACTCTTTTTGACAGACCGACGAGCGATTTGATCGGCGCGACAAAAGCTCCGAAAACCGCTGAAAAAGCAACAAGCGAGCCGATCGTAAGTCTGCCGTTAATAACATACAAGCCGCCCATTATCAGAATCAGGACATCGGACAATAATGATAAAGCGTCCGTAAGAGAATCAAAAATATATTGTAGTCCGCCAAGCTTCCTCTCCGATTCAAAGACGCGAGCGTTGAAGCCGATAAGGCCGCCTGTATAGCCGTTCTCCGCTCCGCAGGATTTTATTGTTGAGCTGATACGTATGCCCGCGCACAGCGCTCCGAAAAACCGTCCGAAGCGCGCGCGATATTCAAACGCCAAAGAACCCGTTCTTCCGGAAGATACCGCTGTAACAAGAACGCTCAGAAAAACACAAAGCAACGCGGCAACGGTCAGCTCGGGACAATATATCACCATTACGGTGAAATTCGCGACTGCCTGCAACACATTCAGCAGCGCGTCCGCAAACTCATCGGAAACAAAAGCCTCCGCGCGAGAATTGCTGTTGACTTTTTCCGCTATTTCGCCCGCGTATCTATGTTCAAAAAAGCTTAACGGCAGGCTGAATATTTTAAGGATCAACTCTCTTGCGGAGAGGATCATAAGCTTTTTCCTGAAAGCCGCGAGAAGGTATGATCGATAAATATTAAGTACTATATACAGTGTTACGGAGCCTGCCAAAAAACAGATAAGCCCCGAGAACAATTCGGTGTTTTTCTCTAAAAATATGTTATCGATGAACACCTGCGAAAGCAGAGGTATCATAACGGCGGGAACGACCGCCATCAAGCCGACCGTTAACAGCCTTATTATTACTCGGAGGTTCAGCTTTACCTGTTTTCCGAATAATTTGAAAATATGATTAGTCTGCCTCGCTTTTTTAAACTCAGGCTTTGGGGAAAAGGTCAGAACAACGCCCGTAAAGGAACGGTCAAGCTCGGAGAAAGTGATCCTCCGATACCCAACCGCGGGATCGTTGATATATGCGTGGTTTCCTTTGATCCCTTCAAACACAACAAAGTGGTTAAACTCCCAATGAAGAATACAGGGAGTTTTAATTGTTTTAAGTTCCTCCGGCTCTTTCCGAAAGCCACGGCAATCAAGCGAATTTCTCTTCGCCGCGCGCATAATAGCGCCTGCCGAACAGCCGTCGCGTGAAACCTCGGTTTCCTGTCTCATTACTTCCGTAGAAACATTCTTTCCGTAATAAGCAAGAACGGCGCACAATGCCGCCGCTCCGCATTCGGCAGCCTCCGATTGATATACTATCGGCGTATGAACGCGATTATTCATATTACGCCTCCCCGCTCGTTAAAAAACCAAAAAGCAGAGAAACAGGCGTACGGTTTCGGGTTATGATCTTGGCCTTTACAACCGCGCTTTTTTTCACGGTTGTTTTTCTATTGTCCGCAAGAACATATTCTCCGTTTACCGACTTGTTCTTTATCCTGTAAACTACCGCAGTAACAGCTTGTCCTTTTGTAAGACTGTTTCTGAGAGAGTTATCCCTGCCGATAATGTAACGCATATTTTTTTGTGACGCGGCGTATTCGCCGACGGCGATAACCTCACCGTCAAGAGAGCTTGATTCGTCAATAAAAAATCTTGCCTCCATACCGACTTTCACTTTACTGCTTTCGGTAACGGTAACATACGACACAAAAACATTTTCGCCGCTGACCGCGGGTGTAATGCGAAGTATTTCGTCATACGCGTATATGATCTCACCTTCACGAAACAACAACTCTCCGACAGTACCGTTGATCGGCGATTTGATTCCGACATTCTTTCCGGAATATCTGACAATCGCCACCGTCTGCCCAACTTTCACTTCATCGCCTTCGTCTACCTTATATTCGGTCAAGGAGCCCGAAACAGAGCTGTGAACGGCAAATGAATTTGTCTTATCCGATAAAACGGCTTTCACGCTCATCACATCAGGAATACTGCCAAACACAGCCCAAACAATGACCGAGCCTATCAACAAAGCAGCGGCGATGATCCAAAGCCCCGAATACGGAGAGGTTATTCGCACGGCGCGGTCGGTCTGCTCTGGATCCGAATAGTTGTTTATTGAAGCTTTCCTGTATATTGTTGACATCGGTTTTTCTCCGCTTTCAAATGGCATTTTAACAGAAACATTTTACTCTTTATACCATTTCCTGTCAACATAATTGACGTAAAATCGAGCCGTTTTTCCGATGATATTCAATATTATATTCATTTTTTCGACGTTATTTTTTACATTTTGCATAGAATTATTACATGTAATAACTTGCGCCTAAATGTAATAACCTGCACCCCAAAAGCCGCTTTACTATGATATAATTTATGCATAGATAATAATAATAAAGGTGCAATGTTAAAAAGCTATGTTTAAAAAAGCTATGGTTTATCAAAGCATAGACGCGCGGCGCTGAAAAATCAGCGATAATATTATCATATTTGTTGGGTCAAAGGAGGATTCCGATTATGAAAACTAAAAAAACAAAGGCTGGCAGGCGCCTGATAAGCATTTTGCTTTCTATTGCTTTATTGTGCGCTTCATCGGCATTGACTCTCTGTTCGGTATCTGCGGCAGAAACAGGAGAGAAAGAAAACGAACCGCAGTACAATTATTACAATCTTTCCGACGGCAGTATAGCGCTGAGGGAATACTTAGGTGAGGAAACAAACGTAGTTGTTCCCGATAAGCTTATTGTTGAAGAAAACGGTCAAAAAGTGACCAAAAAGGTAACAAAGCTTGAGTTGACCTTTAACGAATCAAAAGATCGCAAATATAAGGTTAAAAGTGTTACCGTTCCCGAAAGCGTCACTGTAATCGACAGAGCATTTTCGCATTGTTATGAGCTTAAAAACATCGTAATCAAAGGCGCGACAAAATACGCCGACAAACCCTTTGATGATCTGCCTTCCCTTGAGACAGTTATCTTGGAAAGCAACAAATCCTTGACTGTTGATATAAAAAAAGATTTTCCTATTTTCAGAGATTGCCCGAAGCTGAAAACAGTAACCTTCCCGCACGGCGTAAATATGCTCAAAAACGCGTTCAGAGATTGTCCTTCGCTTACGAGCATTTACTTACCGACCACAGTTAATAATATCTCCGCAAATTTCATTGACAATCCCTTGTCTTGGAAAGAAGATAGCGTAACCTTCTATTCTTATCCCAGTGAATACATTGAATATTGGTGTAAAAACAAAGGCTTTAACTTTGTTAATCTTGAATCGCTTTACAAACCGAAAAAGAGCAATAAGTCCTTACAGGCAGGAGCAACATTTAATTCCGCTATGCCGGGTGTTGACAATATCGTGAGCGAGTATTCTTCCGATAACGCCAAGATCGCTAAGATCGACAAGTCTGGAAAAGTAACAGCTCTCAACAAAGGAACGGCGACCGTTACAACGACCGTCCATCCGATCGGCTTTAATCTTAAATCATACGCTAAGGCGTACAGCTACAAGGTCAAGGTAACTACCGAGCCCAAGATCAGCAAGACCTCTGTTACGGTCAAGAAGGGCAAAGAGATAACGGTCAAGCTCACAGGCAAAGCCAAGGCGATCGACAACAAATATACCAATACAAAGCTTGCTAAGATCACATCAAAGGCAAACGCAACGAGCCTTAAAATCAAGGGCTTGAAGAAAGGTAAAACTACCGTAAAGGTCAAGGTGAACGGAGTTAAGACCTTGTCTGTAAAAGTTAACGTTCTTTGAACTTGAAAAAAAATAATTAATGATCAGAAAAGAGGTAATGTATGATGAAAAAGCATACACATAAGTTTATATCCTTTGGTTTGATAATAGCAATTCTTGTTTGCTCGATGATGGTTTACGCTGTACCCGTGAATGCGGCCATACTAAGCTGCGGCGATTTCCATTTTAGAGTAAAAGGCGACAGTGCCACACTGCTGGACTATCAGGGCGGCTCTTCAACAATGCTTACCGTTCCTTCAACTGTTGAAGATTCATCAAGCAATAAACAATACACTGTCACAGAGATCGGATATGATTGTTTCAGAGCAAAAGGCGGAAATCTTAAATCTGTTTCCTTGCCTTCCACTCTGACCTCGATCGGCTACGGAGCATTTCACGAATGCTCTTCTTTGGAAACAATCAGTATTCCGGGCAGCATAACGACTATTGGAAATTGCGCTTTTGACAGTTGCACTTCTCTCAAAGGCATAACCATTCCCAATAATGTGACGTCTATCGGAGATTTCGCCTTTGCGGGATGTACTTCTTTGGAATCCGTGTCTGTTCCCGCGTCGGTTACAGAACTGGGATTCGCGATTTTCCACGAATGTACCGCGCTGAAAACAGCAACGCTTACTTCCAAAGCAGGTCAAATGATGTTCAGAGGATGCACGGCCCTCACAATGGTTGATTTAGGTAATGTCAAAGAAATCGAATACAAAATGTTTGAAAACTGCACCTCGCTTAAAAGCGTTTTTGTCTCCTCGGGCAATCCGACAATAGGCTTTGAAGCATTTAACAATTGTCCTGCCGAAATCGTCAAAAAAAGAGCGGGAGATATAAATAACGATAAAAAAATAAACATCAATGACGCAACCGAGTATCAGCTTATATTAGCTGATATCAAACCCGATACAGACGCGTATAACATCAACGGAAACATTTTAGACGATAATAAAAGAGATATAAACGATGTAACCTATATTCAATTATATCTTGCCAAAAAATGCTCGTCGATTCCAGTCAAACAATCATTTTAATATTTACATATCCTTAGTACAGTAAAACCAAAATGCACTCCGCACATTAACGTGCGGAGTGTGTTTTTGTTAGTAACCCGATATAAACGGCTGAAGCTTGAATTTATCAGTCCGAAATTTTTCATACAAAAATTGCTAGATATATTTTTTGAAAAAGTCCACACAATACTAAGGCAACGACAAGTTGCTTAATTTATAAATTATGAAAACAAATCTGAAAAGGAGAAAAAATTATGTCCAGCAATAACAACAACCAGCTCAACATCCCCGAAGCAAGAGAAGCTATGGATCGTTTCAAGATGGAGTGCGCTAACGAAGTAGGCGTTAACCTTAAGCAGGGCTACAACGGCGACCTTACCTCCCGTCAGGCAGGCTCTGTCGGCGGTCAGATGGTCAAGAAAATGATCGAAAGCTATGAGCAGAGCTTAAAGTAAGCAGAAAACAAACTTTTTACAGAACCGCCGCAAAGCAAAAGCTTTGCGGCGGTTTTTCAGTTATGGGCAACGCTTTAAAATTCGCCGACTAAAGGTCAGGAGAAATAACGTGAATGGGAGGTATTTTCCAGCCGCGCAGGATGGTGTCTATCAGCTTCTTTTTCTTAGCGACGCTCCAAACCTCCCCGCGCTGAAACTCGGGCTGAAGATTAAGGGAGCCGTCTCGTATTCGTGAAACAACCGTCTCGATCTGAATATTAGAATTGTTACATTCCATAGCCTTCACCTTTTAACAATGCTTGTACGATTTTCGTTTTATCTTTTTATATTCATACGTTTAGTAAATCTATCTTCGATACTATAAAGCCGTGCATAAATCCCGGAAGAAACCTTGTCATAAAGCTTGAAGAATGGTTTTTCAAGCAAATAAATACGTAATAAATCAATACAGGTACAAATAACATATATTCCGATTACGGAGCAGACAAAATGCAAATAACACCATTGAGTTTTAAATACAGCTGCGTTATTAAGCGTATCGCGCCATAACCACTGACGCATAACGTCACTATTAGCATGAATTAGTAATACACCAAATGAAGCGCTTGCCACAACATTGATTAACTTTATGTATGGAATTTTGACATTCTTAAAAAACATAAACAAACAGAAAGCTGTGACGATGGCAAGAATCTTATTTGAATCCGCAATAAAGTAATACGGATCACGCCATATAAAACGCAACGACCCTAAAATACTTATTATTGAGAAAACAATAGATACTATACTTAACACAGCCCATATTTTCGTGTTTTCATACAGTCTTCGCGGATACAAACGCACATATGACGCAATAAAATAAACAACCACAAACCAAGATACGTAGTTCATTTTAACACTAAACGAAAAATACGACATTGTGCTTAAAAATGTATACAAGAACAAACACAGAAGAATAAGTCTGATATGCATTTTCTCATTAAGATGATTCAGTAAAATATTGAGAAATGGAATAAATAAAAAGAAAACAATAAACGCAGACACAAAGCCGCTGTCAATATTCTTAACGATAAGAATATGTTTCAAAAAACCGGAAACAGAAAAGCTCTCATATCCTGAAAACATAAATACAAAATAAAAAACTATATTGTAGGTTTCGATTTGTAAAAACAGCTTAAGAAATTTTTTTACTGTAATATGAGATTTACACATAAAGTAGCCCGTAATTAACACAAAACAGTTTATAGCTACTTTTCCCCATGCGCCGAAAACAAAAAAGAAAAGTGAATTTGCTGCCCCGGGATGTTCCCACATATTGTCCATCATTCCTGAATTGACTACATAATGATGAGCAACAATAAAAAGCATTGATATGATTCTAAAAAGCTCTAAATTAGTATTTCTATGTCCTGTCTGTCTGTCTGTCTGTCTGTCTGTCTGTCTGTCTGTCTGTCTGTCTGTCTGTCTGTCTGTCTGTCTGTCAAAGTGTACTTCCTCCTATCATATTTTGTCAACCCTTTTTTTAGTTTATCATAAGAAATAAAATAATTCAATCTTTGATATTTATTTATATTTATTTTTTTGAAAACGTTAATCCTTTCGAATCCACCCTCTTTTTTCCTGCGCAACAAAAAAGAGCACCTTTCGGTACTCTTTTCTGTTGGTGGGAGAGGGTGGATTCGAACCACCGAAGCGAAACGCAACAGATTTACAGTCTGCCCCCTTTGGCCACTCGGGAACTCTCCCACATATTTAATTTTGCCTTAGCAAAAAAATGGAGCTGGTGGACGGACTTGAACCCCCGACCTGCTGATTACAAATCAGCTGCTCTACCAACTGAGCTACACCAGCGTATTCACAGCTTGTTTATAATATCATAATTCAATAATTATGTCAATATATTTTAAAAAAATTTTTAAAATTACTTTACAAACCACACCCTCTTGGTGTATAATACTATTCGTGACTTGGGGGTATAGCTCAGCTGGGAGCCCGACCGGCTGGCTTACGCACCCCAAAACAATTTACAATTTCATACAATTGACAAGGGCCATTAGCTCAGCTGGGAGAGCGCCAGGTTCGCAATCTGGAGGTCAGGGGTTCGATCCCCCTATGGTCCACCAAACAAGTATTGGATGAACACCTACTTTTTCAGCGGCGGTTTTGCCGTGAGATGTGTTCTCTGATACACAAAACAGAACGCCGTTTCAGTGTAAAAGCTGGAACGGTGTTTTTCTGTTATTTGGGACTTTTTAAATCCGCACATTCGATTTATCGGTAAGCTCCGTTTATAATGAAATCATCAAAATGAAACGGAGGTAAACACAATGAGAAATCCAAAATATCATATCTATCTAACGCCCGATGAATGGCGCACGGTTATCAACAGCCTGATTGATTTAAGGAACAACCTCATTTCTCAAGGCAGATACACCGATTTGGTTGATGAACTGCTGATTAGAATTTCAAAAACAAAAGCAAAAAAGATTAAGGTTAAGGAGGTCTGACAATGGAGATTACATATACACGTCAAGGAGATTATTTACTGCCGAACTTAACACTGCCCGAACAGGATAACCGACCAATCGGCTTATGGGGACAACAACACCTTCGCTATATCAAGCGAAGCCGCCCGATTCTCTATACCAACCTGCTCACAAAGTGCAAGCTGAATGAGTATCTTGCCGACATTGACGAACAAGCACAGAAGATGTACGACGAGCTCGTGCAATCTTTCGCCAAAGAAGAAGGCTGCACTGAACAGCTCAAAGCAACCGACCAAATGCTGTGGGTGCGCAAGATGAGTGTGACGTGAAAGTCGCGCAGTTAATTGCAGAAATGCTGCCCTATCCATTCGGGGTAATCCTAATGTGACCTGCGCAAGCGGTAACGCGAG
>ONCP01000016.1 GCA_900316385.1 uncultured Eubacteriales bacterium | reverse complement strand
AGCTTCCGATATATCAAGCTTTCCTCCGCCTTCGGCGGACACCTCATCAGTCAGCTACGCTGACAGCTTCTCCTCAAGGAGAAGCCAATTTTCCGCTTTCCACTTTCAACTTAAAAAGTCGGTGAGTGCACCCACGTCAGTGGGACACCGGACCCGTGAGCCACGGGAGCCGATTCCGCCTTTGGAAAGTTTTTCTATGTTCAAAACATCATCAACGGCGGGTCAAACTTCGGAGCAGAACCTATCCTCCAGAAGCAAACAGGTGAGTGCACGCAGGTCAGTGGGAAACCGCATTTCTGACCGAGGCACACCAAACCAGACGTGGAAGAATAAAAAGATGAACTTCTCCTCCAGCAGCAAGTCGGTGAGTGCACCCACGTCAGTGGGATAACGGATTTTTAATAGAGGCACAACTAACAAGACGTGGAAATAATAAAAAAATGGAAAATGTAATTACGGTAAAAAATATGCGGGAGAGCGACGAGTTCACCATAAACACGTCCGTCAGCTCCCGCGAGCTTATGAGAAGAGCCGCGCAGGGCGTTTACGACAGCTATGACTTTGTCGGGCGCGTCGCGATCGTCTGCGGCAGCGGCAACAACGGCGGCGACGGCTACGCCCTCGCCGAGATACTCGCCGACAGGGGGATATCCGCCACATTGTTCAGGGTGAGCGAGAAATTCTCCGACGACGGGCTTTATTACTACAAAAACTGTCTCAAAAAGGGCGTGGGCGACCTGCTCTGCGACGAGTTTACGGATTTCGGCGGCTACGATATCATCGTCGACTGTATCCTCGGCACGGGCTTTTCGGGCACGCTTCGGGACGATATGACAGGGCTGATCGAACAGATCAACCGCAGCTCGGCGCGCGTTGTCAGCGTAGACATCAACAGCGGACTTTCGGGCTCTAACGGTCTCGCACTGCCCGTCGCGGTCAGATCCGACCTCACCGTTTCGATCGGCTGTTTCAAGACGGGAATGTTTCTTAACGACGCGCCGCGCTATATCGGCGAGCTGAAAAACGTCGATATCGGCATAAAGCTGCTCAAAAAGCAGTATTACCTCATCACAGCGGACGAGCTTTCGCCCTTTGTCGGCTACCAGAGCGAGTCGCTTTCAGCCGACAGGTTCTCGCTTGAGTACGCGGTGGACGAGGAGGAGTTCAGGCGCAGTCCGATCAAGGTCGTCGCCGCGGAAAGCGCGGAGAGCGGCAAGGTCTTTGTCGTGGATTACGGCGGCAGTAAGCTGATCGTCGACCAGAGCTACGTCTACTTTCAGTCGGACAGAATCAAACTTTTTTAATAAAGGATGTATAAAATGGCAGAAAAGAAAATCACAAACCCCGCCCTCAAAAAGGCGATCGTAAATATGCAGGAGAACAACACCCCCGAGAACGTCAATCATATGATCGACTGCGTTATGGCGGCTCAGTTCATCACTCCCGCGAACGTCTCTCAGCCCAGAAACGTCGCCAAAACCGACCAGAACGGCGCGACGGTAATGCAGCAGGAGACTCAGGTTCAGTTCCAGCTTATCGAAAACGGCAACAAGGAAAAGTTTTTCCCTGCCTTTACCGACGAGGAGGAAAAGGAGAAATGGAAGGGCGCCGAGGGCAAGCAGAATGTGGTTATGACCTTCGACAGCTTCGCTCAGGTGCTTTCGGCTCCCGACTGCGACGTCAAGGGCTTTGTCATCAACCCGTTCGGCAAGTCGGTCGCGTTCCCGACGCCGATGGTTCAAAGCCTCAAAAAGCAGAAGGACGAGCGCTCGGGCGGACTTACAAAGCGCGAGATCAAGAACGACGAGAACTACGAGCTCGGCGATCCCGATCCCGACGAGTATCCCATCGATATGATGGCGGCGATGATCAACTTCTTCAACGAGCGCGACGACGTCAACAAGGCGTTCCTCAGAACCTTTAAGCGCGAGAACGACGACAAGCCCAGCTACCTCGTCATAGTCGACTTTGACGGCGACAAAATGGAGGAGATCTTCAAGGGCGTTTCGATCGCCGCGTCGCCCCACCTCAACGGCTATGAGCTCTCGATGATGCCGTTTTCGGTAAAATTCGCCAAAAACGCCTGCGACGGCGTAGACCCGTTCTTTGAGGCTTGATTATGATCAAAAAATTGTTTGCGGCGGCTCTCGCGGTCGTTCTGGCGTGCTCCGCTTTCGCTTCGGCGTCGGCGGTCGAACCTGCCAAGGGCGGCTCAGCCTGCGTGCTGACGGTCAAAAGCGCTCAGTCGCTGTTTGAGCCCGTCACCGTGAACGTCCCTGTCGTCGGCGAAACCTATGACATCAAAATAAAGCTGCGCTCCGAGCAGAAGCTCGTTGACGCCGCCCTTACGCTCGGCTTTGACAGCCGCGAGCTGTTTTGCGCCGCCTACCGCGACGGAAAGGGCGTGTCGGGCAACATCACGAATATCACCGACGAATGGCAGAGCAAGGAGAACTGCGTCAATACCCAGATCTCGGCAGGCTCCTCGTTCTTCGATTTTACCGCCAAATCAACGCTGATCACCTACACCTTCAAGGTGCTCAACAGCGCGGAGCTGACCGTTGATATCGGCACCCTCACCGCCAATAAAACCGTTGTCGGCGAAAACGGCGAGGAGATCGACCCCAAGGGCGACGTTCCGCTTGTAAGGCGCTCAAAGGCGATCGGAGAGTTTGATTTTGCCGCGGATGTCGTCCCGACAGCGGGCGACGTTGACCTGAGCGGTAAGGTCGATATCAACGACGTAACCACGATCCAGCTCGGTCTGGTAGGCGCGGTAGGTCTGTCGGAAGGCCAGCGCGTCAGAGCCGACGTCTATTCAGACGATAGCGTCACTATCCGCGACGCGACAACGATCCAGCTCTATCTCGCTAAAAGAATATATGAACTGTAAGGTAAAAAAGACGGCGATGCCGTCTTTTTTTAAGTTGAAAGTTGAAAATGGAAAGTGGAAAGTTAGTTTTTCTCTGCTCTACGTCTTTTTAGTGATAAAAAACTTTCAACTTTCAACTTTCAACTTTCCACTTTCCACTTGCGGTTGCCTTGACCCGATCGCGGATTTGTGCTATAATAGCTAAAATGTCGATTTTTGCGGAATAATGAGATGTGTATTATTTGCGGTAAATACACACGCACTGTCTCGGATTTGGAAGGGAAAATGAATATATGAAGGTGAAATTTTATGGTTAAGGTTATGAAAAAAGCTACCGCTCTCGCGCTTATTCTGGCGCTGTTTGTGTCCGCGTTCGCGGGTCTGTCGCTGATCTCGGCTCAAAAAGCCGACGCGGCGTCCTATCCCACGGGCTACCCCAACACCTACAAAAACACGGGTATGGGCGCGACCGATATCATCGGCGTGGCGCGCACGCAGATAGGCTATCAAGAGAACTACTACGGCACCAAGTACGGCTACTGGTACACACCCGAGTTTGTCGATCAGCCGTGGTGCGCGATGTTCGTCAGCTGGTGCGCCAATCAGGCAGGGATCACAAACTCCGTCATACCGCGCTTCGCGGCGTGTTCCATCGGTATCGCGTGGTTCAAGTCGGTCAACCGCTGGCACGACAGCGCCTATTACGGCGGCACCTACACGCCCAAGAAGGGCGACGTCGTGTTCTACCGCGACTACGGAAGCACCTCGCTCTCTACTCACGTAGGTCTTGTGGCGGGGCTCAACGGCAAGTACATCAACGCCATCGAGGGCAACTCCACCGACTCAGCCGTGTGCGAGTTCACTCACAACGAGGCGCGCAGGATAGACAGCGCCTACGTTATCGGCTACGGCAATCCGCGCTACTCCTCCGAGCTCGAGAACGAGCCCACCACCTACGAGATGTGGCAGGTCACAGCCGATGGTCTCAATATGCGTAAAACCGCCGATACCTCGGCGAAGCTCCTCACCACTCTGCCGTTCGGCGCGACCTGCAAGGTCAAAAAATTCAAGCAGCAGGGCGGCTACCTCTGGGGCTATACTACATACAACAGCAAGTCGGGCTGGATCGCGCTTGACTTCTGCGACTACATCTACGGCAACGTCAACGGTCAGTACTATCAGCACGAGCCGAGCGTAACGCCGACAAGCAAAACGATCTACATCGGCGATTCGTTCAGGATCACTGCCGAGAACGGTCTCGGCGGCAAGTACACCGTCTCCGACACGACAAAGGCAAAGGTCAGCTCGCTCGGCAAGGTGACAGGCCTCAAGGCGGGCACCGTCACCGTCACGCTCACCACCAACACGGGCAGCGCGTCCTGCAAGGTCAAGGTCAAGAATCCCGTGCTCAGCGACAGAACCGCCACCGCCTGTATCGGCGACAGCTACACGCTCAGCGTCAGCCACGCCAAATCCGACGTGACGTGGTCGTCCGCGGACAAGACCATCGCCAAGGTCAGCTCAAAGGGCAAGGTAACGGCGCTCTCCAAGGGCGTTGTCAACATCACGGCGACGGTCGGCGAGGTCAAGCTCAAGTGCGAGTTCACCGTGACCAAAACCCCCAAGATCTACGAAAACTATATGGTCGTCAAAAAGACCTATCTCAAGGACAGCTACACCAACCTCAAGAGCCTTGTTCAGGTTCCCAAGCAGACCGTGCTCAAGATATCGGAGTTCTATTATTCCGACACCTTTACCTACGGCAAAACCTCCTACAACGGCAAAGAGGGCTGGATCATCGTCAATAAATGCAAGTACGTCAACGGCACGATCGGCGGTATCCGCTATCTGATCCGTCCGTACATCACCGAAAAGGAAAAGACGCTCTATCTCAGAGAAAAGTTCAATTTTGAGGTGCTTGACGCTGACAAGCCGATCACCTACGCCACCCTTGACAAGAAGGTCGTCAAGATCAACGACGAGGGACTTGTGACGGGCGTGGGTAAGGGCGAAAGCGCCGTGACCGCCACGATCGGCAAGACCGTGCTCACGATCAAGGTCAAGGTCAACAACCCCGAGTTCAAGGATAAGGAGATCAGCCTTGTCAAGGACAAGACCAAGCAGCTCGAGATCATCGGCGGCTCGGGCAAGATCACCTGGAAAAGCTCCGACGAGAAGGTCGCGACTGTTGATAAAAACGGACTCGTCACCGCGACGGGCTTCGGCAAGGCGACGATCACAGCCACGCGCAACGGCGTTGACATTACCTGTACGGTCAAGGGCTTTGACCCGATCTTCGCCGTAACTCAAAAGACCGTCCGCGTCAACCAGACCAAGAAGCTCAGGATCTTGCAGTCAACGGGCGGCAAGATCACCTGGAAGAGCTCCAACACCAAGCTCGTCAAGGTCAACGACAAGGGTCAGATCACGGGCGTCGCCCGCGGCAACGCCTACGTCACCGCCAAGGTCGACGGAAAAACACTCAGATGTGACATCAGGATCGCCAAAGCGGCGTGATAATAAAAAAGCTCCCGATCTCGGGAGCTTTTTTTATGTCCGCGTCGCACTCAGTGCGGCACTATCAAAAGTCCGTTGTCCCACTGACGTGGGTGCACTCACAAGCTTGCTGCGGGAGGAAAGGTTCATCTCCTAAGCTTGACCCGCCGTTGATGATGTTTATAACAAACGCAAAACTTTCCAAAGGCGGAATCGGCTCCCGTGCCTCACGGGTCCGTTGTCCCACTGACGTGGGTGCACTCACCTGTTTGCTTCTGGAGGATAGGTTCTGCTCCTAAGCTTGACCCGCCGTTGATGATGTTTATAACAAACGCAAAGCTTTCCAAAGGCGGAATCGGCTCCCGTGGCTCACGGGTGAAAACTTATCACTTAAAGTTTTATGCAAGAAATTGCACAGTACTGTGCAATTTTTTCCTTTTTTTAGGGGTAAGTAGAAGGATTTTTTTCTTTGTCCACGTCTGGTTTGGTGTGCCTCTGTCAGAAGTCCGTTGTCCCACTGACGTGGGCGCACTCACCGACTTTTTAAGTTGAAAGTGGAAAGTGGAAAGTGGAAAGTGGAAAGTGGAAAGTGGAAAGTGGAAAGTGGAAAGTGGAAAGTGGAAAGCAACTGACTACTGCCTACTAACTACTAACAACTGATTACTAAAATTCAAAGAAAGTGTGATATCAAAATGAAAAAAACACAAGCCGCGTATTTTCCTGTTTATATCGACACAAAAAGACACGTCGAAAGGCTTTCTCTTGAGGAGAGAGGGCGTTTGTTCACCGCGCTTTATGAGTTTGCCGTCAGCGGCGAATACGACGAGCCCGAGAACCCTGCCACCGATATGGCGCTTTCGTTTATGACCGCGCAAATGGAGCGCGATTTCGATAAGCTGGAAAAAACACGCGAGATCAACTCGGAAAACGGAAAAAAGGGCGGCGCTCCCAAAAACAACCGAAACGCAAAAAAACAACCGAAAACAACCGAAACAACCAAAGAAAAAGAAGAAGAAAATAACAAAGAAGAATACAAATACGATAACGAGGACGATAACAAAGAAGAAAACAAAGAAAAAAACACGCCGCCCGAGGGCGGCGCGGCTGAGCGCGAGCTCAAAGAAATAGTTGATTCTTTTAATTCGATTTGTTACAGTCTGCCAAAGGTCGCCAAGCTGACAGAGTCAAGACGCTCCGCTGTTCGCAACGCCAAGGCTATGCTCGGGGACAAAAGCTTTGCGGAGCTCTTCGGTTATGTTCAGCGCTCGGATTTCCTGACAGGCAGAAAAGGCAGTTGGAGAGCCAGCTTTGACTGGATAATGCAACCCGAGCACATCGTTAAAATTCTGGAAAAGAATTATGATAACGGCGATACAGGGGGCTTCGGCTCGCGCGGCGGAATAGCCGCGCGGAAAAACCCGTACTGCATTTTGGACGATATCCCCGAAATAGCCGATCCTCCCGAGGTGTGATCACTCCGCGTTGCCCGCGATGAGCTTGTTGAAGCCCGGTATCTTGAACAGAATGATCGTGCCTGCCATCGTGAGCACGAGCTCGGGGAGCATATACGCGCCGTTGTAGCAGATAGAATAGATCAGCGGATTGCCCCAGCCCTCGGGGAGCCAGCTTCCGAAAATGAGAACTCCCGAAACTATGTGGCAGATAAATCTCAGCACAAGCGCTGTCGCGACGCCCGCGCAGATACCCGGCACGCCCTTCTTTCTGAAAAGACCCGCGAAACCGAGCACGGTAAAGGCGATCGCGTAGTCAAACAGCAGACAGCCGACAACGGCGAGAGGGGAAAGACCCCACGAGAGCACCTTGCTGAATGAGAGCGCCGTCTGGATCAGAGAGCACACAAAGGCACCGCCCAAGCCCCAGCCTACGCCGTATTCGATTGCGATCAGCGTTACGGGCAGCATTGAAAGCAGCGTGACCGAGCCGCCCAGAGGCATTTGCCAGATTTTGATCATACTCAGCACGGTGGCGAGAGCGATAAGCATAGCGGTCACCACGAGCCGCTTTACGTTGGTTGAACTGTTGGTTTTTGAAGCCATTTTCATTACTCCTTTTTCAAAAAAATAAACGCCGCACACGGATGTACGGCGATAGCAGATGTGTTTCCAAGCTTCCTACGTCGGCATTATCCGAATCAGGTTTTAGGGTATGATCTCAGCCGATTACTCAGCACCCCTGTTGTGTTTTGTTTTACGAATCAATTATATTACTTTTGTCGAAGAGTGTCAAGGGGAAAGGAGAAATGATAAATGAGAAATATTTTTTCATTAAGCATTTAGGTCGTTGAGACAAAATGCAGTTCACAGTCACCGCTCCGCTCCGTGACCCCCTCAGTCGGGCTTTGCCCGACAGCTCCCCCAAGGGGGCGCCAAGACCTTCTGCCTCTACCTATACCTTTGGCAAGGCGACTGTATCTCAAGATGAACGTTGTCAAGAGCCAACCATTTCTCATTTCTCATTTTCTCATTTCTCATTTTCAAAATTACCCGACGATCTTCAACGAGATATCGAACGCTTTGACTGAGTGGGTGAGGGCGCCCATAGAGATTATGTCCACGCCTGTTTCGGCGACGGCGCGGATCGTCTCGGCGGTGATATTGCCCGAAGCCTCAAGCTTTGCCTTGCCCGCGTTGAGCTTTACCGCCTCTCTCATCTCGTCACAGCTCATATTGTCGAGCATAATGATGTCCGCGCCTGTCTCCAGCGCTTCTCTGAGCTCGTCGAGCGAGCGCACCTCAAGCTCGATCTTGACGGTGTGGCCGAGCTTTTCCCTGAGCTTTTTGACGGCGTTCGTGATACCGCCGCCCGCGTCAACGTGGTTGTCCTTGAGCATAGCGCAGTCGGAGAGGTTATAGCGGTGGTTTTTGCCGCCGCCTACGGTCACGGCGTATTTCTCGATCGGGCGCAGACCCGGGAGAGTTTTTCTTGTGTCGGCTATCGAGGCGTTCGTGCCCTCAACAAGCCTTACAGCCTCGCTGGTGGCGGTCGCGACGCCGCTCATATGCTGTATCAGGTTGAGCGCGGTGCGCTCGCCCTTGAGTATGCTTCGCGTTTTGCCGCTTACCGTGGCGATAATGTCGCCCTTTTTGAGCAGGTCGCCGTCCTTTTTGAAAACTTCCGCCTTGATATCGGGCTGTAAGAGCTCAAAAACTCTCATCGCAAGCTCAATACCGCAGAGCACGCCGTCAGCCTTGGAGATAAACTGCGCCTGTCCCTCCTGCTGTTCGTCAATGAGGTAGTCGGTGGCGGCGTCGAGGTAGTTGATGTCCTCGAGCAGCGCGTTCTCAATAAGTCTGTCAACGTAAAATTTATTAAGCGTCATAGGTTGATCCCCTCTCTGAGTTCGTCAAGAATGATACCCGCGCAGATCGCGGCGGAGCGCGCCTCCACGTAGTCGGGTGTGAGCTCGTAGCTGCCCGTGACAAGGTCGTTCACGATCTCGTCAACGCGCTCAAAGCTCGTCTGATATTTCTCGGGCTTCGGCAGCACAAAGTATGCGTCCTGCATTATTTCGCGGATCTCCGTGCGGATACCGACGGGCAGAGGCTTGCCTTCGGTCGTCCTCGGCTCGGGAATGTTTTTGAGCTCGGGTCTGCCGAACTTCCTGATTTTTTCGGTCATATTTTCGGCGGCTGTTCTCGAGTACACAAGCGCCTCCAAAAGCGAGTTGCTCGCCAGTCGGTTGGCTCCGTGAACGCCCGTGTGGGTGCATTCGCCCGCGGCGTAAAGCCCCTCGACGGTGGTCTGGGCGTTGAGCCCGACGCTGATACCGCCCATAAGGTAGTGCTGACAGGGGAAAACGGGGATTTTGTCCTTCGTCATATCCACGCCCTCCTCAAGACAGCGAGCGTAGATCATCGGGAAACGGTTTTTGATGAAATCCGCGTCCTTGGAGGTGATGTCGAGGTAAAAATCCTCGCTGCCCGTCTTGATCGATTCCCTGATGACCGCGTCGGAGACGACGTCGCGCGGAGCGAGCTCGCCCCTCGGGTCGTAGTCAAAGGCGAAACGTTCGCCGCGGCAGTTGAGGTAAACCGCGCCCTCGCCGCGTACCGCCTCCGAGATCAAAAACCTTTCGCGATCCTTAGCGGCGGCGAACGCCGTGGGGTGGAACTGTATCCGCGAGAGATGGCTTATTTTCGCGCCCAGCAAATGCGCCAGCGCGATCCCGTCGCCCGTAGATATCGCGGAGTTGGTGGTGTATTTGTAGATACGTCCGATACCGCCCGTCGCGATCAGCACATAACAGGCGCCGACCTGACTGATCTCGCCGTCCCTGAGAATGTCAAGACAAAAGCCGCCCTCGACCTTGTCGATCTCGTAAACGAGGGAGTTCTCGGCTACGGTGACGTTCGGCTTTCGGCTAACCGCGCCGATCAGCGTGTCCACGATCGCCTTGCCCGTGCTGTCCTTGTGGTGCACGATCCTGTGGCGCGAGTGGCCTGCCTCGAGCGTTTTTGAGAGCTCGCCCGTGCTTTCGGTGTCGAACTCAACGCCTATCCTGCTGAGCCTGAGAACGTCCGAGGGACCCTCCGTGACAAGCTTCTCGACAGCCGAGAGGTTGTTCTTGAACTTGCCCGCGATGAGCGTGTCGGCGATATGGAGCTTGTAGTTATCGTTGTTTTTGTCGAGCACGGCGGCTACTCCGCCCTGAGCCAGCGACGAGTTGGAGAGCGTCAGCTCCCGCTTTGAGAGCATAAGCACGCTGATGTCCTCGTCAAAATTCAGCGCCGCGTAAAGTCCCGCGACACCCGCGCCGATGATCACAACGTCATATTTTTTATCCATAATTACCCCTTCATAATCACGATTTGAAGTTTACAAAATTATCAAATTATATTATACTACTTAAATAGAGATAATTCAACCATAATAAGTTGAAAGTTGAAAGTTGAAAGTTGAAAGTTGAAAGTTTGTCGATTATCAAAAGTACTTTTTATCTTTTAACTTTCCACTTTCCACTTTCAACTTTAAACTTAACACAAGAGGTTACTTATGATAAACACGGAACAAAAGACGCCGAGGGCGCTGCTGGTCAGCGTAGACACGGGAAGCTTTGACGCGCAGGCGAGTATGGACGAGCTTTGCGAGCTTGTAAAAAGCGCGGGCGCGGAGCCCGAGCTGGAGCTTATCCAAAAGCTCGACCGCCCCGAGACCGCGACCTATGTCGGCTCGGGCAAGCTGAATGAAATAAAGGAGCTTTGCGCGGCGCGTGAGCTTGATCTGATCGTCTGCGACAGCGAGCTCAGCCCCACACAGCTCAAAACGCTGGAGAGAGAGACGGACACGCGCGTTATCGACCGCACCACGCTCATTCTCGATATTTTCGCGCTCAGAGCGCGTTCAAAGGAGGGCAAGCTCCAGGTCGAGCTCGCCCAGCTAAAGTACCTTTTGCCTCGTCTCACGGGCAAGGGCATTGAGCTTTCGCGTCTGGGCGGCGGTATCGGCACCAGAGGTCCCGGTGAAACAAAGCTCGAGACCGACCGCCGTCACATTCACCGCCGTATGGAAACGCTCAAGGAACAGCTCAGGGACGTTGAGAGCCACCGCCTCAGACTCAGGGAACGCCGCGAGAAGGACGGCGTTATCACCGTCGCGATCGTCGGCTACACCAACGCGGGCAAGAGCACGCTGATGAACTATCTCACCGATGCGGGCGTGCTCGCTCAGGACAAGCTCTTCGCGACGCTTGACCCCACCTCCCGCGCGCTCAAGCTGCCGAGCGGCGTCACGGTTATGCTGATCGACACCGTCGGGCTCGTCAGGCGGCTTCCGCACGGGCTTGTCGAGGCGTTCAAATCCACGCTTGAGGAGGCGGCTCAGTCCGATATCATCCTCAACGTCTGCGACGCTTCCTCCGACGAAGCCGACGTCCATATGCGCGTCACCTCAGACCTGCTTTCGGAGCTGGGCTGCGGCGACACGCCGATAATAAATGTTTTCAACAAGTGCGACAGGCTTTCGCCGCTCGAGCTCGCGCCCGACACCGAGCGCGATATCCACATCAGCGCCAAAACGGGAAAGGGCGTTGACGCTCTGCTCGAGGCGATCGACCGAAATCTCCCCGTAAGAATAAAGCGCGTTAAGCTGCTTTTGCCGTTCAATATGGGCTCGCTCGCCAATGAGATACGCGAAAAGGCGACCCTCATCAGCGAGGAATACACCGCCGACGGTATTTTGATCGAGGCGGTCGTGGACGAGACCCTGTACAGGAGAGCGGGAAAGTTTGAAATGAGAAATGAGAAATGAGAAATGAGAAATGGTTGTCGAGTTCAAAAGTCGGATTAGCCTAAAAATCGGCGCCCGAACTATTAAAAACATTAAATATTAAATATGAAACATTAAAAATGATTGTCGAGTCCATAAGTCGGAGCATTCCATAAGTCGGTGCCCGAACTATTGATAAATGATATAATTCTGTTAAAGAGAAACAGTCGGTTCGCCTGACGTATAGGTAGAGGCTGTGTTCTTGTTGCCCCCATTTTGGGGNCGTAGCGGACAAAGGGGGTGTAGCGGAGCGATGACGATGAACGACGTTTTGTCTCCCCGACCTAAATGTTTAATGTTTAATTTTTAATGTTTAATGGAAATCCACTTTCCACTTTCCACTTTCCACTTTCAACTTTCAACTTTATTGCCTCTTCCTTGCTATTTTACAAAAAATAGGCTATAATAATAAGATAGGACTGATACAGATGGATTTAAAGATCGGCGACAGGATAGAAATGAAAAAACAGCACCCCTGCGGCTCAAGGGTGTTTGAGCTGCTCAGGGTCGGAATGGACTTCAAGATCCGCTGCGAGGGCTGCGGACGCGAGGTTATGGCGCCGAGGAAAAAAATCGAGAAAAATATAAAGAAAGTGCTTTGATATGTTCAGTAAGATAGAGATTTTTGACAAGCGTTATTCGGAGCTCAACAAGAAGATCTACGAGCCGAGCGTCGCCTCCGACGTAAACGAATATCAGAAAATTATGAAGGAGATCCACGAGCTGGAGCCGGTGGTGCTCAAGTACCGCGAGTACAAGGAGTGTCAGGGCGTTATCGACGAATCGCTGGAGCTGCTTTCGGACAGCTCCGCCGACGAGGAGCTCAGGCAGCTTGCTCAGACAGAGCTTGACGACTCAAAGAAAAAGCTCGAGGAGCTCTCCGACGAGCTCAAGCTCCTTCTGCTCCCCAAGGACCCCAACGACAGCCGAAGCGTCATCGTGGAGATCCGCGGCGGCGCGGGCGGCGAGGAAAGCGCGCTTTTCTCCGCGGTGCTTTACAGAATGTACACTATGTACGCCGAGCGCAAGGGCTTCAAGACCGAGGTCGTCAACGTCAACGAGACCGAGCTCGGCGGCTTCAAGGAAATTTCGTTTATGATAAACGGCGAGGGCGCGTACAGCCGCTTTAAGTACGAGAGCGGCGTTCACCGCGTTCAGCGCGTGCCCGAAACCGAGAGCCAGGGGCGTATCCACACCTCCACCACCACCGTCGCGGTGCTTCCCGAGGCTGACGAGGTGGAGATCGAGATCAACCCCAAGGACCTCAAGATCGACACGTTCCGTTCCTCGGGCGCTGGCGGTCAGCACATCAACAAAACCTCCTCCGCTATCAGGATAACTCACCTTCCCACGGGTATGGTCGTTGAGTGTCAGGACGAGCGCAGCCAGTACAAGAACAAGGACAAGGCGATGAAGGTGCTCAAATCGCGCCTGCTCAGACAAAAGCAGGAGGCGCAGGACAGCGCGATCTCCGCCGAGAGAAAAAGTCAGGTCGGCTCGGGCGACAGGAGCGAGCGTATCAGAACCTACAACTACCCTCAGGGCAGACTCACCGACCACCGTATCGGGCTGACGCTCTACAAGCTTGAGGAGATACTTAACGGCGACCTTGACGAGGTGATCGATTCCCTCGTCGCCGCCGACAGAGCGCAAAAGTTAAAGGAAAGTATGGAAAATTGATGCATACACTTCTATTGAAGGACAACGTAAAGGATATACGGACCGCGGGCGAGATACTCATAAACGGCGGACTTGTCGGCATTCCGACCGAGACCGTCTACGGGCTCGCCGCCGACGCGCTCAACCCCGCGGCGGTCGCCTCGATATTCAAGGCAAAGGGCAGACCGATGGACAATCCGCTCATCGTCCACATCGCCGACATCGGCGACATCGAGCGGTTCTCGCTCGTTTCCGAGTTCCCCGAAAAGGCGAGGGCGCTCGCGGAAAAATTCTGGAGCGGCCCTCTGACGATGATCCTGCCCAAGGGCAAGACGATCCCCGACGAGGTCAGCGCGGGACTTGACACCGTCGCGATACGCTTTCCCGAGCACAAAACGGCTCAGGCGATCATCAGGGCGGCGCGGACTCCGCTGGCGGCTCCCTCGGCGAACCTTTCGGGCTCGCCCAGCCCCACGACAGCCGAGCACGTTATGAACGACCTCGGCGGCAGGATAGACGCCGTCGTTGACGGCGGAGAATGCCGCGTCGGGCTCGAGAGCACCGTTATCACGCTGGCGGCGGATACGCCGCGGCTGCTTCGCCCCGGCGGGATCACCGTGGAACAGCTCGAGAGCGTCATCGGAAAAATCGACGTTGACGACGCGGTGCTCCACAGGCTCAGGGACGGCGAAAAGGCGGCGTCCCCGGGTATGAAATACAAGCATTACGCTCCAAAGGCGAGAGTAGTGCTCGTCAGGGGAGACGGCTTCTGCGATTTTGTGAACAAAAACGCGGACGATAAAACCGCCGCGCTGTGTTACAGCGAGGACGCGGATAAAATAAACGCCGAGACCTTTGTTCTCGGCAGTATGACCGACTGCGATTCTCAGGCGCACGAGCTTTTCGGCGCTCTGCGCGAGATCGACCGCGAAGGGGATATCGGCGTGGTTTACGCGCGCTGTCCCGAGCCCACGGGCGTGGGGATGGCGGTTTACAACAGGCTCATCAGAGCCGCGGGTTTTGAGGTGATCGACCTTGAAAAGCTATAAATTGATCGGGCTCACGGGCGCCACTGGCGCGGGTAAGAGCGAGGTCGCCGCGCTTTTTGAGCAGAGCGGCTTTGCGGTCGTTTCCGCCGACCTGCTCGCGCGCGAGATTATGAAGAATCCGCTCGTGCCCGAGCTGCTCGCGCGCTGCTTCGGCGCGGATATTCTGAAAAACGGCGAGCCCGACCGTTCACTGCTCGCCGAGAGAGCGTTCTCCTCAAGGGAGAACACCGCCCTGCTCAACAGCGTTACTCATCCGTTCATCACGGAGCTGTTTCTGCGCGAGCTCAGGCGGCTGTCCGACGCGGGGCAGAGGAAGATACTCTTTGACGCGCCCCAGCTCTTTGAGAGCGGTCTGGACGTCCTCTGCGACCTTACCGTCGCCGTCACCGCTCCTCGGGACGAGCGCCTCAGGCGCATAAGGGAGCGCGACGGGCTTTCGGGACAGGACGCGCTGAGACGTATCGGCGTACAGTTCACCGACGGCTTTTTCGCTGAAAAATGCGATTTTGTTATAGAAAACAGCTCGACCCTCACGGCGCTCGCCGCAAGGGTCGGGGAGATCATTTTAAGGATTTAGAGGTGCTTTGTGGCTCAGACAAGAGGACGACGATACGCAAAAAGGCGGAGAAGTCCGCTGAAAACGGTCGTGATACTGCTTTTGGTGCTCGCGGTCTCGGGCGGCGCGGTCTATCTGGCGGCAAACGGTTGCGGCAAGGCTAAAAAATTCATAGAAAACGCGCTTTTTCCGCTCAAATACACCGAGTACATAGACAAAGCGTCGCAGAACTACGGCCTTGAAAAGGAGCTGATCTGCGCCGTTATCAACACCGAGTCGCGCTTTGACAAGGACGCCGAAAGCTCCGCGGGAGCGCGCGGACTGATGCAGCTCACGCCCGATACATACAGCTGGCTGGCGGGACTTCGCGGCGAGGAGACCGTTGACGGCGGTCTTTTTGACCCCGAGATCAACATCGACTACGGCTGTTACTTTTTGAGGTATCTGCTCGACACCTACGAGTATGAGGAAACTGCGGTCGCTGCCTACAACGCGGGCGTCAACCGCGTCAGGGAATGGCTTGACGATCCCGAGCTTAGCTCCGACGGCAAGACGCTCTCCGTCATTCCGTACGAGGAAACGTCGAACTACGTCAAAAAGGTTGAAAAAGCAAAGAAAAAGTATAAGGAATTATATTTTTGATATGGAGGAATTCAAAATGGCAGAAACAAACAAAACAAAGGAACTCAAGGAAAAGCTTTTTATGCCCTCAAAAAAGGGTATCGCCACGCTCAGCGCGGAGGATATCGCGCGCGCGGACGAATTCTGCGAGGGCTACAAGGAGTTTTTGGACAACTCGCCCGTTGAGCGCGAGGCTGTGGCTTATTCGGTCAGGCTCGCGAGGGAAAAGGGCTTCGTGCCCTTTGAACAGGGCAAAAAATACAACGCGGGCGACAGGGTCTATTACATCAACCGCGACAAGGCGGTCGCTCTCGCCGTTATCGGTAAGAACGGCGTAAAAGACGGCGCGCTCTTCGCGATCGCCCACATCGACTCTCCCAGAGTTGACTTAAAGCCCAATCCGCTCTACGAGGACAGCTCGCTCGCGTTCTTCAAGACGCACTATTACGGCGGTATCAAGAAGTATCAGTGGACGGTTATGCCGCTGGCGCTTCACGGCGTCGTCGTCAAGCTCGACGGCACAAGGGTCAACATCAGGTACGGCGTTGACGAGAGCGAGCCCTGCTTCTGTATTACCGATCTGCTTCCGCACCTCGCCAGAGAGCAGGCAGGCAAGAAGCTTTCGGAGGCTATCGAGGCCGAGAACCTCAACGTGCTCATCGGCTCGCGTCCGCTCGACACCGACGACGAGGAGGGAGAGCTCGTCAAGCTCAACGTTATGAAGATCTTAAACGAGAAGTACGGAATCACGGAGAGCGATTTCCTCTCCGCGGAGCTCTGCTTCACTCCTGCTCAGAAAACGCGCGACATCGGCTTTGACCGCTCGCTTATCGGCGGCTACGGCCACGACGACAAGGTCTGCGCCTATCCCGCGCTTATGGCGGCGCTCGACACCGAGCTGCCAGAGCGCACCTGTATCACCTATCTCACCGACAAGGAGGAGACGGGCTCCGACGGCAACACGGGTATGCAGAGCGATTTCCTCAGATATTTTGTTTATGACCTCGCTCTTGCCGACGGCGTAGAGGGCTACCGCGCCATCTCAAGGAGCAAGTGCCTTTCCGCCGACGTGAACGCCGCGTTTGACCCGATCTACGCGAGCGCCTACGAGGCGAAGAACGCGAGCTATATCAATCAGGGCGTTATCATAACCAAGTATACGGGTCACGGCGGCAAGTACGACACCTCCGACGCTTCCGCGGAGTTTATGGGCGAGGTTCGCTCAATGCTCGAGAAGAACGGCATTATGTGGCAGATCGGCGAGCTCGGCAAGGTCGATATCGGCGGCGGCGGTACGATCGCCAAGTATATCGCCAACTGGAACGTTGACGTTGTTGACCTCGGCGTGCCCGTGCTCTCTATGCACGCGCCCTTCGAGCTGATCTCCAAGGTCGATATCTACGAGGCGTACAGAGCCTTCTGCGCGTTTTATCGTCAGTAGGCAGTTGAAGAAAAAATGAGAAATGAGAAAATGAGAAATGAGAAATGAGAAATGGTTGTCGAGCTCATAAATCGGAACATTTCACAAGTCGGTGCCCGAGCTATTGATAATGGATGTAATTCTGATGAAAAAGATTACAGCAATATTTATACATTCGGGTCGCATAGGTTTTGGTTCTCGCGAACGTTTCTCCCCGACCTTTATTTCTCCTTTCTTCTTTCTCCTTTCTCATTTCAAAAAAACTTTCCACTTTCCACTTTCAACTTTCAACTTAAAAAGCTCCCGAGAAATCGGGAGCTTTTGTGCGTTATATCGGTTTAGCTTAGCTTGCTTTCCAGCTCTTCTCTTGTGAGACCGCTGTTGCGAGAGATCGCGTCGTTGGGGATCACGCGCAGAACCTTTCCGTTGTAGCGCGAAACGAGCACGCTCGATTTTTTGCCGTCGATCTCGACAAATTCCTCGGTGTATTCCTCGTTGAGCGGAACCTGCTTGGGAAGGTTGAACTTCTCGGTGAGCGAGCCTGTGGGACAGAGCTGTACGCAAAGCCCGCAGTTGTTGCACTTTGTCTCGTTGAGAGGCAGCGCGAAGGCAGGGGAAACGTCGGTCTTGAAGCCGCGTCCCATAAGTCCGATCGCGTGTATATCCATAACCTCGCGACAGCTTCTTACGCACAGTCCGCAGAGAATACACTTTGAGGTGTTCCTCTCGATAAAGGCGTTTTCGTCGCGTGTGTATTTTTGAGGCATTTCGCCCTTGAAGCGCGCGGGGTCGATGTCGTAGCGCTGAGCGACCTTGAGCAGCTTGCACTTGTAATATTCGCGGCAGCCGCACTCAAGACAGCGGTTGGCTTCTTCCTTGGCGGCTTCCTCGGTAAAGCCGAGGCTGACCTCGTCAAAGTTCTTGTTTCTGATGTCGGCAGGGAGAACCTCGGGAGTGAGGCGAGCCTTCTTCTCGCGGTCGGAGTAGTCGATGGTGCTTTCGTCGCGGCGGCTGATGTAGGGAACGCGCGTCTCAACGTCGATACCCTTTAAGTAAGCGTCAACGACCTTTACGCAGCGGTCTGCCTCGCCGATCGCCTCGATCGCGATTGAAGCGCCGCGGTTGGTGGCGTCGCCGATGGCGAACACGCCGTCGATGCTTGTGGTGAAGAAGTCGGGGTCGGCTTCGATATTTCCTCTCTCGTTGAGCGAGAGCTCCTTGACGTCGTCTGTGACGAGCTTCTGACCGATGGCGAGGATAACGCTGTCAACGTCGATCTCCTCGGTCTTGCCCTCGATCGGAACGGGGCGGCGTCTGCCGCTCGCGTCGGGCTCGCCGAGCTCCATAAGCTGGAGCGTGATCGATTTTACCTTGCCGTTTTCGCCGTTGAAGGAGAGCGGATTGGTGAGGAACTTGTAGATCACGCCCTCTTCCTCAGCCTCTCTGATCTCGAGCTCGTCGGCAGGCATCTCGGCTCTGGTACGTCTGTAAACGACGTAAACCTCCTTGGCGCCGAGCCTTACAGCCGTGCGGCACGCGTCCATAGCGGTGTTGCCGCCGCCGCAGATCGCGACCTTCTCGCCGATCTCGGGAGCGTTGCCCTTGATCACGCCTCTGAGGAAGTCGATACCGCCGTAAACGCCGTCGAGCTCCTCGCCCTTTGTGCGCATAGAGCTTGACTTCCACGCGCCGACAGCGACGATGACCGCGTCGTTTTCTTCCTTGAGCGACTTGATCGTAAAGTCAACGCCGAGCTTGACGTTGTTGACGAGCTTGACGCCCGTTTTCTCGATGATGGCGATCTCCTTGTCGAGAACCTCCTTGGGAAGTCTGTACTGAGGGATACCGTAGCGGAGCATACCGCCCATTTTTTCCATCATATCGTATACGGTCACGCTGTGACCCATAACAGCGAGGTAATATGCCGCCGTAAGACCAGCGGGGCCGCCGCCGATGACCGCGACCTTTTTGCCCGAGGCAGGAGCCGTCTCGGGAACGTAGCTGTCGGATTTAAGATCCATATCCGCGGCGAACGCCTTGAGCTGAGCGATGTTGATCGGCTCCTCAACGTTCTTTCTGCGGCACGCCTTCTCGCACGGATGAGGACAAACTCGTCCGATGGAAGCGGGGAGCGGAATCTTGTTTTTGATGAGCTTGAGGGCGGCGTCGAACTCGCCGTTGGCGATAAGTCCGACATAGCCCTGACAGTCTGTCCTCGCGGGACAGTTGAGCTGACACGGAGCTACGCAGTCGCCGTCGTGCGCCGACATCAAAAGCTCCATCGCTACCTTTCTGGAGCGGACAACGCGCTCGCTCTCGGTGTTTACGACCATTCCCTCGCTGACCTTCGCGGAGCAGGAACGCAGAAGCTTGGGGATTCCCTGAGCCTCAACGACGCACAGTCCGCAGGCGCCGTAGACCTCAACAGCCTCGTCGTAGCAGAGTGTGGGGATGTATATGCCTGCCGCCTTTGCCGCCTCGAGGATCGTGGAGCCCTCGGGAGCCTGAACGGCTTTTCCGTTGATTGTTAAATTGATCATTATGTACCCTCCTTATTCCTTCACAATCGCACCGAAGCGGCAGCTCTGGAAGCACTTTCCGCACTTGATGCATTTCTCTGTGTTGATAACGTGAGGATTCTTAACAGTGCCCGAGATCGCGTTGACGGGGCAGTTTCTCGCGCAGAGAGTACAGCCCTTGCACTTGTCGGCGATAATTTTGTATTCGATAA
The DNA here is from genome assembly GCA_900316385.1 of uncultured Eubacteriales bacterium. Taxonomy (GTDB): domain Bacteria; phylum Bacillota; class Clostridia; order Oscillospirales; family Acutalibacteraceae; genus Ruminococcoides. Next base: position 79,238 of record ONCP01000016.1, on the reverse strand, counting down.
GGTCGGAGCACTCGCCCGCGGGACATTTCTTGTCTTTGATGTGAGCCTCGTACTCGTCGCGGAAATACTTGATCGTGGTGAGAACGGGGTTGGGAGCCGTCTGACCGAGTCCGCACAGCGCGCCGTCCTTGATGGAATAGCACAGCTCCTCAAGCAGCTCGATGTCGCCTTCCTTGCCCTCGCCCTTTGTGATACGCTCGAGCATTTCGAGCATACGCTTGGTGCCGATACGGCAGTGGATACACTTGCCGCAGCTTTCCTTGGCTGTGAAGTCGAGGAAGAACTTTGCCATACCGACCATACAGGTGCTCTCGTCCATAACTACCATACCGCCCGAGCCCATGATCGCGCCCGTGGCGCCGAGCGCCTTGTAGTCGATGACGGTGTCGATGAGCTCCTTGGGGATACATCCGCCCGAGGGACCGCCCATCTGGACAGCCTTGAAGTCCTTGTCGGTCTTCATACCGCCGCCGATGTCGAAGATAACGTCTCGAAGCGTTTTGCCCATCGGGATCTCAACAAGACCCGAACGCTTTACCTTGCCCGTTACGGCGAACACCTTGGTGCCCTTGGAGCCCTCGGTGCCCATAGCGGCAAACGCCTCGCCGCCGTTGTTGATGATCCACGCGACGTTGGCGAAGGTCTCGACGTTGTTGATGTTGGAGGGCTTTCTCCAGAAGCCCGACTGAGCAGGGAACGGCGGCTTGAGTCTGGGCATACCTCTGTGACCCTCAAGCGATTCGATGAGAGCGGTTTCCTCGCCGCATACGAACGCGCCCGCGCCTGCCTTGATCATAAAGTCGCAGGAGAAATCGGAGCCGAAGATGTTCTCGCCGATGATACCTGCCTCCTTCGCCTGAGCGATGGCGTTCCTGAGACGCTTGATGGCGAGCGGATACTCGGCTCTGACATATACTACCGCGTGCTTTGCGCCGATAGCGTACGCGCCGATGAGCATACCCTCGATGAGGTTGTGCGGATCGGACTCGATGACCGCTCTGTCCATAAACGCGCCCGGGTCGCCCTCGTCGGCGTTACAGATGAGGTATTTTTCCTCGCCCGCGCTCTGTCTGGCGGCGTTCCACTTGAACCATGTCGGGAAGCCCGCGCCGCCTCGACCCGCGAGACCCGAGGTCTTGATGATCTCGATGACCTCCTCGGGAGTGATCGAGAGAGCTTTTTTGAGCGCCTCGTAGCCGCCCGCGGCTGTGTAAGCCTCGAGCTTTTCGGGATTGATGATACCGCAGTTGCGAAGCGCGATCCTTGTCTGCTTTGAAAGGAACTCGCTGTCCTCGTCGGAAACAACGAGGCTTTCAACGAGAGCTTTGTCGCCTGTTTCAACGAAGCGCGCGATCTTCTCCGCGTCGCCCTCGCCGACCTTCACAAGCCTTGTGAGCTTGTTTTCGTCGTCGTAAATATCTACGATCGGCTCAAGCCAGCACATTCCGATACAACCCGTGATGGAGATCGAGTCGGCGCTGACGCCTGTGTTGAGCAGAGCCTTTTTAACCTTTTCGGCGCCCGCGGCGATTCCGCAGGAGCCCTGTCCGATAACTATTCTCACTTGGCTGCCTCCCTTAATTCCCTGAGGATTTTTTTGGTTTTGTCAGGCGTAAGACTGCCGTAGGTGTCCTCGTTGATCATCATAACGGGCGAGAGCGAGCAGCAACCGAGACAAGCGACGCACTTTAAGGAGAAAAGTCCGTCCTCGGTGGTCTGTCCGTCCTCGATCCCGAGCTCATCCTTGATCGTCTGGAGGATAAGCTCCGAGGAGTTTACATGACAGGCGGTTCCCTGACACAGCATGATGAGGTACTTGCCGACAGGCTCGAACCTGAACTGAGTGTAGAAGGTGCCCACGCCCATTATTTCGGAAGCGGCTATTCCCGTTCTCTCGGAAATCAGCTCGATAGCCTCTCTGGGAAGATAGCCGTAAATATCCTGTGTGTGCTGTAAAATGGTGATGAGACTGCCCTTGACCTCGGCGTATTCGCCGAGCACGCCCTCAAGCAGGGACAGGTCAACTTTTTTAGTATCCATTTACTAACCCCCGTTTTTGTAATTTAGATAAATACTATCGGTATGTATTATACTATATTTAATGAGTGATTGCAAGATTTAGATTGCATAATTTTGAGCCTCAGCCGAAAAACAAAATGGCAAAAAAGCCGATTTTTGGCGCAAAAAACGCCGCGATATGAATGAACAGACAGGGGAACTTGCATTTTGAAAGGTGGGAAACCGCATTTCTGATAGAGGCACACCAAACCCGACGTAAAAAACCAAGGAGCAGAACCTTTCCTCCCGCAGCAAGTCGGTGAGTGCACGCAGGTAAGTGGGAAACCGCATTTCTGATAGAGGCACACCAAACCCGACGTGGAAATAATAAAAAGCTTGAAATTTGAGGAGATTTTATGTATATTAAAGTTAGCAGATCAAAAAGGAAGTGTTTATGAAATGATCAGTAAATTTACAGCAAAGGCGGCCGCTCTGGCGCTTTCGGCGTGTCTGCTTGTTTCGGGAGCGTCGTTCGGGTCGCAGAGCGCTTTTGCCGCGACCGTCGAAAAGGCGCAGACCGCCGTCACGGAGGAGCCTGCGACAGAGCCCGTCACACAGGAGCCGACAACACAGGAGCCTGCGACAGAGCCCGTCACACAGGAGCCGACAACGCAGGAGCCTGCGACAGAACCCGTCACACAGGAGCCCACAACACAGGAGCCCGCGACAGAGCCCGTCACACAGGAACCGACAACACAGGAGCCCGCGACAGAGCCTTTCACGGAGGAACCGACAACACAGGAGCCGACAACGCAGCCTGCCACGACCGAGCCCGTCAAGCCCAAGCCGAAGCCGATAAAGCTTTCCGCGACCTCGCTTAAGCTCGCCGCGGGCGCGACAGCTAAGCTCAAGGTCGTCAACGCGACAGCAAAAAAATGGGTCTCCTCAAAGAAATCCGTTGCCGCGGTGAAAAACGGCAGGGTCTACGCGATCAAAAAGGGTACGGCGACAGTCACCGTCAAGCTCACAAACGGCAAGACGCTTACCTGCAAGGTTAAGGTCACGTCCAATCCGACGATCACGGTCGGCGGCAAAAAGTTCAAGGCAGGCTCGACCTATACCGTCAAGAAGGGCGGCAGGCTTGTCGTCGCGCTGAAAGGCAGGATCTCCGCGATCAGGAACGTCTATTCCTCGACCGTCGGAGGTGTCGCGAGGGTCGTCTCGAAGAACACCGCGGAGAAGGTCGTTATCAAGGGCTTTAAAAAGGGAAACGCCACAGTCACCGTGACGTTCAACGGCGTGGCGTTTAAGATCAAGATCAAGGTTGTTTAAGTGGAAAGTGGAAAGTTGTTTTTACATTAAACATTAAAAATTAAACATTAAACATTTAGGTCGGGGAGACAAAACGTCGCTCCGCTACACCCCCTCAGTCGCCTGTCGGCGACAGCTCCCCCAGTGGGGGAGCCAAGTAGTCTGCCTTTACCTTTACGATAGATGAATCGACTGTTTCTCTTTAACAGAATTATATCATTTATCAATAGTTCGGGCACCGATTTTTAGACTGATCCGACTTATGATCTCGACCATCATTTTTAATGTTTCATATTTCATTTTTAATGTTCTTAATATTTCTCCTTTCTCATTTAAATTTTGTGGACTTTTTTATGTCGATATGGTACTATGAGACCAAAGGAATAAATACATTCATAGAGGAGGATCATTATGGGTTTATTCGGTAAAATGTTCGAAAAGAAAATCTGCTCTGTCTGCGGAGGCGAGATCAAGCTGCTCGGCAACCGCAAGCTTGAGGACGGCAACCTCTGCAAGAGCTGCGCGTCAAAGCTTTCGCCGTTCTTCAGCGACCGCAGAAGAAGCACCGTTGAGGACATCAAGGCTCAGCTCGATTACCGCGAGAAGAACCGCGACGCCGTCGCCGCCTTCAACGTGACCTCTGTTTACGGCAGAGATATGAAGGTCGTCGTCGACGAGTCCGCAAAGAAGTTTATGGTCACGCGCGCGCGTAATTACAACGAGGCGAATCCCGACGTTATCGACTTCAAGGACGTAACGGGCGTTCAGGTCGACATCGACGAGGAAAGAACCGAGGATATGCGCGAGGACAGCGAGGGCAACGAGATCAGCTACAATCCGCCCAAGTTCTTCTACGCCTATGACTTCAAGATCATCATCAACGTCAACAATCCTTATTTCGACACGATCGAGTTCAAGCTCAACTCGTCGTCCGTGGAGATCAATCCCGATTATTCGGTTCCTGCCGTCAGAAAGCCCGACCCGAACACTAACGTGGATTATCACGAGTACAAGAAAATGGCTAACGATATCAAGCGCGTTCTCACTCAGGCGCGCGAGGAAGTCCGCGAGGAAAGGCTCGCCGCGAACGCGCCGAGGATACCGATCGTCTGCAAGTGCTGCGGAGCGACAACGGTTCCCGACATCAACGGCTGCTGTGAGTTCTGCGGCTGTACCGCGAAATAATGAAGCCGAACGTTATCGGGCTTGTTATCGGCGAGGAGGTAATGCTCCTTGACTGCTACAACGCCACCGTCGCGACGGTCGGCGGCGACGGCTACCGCGAGCTAACGCTCTACGAGTATTCCGACGACGAGCTCAAGCTCTGCCGCTACTCAAAGTCCGAGGACAGCGACGAGATCTGCGAAGCCTTTCTCGCGCCGAAAAAGGCTCTTGACGAGTGTATGGCGCTCGCAGAGAAATACAGGCTCGCCGAATGGTCTGAGATGAAAGACCTGATCTCGCTCGACGGCGCGCTGAAGGTGATCAGGCTTCGCCTTGACGACGGCTCCTATATCCGCGTTTCCTCCGAGGAAATGCCCGAGAGCGGCGAGAACGTGTTCGGCGAAATGGAGAAATTGCTCCTTAAATATTTGGATCAGAGCAAGAAGCTTTAGCACTTTAAAGTATTATTTTGGTGAAAATTTTTGTAAAAGTATTGACATTTGAAAGCTAAGAGTATAAAATGTCATTAAACCGATGAGGGAGAGTGAGTAAATTTCGCATCTTCTCTTAAAGAGAGCCGCCGATGGTGGAAACGCGGCAGAGAACGTGAGATCGAATGGACTCCTGAGGGCGAGCAGAAATGACGGACGAGATATTTGCTCCGCAGAGTATGCAAGACGGTTTGACCTTCCGTGACAAGGGTCAGCGTATGTTAGTACGCGCTGAGAGGACGTTTTTTACGTCAAGCAGGGTGGCACCGCAGGATTATCCTGTCCCGGCAACAGTCGGGACAGGTTTTTTTATTTGTCCGCGCAGCGGACAAATAAACTTTCCACTTTCAACTTTCAACTTTCAACTTAACCAAGGGGTATTTTATGATCATTTTAACAAAACGATGGCGAAATTCAAAAATCGCTCAACAAACCTTCAAAAAATAAAAATAAAAAAATTTAAAGGAGTTATTATTATGTCAAACACAGAAAACAAAATCCCTTACAAAATATATCTGACCGAAAACGAGATCCCGAAGCAGTGGTATAACCTGAGAGCGGATATGAAGAACAAGCCCGCTCCGCTTCTCAATCCCGGTACTCTCAAGCCTATGACAGCCGAGGAGCTCACTCCCGTATTCTGCGAGGAGCTTGTTGCTCAGGAGCTTGACGACACTACCCCCTTCGTAGACATCCCTCAGGAGATCCGCGATTTCTACAAGATGTATCGTCCCGCTCCGCTCGTGCGCGCTTACTGTCTTGAAAAGGCGCTCGGCACTCCTGCCAAGATCTACTACAAGTTCGAGGGCAACAACACCTCGGGCTCTCACAAGCTCAACTCCGCGATCGCTCAGGCGTACTACGCCAAGAAGCAGGGCCTCAAGGGCGTGACCACAGAGACGGGCGCGGGTCAGTGGGGCACGGCTCTCTCGATGGCGTGCGCGTATCTCGGACTTGACTGCAAGGTATATATGGTCAAGGTCAGCTACGAGCAGAAGCCCTTCCGCCGCGAGGTTATGAGAACCTACGGCGCGAGCGTTACACCCTCGCCCTCCGAGACGACCGAGGTCGGCAGAAAGATCCTTGCCGCTCACCCGGGTACAACGGGCAGTCTCGGCTGTGCTATCTCCGAGGCCGTTGAGGTCGCCACCACAAACGAGGGCTATCGCTATGTGCTCGGCTCCGTGCTCAATCAGGTTCTGCTCCACCAGTCCGTGATCGGTCTTGAGGCAAAGGCAGGTCTTGACAAGTACGGCGTCAAGCCCGATATCATCATCGGCTGCGCGGGCGGCGGTTCAAACCTCGGCGGACTTATCGCTCCCTTTATGGGCGAAAAGCTGAGAGGCGAAAACGATTACCGCATTATCGCGGTCGAGCCTGCTTCCTGCCCGAGCTTTACGCGCGGCACCTTCGCTTATGACTTCTGCGACACGGGTATGATCTGTCCGCTCGCAAAGATGTACACGCTCGGCTCAGACTTTATCCCCTCCGCGAACCACGCGGGCGGTCTGCGCTTCCACGGTATGAGCACGACCCTTTCCCAGCTCTATCACGACGGCTATATGGAGGCTGTCTCCGTTGAGCAGACCTCTGTTTTCGAGGCTGCCGAGCAGTTCGCCAGAGTTGAGGGTATCCTTCCCGCTCCCGAAAGCTCCCACGCTATCCGCGTCGCTATCGACGAGGCTCTCAAGTGCAAGGAGACGGGCGAGGAAAAGACGATCCTCTTCGGACTTACGGGCACGGGCTACTTCGATATGGTCGCCTACGAGAAGTTCAACGACGGTGTAATGAGCGATACTATCCCCACAGACGAGGATATCGCCGCCAGCGTCGCCAAGCTTCCCAAGGTAGAGTGATTTTTAGTTTTTAGTAGTCAGTAATTAGTTGTTAGTTTTTAGTTGCCTTCCCCTTGAGGGGAAGGTGTCACGCGAAGCGTGACGGATGAGGTGTCCGCCGAAGGCGGAGGAAGACTTGATATTTCGGAAGCTTTTCCACCTCATCCGCCTCGCGTTGCTCGGCACCTTCTCCTCGAGGAGAAGGCTTTATATTTCTCCTTTCTCCTTTCTCATTTCTCCTTTTTATTTGTCCGCTTTGCGAAGAAAAAAGGAGCAGAACCTGTCCTCCCGCAGCAAGCTTGTGAGTGAACCCACACAAGTGGGATAACGGACTTCTGACCGAGCCGCACCAAACAAGACGCGGAAATAATAAAAAACTTGCAATATCAGCGCGTATCGGTTATCATTATCTAAAAGGGGGAGAGCCTAATGAAGTCAACCATAGTTATCGGTCACAAGAATCCCGACACAGATTCGATCTGTTCAGCTATCTGTTACGCTGACCTCAAAACCAAGCTCACGGGCGAAAGCTTTTTGCCCTGCCGCGCGGGAGAGATCAACAACGAAACCAAGTTTGTGCTCGAGAAATTCCGCGTTGAGCCGCCGAGGCTCATCGAGTCGCTGGAGCCGCGCGTATCCGACGTTCAGTACCGGAAAATCGACGGCATAACTCCGCACATTTCGCTCAAGCTCGCGTGGGAGCATATGCGCGACGAAAGCATTCAGACCGTTCCGATCCTCACGAAAAAAGGCAAGATCAAGGGTATTCTCACCCTCGGCGATCAGGCGCGCTTTTATATGGAGGATCAGGACGCCAGCGCTCTCTCAAAGGCAAAGACCCAGTACAAGAATATTGCCGACACCCTCCGCGGCGAGGTCGTTGTCGGCGATCCCGAGGAGCATTTCACAAAGGGCAAGGTGGTCGTTGCCGCCGCGAACCCCGACGTTATGGAGGACTATATCTCCGAGCACGATATGGTGCTTCTCGGCAACCGCTACGAATCCCAGCTCTGCGCCATCGAGATGAAGGCAGGCTGTATCGTGATCGGGCTCGGCTCCAAGGTCTCCAAAACCATCGTGAAAATCGCCGAGGAGGCAGGCTGCGTCGTGATCGCCTCGCCGCTCGATACCTACACCTGCGCCAAGCTCATCAATCAGGCGGTGCCTGTCGGTCACATTATGAGGAAGGAAGGCTTTGTCACCTTCAACCTTGACGACCTTGTTTCCGACGTAAAGGCGACCGTCGCCAAAAAGCGTATCCGCTATTTCCCCGTGCTCGACAGCCAGAACCGCTATGTGGGAATGATCTCCCAGCGCAATCTGCTCGACGTTGAGCGCCAGAAGGTCATTCTCGTGGATCACAACGAGAGGGGACAGGCGGTGGACGGTATCCGCTCCGCCGACGTCATCGAGATCATCGACCACCACCGCATAGATTCGGTCGAGACGATGAACCCGATCTACTTCCGCAACCAGCCGCTCGGCTGTACCGCGACGATCATTTCGATGATGTACCGCGAGCAGAATGTTTCGATCTCGCCCAAGATCGCAGGTCTGCTCTGCTCCGCGATCCTCTCTGATACGCTGATGTTCCGTTCTCCCACCTGCACGCCCTATGACGAGAGTGCCGCGCGTTTCCTCGCGAATATTGCGGAGATCGACATCAAGGAGCACGCTTCGGCGATGTTCAACGCGGGCTCCAGACTTCAGGAGAAAAGCGCGGACGAGATATTCCATATCGACTGCAAGCAGTTCAAGGCGGAACAGCTCAGGATCACCGTTTCGCAGGTCACGGGCGTCAGCCGCAGCGAGCTGAAAAAGGTCAAGGGAAAGCTTCTCCCGTATATGGAGTCCTTGCTTCCGACCTCGGGCAACGATATGCTCTTTATGATGCTCACCAACATCATCGACGAGAGTACCGAGCTTTTGTTTGTCGGTCAGGGCGCGCGAGGCGTTGTCAACGCCGCGTTCTCGGTTGAAGCCGACGAGTCAAGCGCTCTCCTCGACGGAGTGGTCAGCCGCAAAAAGCAGGTCCTCGCTCCTCTGATCAAGGCGATAGAGGAAATGTGATTTTAACATTAAATATGAAATATGAAACATTAAACATTAAACATGATTGTCGAGTTCATAAATCGGATTAACTCAAAAATCGGTTCCCGAACTATTTATAAAAGATATAATACTGTTTGATTTAATAGGTTTAGCACAATATTAATACATTCGGGATACGAACGTATTGGTTCCCGCGAACGTTTCTCCCCGACCTAAATGTTTAATGTTTAATTTTTAATGTTTAATGTTTAATGTAAAACAACTTTCAACTTAAAAGAGCTGCCCGAGGCAGCTCTTTTTTATCTTAATTCCTTCAACGCTTTATTCTTAAAAAAATGTGTGGTATAATTAACGGTGTTTTTGAGTAATTCAGGAGGTCTGATTATGAAAATAGGATTTGATAATGACAAGTATCTTGAAACCCAGTCTCAGCATATCCGCGACAGGATCGCCAAGTTCGGCGACAAGCTCTATCTTGAGTTCGGCGGAAAGCTCTTTGACGACTACCACGCCTCGCGCGTGCTCCCCGGGTTCAAGCCCGACTCAAAGCTTCAAATGCTTATGCAGCTCAAGGACGAGGCGGAGATCGTCATCGTTATCAACGCCGACGATATCGAGAAAAACAAGGTTCGCGGCGACCTCGGAATAACCTATGACCTCGACGTGCTCCGTCTGATCGATGTTTTCAGGAGCAGAGGATTGCTCGTCCCCTCGGTCGTGCTCACGCGCTTTGCCGACCAGCCCACGGCGGTCAAGTTTGAGAAGCGCCTCACGGAGAACGGGCTCAACGTTTATCATCACTTCACGATCCCGAACTATCCCACCGACGTTGACCTTATCGTCAGCGACAACGGCTACGGCAAGAACGACTATGTCGAGACCTCGCGCAGGCTCGTCGTTATCACCGCCCCGGGTCCCGGCTCGGGAAAGATGGCCGTGTGCCTGTCCCAGCTCTATCACGAGCACAAGAGAGGCGTCAAGGCGGGCTACGCCAAGTTCGAGACCTTCCCGATCTGGAACCTTCCGCTCAAGCACCCCGTCAACGTCGCCTACGAGGCGGCGACCGCCGACCTCAACGACGTTAATATGATCGACCCGTTCCACCTTGAGGCTTACGGCAAAACCACAGTTAATTACAACAGGGATATCGAGATTTTCCCTGTTCTCAATACAATGTTCGAGCTCATCCTCGGCAAATCGCCCTACAAATCTCCTACGGATATGGGCGTTAATATGGCAGGTAACTGCATTATCGACGACGAGGCCGTCAGCAAGGCCGCCAATCAGGAGATAATCAGGCGCTACTACGCCGCGCTCTCCAACCAAACCAAGGGCGTCGGCTCGCCCGACGAGGCTTTCAAGATCGGGCTTCTGATGAAGCAGAACAAGCTCACCACCGACGACCGTCCCGTTGTCGCTCCAGCTCTCAAAAAGGCGGAGGAAACAGGCGCTCCCGCGGCGGCGATCGAGCTTTCCGACGGAAAGATCATCACGGGCAAAACCACCAAGCTGCTCGGCGCGTGCTCCGCTATGCTGCTCAACGCGCTTAAATCGCTGGCGAATATCCCCGACGAGGTGGATATCCTCGACGCGGCGGTTATCGAGCCGATCCAAAAGCTCAAGGTGTCCAATTTCGGCTCCGTCAATCCCAGACTTCACACCGACGAGATACTTATCGCGCTCTCGATGTCCGCGGTCACAAATCCAACCGCGAGACTCGCTATGGAGAAGCTCCCCGAGCTTCGCGATACCGACGCGCACGCGACCGTTATCCTCTCCGAGACCGACACAAGGATCCTCAAGAAGCTCGGCATAAGACTCACCACGGAGCCAACCTACGAGACGCAGAGACTTTACAGAAAATAAAAATGTAAAGTGGATGAGGTGTCCGCCGAAGGCGGAGGAAGGCTTGAAATATCGGAAGCGTTTCCACCTCATCCGCCTCGCTATGCTCGGCACCTTCCCCTCAAGGGGAAGGCTGCTTTCAACTTTCAACTTAACTAGTGATTAATGAAAAAACTATTACCAATCATTCTCATTCTGTCCGCCCTGCTTTTTTCCTCGTGCGTCAAGCAAAAGGAAAAGAGGGAGTTCTTCGCGATGGACACCCATATGACCGTTACGATCTACGGCCCCACCGCCGACGTCGTCGCCGCGGACGCTCAGTCCGAGGTCGAGCGGCTCGACGCGCTGTTCAACGCCGAGAACGAGGACAGCGAGATCGGCAGGCTCAATAAAAGCAGAGCCGCGTCCCTCTCCGAGGACACGCGCAGGCTGTTGAAGCTCGCGTTGGAATATTCAGGTGAAACAGACGGTGCGTTCGACCCGACTGTCCGTCCTTTGGTCAGGCTTTGGGGCTTTACGAGCGGCGATTACCGCGTTCCCTCGTCCTCCGAGATCGCCTCCGCGCTCGCGCTCGTCGATCACGACGCAGTCAGCGTGACCGATAACGAGGCGAAAATCACTCGGAAGGGCGTTGAGATCGACCTGGGCGGCATAGCGAAGGGTTATACCTCGGACGCGCTCACGGAAATGCTCTCCACAGAGGGCATACGCGGCGCGATCGTTGACCTCGGCGGAAATATCCAGACCTTCGGCAAAAAGCCCGACGGCTCCGACTGGAAGGTCGCCGTCAAAGACCCCGACGGCGACGGCTCGCTCTGTACGCTTACCGTGGGAGAGAAGGCGGTCGTAACCTCGGGCGGATACGAGCGGTATTTTACCGAAAACGATAAAACCTACTGCCACATCATCGACCCCGAAAGCGGTCGTCCCGTCGAAAACGACCTCAGCTCCGTGACGATAGTCGCGGACAGCGGCGCGCTCGCCGACGCTCTCTCCACAGCGCTCTTTGTAATGGGCAGGGAGAAGGCGGAGGAGTTTTGGAAAAGCTCCTCGCTTGATTTTGACTTTCTGCTTTACACGACGGACAAAAAGCTTTATGTCTCCGAGGGTATCGCCGACAGCGTTTCGGACGGGCTTGATTTTGAGACGGTCGCGAGGTAAGCTATGAGAATGAACAAACGCGATTTTGTCGCGATAGCCTTGGTCGTCGCGCTGTCGCTCGTCGGTTTTCTGCTTTTCGGCAGAACGGGGGAGAAGGGAAAAGAGGTCGTGATCCGCTCCGACGGCAGGCTTGTCGGGACTTATCCTCTCAGCGAAAACCGAGAGCTCACCGTGACCCTCGGCAGCGGTAAAAATACAATAGTTATCAGGGACGGCGGCGTGTCGGTCAGCGACGCCGATTGTCCCGACAAATACTGCGTTAAGCAGGGCGTTATCAGCCGTTCGGGCGAAAGCCTGATATGTCTGCCGCACAGGCTGGCGGTGGAGATCACGGACGGCTCCGAGCCCGACGGTACTGCGAGGTAGGGTATGGCCAGAAGAATTGCGACAGTCGGAATAACCGCGGCGCTTGCGATCATTTTCGGCTATATCGAGGCTATCCTGCCCTTTAATTTCGGCATTCCCGGGGTCAAGCTCGGGCTTGCCAATATCGTGGTCGTCGTGTCGCTGTACAGGCTTTCTCTGCCCGAGACGGCAGGGATATCTCTGGTCAGGATACTGATCATCGGTATGCTTTTCGGCAACATAATGTCGCTTTTGTACAGCGTTGCGGGCGGACTTCTCAGCCTGCTCGGAATGGCTCTTTGCAAGCGGCTGAAGCTCTCCGTTATCGGCGTGAGCGTTGTCGGCGGAGTATTGCACAACGTCGGTCAGCTCGCCGCGGCGGTGTTTGTGCTCCAAAGTCCCGCCGTGATCTGTTATTATCCCGTGCTTTTGCTCGCGGGGCTGGTGACGGGCTTTTTGATAGGCTTTGCCTGCGACAGGATACTTAAAATAATCAAGGACGTTCATTTCTGAACGTCCTTTTTTGTTAGTGGAAAGCGGAAAGTTGAAAGTGGAAAGTTTTTTTGAAATTAGAAAGGAGAAAGAAGAAAGGAGAAATAAAGGTCGGGGAGAAACGTTCGCAGGAAACAATACGTTCGTATGAATGACTAACAACTTTCCACTTTCCACTTTCAACTTTCAACTTAAAAGTCGGTGAGTGCACCCACGTCAGTGGGACAACGGACTTCTGACAGAGGCACACCAAACCAGACGTGGAAATAATAAAAAAACTTTAGGTAAAGGAATGCTCCACCGTGACGTCGCACTCGACCTCGGGGCAGGCGTTTTGGAGCAGTGAAATCAGCTCCGACCTCACCCTTTCGGTGTCCTTTTCCTCAAAGGGTATCACGATATCAAGGCTCATCACCTTTTTGCCGTTTTCATCGGAAACGCGGAAGTCGTGGAAGCTGTATTCGCGGTTGTAGCCGAAAATGATTTTTGAGGCAATCGTTTTGTATTTCAGTGTTTCGGCGTCGTGAACGACGACGGGGTCGATGTGGATGGTGATGTTTATGTTGAGCTCGTTTTTAATTTTGTGCTCGATACCGTCGACAAGCGTGTGAACGGTCACAAGGTCGAGCGTCGAGGGCACCTCCGCGTGAGCCGAGGCGAGCACGTTGTTGACGCCGTAGTTGTGGACGATGATGTCGTGAACGCCGAGGATGTTTTCGTTGTTTAGGATCAGCTCCTCTATGCGGCAGGTCGTTTCTCTGGACGGAGCCTGACCGAGCAGAGGGTCAAGAATGTCCCTGAGTATCCCGATCCCCGAGAAGAATACGAACACCGCCACCAGCGCGCCGATCACGCCGTCAAGCCACATTATGCCGAACAGCCTCGCGCTCAGAAGCGCGGCGATCGTCGCCGAGGTTGCCACGCAGTCGTTGACGCTGTCCTGACGTACCGCCTTGAGACCTACGCTGCCCGAGAGCTTGTAGAGCCTGTGGTTTAAAAGCGCCATCCACAGCTTGACGCATATCGCGAGCGACAGGATCACAACATAAAACGGGCTGAAGCTGAGCGCCTCGGGGCTGATGATCTTTCCGACAGATTCCCTGAGCAGCTCAAAGCTGACCGTGAAGATCGAAAACGCCACGATCAGTGCGGCGATGTACTCGATCCTGCCGTGGCCGAACGGGTGCTCCCTGTCAACGGGCTTGCGCGACAGCTTGGCGCCCGCGATCGTGACGATGTTCACAGCCGCGTCGGAAAAGTTGTTGAAGCCGTCTGTCGTGATCGATACCGAGCCCGACAGCAGACCGACGGTGAACTTCGCCGCGCTGAGTATCAGGTTGCATATTATCCCCGAAATGCCGCTGAGTACGGCGCACCCCTCTCTGAGGGAGTCGCCCTCGCGGCGTTTTTTCAGTTGTCGTATCAGTAATGAGGTCATAAGAGTCGCCTTTGGTAGTCAGTAGTTAGTTGAAAGTTTAATAACATTAAATATGAAATATGAAACATTAAAAATGGTGGTCGAGTTCATAAATCGGATTAACTCAAAAATCGGTTCCCGAACTATTGATAAATGATATAATTCGTAGAGGCTGTGTTCTTGTTGCCCCCATTTTGGGGGAAATGTCCGCGTAGCGGACAAAGGGGGTGTAGCGGAGCGATGACGATGAACGACGTTTTGTCTGTTCGACCTTAATGTTTAATGTTTAATATTTAATGTTTAATGTTTTTAATGGCTCCGACGTGGATATAAAAAAAGAATGTAAAAGCCGCAACGGAGGATCCGAAACGGCCTTTACCTATGTATGAGAGTTGTTAAAAGCTTTATTCGACCGTAACCGATTTGGCGAGGTTACGGGGCTTGTCAACGTCGTTACCCTTGTTGACGGAGGTGTAATAGGCGAGAAGCTGCATCGGAACGGTGGCGATCATCGGCATAAGCATTTCGCTGATCCTGGGTATGCGCACGATGTAGTTCGCGACGTCAAAATCAATGTCCGCCTTTTGGTCGCAGATAACGATCGTCATAGCGCCGCGCGCCTTGACCTCCTTGATGTTTGACAAGGTCTTTTCAAACAAAGAGTTCTGAGTGGCAACGGCGATAACGGGCATTCCCTCGGTGATAAGCGAGATAGTGCCGTGCTTGAGCTCGCCCGCGGCGTAGCTCTCGGAATGGATGTAAGATATCTCCTTGAGCTTGAGCGAGCCCTCCATACTCAGCGCGTAGTCAAGTCCGCGTCCGATGTAGAGCAGGCTGTCGGCTGTGATGAGCTTGGTGGAGACATAGCGGCAGACGTTCTCTATTCTTTTGATCGTCTGATCGATTATATCGGGTACGCGCACAAGCTCGAGTGTGAGCCTGCGGCATTCTTCCTCGCTGATCCTGCCCTTGGCGAACGCCATCTCAAACGCGAGCAGATACATAACGGAAAGCTGTACCATATACGCCTTTGTTGAGGCAACGGCGATCTCGGGACCCGCGTGGGTGTAGATGACCATATCAGCCTCTCTGGCGATCGAGCTTCCCTTTACGTTGACAACGGCGAGCGTCTTGGCGTTTCGCTGCTTGACAAGGCTGAGCACCGCCTTGGAGTCGGCAGTTTCGCCCGACTGGCTGATGATGATAACGAGGTCGTTCTCGTCGATAAGCGGATCGCGGTAACGGAACTCGGACGCGATGTCCACGGTCACGGAAACCCTCGCCAGCTTTTCGATGACGTATTTTCCGACCATTCCCGCGTGCATAGCCGTTCCGCAAGCGACGATAAAGATGTTCTTGAAGCCGCGCAGTGTTTCGGGAGTGATGCCGCATTCGGAGAGGTCGGGCAGACCGTTCTCGATCCTCGGAGTGATCGTGGTCTTTACGGCGGTGGGCTGCTCGTGGATCTCCTTGATCATAAAGTGCGGATAACCGCCCTTTTCGGCGCTGTCCTCGTCCCAGTCGGCGGTGAGAAGCTCTTTTTCGATGATCCTGCCGTGAAGCGAGCAGAACTGTACCGTGCCGTTTCTGAGCACGGCGATCTCCTTGTGATCGAGCAGATAGTAGTCTTTTGTATATTTGATGATCGCGGGAACGTCGGAGGCGATGAACACCTCGCCCTTGCCCTGACCGACGATCAGCGGACTTTCGCACCTTACGGCGTAGACGGTCTCGGGACGGTCGGCAAATACGATGCCGAGCGCGAACGAGCCGCGGATCTCGTGAAGCACCCTTCTGATACAGCGAACGGGGTCTCCGTCGTAGTAGAAGTCGAGCAGCTGAGCCACGACCTCGGTGTCGGTGTCGCTGAGAAATTCGGTGCGGTCGTTATCGATGAGAAATTGCTTGATCTCCTTGTAATTTTCAATGATACCGTTGTGGACGATAGTTACCCTCCTGCCCGAGTGCGGGTGAGAGTTGACGTCCGAGGGCTCTCCGTGGGTAGCCCAGCGCGTGTGGCCGATGCCCGCGTGTCCCTTGGGCTTGCCTTCCTTGTTCATTTTCTCAACAAGATCGGTAAGGCGTCCCTTTGACTTGGCGACCTTGATCCTGCCGTTCTCAAAAACCGCGATACCTGCCGAGTCATAGCCTCGGTACTCGAGCTTTGTGAGAGCTTCTATAAGCACGTCGGAGCAATCTCTGGGTCCGACATATCCAACGATTCCACACATAACGATCATCCATCCTTTTTTAAGAATCTAACGGTTTAATTATAGACTGACAGAGCCGTTTTGTCAATATAAAACTGCAAGTACAATGCGTTTTCTTGCAATAAGTTGAAAAAATAATGCCGTCGGTTGACGTTTGTTGTCAAAAATTGAAATTATGTAATAAAATAATTGCAATTTAGTAATAGATAGCAGGTTGTCGGACGGCTTCTCTCCGAAAAGAAGGCGGTCGCTTTGACAAAATGACGCGAAGGCGCGCGCCCGGTAAAGAACGCACGCCTTCAATAAAGAATGGATGGAAAGCAAAATATAAATTATTTTAGAAGGAAATATTGACAGTAAGCTTTCCCTTTCACTTGTTTTAGTCGTAATTCTTCATCGCGTCAAGACCTGTTTCGCCTGTTCTGACCTTGACTACATCCTCAACGTCGTAGACAAAGATCTTTCCGTCGCCGATATGACCCGTGTAGAGCGTCTTTTTCGCCGCCTCGATTACCTTGCCGACAGGCACGGTGCACACAACGATATCCATCTGGACCTTAGGCAGCAGGTTTGTTTCGATCTGAACGCCGCGGTAATATTCGGGCTTGCCCTTCTGTACGCCGCAGCCCAGAACGTGGCTGACGGTCATACCTGTGATACCGATCTTCATCATCGCGTTCTTGAGAGGCTCGAGCCTTGACTCGCGGCAGATGATCTCTACCTTGCTGATCTTCGGACTGCCGTCGTCGAAGGTCGGCATTTTCTTTACGGGGATAGCCTCCGCGACGGGAGCGTCGCCCGAAACAAGCACGGGAGCGGCGACGCCGTCCTCCTCGAGATATTCGGGAGTCATACTGAAGCCCGCGTAAGCCGAAGGCATATTGTGCTCTGTCGCGTCGAGACCCGTGATCTCCTCCTCGCGGCTGACTCTGAGCCCGAAAATCTTTTTGATAAGAAGGAAGGTGACGGTGATCGTAACGACCGTCCATGCCGCGACAGCGGCGAAGCCGACAAACTGCAAGCCGAGAAGCTTAAAGCCGCCGCCGTAGAAAAGTCCTACGAGCTTCTCGCCCGAAGCGTCTGCGATCGCGTAGCCGGGGGCTGTGTCGGTAGCGAAAAGTCCGACCGCGAGTGTGCCCCAGATACCGTTCATCATATGTACCGCGACCGCGCCGACGGGGTCGTCGATGTGGAGCTTGTAATCGAGCAGCCATACGCCGAAGCATACCAGCAAGCCCGAAACGGAGCCGATAACGACAGCGCCGAGAGCGTCCGTAACGTCGCAGGGAGCCGTGATAGCCACAAGTCCCGCGAGCGACGCGTTAAGACACATACTTACATCGGGACGACCGTATTTGATCCATGTGAATATCATACAAACTACGGTCGCGAGCGCGGGCGCAACTGTTGTTGTCAAAAATATCGATCCGAGCTGTTTAACGGATGTGGCGGCGGCACCGTTAAAGCCGTACCAGCCGAGCCAGAGAATGAACACGCCAAGCGCGCCGAGCGCGATGTTGTGACCGGGGAACGCCCCGACCTTGACTACCTTGCCGTTTTCGTCGCGCTTGAACTTACCGATACGCGCGCCGAGGATCTTCGCGCCGATCAAAGCGGAGATACCGCCGACCATATGGATCGCGCAGGAGCCTGCAAAATCGTGGAAGCCCATCTGACTGAGCCAGCCTTCGCCCCAGATCCAGTGAGCCTCGATCGGGTAGATGACAGCCGAGATAACGCCCGAGTAAACGCAGTAGGACAGGAACTTTGTTCTCTCTGCCATAGCGCCCGAAACGATAGTCGCGGTAGTCGCGCAGAAAACGAGGTTGAAAACGAAGCTTGAATAATCAAAGCTCTGATATGATGTGAAGAGGTCAAAGCCAGGCTGACCGATCAGTCCGACCAGATCCTCGCCCATAAGAAGTCCGAAGCCTATCAGGATGAACGTAACGGTACCGATACAGAAATCCATAAGGTTCTTCATAATGATGTTGCCTGTGTTTTTGGCTCTGGTAAAGCCTGCCTCGACCATCGCGAAGCCTGCCTGCATCCAGAATACCAGCGCGGCGCCTATCAAAAACCACACCGCGAAAAGCTGTTCTGAGGTTGCCTTGGTAACAAACTCTTTGATTGCTTCATTCATAATTGATCACTCCCAAATTTGTAATAAAGAGAAGGGCGCACCGTTTCTCGTAACAGCACGCCCTTGTGCCTTTTTCTTTATACTCCGAAAAGGATCTCTCCGTAGGACGGATAAGGCCAGTACTGAGCCGAGGTTTCCTTTTCCATACTGTCGCCGAGCTCTCTGAGCTCGTTCATCTGCGTAAATACGCTGTTTCTGTAATATTTGGCAAGCTCAAGGTTGCCGTTTACCTCGCACGCGCCCTTGACCGCGGCTTCAAGCTGTGAGGTTTTCTTTACGAACGCTTCGAGCTTTGAGCTGAGGCTTTCGAGCAGGCTCTCCTCCGCATAGGTGGAAATGCTCTGCGAAACGCTCTTCTTGACCGCTACGCTTTCGGCGAGCTCCTTGACAAACGCCATAACCGCGGGGGCGATGTCCTTCTTCGCCATATCGAGCATAGTCAGCGCCTCGATGTTGAGAAGCTTTGAGTACTGCTCAAGCTCGATCTCGTAGCGCGCCTTCATCTCCGCCTCGGTTACGATACCGTTGAGAGCGAAGAGATCGACGTTCTTTTTGTCGATGTAGTGCTCCATAGCCTCGGGAAGGCTCTTGTAGTTGCACAGGCCGCGTCTTTCGGCTTCCTTGACCCACTCGTCGGAGTAGTTGTCGCCGTTGAAGATGATCCTCTTGTGTTCGGTGAGGACTTTCTTGATGAGCGCCTTGAGGTCAGCCTCAAGATTTTCGGAAGCCTTGAGCTCCTCGTAGAACTCGCTGAGCTCCTGAGCTACCATTGTGTTGAGCATATAGTTGGGGCACGCGATGTTGAGAGAGGAGCCGAGCGCTCTGAACTCAAACTTGTTGCCCGTGAACGCGAACGGAGAGGTTCGGTTTCTGTCGGAGTTGTCTTTCTTGAAATCGGGCAGAGCGTCTACGCCTGTTTCCATTCTCGCCGCCTTGTGGCTCTTGTAGTCCTTGCCCTCGATAATGCTCTCTACCAGCGCTCCGAGGTCGTCGCCGAGATACATCGAGATGATCGCGGGCGGAGCCTCGTTTGCTCCGAGCCTGTGGTCGTTGCCTGCCGACGCTACCGTGATCCTGAGCAGATCCTGATATTCGTCAACCGCCTTGACTACCGCTGAGAGGAAGAGCTGGAACTGTAAATTGTCCTCGGGAGCCTTTCCGGGGCTGAGCAGGTTCTCGCCCGTGTCGGTCGAGATCGACCAGTTGTTGTGCTTGCCCGAGCCGTTTACGCCCGCGAAGGGCTTTTCGTGAAGCAGGCACACAAGTCCGTGCTTCTCGGCTGTCTTTTTCATAACCTCCATACACAGCTCGTTGTGGTCGGTCGCGATGTTAGAGGTGGTGAAGATCGGAGCAAGCTCGTGCTGTGAGGGAGCGACCTCGTTGTGCTTTGTCTTTGCGTAAACGCCGAGCTTCCACAGCTCCTCGTCAAGGTCGTGCATAAACGCCGAAACTCTTGACTTGATCGAGCCGAAGTAGTGGTCGTCGAGCTCCTGACCCTTGGGAGCCATCGCTCCGAAAAGCGTTCTGCCCGTAAAGATAAGGTCGGGGCGCTTGTCGTACATTTCTTTATCTATAAGGAAGTATTCCTGCTCGGGGCCGACCGTGGTGGTGACTCTGCGTACGTCGGTCTTGCCGAGAAGATTGAGCACCTTGACTGCCTGTGAGCTGAGCTTCTCCATTGAGCGCAGCAGAGGAGTTTTCTTGTCCAGTACCTCGCCCGTATATGAACAGAACGCGGTCGGGATATACAAGGTTTTATCTCTGATAAAGGCAGGGGACGTGGGGTCCCATGTTGTGTAGCCTCTCGCCTCAAAGGTGGCTCTGATGCCGCCCGAGGGGAAGGATGAGGCGTCGGGCTCGCCCTTGATCAGCTCCTTGCCCGAGAACTCCATAATTACCTCGCCGTCGCCGTTGGGACAGATAAAGCTGTCGTGCTTCTCGGCGGTAACGCCCGTCATAGGCTGGAACCAATGGGTGTAATGAGTGCAGCCCATCTCGACTGCCCAGTCCTTCATCGCGTTGGCTACTACGTTAGCCACGCTCAGGTCAAGCGCCTCGCCGCTCTCGATAGTCTTTCTGAGAGCCTTGTAGGTGGATTTAGGAAGCCTTTCCTGCATCTTCCTGTCGTTAAATACGTTCATACCGAAGTATTCCGATACGTTTTTCATAATACACACTCCATTCTGTATAGCTGTAAACAAAGGCAAGGGCGCCGAGAACCTGACGGTTTCAGCGCCCTTGCTGTGTTATGACGTAAGTATACACTAACTATTTTCGTTTGTCAAGAGGTTTTTGCAACTTTTTTTATTTTTCTTGCAATATTTTTTCGTACGCCTTTCAATTATATTAAGAAAACGAATGATTTTGAATTTTTCTCACATAAATATTGCAATTTTGTATTGACAATCCTTCGCCGTAGATGTATAATGCTGACATTGATGAATGGAAAGGATTGATAATTATGACGGCAAAGGGTCTTTACTCTCCGCGGTTCGAGCACGACAACTGCGGTATCGGCGCTGTTGTCAATATCAAGGGAGAGAAATCTCACAAAACGGTGGAGAACGCTCTGACCATAGTCGAGACGCTCGAGCACCGCGCGGGCAAGGACGCCGAGGGCAAAACAGGCGACGGCGTCGGTATCCTGCTTCAGATATCCCACAAATTCTTCAGCAAGGCGGCTTCACAGATCGGCTTGACGCTCGGCGGCGAGCGCGACTACGCGGTGGGAATGTTCTTTTTCCCGCAGAACTGGCTGTTAAGGAATCAGGCTAAGAAGATGTTTGAGATAATCGCCGAGAAGGAGGGGCTTAAGATCCTCGGCTGGAGAAAGGTTCCTTACGATGAAAAGGCGATCGGCAGCCGCGCGTTCGAGTGTATGCCCAACATCCAGCAGTGCTTTATCGAGCGCCCCGAGGGAGTAAAGCGCGGTCTTGAGTTTGACCGCAGACTTTATGTCGCGCGTAAAATATTCGAGCAGAGCAACGAGGACACCTACGTTGTTTCGCTCTCGTCAAGAACCATAGTATATAAGGGTATGTTCCTTGTCGGCGATCTGAGGAATTTCTTCAACGATCTGCGCGACGAGGACTTTGAGGGCGCCATCGCGCTTGTACATTCACGTTTTTCCACAAACACGAACCCGAGCTGGGAGCGCGCTCATCCCAACAGAATGATAGTCCACAACGGCGAGATCAACACTATCCGCGGCAACGCCGACAAAATGCTCGCGCGCGAGGAGAATATGAGAAGCGAGCACCTCAAGGGCGACCTTGACAAGGTCATCCCCGTTGTCAACGCCGAGGGATCGGACTCCGCTATGCTCGACAACACGCTCGAGTTCCTCGTTATGAGCGGAATGGATCTTCCGCTCGCGGTTATGATCACGATCCCCGAGCCGTGGGACAGAAACGGCACTATGAGCCGAAAGAAAAAGGATTTCTACCAGTATTACGCCACGATGATGGAGCCGTGGGACGGCCCCGCCTCGATCCTTTTCTCCGACGGCGATATCATGGGCGCGGTGCTCGACAGAAACGGTCTCAGACCTTCCAGATACTATATCACCGACGATGACAACCTCATTCTTTCCTCCGAGGTCGGAGCGCTTCCGATCGAGCCCGAAAGAGTTGTCAAAAAAGACAGGCTCCGTCCCGGAAAAATGCTTCTCGTGGACACCGTCAAGGGCGAGCTGATCGACGACGACGAGCTCAAGTCGCGTTACGCGTCGCGTCAGCCCTACGGCGAGTGGCTGGACAGCAACCTTGTCAAGCTCAAGGATCTGAGGATCCCGAACCTCAAGGTCGCCGAGCATCACCGCGCCGAGCGAAAGAAGCTCCAGAAGGCTTTCGGCTACACCTACGAGGACGTTATGACCTCGATTCTGCCGATGGCGAAGAACGGCTCGGAGCAGATCGCCTCAATGGGCACCGACAGCCCGATCCCTCCGCTGTCACACGAGCCTCAGCCGCTGTTCAACTACTTCAAGCAGCTCTTCGCTCAGGTAACCAATCCTCCTATCGACGCGATAAGAGAGGAGATCGTTACCTCCACAACGGTTTATCTCGGCGAGTCGGGCAATATCCTTGAGGAAAAGCCCGAAAACTGCAAGGTCATCAAGATCAACAACCCCATCCTTTCCTCAACGGATATATTAAAGCTCAAAAATATGAGGGAGAGCGGCTTTAAGGTCGCTGTGATCCCGATCCTTTACTATAAAAACACCTCGCTCGTAAAGGCGATAAAGCGCCTCTACATCGAGGCTGACAAGGCGTACAAGGACGGCGCCAACATTCTTATCCTCTCCGACAGGGGCGTGGACGAGAACCACCTCGCGATCCCGTCGCTGCTGGCTGTCTCGGCGCTTCACCAGCACCTTGTCACCTCAAAGCGCAGGACCTCGCTTTCCATCGTGCTCGAGAGCGCGGAGCCCAGAGAGGTGCACCACTTCGCCACACTGCTCGGCTACGGCGCAACGGCGATCAACCCCTATCTCGCTCAGGAGACGATCCACGAGCTCATCCACGACGATCTGCTCGACAAGGACTACTATGCCGCCGTCAGCGATTATGACGACGCGGTGCTCCACGGTATCGTAAAGATCGCCTCAAAAATGGGTATTTCAACGATCCAGTCCTACCTCGGCTCTCAGATCTTTGAGGCGGTCGGCATAGGCGCGGACGTTATCGATAATTATTTCACGGGCACCGTCAGCAGAGTCGGCGGCGTCACGCTCAAGGATATTGAAAAGACGGTCGACAGGCTCCACACAGCCGCGTTCGATCCGCTCGGGCTCGAGACGGGCGCTCAGCTTCCGTCCCGCGGCAGTCACAAATTCAGAAGCGGCAAGGAGGAGCACCTCTACAATCCGCAGACTATCCACACTTTACAGACAGCCGCGCGCACGGGCGATTACGAGCTGTTTAAAAAGTACACTCATATGATCACGGAGGAGATGAGCCCCGTCAGCCTGCGCGGACTGCTCGACTTCAACTACGCCGAAAATCCCGTTCCGCTTGACGAGGTGGAGAGCGTTGAGGATATCGTTCGCCGCTTCAAGACGGGCGCGATGTCCTACGGCTCGATCTCTCAGGAGGCTCACGAGGCGCTTGCCCTCGCGATGAATATGCTCCACGGAAAATCAAACTCGGGCGAGGGCGGCGAAAGCCCCGAGCGTCTTGCCACAAAGGGCACAAAGAACAACCGCTGTTCCGCGATCAAGCAGGTAGCGTCGGGTCGCTTCGGCGTAACGAGCGAGTATCTCAACTCCGCCGATGAGCTCCAGATCAAAATGGCTCAGGGCGCGAAGCCCGGCGAGGGCGGTCATCTTCCCGGAATGAAGGTTTATCCGTGGATCGCGAAAACAAGACATTCCACCCCCGGTGTGTCGCTGATCTCGCCTCCGCCTCATCACGATATCTATTCGATCGAGGATCTTGCTCAGCTCATTTATGACCTCAAGAACGCCAACAAAAACGCGCGTATCTCCGTCAAGCTCGTTTCCGAGTGCGGCGTAGGCACGGTCGCCGCGGGCGTTGCCAAGGCAGGCGCGGGCGTTATTCTGATCTCGGGACACGACGGCGGCACGGGCGCCGCTCCCAGAAGCTCGATCTATAACGCGGGTCTGCCGTGGGAGCTCGGCCTTGCCGAGGCTCATCAGACCCTTATTATGAACAATCTCAGAAACAAGGTCGTCATCGAGACCGACGGCAAGCTGATGACAGGCCGCGACGTTGCCGTCGCCGCTATCCTCGGAGCCGAGGAATTCGGCTTTGCCACGGCTCCGCTCGTTACTCTCGGCTGCGCTATGATGCGCGTTTGCAACCTCGACACCTGTCCCTTCGGCGTCGCTACTCAGAACCCCGAGCTAAGAAAACGCTTTAAGGGCAAGCCCGAGTATGTAGCTAACTTTATGCGCTTCATCGCGCAGGAGTTAAGGGAGTATATGTCTAGGCTCGGCGTGCGCTCGGTCGATGAGCTCGTCGGCAGGACGGATCTGCTGAGAAAGAAGGACGACCTCACCGAGGATCAGCGTAAGATCGACCTTTCGGCGATCCTTGAAGCTGATTTCCAAGGAGAAAAGGAAGAATACCACAACAAGAAGCTCTACGACTTCAGGCTTTCCGAAACTCTCGACGAGCGCGTGCTCGAAAAGAAGTTCAGCCTCACCAAAAAGGGAAAGCAGTCGCTTGAGCTGAAAATAAAGAACACCGATCGTTCTCTCGGTACGGCGTTCGGCTCCGAGCTGACCAAGAAATTCGGAGCCTCGCTTGCCGAGGACAGCTTCAAAGTCAAGTGTGACGGCGCGGGCGGACAGAGCTTCGGCGCGTTCATTCCGAACGGTCTGACCTTAGAGCTTGAGGGCGACTCAAACGACTACTTCGGCAAGGGACTTTCGGGAGGAAAGCTCGTGCTTTATCCTCCGAAAAAATCGAAGTTCACCGCGGAGGATAACATCATCGTCGGCAACGTCGCCCTCTACGGCGCGACAAGCGGCAAGGCGTTTATCAACGGCGTCGCGGGCGAGCGCTTCTGCGTCAGAAATTCGGGCGCGACCGCTGTTGTCGAGGGCGTCGGCGACCACGGCTGTGAGTATATGACAGGCGGCACGGTAGTCGTTCTCGGCAAAACGGGCAAAAACTTTGCCGCGGGTATGTCGGGCGGTATCGCCTATGTGCTTGACGAGCACCACCACCTCTACCGCAGGCTCAACAAGGAGCTTGTCGAGTGCTCCGAGCTTCACGAGAAGGCGGACGTCGAAAAGCTCAAAGCCCTCATTTCGGAGCACGTCGAGGCGACGGGCAGTGAAAAGGGCAGGAGGATACTTGCTGATTTCGGCGCGTATCTGCCGCTGTTCAAGAAGATAATCCCTCACGATTACAAGAGGATCACAGAGGAGATCGCCAAGAACGAGGCAAAGGGCCTTGAGCCCGACGAGGCGAAGATAGAAGCGTTTTACACATTGATAAAGGAGGAGCAGTAATGGGAAAGCCCACAGGATTTTTGGAATATGAGCGTGAGGAGACCCGCGCCTTCTCCGTCAGCGAACGCATTAAGAATTTTAACGAATTTCACGAGCTGCTTTCTCCCGAGGAGCGCAGAAAACAGGCCGCCCGCTGTATGGAGTGCGGCGTGCCGTTCTGCCAGTCGGGTATGAATATCGGCGGAATGATCAGCGGATGTCCGCTCAACAACCTTATCCCCGAGTGGAACGACCTGATTTACAGAGGTAATCTTGAGCAGGCGTACAGACGGCTCAGAAGTACTAACAATTTTCCCGAGTTTACCTCCAGAGTTTGTCCCGCGCTTTGCGAGAAGGCGTGCACCTGCGGCGCGAACGGCGACGCAGTTACCGTGCGCAACAACGAGTACGCCATTGTTGAGGCGGCGTACAAAAACGGCTGGGCTGCCGCCTGTCCGCCAAAGGTCAGGACAGGCAAGAAGGTCGCCGTTATCGGCTCGGGTCCCTCGGGGCTCGCGGCAGCCGACAGGCTCAACCGACGCGGTCACAGCGTAACCGTCTTTGAGCGCAGCGACAGGGTCGGCGGTCTGATGATGTACGGTATTCCGAATATGAAGCTCGAAAAATCCGTGATCGACCGCAGGATAGATATTATGAAGGCTGAGGGCGTAGAGTTCAGAACCTGCGTGAACGTCGGCAAAGATATTTCCTTCAAGGAATTAAAAGAGCAGTTTGACAGGATCGTTCTCGCGTGCGGAGCGTCAAATCCGCGCGATATCAAGGTTGAGGGCAGAGATGCCGAGGGCGTGTATTTCGCTGTGGATTTTCTCAAATCCACCACAAAGGCTCTGCTCGACAACGGACTTAAGGAGGGCACCTTCATCTCCGCGAAGGATAAGAACGTCATCGTTATCGGCGGCGGCGACACGGGCAACGACTGCGTCGGGACCTGCGTGCGCCACGGCGCGAAAAGCGTGCTCCAGCTTGAGATGATGCCCAAGCTCCCCGACACAAGGGCGGAAAACAACCCGTGGCCTCAGTGGCCGCGCGTCTGCAAGACCGATTACGGTCAGGAGGAGGCGGCAGCGGTTTACGGCGCCGATCCGCGGATCTATCAGACGACCGTCAAAAAGTTTATTAAAGACGAGAACGGCAGTCTCAGGGGCGCCGTGCTCGTGAGCCTCAGCTTTGAAAAGGACGAAAAAACAGGCAGAATGAATATGAAAGAGGTCGAGGGCAGCGAGCGCGAGGTCGAAGCCGAGCTTGTTTTGATCGCGGCGGGCTTCCTCGGCAGCGAGAGCTACGTTACCTCGGAGTTCGGCGTTGAGCTGGACGCGAGAACCAACGTCAGGGGCGAGAACGGTTCCCACAGAACAAGCGTTGAGAACGTCTTTACCGCGGGCGATATGCACAGCGGTCAGTCGCTCGTCGTCAGGGCGATCCGCGACGGACGCGACTGCGCGCGCGAGGTCGACGAAAGCCTTATGGGGTACAGTAATCTGTAAATCGGCGACGCGCGATTTGAAATAGAAATTTTTTGGCAGAGCGTGTCCTCATTATCCACAGCTCGATAGCGAAAGCGCGGTATGGGGGATATGAAACTTTAGAAAGGAACGTTCACGTTTGACGCGGACAATTTAAAAAATGAGTAAGTATATTTTTGTAACAGGCGGCGTTGTTTCGGGTCTCGGCAAGGGTATTACAGCCGCCTCGCTCGGACGGCTCCTTAAAGCCAGAGGTCTGCGCGTAGCGGCTCAGAAGCTTGACCCGTACATCAACGTTGACCCGGGCACGATGAGCCCGTATCAGCACGGCGAGGTTTATGTTACGGAGGACGGCGCCGAAACCGACCTCGACCTCGGCCATTACGAGAGATTTATCGATGAGGATCTTAACAAATATTCCAACCTCACCACGGGAAAGGTCTACTCCAACGTGCTCTCAAAGGAGCGCAGGGGAGAGTACCTCGGAAAAACGGTTCAGGTCATTCCGCATATCACCGACGAGATCAAGCGTTTTATCTATTCCGTCGGCAAAAAGACCGACGCGGACGTTGTTATCACCGAGATCGGCGGCACGATCGGCGATATCGAGAGCCAGCCGTTCATCGAGGCTATCCGTCAGGTCGGTCACGAGGTCGGTCAGGAGAACCGCCTCTATGTCCACGTGACTTTGGTGCCGTATCTCAAGGCGTCGGGCGAGCACAAGAGCAAGCCCACACAGCACAGCGTCAAGGAGCTTCAGGGGCTGGGCGTCGCGCCCGATATCATCATCCTCCGAACGGACGAGCCGATCACCGATCAGACGATATTTGACAAGATCGCGGGCTTCTGCAACGTTCAGCGCGACTGCGTCATCGAGAATCTTACCCTGCCCGTGCTCTACGAGGCTCCGCTTATGCTCGAGAAGGCGCATATCTCCGACATAGTGTGCCGCGAGCTGAAAATCGAATCGAAAAAGCCCGATCTGTCCGACTGGGAGCATATGATCGAGCGTATCAAGAACCGCGAAAGAACGGTGAATATCGGTCTTGTCGGCAAGTACGTTGAGCTGCACGACGCTTACCTCAGCGTAGCCGAGGCGCTTCGCCACGCGGGGTATTATCTCAATTCCAAGGTCAACATCAAGTGGATCGATTCCGAGGACATCACCGAGCTGAATGTCTCCGAGACGCTCGCGGGACTCGACGGTATCATCGTCCCGGGCGGCTTCGGCCACCGAGGGATCGAGGGAATGATCTCAGCATGTAAGTATGCCAGAGAAAACGATCTCCCTTATTTCGGTATCTGTCTGGGAATGCAGATCGCGGTCATCGAGTACGCGCGCAACGTCGCGGGCATCGAAAACGCCAATTCGGGCGAGTTCGCGAGCGATGTGCCCAAGGTCATTGACTTTTTGCCCGATCAGAGCGATCTGACCGACAAAGGCGGCACGCTTCGCCTCGGAGCGTATCCCTGCGTTATCAAAGAGGGCACCACAATGCACAGAGCCTACGGAAAAACCGAGATCAGCGAGCGTCACCGCCACCGCTACGAGTTCAACAACGAATTTCGCGAGGCGCTCTCGGGATCGGGGCTGACGCTCTCGGGAATGTCGCCCGACGGCTCGCTTGTTGAGACCGTCGAGCTCAGCGACAGACCGTTCTTTGTCTGCGTGCAGTATCACCCCGAGTTCAAGAGCCGTCCCAATAAGCCCCATCCGCTCTTCTCGGAGTTTATCCGTGCCGCTCTTTTGTGAAAAATTCAGAAATATGCTTGACAAATCCGAAGGACGGGTTTATAATTTAGCACAATAAAACGATAAAGTATCGGAGAATAACATGAAAAACGTTCTTTACACAGCTAACAGCTTCAGCTTTACATTCAGCTTTACAGCCTTTACGGGCGGTAGGGTCAATTTGCTGTGCTGATAATGTGAGAGATACAGAGAATTCACATCGGGCGCTGCATTTTGACCGAATGCGGCACCCGATCTTTTTATGTAAAAAACTTTTTAAAGGAGAAACAGATATGATCATTGTATTAAAACCGTCAACACCGCCCGAGCGGATCGCGCTTTTCGAGGACAGACTGCGCTCCAATTACCACGTCAAGGTCAACCGCTGGGACGGAGTGCATTCCACCGTGCTCGGTCTTATCGGCGACACTCACACCGTCGATATCGAGTACATTGACGCTCAGGATATCGTCGAGAGCGTAAAGCGCGTTCAGGAGCCGTACAAAAAGGCGAACCGCAAATTCCACCCCGAGAACACCGTTGTCAAAATCAGCGACAATGTCAGTATCGGCGACGGAAGCCTGTGCGTTATGGCAGGCCCGTGCTCTGTCGAGAGCGAGGAGCAGATCGTTGAGATCGCGCGGTCGGTCAAAAAATCGGGCGCCGCTATGCTTCGCGGCGGAGCGTTCAAGCCGAGAACCTCGCCCTACGCGTTTCAGGGGCTTAAATCCGAGGGGCTTGACCTGCTCAAGCTCGCGAGAAAGGAAACGGGGCTTCCGATCGTCACCGAGATAATGAGGACCGAGCACATAGATATGTTCGAGAACGTGGACGTCATTCAGGTCGGCGCCAGAAATATGCAGAACTTCGACCTTCTGCGCGAGCTGGGAAAAACAAAAAAGCCGATCCTGCTCAAGCGCGGTCTGTCCGCGACGATCGAGGAATGGCTTATGAGCGCCGAGTATATTATGGCAGGCGGTAACGATAACGTTATCCTCTGTGAGCGCGGTATCAGGACTTACGAGACCTATACGCGCAACACGCTCGATATCGCCGCGATACCCATCGTCAAAAAGCTTTCGCACCTTCCCGTCGTCGTCGATCCAAGCCACGCGTCGGGCAAGAGCTGGCTCGTTGAGCCGCTCGCGATGGCGGCTGTCGCGGCAGGCGCCGACGGACTGATCATCGAAGTCCACAACGACCCCCAGCACGCGCTTTCCGACGGCGCGCAGTCGCTCACGCCGAAGCAGTTTGAGCAGGTCGCGGGGAGAATATTCGCGTTGAAGGAGAGTATGAAATGAAAACAAAAAGCAACGCTCTGCGTGAAATCATCGGGAACGCGCGCCCCCTGCCCGAAGCCTCGCGCGCTCGCGCGGCGTATCAGGGGATAAAGGGAGCGAACTCCCACGAGGCGGCGGGACGGCTGTTCCCCGAAAGCCTGCTTGTGCCTTACAAGACGTTTGAGGACGTTTTCAAGGCGGTGGAGCGCGGCGAGTGCGACTACGGCGTTCTGCCTGTGGAGAACTCCACGGCAGGCTCGGTGTCGGCGGTTTACGATCTCATTCTTCGCTACCGCTTCTACATCGTCGGCGCGCTCGATATGAAGATTGATTACTGCCTCGCGGGGCTCAGACAATCGGAGCTCGGCGATATCGAAAAGGTCATCTCCCACCCTCAGGCGCTTTCTCAGTGCGAGGGCTACACGACAAAAAACGGCTATGAGACCTTGTCCTGCTCCAACACCGCCGTCGCCGCGCTTGAGACCGCAAGGGAAAAGCGCCTCAACCTCGCGGCGATCTGCTCGCGGAGAGCCGCCGAGGAATACGGTCTGAAGGCGCTTGATTATCATCTTCAGGACAATCCGTACAACACCACGCGCTTCATCGTGATATCGCGCACGCTGTATATCTCGGACGGCGCCAACAAGGTCAGCCTCTGCTTTTCACTGCCGCACGTTACGGGCGCTTTGTTCCATATGCTCGGTCGGTTCGACGCGCTCGGGCTGAACCTTACGAAAATCGAGAGCAGACCCGTTTCGGGCAAGGATTTTGAGTACCTTTTCTATCTCGATTTTTCGGGAAGCGTCGGGAGCGAGGGCGTCACCGAGCTGATTTGCCGCCTGAGTGACGAAATGCCCGAGTTCAGCTTTCTCGGAAACTACACGGAGAGGGAAGAATGACGAGAATAATGATAAATAAGTATAAAAAAGCCTCAGAGTTGCGAAATCAACTCTGAGGTTTTTTGTTAAACAGGCTTTACGCGTTGTCAACGAAGAGGGGAGTGGAGTAATATCTGTCTCCGCTGTCGGGAAGAAGCGCTACTATGGTCTTGCCCTTGTTTTCCTCGCGCTTGGCGAGCTCGATCACCGCGTGCAGAGCCGCGCCCGAGGAGATTCCGACCGAAACGCCCTCCTTCTTAGCGAGCAGCTTTGCCGCGCTGAAGGCGTCCTCGTTCGCTACGGGGAACACCTCGTCGTAAACCGAGGTGTTGAGGGTGTCGGGCACAAAGCCCGCGCCGATTCCCTGGATCTTGTGAGGTCCCGCGGTGCCCTTTGACAGAACGGGGGAGGTCTCGGGCTCGACCGCGACTACCTTTACCTCGGGCTTCTGCTCCTTGAGATATTCGCCCGTGCCTGTGATCGTGCCGCCCGTGCCGACGCCCGCGACGAAGATATCTACCTCGCCGTCGGTATCGTTCCAAACCTCGGGACCCGTTGTAGCCTTGTGGATCGCGGGGTTCGCGGGGTTGACGAACTGACCGGGGATAAAGCTGTTTTCAATTTGCTCGGAGAGCTCCTCCGCCTTGGCGATAGCTCCCTTCATACCCTTGGCGCCGTCGGTGAGCACAAGCTCCGCGCCGTACGCCTTGAGTATGTTGCGTCTCTCGACGCTCATTGTCTCGGGCATTGTGAGGATGATCTTGTAGCCCTTCGCCGCCGCGATCGCCGCAAGTCCGATACCCGTGTTGCCCGAGGTCGGCTCGATTATCGTAGTGCCCTCGCCGATAAGTCCCTTGCTTTCCGCGTCCTCGATCATCGCCTTAGCGATCCTGTCCTTGACGCTGCCCGCGGGATTGAAGTACTCAAGCTTCACGAGAAGTCTCGCCTCAAGCCCAAGCTCCTTTTCAATGTTGGTTACCTCTACGAGAGGCGTGTTGCCGATAAGTCCGAGTGTTCCTTTGTAAATATTTGCCATGGTTATTACTCCTTAAAAAGTTATTGATATTAATTATATCACATTATATCAAAGCCGCAAAGGCGGTTTTTAAATCGTCGATAATGTCGTCGATGTGCTCTGTGCCGATCGAAAGTCGGATAGTGTTCTCATAAATGCCCTGCTCCGCGAGCTCCTCGGCGGAAAGCTGAGAGTGAGTGGTGGACGCGGGGTGGATAACAAGGCTCTTTACGTCCGCGACGTTCGCGAGCAGCGAGAAGATACTGAGGTTGTCGATGAACTTCCAAGCTTCCTCTCTGCCGCCCTTGATCTCAAAGGTGAAGATCGACGCTCCGCCGTTGGGGAAGTACTTTTTGTAAAGCTTGTGGTCGGGATGACCCGAAAGCGACGGGTGGTTGACCTTGTTGACGAGCGGATGAGAGTTGAGGAATTTTACGACCTTTTTTGTGTTCTCGGCGTGTCTTTCGAGCCTCAGCGAGAGCGTTTCGACGCCCTGAAGGAGCAAAAACGCGTTGAACGGAGAGATCGTCGCGCCCGTGTCGCGCAGGAGGATCGCTCTGATGTAGGTCACGAACGCTGCCGCGCCGACAGCGTCGTAGAACGAAACGCCGTGATAGCTCGGGTTGGGGGAAGCGATGTTCGGGTATTTTCCGCTCGCCTTCCAGTCGAATTTGCCGGACTCAACGATGATTCCGCCCAGCGTAGTGCCGTGGCCGCCGATGAACTTTGTCGCGGAGTGAACAACGATGTCCGCGCCGTGCTCGATCGGACGAATGAGGTAGGGTGTGCCGAAGGTGTTGTCTACGACAACGGGCAGACCGTGCTTGTGAGCGAGCTCGGCGATCGCGTCGATGTCGGGAATGTCGCTGTTCGGATTTCCGAGTGTCTCAAGGTAAATCGCCCTTGTGTTGTCCTGAATCGCGTTTTCGACCTCATCGAGGTTGTGCGCGTCAACGAAGGTGGTCGAGATCCCGTATTGGGGGAGAGTGTGGGATAACAGATTGTAGCTTCCGCCGTAGATGGTTTTCTGAGCTACGATGTGACCGCCGTTCGCGGCGAGCGCCTCGATGGTGTAGGTGATCGCGGCGGCTCCCGAGGCGAGCGCGAGCGCCGCGCTGCCGCCCTCAAGAGCGGCTATCCTCTTTTCGAGGACGTCCTGTGTGGAGTTTGTCAGTCTGCCGTAGATGTTGCCCGCGTCCGCGAGACCGAAGCGGTCCGCCGCGTGCTTTGAATTATGGAATACGTAGGAGGTGGTCTGGTAGATCGGCACCGCTCTGGAATCCGTTGCGGGATCGGGCTGCTCCTGACCTACGTGTAATTGCTTTGTTTCAAATCTGTAATTGCTCATTGTAATTATCCTTTCAGAATCTATGAATTGTTTTTTTGCATAAATATTGCCCGAGAGGGCGTCTCCCGGGCAATCGGAGAATTACTCAACATCGATTTCGCGGCGCGCGAAAACAGTCGTATGCCCGGGAGTAAAGCATTCGGCAACACATAGCGCAATATTGTTCTTTGGCTGTTCGGTTCAACATTTTGCTTCCTCCTTTCTTGATTGCAATCGTATTATAACGCCTATAACCTACTTTGTCAATAGGATTAGTAGAATTTATTTAAAATTTTTTGAATTGTAGTCCTCAAGCGCCTTTTGGATAGCCTCCTCGCCGATTCCGTCGGCGTTCTCGATCGTGCCGACGTTGCGCGGGTGGAGGAAGTGATCCATAACCTTTTCACTGTAAAGTGCCATATCAAAAACTCCTTATTTTAAAATAAAATCCTTTTTGCCCGCGACAAGATCGCGCCAGACGGGGGAGAAGCCCCTCAGCCATTCGACGACCTCTTTGACCGAGCTGATAATGTAGTCCGCCTCGTCCTCGGTGATGTCCTCGCCGATACTCAGCCTCAGCGAGCCGTGCGCCACGTCGTGTATGCGCCCGATGGAGAGCAGAACGTGGCTGGGGTCGAGCGCGCCCGAGGTGCACGCGCTTCCAGACGAAGCGGAGATACCCTTCTGATCCAATAATATGAGAATGGACTCGCCCTCGATTCCCTCAAAGCTGAAATTCACGTTTCCCGCGAGGCGCTTTTCGGCGTCGCCGTTGAGCGCGCTGTGAGGGATCTCGGACAGACCCTTGATGAGGCGGTCTCTGATCTTCGTCATATGGGCGTTGTTTTTGTCCATATTCGCGACCGATTCCTTTAGCGCCGCGACCATCGCGACTATCCCTGCCGGATTTTCGGTTCTCGCGAACGTTTCTCCCCGACCTTTATTTCTCCTTTCTCCTTTCAAAAAAACTTTCCACTTTCCACTTTCAACCCGTCCGATTCCGCCTTTGGAAAGTATTGCGTTTGTAATAAACATCATCAACGGCGGGTCAAGCTTCGTAGATGAACCTGTCCTCCAGCAGCAAGTCGGTGAGTGCACGCAGGTAAGTGGGAAACCGCATTTCTGACAGAGCCGCAACTAACAAGACGTGGACAAAGAAAAAAACTCACATCGGATGATGTGAGTTTTTTGGTTGGAGGCGACGACCAGATTTGAACTGGTGAATCAGGGTTTTGCAGACCCGTGCCTTACCACTTGGCTACGTCGCCGTATTAAAATGTATGATAAGTGATAAAAAAATATCACTCGAAATTGCTGTTCTCCGTAGCTCAATCGAGTGATAAATGGAGCGGATGACGAGGCTCGAACTCGCTACCTCCACCTTGGCAAGGTGGCGCTCTACCAGATGAGCTACATCCGCATATGGTGCCTCCGGACGGAATCGAACCATCGACACGGGGATTTTCAGTCCCCTGCTCTACCGACTGAGCTACAGAGGCACATTATGGCGACCCGGAACGGGTTCGAACCGTCGACCTCTAGCGTGACAGGCTAGCGTTCTAACCAACTGAACTACCGGGCCATATAAAAAGTCAGTATGCGTACATATGACGTTTTATTTAATTGTGGTGGGAACTACAGGGCTCGAACCTGTGACCCTCTGCTTGTAAGGCAGATGCTCTCCCAGCTGAGCTAAGCTCCCACATTGTCGCGTCGTTATCGGCGACTATGTTATAATATCACAACCGCCGATAAATGTCAACACTTTTTTAAAAATTTATTTTCGGTTATTCAAAATCTTTTCAATATCGTCCTCGGTAAAACGGTATGTCTTGTTGCAGAACCGACATTTGACCTCGGCAACTCCGTTTTCGCCGACGCACGCTCTCAGCTCATCCTCGGGCAGACCGTTGAAGTAGCTCTCGATCTTATCTTTGGAGCAGCCGCATACGTAGTTGACGGGGAATTCGTCCAGCACCTCAACCTCAAAGCCCGCGAGCGCGGTCTTGCAGATGTCGAGAATGCTCATTCCCTTGGCAAACATCGTGGTGATCGGTTCAAGCTGAGAGATGTTTTTCTCAAGCTTTTCGATCGTGTCCTCAAACGCTCCCGGCAGGAGCTGGATCAAAAGTCCGCCCGCGAAAAGCACCTTTCCGTCCTTTTTGTCAAGCAGAACTCCGAGCGCGCATACGGTCGGGATCTGCTCCGATACGGCGAAGTAGCTCGTGATGTCCTCGGCTATCTCGCCGCTGACCAGCGGCACCTGTCCGATATAGGGCTCGCCCGAGCCGTAGTCGCGGATAACGCCCAGCGTGCCGTATTTGCCGACAGCCTTCGCGACGTTCAGCTTGCCGTTCTCATAATATTCCGTGGGGCAGTCGGGGTTTGTGACGTAGCCCCTGACGTTTCCGCGCGAGTCACCCGCGACAAACACAGTGCCCAGCGGTCCGTCGCCCTTGACGCTCAGGTTGATTTTCGCGCTCTCCTGTTTCAGGCTCGCTCCCATGATCGAGCCTGCCGCCAGAAGTCTGCCGAACGCGGCCGTCGCCACGGGCGAGGTCTTGTGCAGCGCCTGCGCGGTAAATACGATGTCAGAGCAATCTACGGCAGCCGCCGTGACCGCTCCGTCGGAGGTGATCGTTCTGATTATCTTATCCATTTTTTTATATCTCCTCGTCTGGTTTGGTGTGCCTCTGTCAGAAGTCCGTTGTCCCACTTGCGTGGGCGTCCTCACCGACTTGCTGCTGGAGGACAGGTTCATCTTTTTATTCTTCCACGTCTGGTTTGGTGTGCCTCTGTCAGAAGTCCGTTGTCCCACTTGCGCACCGACTTGCTGCTGGAGGACAGGTTCATCTACGAAGCTTGACCCGCCGTTGATGATGTTTATTACAAACGCAATACTTTCCAAAGGCGGAATCGGCTTCCGTGGCTCACGGGTTGAAAGTGGAAAGTTTTTTTGAAATGAGAAAGGAGAAAGAAGAAAGGAGAAATATTTTTTCATTAAACATTTCGGTCGGGAGACAAAACGTCGTTCATAGTCACTCCGCTACACCCCCTCAGTCGCCTGTCGGCGACAGCTCCCCCAGTGGGGGAGCCAAGTAGTCTGCCTTTACCTTTACGATAGATGAATCGACTGTTTCACTTTAACAGAATTATATCCGTTATCAATAGCTCGGGCACCGATTTGTGAGAAAAAACCGACTTATGGACTCGACAACCATTTCTCATTTCTCATTTTCTCATTTCTCATTTTTACTTTAACTGACTACTAACTACCGCCTCTCATTTTCCGCTGAAATATTCCACGCCTGCCTGAGGCTTTTCGCCTGTTTTTGCCTCGATGAGCTCGGCGCAGGTGACAAGCTTAAAGCCCTTTTTGATGAGCTTGGGCACGATCTTCTCGACGGCGTCCGCGGTTTCCTCATATATCTCGTGCATAAGCACGATGTCGCCGTCCTCGGCGTTTTTGATAACGCGGTCAACGGTGGTTTTCGCCTTGCGGGTCTGCCAGTCGGCAGTGTCGATCGACCAGTAATAAACGGGCAGGTTCTCCTTTTTGCACTTCTTGAGGATATTCTTTGAGGTGATACCGCCCGGAGAGCGGAAGGCGGTCGGGAATTTGCCCGTGATCTTCATTATCGCCTCGTTAGCCTTGCTGATGTCGTCGTCGGTGACCTTTTCGCCGTAATGCGTGTGATCCCATGAATGACTGCCGATCTCCATACCGAGCTTTGCCTTGCGCTTGACGTTCTTGGGCAGGCTCTCCGCGTTCTCTCCGATCATAAAGAAGGTCGCCTTGGCGTCGTATTTTTCCAGAGTGTCAAGAATGCGGTCGCTCGCCTTGTTGTAGCTCGGGCCGTCGTCAAAGGTCAGCGCGATCATCTTTTGACCCGGGTTGACCTTCTTTTCGGGCGCGTCCTTGTGGATCGTGACCCTCGCCTTGCTCCATTCGCTTCGGTAGACCTCGTCCCTGTGCCTGACGATCGTTCTCATACTCACGTCGTAGGTGAGGTCGGGTGTCAGCTCCTCAAGCTGTATCGTGCTTCCCTCGTCAACGCTGAGCCTGAGCGTGTTTTCGGCGGCGTAGGATTCCTCGGTAACGGGCTTGTACCTCAGCACATACTCGTCCGCCTCGGTGTTTTTCTGCCACTGTATGTCCGCGGTGCCCTCGGATTTTGACCGCGCGAGCGTGATCGAGGGCTTTTCGGGATATGTAAAGGCGGAAACAGCCGCCTTTTTGTCGCTCGTAATCTCGTCGTTGTGGGCGACTACACGAAAATCGTACTCCGTCGCCTGATTAAGATTGCGGAATTTATAGGAGGTCTCCGTTACGTCGGCGACCTTTTTGTATTTTTCGGTGCCGCTCTTGGAGTAAAGAAAATACCCCTCGGCATTTGAGAGCCTGTCCCATTCAAGCTCGACCGTTGATACCGCCACGCCTCTGACTTTTAGCCCGTGAACGGCGCCGAGCCTCGGCTTCAGTATAATATACCCTCCCAGCGTCACAAGTCCCGCGACAATTATGAATGCCAGCACGCCCGCGAGCACCGCGAGCGCTTTTCCGCGGCGCTTTTTCCTGTTAGCGTACTGACGGTAGGTCATTTGTTTTTTCATAATACCTTCTCCTTATCTCTGGCTATTATATCATAACAACAAAATAATTAAAAGCTATTTTTCATTAATTCTGCCAATTGTTGAAGAATTGACGATTATGATATAATAATCAGGCAAAAAGGAGATGTTATATTGGAAGCACAGTATAAACAGTATAAGGAGCCTGAGCTGGAGCTTGTTATTTACGACTGCCCCGACGCGCTCGCGGGCTCGGATCAGGCTGACAACAAAATAATAAACGCCGCGGGATTAGGCGATTTTGATTTTTCGCAGATAGGGGAGTTGAGATAAACAATGAAAAAGCTATTCGGAAAAATCACCGCCGCGCTGCTTGTTTTGGTCATCTTTTCGACAGTCTGCGTTTGCGCGGGAGCGGTCGAGAATGACGAGATGGTATCGGTAAGCTTTGTCTCCGACGGAAATGTGTTCCGCACCGCGGAGGTCGCGCAGGGCGGCAGGATCGCGGCGTTCTATGACGTTCCTCACAGGCAAAACAGCTTTTTCAAGGGCTGGTACTACGACGAAAACGGCGACGACAGTCCCGTCAACTTTTCTACCGACGGCTTTTCGGAGGACACGCGCGTGTACGCTCACTGGCTGGAAGCAGGCGAGGTCACGCCCTCGGAGAGTGATTTGATCCTCGGCGACAGCTTCGGCGGCTTTGAGCTTCTCGGCGTTCAGCTTCGCGGCGAGGACGGCGGTCTGCGCTTTATCACCGCGCTGAGCGAGAGCCTTCTCAGCGGTCTTGACGGACTTTCACAGCTTGAAACGGACGGCGAGGCGGTGGAGTACGGCTTTGTCGCGACCAAGAAAAGCAATATCGACAACTGGTTCGCCTACGCGGGCAACAAGGTCGATCCCGATCTGTACTCGCTCGGCTACAACGGCGGCAACGTAAACGGCGTTGACACCACAGCGGCGACAGGCAGCTTTCAGGGCTTTGTCAAAAATATAAAGTGCAACGGCGTATCCGATTACAGAAACACAGATTCTTACAGGCTTTACACGCTCGCCGTGACCTACGAGGACGACGAGTCGAGGAATATGACCGACAAGGATATTGCCGCGAGAGCCTACATCAGATATTACGACGCCAACTCAACGCTCAGAACGGCGTACGGCAAATACGGCGGTACCGACACGATGGGCGGCTGTCAAGCGAGCCTCGACTCAGCGGAGTACGCGCGCGACAACACACGCTACTATACATCCTTTGACGCAGTCAAGGCTGACGCGAACGCTCTCACAACGGAGAACGGCACTCAAAGCAGGTCGGGCGCGGTCGCCTCGATGTATATCAGGGACAATACGGCGTATATCAGTTTGTTTGCCGACGCGTTATGTACAAAGGGCGCTTTTTCCAAAAAGGCGGAGATAAACCTCAACGGCAACACGCTCAACGTCGGAGCAATGCCGTTTCTCAGTTCGGGAGAGGTGAAGCTCTCCAACGGAACCGTCAGCGCGGGGGAGAGCGCCCCCTACTTTACGTACAGCGTGGGTGACATATATTTCAATAACGTTACCTTCAGCACCGTTAATTCCGTCTCTACGTTCGGCGGAGTGTTCAACCGCGGAGCCAAAGCTGTGATGAACGGCTGCCGCTTTGACATCGACTACACAAACACGAGCGGAATGTGCGGCGCGGTTGTTACGACCTCCGCAGCGGTGATCAAGGACTGCGATTTCTCCGTTCGCTCCGACGCTCAGTTTACGGGCGTGATCCAGCCTCAGTCGGGAAGTCTGACCCTTGCCGACTCGAGCCTTGAGTTCAGCGGAAACAACTCGGCTGAAAACGTCAGCTCGTTTCTCGTGAATGCGGCTAAGGAATGCGACAGCGCCGCTGTCAGCGGATGCGTAATCAGCTCCGACGCGCGATATTCCGCTACCGCGCTCAGGCTTTACGCTGACGAAAGCAGCGTAAAAAACACCTCGATCACAATGCGCAGCGACAGCGCCGATTATTGCGCCTACGCGGTTTCCTTTTACGACGCGGCGAGCTCAGCCGAGCTGAGCGACAGCGTAATAAATATGAGCGGTACGGCGAATCAGTTTATAGGCGTGTCCGTAAAGAAAGCGGAAGATACTCCCGCGCAGAGCATGAACCTTCTGTGCAGCGGCAATGTTTTTAATTTCAATTGCGGACTCAAGGACGGCGGAAGCTCTCTTTTGGGTATCTCGGTCAATTCCAACGTAAAAGCCGATATAAGAGGCTCAAAATTCAGAACGTCGCTCGCGGCGGCTGGTGAGGCGTACGCGATCGGCGTGCTGACGTCGGACAGCGCGGACATCAGTGTGATCGGCTGTGATATCCTCTCGAAAACAACGGGAAAATCGTACGGCATTTACGGTATTTACACGACAGGGGCTTCGACTCTCAGGTGCTCGGGCACGGCGATTTCGGTTCCTGCCGTTGACGACAGCAGCAATACCACGCGAAATATCGGTATCGTGGCAAAGAATAACAGCAAGATCACGATCGACGAGGACGACGGCGCGGTGCTTGTCAAGGGCGGCAACACGGGCATAAGCAACTATAACGACGCTATGTTCTATATCAAGGGCGGTTCGTTCTGTTCTCCGACACACGGCGGAGCGTATCTCGGCGGCAAGGGAGCCGAGATCACGGGCGGCGATTTCTATTGCTTCTATCAGTCGGGCTTTACGCAGTACGGCGGAATGTACGTAACGCACAACGCGCACGTTAACGTTGAAAACGCCAAGTTCAGGAACGGTATCTACGCGATCCGCACAAAGGGGCAGAGCTCAAGCGAACAGGCGTATCCGATCGTAAACGTAAAGAATTGCTACCTTGAGGCGACGAACACCAATAATATTTTCAGCGTATCCGCGGGCGAGATCAACGATCTCGGCGGAAACACAACTCATCTCAGATAATATAGCTATTGCCGAAAAGCCTTCCTTCGGGAGGGCTTTTTCTTTTTGAAGAAAGCCGCAACAAAATTTTCCTACATTCTCGTAACACAAATTGACAAATAATAAAATAAGCACTATAATGGATTTATATAATAGGAATAAAATAGGTAAAGTACGCAAGCATTGTTAAGGGGGAGATTTCAATAATTTTCTTAAAGGATATTATCCGTGAGCATAAGGGCTTCGGAAAACAAATAATGATGCTCGCTAAAACAGAGCTGATCAAAACTTATAAGGGCGCCGCGATCGGTCCGGGTTGGGCGGTCGTAAAGCCCGCTTTCACGATTTTTGTATACTGGTTCGCGTTTTCCGTCGGTATCCGTCATCTGGGCACCGTCGCGGTCGACATCGGTTCAAACAAGCTTTTGCTCGACCGTTTTCTGTTTATGTTCGTGGGCTTTATCCCGTGGTTTTTCATTTCGGACAGTATCGTAAAGGGAGCCAAGGATATCCGCTCGCACCGCCAGTATGTTACAAAGGTCAATTTCCCCGTGTCAACCATTATGACCTTTTCGACGATCTCAAGGATCTACGTCCACCTTGTCCTGACGGGGCTGATGTATATCTATGTCGCCGTGTTCTGGGGAGTAAGCTGGTATAATCTTCAGTTATTGTTCTATATGCCCGCGATGTTCTTCTTCTTCCTGTTCCTCTCGTGGAGCACCGCGCCGATGTGCGCTTTCTCGGCAGACCTTGAAAACGCCATCACCTCGATCATGTCGGGTATCTTCTGGCTGACGGGCGTAGTATATAATTCCTACGACCTTCCCGCGCCGCTCAAGCAGATAATGCTGTTTAACCCGATGAACTTCTTTATCAACGGCTACCGCAACGCGCTTCTTTACGATCGCTGGTTCTTTGAGTTCAAGACGGAATTCATAATCTTCGCGGTGGAATTTATTGTGATCTTCCTTCTCGGCGTGTACAACTATAACCGCCTGAGAAAGAAAATACCCGATGTGCTGTAAGTCGGCAGTAGTCAGTTACTTTCCACTTTCCACTTTCCACTTTCAACTTTCAACTTAAAAAGTCGGTGAGTGCGCGCAGGTCAGTGGGACAACGGATTTTTAATAGAGGCGCAACTAACAAGACGTGGACAAATAAAAAAAGTGGGACAACGGACTTTTGATAATGCCGCACTGAGTGCGACGCGGACAACCAAAAAGCAGAACCTGTCCTCCAGCAGCAAGCTTGTGAGTGAACGCAGGTTAGTGGGAAACCGTCTTTTGATAATGCGCGCTGAGTGCGACGCGGACAACCAAAAAGCAGAACCTGTCCTCCCGCAGCAAGCTTGTGAGTGAACCCATAAGAGTGGGACAACGGACTTTTGATAATGCCGCACTGAGTGCGACGAGGAGATATAAAATGGATAGTTTTTTTCAGAATATGAATCGGCGCAAGGTCGATATGAACTCGGAGCCGATCATCACCTTTAAAAACGTTTCAAAAACATATACGCTGTACAAAAACGACCGCGCCAGGTTCAAGTCGCTTTTTATCAAGCCGAAGAATCCCGTGACCCATAAGGCGCTGGACAATATCTCCTTTGAGATCCGCAAGGGCGAGGCGGTCGGAATCATGGGCGACAACGGCGGCGGTAAATCGACCCTGCTCAAGCACGTTACGGGCGTAACCTTCCCCGACGAGGGCGAGATCAAGGTCAACGGTATGGTCGCGGCTCTGCTGGAGCTCACCGCGGGCTTTGTGCTTGAGATGACGGGTCGTGAGAACATCAGGCTCAAGGGCTATATCCTCGGACTTGATGACAACGAGATCGATAAGATCGAGGAGAACGTCGTTGAGTTCGCCGAGCTCGGCGTGTATATCGACCAGCCCGTAAGAACCTACTCGAGCGGTATGAAAATGCGTCTGGGATTCGCGATCAACGTAAATATCTCGCCCGATATCCTCGTTATTGACGAGGCGCTTGCGGTCGGCGACGCGTCGTTCAAGGCGAAGTGTAAGGCGAAGATCCGCCAGATCATCGAAACGGGCGTTACCGTGCTTTATGTCAGCCATAACGCCACGTCGGTCGAGGAGATCTGCGAGCGTTCGATCTTCCTTAAAAAGGGCAAG
The DNA here is from genome assembly GCA_900316385.1 of uncultured Eubacteriales bacterium. Classification (GTDB taxonomy): domain Bacteria; phylum Bacillota; class Clostridia; order Oscillospirales; family Acutalibacteraceae; genus Ruminococcoides. Next base: position 36,473 of record ONCP01000016.1, on the reverse strand, counting down.
CTCATTTTTGACGGTCCCACAAGGGAGGCTCACCTCATTTATCTTATCGATAAGCGCAAGTCGCAGATCGATAAGAGAATGGAAAAAATCAAGGAGCTCGATAAGGTCATCGCCGAGGCGAGCGAGGATATGCTCCTTACGACCGAGCGCGAAAGCCTTGAGAAGCACTACGAGAAAATCCGCGAGTTTGAGAGCGATATCGCCCAGTATGAGGCTGACCTCGAGGCGTTCAGAGCGGATTATTATTCCGATAAAGAAAATAAAGACACAAAAGAGAATAAAGAAAGTAAGTAATGGGAGGGGGTTGTCGTTTGGCAACTCCCTTAGTCAGTTGTCAGTAGTCAGTAGGCAGTAGTCAGTAGTCAGTAGTCAGTAGTTAGTAGTTAGTAGTTAGTAGTTAGTAGTCAGTAGTCAGTAGTCAGTTACTTTCAACTTTCCACTTTCAACTTTCCACTTAAAAAGTCGGTGAGTACGCCCACATCAGTGGGACAACGGACTTCTGACAGAGGTACACCAAACCAGATGAGGAGATATAAAAATGGAATTTGAGGTTAATAAGCTGTTGACTCCGTATCTATATAACGATGTTCTTTCGGTCACAAAGCGTACAAGCTTTGCGGAGTTCGAGGGAAAAACCGTGCTTGTTACGGGCGCGGGAAAGCCGCTCGGATATTATCTTTGCTGCGCGCTTCTGATCAATAACGACCTCAGCTCGGCAGGCACAAAGATCATCGCCGTCGATTCGTCCGACACTCTTATGGAAAAATTCGGCAGACTGACATACAGGGGCGACATCGACTTTGTCGTTTCGCGCGACTATACCTACCTCGGCGGCGAAAGAGCAGATTGCGTTATCCATACCGAGAGCGTTTCCGCGCTCGATGTTTTTACCGCGCCGCTCAATCTGCTGAGATTCATCTCCGCTAATAAGGCAAAGGCGCTGATCTGCGTTCCCGCCGATATTTACGGCGACGTTTTCAACGGAAAAGAGAAGATCACCGAGAACGATCTGTTTGGGTATAACGACTGCGCCAAGGCGGAAAAATCGAGCGTCCAGTTTGACAGAATGGTCTATACCTCCGCCAAGAAGCTCGCGAAGGAGGCGGGGCTGGATATCAAGCTCGCCGTGATCGCGGAGCTTTACAGCGCGTTTGAGGGCAAGTATATCGGGCTTCTCAAAAACGCCGCGTCAAGAAAAAGCGTTGAGGCTGACAGAAGCGTCCTGCCCGAAAGCGCGATATACGTCGCGGACGCGGCGGCGGCGGTCGTCAGGGTGTTTTCTGCGGCGAAAAGCGGAGAGGCGGTCAATATCGCCGCCGATTACACGCTGAGCCCGAGCGTGCTGGCGGAGCTTCTTTCAACGCTCTACGGAGATAAGGCAAAGACGGTTTTCACGGGCAGGGAGGCGGTGCTTTCGCCGATGTCTCCCAACCTTTATGTGCTCGATAACACGCGCCTGAGACGGCTAGGGTATCTGCCCGACGCAGACCCCGCGACAGGTGTTACAAGGGCGCTCAATATACTTACCGAGAAAGGCGGCGAGGCGTAATGCTGATGAAGGATATGCTTTCGGTTTTTCAGTTTGACTGGGCGGCAACGCCCGCGATGAACGAGTTGAAGCCCGAGTACCTCAAGGGAAAATCGGTGCTTGTGTCGGGTCACGCGGCGGCAAAGGCGTTCGCCTTTACGCTCCTCAGCCTTAACGACAGGATCGGCACGGGAATGAAGGTCATTCTCGCCACGGACGAGATCGATATCCCCGCGGGAGCCATGGAGCGCGACGACTTTAACGTCTGCGATTATACGCGCGCGCTCGGAGTGAAGCAGAAGGTCGATATGATCATCCATACGGGTCTGTGCGGTCATAAAATCGACGGCTCTGGCGGTCAGCTGGCGTCCGAAATGGCGGCTGTAAAGGGGCTGTTCAGGCTTGCCGACGAAAAGAATGTAAAAAGGGTCGTTCTGCTCTCGGACAGTCGCGTATACGGCGAGGGCGAGAACAAGTTCCGCGCCTTTTCGGAGACCGAAATGGGTCGTTCAACGCCCGACTGCTATAACACACAGCTCGTCAGAACGACGGAAAGCTTTGTTATGAGCCTCGCGGCAGAGAGAAACATCCCCGTAACGCTCCTTCGCGCGGGAGTTCTTCTCGGCGCGGGAAGCGGAGTGTACAACGGCCTTGAGGAAGTGTTCAAAGCGATCGCTGAGGGCAGAACCGCGACGCTTTACAGTACGGAAAACAAGGTTTCGTTCACATATATGAGCGATATTTTCAACGCTATGGTGTTCGCGCTTGAGAAGAAGCTGGAGGGCGTTTATAACGTCGCGAGCGTTGACTCGACAGCCTCGACGGGCGCTCTGGCGGCTATGCTCCACGATATTTTCGGTGCGGCGGTCAGGATAAATATGACGGAGAAGGGCTCCTTTGAGGGAAGAGAGCTTAATACGGGCAAGCTGAGATTCGCGGGCTTTGAGCCGAAAATCGACCTCAAAACCGCTCTTGAGCTCTCGGTGCTGAATTACAGTAAGAAGGCGGAGGCGGATTTCCGATTCCCTCACGAGCACGGCGGAAGGCTGGACGCGATCCAGCAGGTTTTGCTTGCTTATCTGCTTGAGGTGGACAGGATCTGTAAGAAGCACAATATCCAATGGTACCTCGGCGGCGGCACGCTGCTCGGAGCCGCGAGACACAAGGGCTTTATCCCGTGGGACGACGACGTTGACATAATGATGCTCCGCGAGGATTACGACAAGTTTCTTGAGGTCGCGCCCGACGAGCTTCCCGACGGGATGATACTTCAGGACCCGAAAAAGGACAAGCGCTATAACTACGCCTACGCCAAGCTCAGGCTCACCGACACAATGTTCGCGACCGATTTTTCAAAGAACCACAAGGGAATGAACAACGGCTTCGCGTTTGATATATTCTGTCACGACAAAACGGCTAATTCCAAGCTCGGGCAGAAGCTTCACAGCAAGCTGACGCTGTTCTGGCTTGCGATGGTTTTCAATAAGTGGAACCACCGCAGGGTGTACAACGGCAAAAAGGTGCAGTCCGCGATCTCGAACTTTTTCAAAAACATTTTTCCGTTGCGTTTTTCAATGCGTATGCTCCTGTTCACGCTGGAAATGTTCAAGCACAAGAAGCGCGCGAAGTACCTCTACGACGGAATGGGCAAGAGCGTCCATAAGGGCGGCTTTGACAAGACCTTCCTCGATAACGAGATCAGGGTCGATTTTTGCGGCTGCAAAATGCCCGTGCCTGCCAAGTACAAGGAGTACCTCACCAACCACTACGGCGATTTTATGGAGCTTGCGCCGCTAAGCACCAGACTGATGGGGCACGAGATCACCCTGACAGACCTCGGAAAATACGCGGGCTTCAAAATATCAAATATTTCAAAGGATTGATTGACAACTCGTCTGTTATTTGTTATAATAGACGAGTTGAATACGCAGGTATGGCGGAATTGGCAGACGCGCATGGTTCAGGTCCATGTGAAAGCAATTTCATGCAGGTTCAAGTCCTGTTACCTGCACCAAACAGGAAAGCACCCTCGGGTGCTTTCTTTTTTTAATGCAGGTAACAGGACTTGAAGCCGAGCGTAAAAAAATTGACCCGGTGGGTCAATTTTAGCGAGGAGAGTTGATGAAACTTGTAGCGCCGCCTTCTCACCAAAATATAGTCGTTGCGCGGACAGCCGGGTGCGCTGTCCTTCAACCCTTATTTTGGAGAGCGCTTTTGCTCCCTTACTCCGCCACTGGCGGCGGTCGCAACGCTACACCGCAACAAGCGAATAATGCAGGTAACAGGACTTGAAGCCGAGCGTAAAAAAATTGACCCGGTGGGTCAATTTTAGCGAGGAGAGTTGATGAAACTTGTAGCGCCGCCTTCTCGCCAAAATATAGTCGTTGCGCGGACAGCCGGGTGCGCTGCCCTTCAACTCCTTATTTTGGAGAGCGCTTTTGCTCCCTTACTCCGCCACTGGCGGCGGTCGCAACGCTACACCGCAACAGGCGAAACGTAACTTATTGGACTGATGGAGCATATGTTACCTGCACCAAAGAATTAAGGCACCCGATCGGGTGCCTTAATATTCTTGGTTATTATCAGCCGAAGAAAAAGTCGTCGTCCGTCGGAACCTCGGAGCTTAAGAAATCGGGATTGCTTACTTCGTTCGCGAGGAAAAACTCCTCGTTGCTTTCCACTACGGCTCTGCCGCTTTCGCTCAGCTCGTAGTCATCCGTGTTGTCCGCAAAGAACAGCTCGTTATCGGCTACTGCGGCTTTGCCGCTTTCGCTCAGCTCGTAGTCATCCGCGTTATCCGCGAAGAACAGCTCGTTTTCAGCGACTACGGCTTTGCCGCTTTCGCTCAGCTCGTAGCTTTCGTCCTGCTGATTCTCGGAGAAAGCAATGCTGTCCGTCGTCGCTCTTACGACCCTTCCGCTCTCGTCGCGCTCGATATTATTCTTTTTGTCGCCCGCGAACGCCTTGAGACGAACGATCTCAAAGGCGAGAAACACAAGCTTGAATGCGAGAAAGATCGTCATCGCGATGAGAACGGCATAGCCGAGCAGAGAATTGAAAAGATGATGTCGAAACGCGAGGAAGAGATAGCCGAAGCCGAGAACGAACTCAACGGCAGTCGCCGCCTTGGGAAGGAACACCGCGAACGCGAGAAACGCGAGCATTGCGGCGATCCACTCGACGAGCAGGATCGAACCGTTGAGATTGACCTGCGGAAAGTAATATGTCATCAGATATCTGTTTATTCGTCCGAGAACAACGTTAACGGGAAGAATAAACAGCAAAAACGGCAAAATCCGTTGAGCGAACAGTGAGTACCACAGTCCCATAGACTGCTTGAAATCATCAATTTTTATCACAAACCGCTCGGCTCTGTTCGGCATTACATCATATTCGTTCATAGATTACAAAATATCATCAACGGTGAAATCGTCATTGAATATGCTCCTTGATTTGGCGTAACTGTTGTCCGTCTCAAAGGAAGCCATAAGCGCGTCTGTTTTCATCAGCAGATCGACAGTGATTTTTGGAGTTGTATATTCTTTTTTCATAATATCCTCCTTACCTCTTCGCGGTGTCGTTGTCAACGAACAGCTTTTCCGCGCCGTCATAGCTGATGCTGCATCCGCCGTAGACGCAGGTTCCGCCATAGTCGTTGTAGAAGGTTCTGAGCAAGCCGTTCGCGTCATAGTAACGCATGTAAGCTCGGGCAATGACCTCTTTCTGGTAGTTCTTTTCGAAATCCTCGGGAGTATCATATGTTACTACAAAAGTCGCGAGACGGTATTTGTTGCAGTTACGGTGATCCATAGTGATATTCGGGTTTCCGCCGTAGCCCTTCTGCGTTGAGGTGCAGTCGACGTTGGTGACATAGTTGAAGTTGTTTGCGCTTCTTTCCTTTACTGTTGTGTTGACGCCGTTTACGTCAGTACCCTTGTACTGGAGCTTGTAGGTAGCTTTGTTGATGTTGAATGTCGGGTCATTTACGATGGTGTCGGTAATATACTGGGAAGCGGTAACAAATCCGTACTCGACATTGTGTTCATAGCCCTGCTCGCTGACTACCTTTTTGGTTGACAGCTCGTCAATATCTCTGAGCAATTCCTCTCCGATAGAGGTAGCAAAGCGCAGACCGCCGTTTTCTCTGACAGTTGTGTTCTCGTCAATCCAACGATCGGGACGGAGCTGAACTCCGAACAGCCCGAAGCTTGAGTAGTAGTATTTTCCGTCATCGCCCTTCATTTCGTTAGGGAGGTCTTTTTCGTCAAGTGCCTTTTCCTGCTCGATTTTGTCAACCTTTTCCCAGTGGGCGTAGATGTCGATGTTCTTATGATATCCTTTATAAATGTCCTGTGAATCATATGTCTCGCCGAATACTATCGGATTGTTGTCGTTGGTGTTGTCCCGATCGTAGTACCAGCCCTTGAACACATATCCGTCGGGGTCTTTAAGCTGGGGAATGTTGTGGAACTCCTCTATTGTTTTGCCGTCCTTTACCTCGTGGTTAGTGATGTAGGGAGTAAAGATTTCGTCAGCGTAAATATCGTCCTTATCGGCGTTGTTGATGTGATAGTTTACGTCATATGTCTTGCGTACGAGGCGGACCTCGTTATTGTTGATGTTAGAAAAATCGGGATACCAGCTCTCGTGGTCAGAAAAGAAAGCGCCCAAAGGGTCAAGCGAGGCGTTGTTGGACTTGTAGCCGCTTGTGAGGTAATCGGTAGAAACAGCGTTTGTATCTGTATCTTCCATATTGTCGTCCCAGAGCGTCGGGTCGGAGAGTCCAATCTGTGAACCTGTGAGGTCACCGATAACATATACGGGTTTTGATCTGCTGAGTATATTCAGGTTGTTTTTCTTACCGTTAAATGTGTTACCCTTAATTATGTTCTTGCCTGAGATTTTGAGCTGAGAGCTACCGTCATAGTAAACGCCCGCGCCTCTGGCACCCGAGGTGTTGTCCTCGATCACGGTGTCTTTTATTTTTGTATATCCGTTTGAAGAATTGCTGGAAGCCAAAACTCCGCCGCCGTTTGTTACAGCTTCGTTGCCCGTAATTGTACAACCGTCGATGTCCATCTGAGTCCAGTAACGAAAGTTTTCGATACCCGCTCCGCTGTCGGCATTGTTATCTTTAATAACCGCGTTGTGAATCTGAGCTTTTATACTGGCTCTCAGCATAGCGATAAGAACTCCTCCGCCCATATCATCCGCTGTGTTCGATGAAATCTCGCCGCCGTTGATATAGAGCCCGGGGTGATTTGTTACGCCTATTCCCGAAGAATTATAGCTGCCAAATGGGGCGGCAAAAGAGTAAAAATAACCTGAAGCAAAAACGCCCGCTCCGTTGCCTGCTTCATTCGAGCTGATAGTACCGCTGTTTATGGTAGCTGTACTCTTTATATTTCCCATGCCATCTACTCTATATTCACTATAATTACCAGCGAAACTATCGGCTGAAACTATTGCCACGCCGCCGCCGAAATTGGTAGCCTCGCAGCCTGTTATTGTACCGCCGTCCATAGTAAAGGTTGAGCCGTTTGTAACAAACACGCCGCCGCCCATAGCGGAAATACAACGGCTTGAATCATAATAATCGATATAATCAGAAGTCGCGTAGCAGTTTGAAATCGTACCGCCGTCCATAGTAAAGATGCCGCCGTTTATGACCGCGACGCCTCCGCCGTAGCAAACAGAACCGCCCTCAATACCGCAGTTGTCGATTGTGCCGCCGCGCATATTGAAAGTGCCGCTTTGAACAGTTACTCCGCCGCCGAAGTAGTTGTTTCCCTTATGATCACAAACGGTAACATTGTTATACATATTGCAAACACCGTTATCCAATACATAAATAATACCCGGGTTATCGTTATTATCATTACTGGTAAGCGTCAGAGCTGAATTTCCGTCGCCGAGGTTCACGGTCGCGCCGTTGGAAACATAAACAGCCGAATCTGTTGACGTCAAGGTGTGACCGTTGCCGATAACGGTAACGACAGCGTCGCTGTTGGTTATTACAATAGACACAACACCGTTTATGTCGTCTGTCAGGCTGATCGTGTGTTTTCCGCCGCTCTGATTGATCGCGTCGCAAGCGTCGGAAAGCTCCTGCACAGTGCTTACATTATGCGTCGTCGCCGCGAAAACGTTGAACGGCGCGGCGCAGAGCACGCTGATCAGCATAGTCGCGAAGAGCAAAAATGACATCGGTTTTTTTAGAGTTTTCATAATTTACCTCCTGATAATTTGTAACGCGAATCGATTATTGAGCTCGGGTAAGACCTCTGTATTTAAGAGGAGTTGTCCCGAAGTAGTTTTTGAACGCGATAGTAAATTTCGTCTGCTTTGAGTAGCCCGTCAGCTCGGTGATCTTGCACACCGACAGATCCGTGGAGCGAAGCATCGCCTCCGCCTGTCCGAAGCGCAGGGGCTTTGTCGTGCCGTTTACCGAGAACTCGCAGCGTCCCTTTCTGCACACAAGGGTTCTGAAATACCTGCTGTTGCCGCCTCTGCGGAAGCCGAGCTCCCATAAATCGGGTATTTCGGGCGAACGCAGCTCGTAACACAGGATCTGAAGGCTTTTAAAGGGGTGGAACGCTGTGATCCTTCCCGAGCCGTTCGGTAATATTATTTCAAGGTGCTCTCCTTCGCTCTCGATACGTTCGGGAGTCAGGTTTTTGGCTTGTTTTTTTTCTTTAGCAGTCAATTTTTACCTCTAAATAAAAAATAATATTAAAGATAATACATTTGTATATAGAATCACATTGTATTATATATAGAATCACATTATAGGTGTTATTTTATCACAATATTCGAGGCTGTTCAACTCCACTTTTAAATTTTTTGTACCTTTTAGAGCTATTTTTTTGGAAAAATTCGAAATTTTGTGAGGCTTTAACAGTTTTACTGTCAAAAACTGTGCAAGTCGACAAAGAGGAGCGAAGCTCCTTTTTCATTAAACATTAAAAATTAAACATTAAACATTTCGGTCGGGAGACAAAATGCAGTTCACAGTCACCGCTCCGCTACACCCCCTCAGTCGCCTGTCGGCGACAGCTCCCCCAGTGGGGGAGCCAAGTAGTCTGCCTTTACCTTTACGTTAGATGAATCGACTGTTTCTCTCTAACAGAATTACATCAATTATCAATAGTTCGGGCACCGATTTTTGAATAAATCCGACTTATGAACACGACCATCATGTTTCATGTTTAATATTTAATGTTTAATGATATTAATGGCTCGACCATCATGTTTCATATTTCATATTTAATGTTTAATCAGTTCTTCCATGCCGCGCCGAGTCGGATGTGAAAACAACAAAAAATACTCTTTTGGATATTGCGGGGAAGGTCTTTGCGTGCTATAATGAGAAGGAGATAATAGGCAGACTATGCCTAAAAGGGGGCGTTTATATGTCAATCGCAAAAAAATCACTCAGTATCTTCCTGTCGGCGATAATGCTTTTGAGCGTGTTCGCCGTGCTTCCTATTGCCGCGAACGCGGCGGGAGTTTATCACGGTAAAGTAGGAGACTGCGAGTATCTTTATTATCTTGATACGAAGGAGCTCAGCATTCTGAGCTACGGCGGATCGACCATTGAGGCGGATTCCAACGGTAAATATCCGTGGGATAACTACCGCTCGGAGATCAAGAAGATAACTACCAACAAGCCAATCAAGACCATCGGCGAAGGAGCCTTCAAGAACTTAACGAGCCTCAAGTCCGCTTATTTATACGAGACGATCGAGACCATCGGCACGTCCGCGTTTCAGGGCTGCACCTCGCTGGAAACCGTCACGCTTCCCGCTTCGCTCAAAACACTGGGCACAAGCGCGTTTGAGGAAAGCGGACTTAAGAGCATCACGATTCCCGCTTACGTGACAAAAATAGGAAATCGCGCGTTTCATTCGTGCTACGATCTGGCAAGCGTCACGATGCCCGACTCCCTGACAGAAATAGGAGATCGCGCGTTTTACAGGTGTTCCGCTCTGGAAAAAATCACGCTGCCCGCTTCGCTCAAAACGATCGGCGGAAGCGCGTTTATGTTTACGGGACTTAAAAGTCTTATACTGCCTGATTCTGTGACGACGATAAACCGATACGCGTTTTCTTCCTGCGACGCGCTGGAAAGAGTCACGCTGTCTAAAAGTCTGACCCAAATCAACGATAATGCCTTCAGCACCTGCCTCAACTTAACCAAGGTCAACATTCCCGACGGTATAAACGTGAGGATCGACAGCAGGGCGTTCGTGAATACGGGCGTTAAGTCCGTGTATATCCCCGATGGCGTCGTCCAACTCGGATATCATTCCTTCGGCTATGAGTATGACTCGAGCAGTAACGATGTCGCGGTCAAAGACTATAAGATCATTACACAAAAGGGCACTGCCGCCGACACCTACGCCAAAAACAACGGGATCACGGTGGCTTACGAGGAGCTCGTGTCGAGCGCTGATTTTCAGGTAGACGCGCCCTTAGTGGAGGTGACTCCCGATTTCACTGTCGATTCGCCTCAGAGCTCGAAATTTTCGACAACTGTGTTATGGTATTGCGAATCGACAGATACCAATATGAAGGAAACGGATGTTTTTGAGAACGACGAAAAATATTCCGTGACCATTGTGCTGACGGCAAAGGATGGTTACAGATTTGAACAAAACGGCGAGAAATCTTCCGTTGTCGGTACGGTAAACGGAAAGAAAGCCGACGTCAGAGTTCAGGACGGATACGGGCAGGGAAAGCAGATCGTTGTTAAGTACGTTTTCCCGACAACAGGATACAACGTGATCTTTAAAGTCGCGTTCTCCGATATTACTCCCCCTGAATTCGGCAATAAGCCTTCATTTACCTATAAAACCTCCACCGAAGGAATATCCGTCAGCGGAAACAAGGTAGAGTGGTACTGTGTTACCGACGACAAGGTTCTCGGCAGCGGCGATCAGTTCGAGGCGGGAAAAACATACGCCGCGCGCCTCACGTTAACCGCCAACGCGGGTTATCAGTTCGGTAAAATGCAGGACGGCTCCTCATATGTAGTCGCTACGATAGGAACAGCAGCCGTCAGAGCCGAGGTGCTGTCGGGCTATGATCCGAAGAAAACGATCCGCGTTACCAGGGAATATCCCGAGATCAGCGACGCGAACGTTATCTCAAATGTCGCGATAACAGATTTTGTCGAGCCTGTTGTCGGCGAGAATCCCTCGTACAAAGCCACCGCGAATAATAACACTCAGATCGACAGCGTCAGCTGGTACAATCTCACCGACGGTCAGGCGATGACCTCCGCGGGTGTATTTGCGTACAACAAGCAATACAAGGCAACAGTTTATCTCAGCGCGAATGAGGACTACTTCTTTGCCGTAAAGGACGGCAAGCCGAACATTACCGTTACGGTCAACGGAACCGAAGCGACTGTTACCAAAATCTACGGCGAGACGCCTGCCGAGAAGGTGTGCGCGGATATCAGCTATGTTCCTCAGACGGCGGTGGTTTCCGAGCTGGATGTTACGGACGTCGCCGAGCCTGTTGTAGGCGAGAGCCCCGTTTTCACGGCGAACGCCTCTTACGGCACGGTAACGGAGGTTAGCTGGTATAACGTGACAGATGATAAAGTAATGGGCTTAGCTGATACCTTTGAATACGAAAAAGAGTACAAGGCGACTGTTAGTGTTGAATCGGGACAGGGCTACAAATTCGCGGGAACCGCGGAAACTCCCGAGGTCACCGTCAGCATAAACGGTCAAGAGACCGAAGCTTTTGAGATGTTCGACAGCCCGAAGCAATACATCGTCGCGGAAGCGAGCTTTACAACACCCGCTCCGCCCGAAACGATCACCTTTATGGCGTTCCTTGTCGATGCTCCCGTCCCTGGCAATCATCCCGTGTTTACGGCTCTGCTCCCGCCTGATATCGATGCGTACAGCTTTGAATGGATCGACGTCGAAACTGGTACAAAGCTTACCGAATCCGATACTTATGTGCTCGGAAAAGAATACAAGCTGATCATTGATCTTGACGCCAAAGCGGGAACTCAGTTCAGCGTCTACGGAGTGACCGTTATGATCAACGGAAAAAAGACTGTGACGACTGTAAAGAGCGAGGATCTGCTGACCACGGAGATTACATTCACAGCGCAGGAGCCGATAAAGAACATCGGCAAATGCAAGGTAACGGGAATCAAAGCCAAGACCTTCACGGGCAAGGCTCTCACCCAGAAGCTCACCGTTAAGGACGGCACGACCGAGCTCATCAAGGATGTCGATTATACGGTAACCTACAAGAACAACAAGAATGCGGGCAAGGCGACCGTTATAATCAAAGGTATTGGCAATTATGAGGGCACGATCAATAGAACCTTCAAGATCGCAAAGGCGAATAATCCCGTAAAGGTCAAGATCGCCTCCAAAACGGTCAAGCTCAAGACCGTTAAGAAAAAGAACGTCACGGTCACGGCACTCTCCGTTAAAAAGGCGCAGGGCAAGAAAGCGTTCAAAAAGCTCTCGGGTGAGAAGAAGATCACCGTCAACTCAAAGACGGGCAAGCTCACCGTAAAGAAGGGCACCAAAAAAGGTGCTTACAAGATCAAAATAAAAATCACCGTCAAGGACACCTCGAACTACAAGTCCAAGACGATCACCAAGACGGTAAAGATCATAGTGAAATAAAAGTGCGAAAGCCACCCGTTCAATACAACGGGTGGCTTTTAAGTTGAAAGTTGAAAGTGGAAAGTTTTTTGAAATGAGAAAGAAGAAAGGAGAAAGGAGAAATAAAGGTCGGGGAGAAACGTTCGCGGGAACCAAAGCCTTCGCGACCCGAATGTATAATTATTGCTGTAATCTTTTTTATCAGAATTACATCAATTATCAATAGTTCGGGCACCGATTTTTGAGTTAATCCGACTTATGGACTCGACCATCATTTTTAATGTTTCACATTTCATTTTTAATGTTCTTAAACTTTCTCATTTCTCATTTTTATCGTCACAGTCTTGCCGAGAAAACCTCGTAGGTGTTCACGACGGCGCCGCTTTCGTCTGTTACGGCGGCGGTAACGAAATGCGCGTCGTCCTCAGATATCGTGATCGTCCGACCTGCCTGAAGCTTTAATCCGTTCGCGGAATAGTAGAAGCTGTCTGTGTCGATCATTCTGAGAATGTACAGACCGTCGTCGCCCGCCTCGCAAAGCTCAGCCTCGCGGCTTTCGCCTGTTTTTACCTTTGAAGCGGTAGCTTTCCCCCAAACTGTGGTTTTGAGGTTCTTCGCCGTCTGCGGTAGGATCCACACATCGGCGTCCGTGAGCTTGTTAACGACCGTTATGGCGCTGTTGGTTTTACTTTTCATTTCGCTCCGTTCCTTTCCCTGACAACTGCACAATACGATCAGCGTGAGTAAACACGCGGCGACAGATACGACCTTTTTCATTTGGCGCACCCCCTTTTGTTGTAATCATAGCAGAAAACACGCCTCTTGTCCATAATACCGCGCAAAAACGCTCCCGAAAGATTCGGGAGCGCTCTTTTTCGGCTTGCAGCCGCTATTCGTGAGTGATCAATATTCGGGAGTGATCAATCCGTTTTCGTTCTTTTTCTTGGCGTCCGCCATAGCTGCGGGCATAAGGTTGAGGAATTGGTCTACCTCGCTTTCGTTGTTGTAGATACCGAAGCTTACTCTGACCATACCCGCAGTGTTCGCGTCGGTGCAGTTCTGGAAGCCCTTAGCCGTTTCTTCGCTGATACCCATAAGTCTCCATACGTACGGATGAGCGCAGAACGCGCCGCGTCTGGTGGCTACGCCGCCGAGCTCGGAGAGCGACTGGGCAAGCAGGAAGGTGTTGATGTCGCTGAAATTGAAGGTGATAACGCCTACACGGTCGTCGATGTTCTCGCTGTCGCCGTAGAGGATGACGTTATCGAGCTTCTTGAGCCCGTCGAGGATCTTGCGGTTGAGCACCTTCTCGTGAGCCTCGATTTTGTCCATTCCGATAGAGGAGAGAACGTCGATCGCCTTGCCCAGACCGACAACGCCGGGGTAATTCGGCGAGCCTGCCTCATAAGCCGCGGGAGCGTCCTTGTAGATCTGCCAGTCGTCGCCGACGACCTTGATCGTGCCGCCGCCGTAGAAGGTGGGCATATGCTTGTTGAGCTTCTCGGTCAGACCTACGACCGCGCCGCCGCCGTAGGGCGAATACATCTTGTGAGCCGAGAAAGCGATAAAGTCGATGTCGTCGGTCGCGTCGTCGGGATCACCGAGCATTGAGAACTTTCTGTGCGCTACGATCTGAGCGCCGTCTACTACGAGCTTCGCGCCGTACTTGTGGGCGAGCTTGGCGACCCTGTGGACGTCGTTTACGTAGCCTGTTACGTTCGACGCCGCGGAGACGGAAACGATCTTGACCTTGTTTTTCTTCAGAAGCTTTTCGATATCGTCATAGATAACGCGCCCCTTTTTGTCGACCTCGGCGTAGATGACCTTGCATCTCTCACGCCAGCTGAGGTCGTTAGCGTGGTGCTCGATACGGGTGGTAAGAACTATATCTGACTTTTTCTCAACAAGAGCCGAGGCGAGCTTGTTCAGACCGTCGGTGGTGTTGTTGACATAGAAGCAGGTGTAAAGCTCGGGATCAGCCTCGAGGAAGTCAAGCACCTTGTCTCTTGTCTTGTTGTAAATATCGGTGGAATGGTTGCTCTTCTGGGAGAAGCCTCTGCCGATAGAGCCGTACATCTCGAGCTCCTCGTTTACGGCGTCCTGAACAGCCTTGAACGCGGGAGTGGTGGCGGCGTTGTCAAAGTTGATCAGCGGAACCTGTGAGCCGTCCTTGAGGTCTACGAGAGTGTTCAGGCCGACTATGTTGTCTCTGACGTTGTCGATCGTGTAGCCGTCGACTTTTTGGATCGCTCTGCCCGTTACCTGTACAATGAAAAACTCCTCTGTCTTTGAGCCGTCGGTGAACTCCAGCGTGCACACAACGTTCACCTCGCCGTTGCCGACGCCCGTAATGACGCCGTCCTTGTCAACGGTCGCGACCTTCTCGTCGGGAGAGGAATATGTCGCGGTGAAGTCCGAGCTTGTGAATTTTGCGCCGTATTCGGTGGTCTGAGTCAGAACTCTGTTGATTAAAGTGCCGAAATCATAGGTTTTTGTGCCGAAATTAAGCTTGAGCCACGTCGAGACGGGATCGTCATAATTATTCGACAATGCTCTTGTGGCGACGGTCGCCATTTCTGCTTTTTCGACATTGACTTTAACAGTTCCGAGCTTTCTGGTCTTGGCGTTGCTGTCCCTTTCAAAGATGTCGGCTGTTGTGGTGCCTTCGCCGACAGCGCAGATGTACATACCCTTGAGTTTTGTTTCCGCGATACTGCTGTCGGCGACCGTGGCATAGTAAGTCGCGTTGTCAGCCTGACTTTGGACGATGTCGCATACTTCCATCTCGCAGAAGCCGATAGTCTCGCTGTCGGCATAGGAGCTGTATGACAGCTCTATGCTGTCTTCTTCGGATATATACGCGGGTCTCGGAGCCTTTTTGACCGTAAGAACAAGCGACTTGCTCAGCTTCTTGTTCTTGATGTTTTTCGCTTTTGTTGTGACCGTGATCTTTACCTTGCCCGCTTTTTTGGCGGTAACGTTAATGTTGCTTCCCTTTACCTTAACGGTAGCCACGGAGGTTTTGTAGGATTTCGCGGTGAATGCCGCGGAAGCCTTTCCCTTGACCTTTACGGTTACCTTGAAGGATTTTGTCAGAGTTTTCTTTGAATAGGGAATGGTAACGGTCGCTTTGTCCTTTACGCTGATGGATTTAACGTAATTCTTAGGCGCGGTCGCCGCGGAAGCGCTTATGGTGAGCGCCGAAAAGCCGAGAGCCGCGCAGAGGAACACGCTGATAAGCCGTTTGATTCTTTTCATGATCTGCCTCCTTTGAGAAAGAAATTATTTTTTATTTACGTCATCGCCGTAAATAGTTGTCCAGTCGTTCTTCATCGAAACGGCGGTGTAACCGTTTTCCTCACAGGTCGCGAGCATTTTTTCAGCCTTTTCGGGCTTGCCGTTCTCGCGCTCCGTGTCGTCGCAGCAGAGCATATAAGCGCCGCTCTTGTATTTATTGTTGTTGATCGTGTAGTTTGCCATAGCCGCGTCGCCCGAGCTGTTGCCGAAGGCGAGAACGGGCTGCTGACCGATCTCCTGAGCGATAACGCTGACCTTGTTCATCTTGAGGTTCTTGACAACGAAATCGCCGCCCGTGATGACCTTGTCGTCGCTTGCGAAGGTGTAATCAAGTCCGTCGGAGTCGCCCTGACCGCTCGCGACAAGAGTTTCGTCGGAGCCGATCATCTGGCTGAGCGGGATATCGATCGCGCCGTCGGCAAGACCGCGTGTGATAAGACGGTCGGTGCCGCTGACGATGTACACCTTGAAATCGTTGGCTATGAGGTAATCCGTGACCTGAACCATCGGCTTGTAGAACGCCTCGCCGTTGGTCATATTCGTGTAGCTCTCCATAGGCTCGTCTCTGTAAGCCTTTACGTAAGCGTCAAACTCGTCGAGCGTCATACCCTTGAACGCGGTCGCCACAGCCTTGCCGTGCTTTAAGTCAAGTCCCTCGGGATATTCGCCCGTCTCAAAATACTGCTTGATGATCTCTGCGGTTTCCTTCTCCTCGTCGCTCGCCTTGTCCTTGTAATCGGGATCCTCAACTACTCGGTGATAGAGCAGCTTGTGATCAAAATAACCCGGGTCGGTCTCGCAGCAGAGCGTGCCGTCCATATCGAACACGGCGATCCTGTCCTCAACGGGGATAAAATCCTTGCCGTTCTTGTCGGTGATCGCCTTCATATACTCGGTGAGCTCCTTCTTGAGCGGAGCGTCCTTTGTCCAGAGAGAAAGCGGATCCTCCTGCTTTGCCTTTTCCGCCTTTGAGACAGTCGAGGCTGTCGAAGCGGTCGAGGACTTTACGTCGGACTGCTTCGGCGATTCGCTGCAGCCGCAGCCCGCGACGGATAACATCATCACGCCTGCCATAAACATTGCGGAAATTGATCTTGTGATACTTTTTTTCATTGGTTCCTCCTTGTTTGCAAATATTTCAACGTGTTGCCCGAAACGGGTCAACGCTTTGTTCATAGTTCAAAAACTCAACAGAAAAAATTTTCATATACCCGATTTTTATCAATATATATTATATCATAAATCCGAGGGATAAGCAACAGGATTTGTCGAACGTGAATATTTCTCCGAATTGTTGACAAAACGCTTGCGGCGTTTTTTCGGATCATTCCGTTCCGACAAGCTTTACGGTGATCGGGTCGGCGTGAAGCGCGGGGATCACCTTTTCCGTCAGATCCTTGGTTTTGAAGCGCAGAGACGAGGTGTTGACGCAAGGATGACAGCCGAAGTATTCCTCCTTCAAAACATCCTCGTCGATCACAAGCTGCACCCTGCGCTCGCTGTCGTTCATAAGCCCGAGAACGGACACGCTCCCCGGATAAAGGTCGAGCAGCTCCTTCATAAAGCTTTCGTCAGCGAACGAAAGCCTGCTGATCCCCATCTGCTTGCTGAGCTCCTTGGTCTTGAACGGCTTGTCGCCGGGCATGATCAGCAGATAAAAAGCGGTTTTTTGGCGGTTGCAGAGAAAAAGATTCTTGCATATCCGCACGTTCAGCACAGCGTCGATCTTCTCGCACGCTTCCATAGTGGTCGCGGGCTCGTCGGGGTGGTCTGTCCTCTCGTAATCGATATCAAGTCCGTCAAGAAAGTCGTACACCCTGCTCTCGCGAGCCTGTCTGTCCGCCTTGTCCATTGGCGCGCCCTTGAGTAATTCCATAAAATTCACCATAGCCTTTCTTCTTTGCTTTTGATTATAAAATCGGAAAACATCTTATCCCGTCCCTGAGATCATTCTTGTTTTTTGTCCGCTTCCGAAAGTATACCGTAAAGCCCGTCCGTAAATTCTCTGTAACGCTTCGGGAAGTTCTGGGAGCCCTCGGCTTTTATAACGCTCCCTTCGTTTACTACCGCCTTCAGGCTGAACATAGTCCCGTCGAGCACACCGCGCGGGTGAGCTCCGTGAAAGCCGTCCCAGGAGATCAGGCGGCAGTCGTTGAGCAGTCTGAGCGCCGCTTCCGCGCTTATAACCGCGCGCCTTTCTAGGACGCGCTCGTCCTTGTTTTCAGAATAACGGATAAAGTATTCCGATACCTCGGCCTCGTTGCCCTTCATTACGATCTCGTAATCGGCGGTCAGCCGCATACCGCTTGTGTGAAGCGTGACGATCTGAAACGAGGTTATCTCTTCTTTGTTTTTTGAAAAAATCACAGCGGCTTCTCCTCCTTTTCGCCGAAAAAACGGGTGATCTCCCAAAGCGGCCGCCCCGTGGGGAAGCCGTCCTCAACGCCTGTCCTGTCGATCAGAATGCCGTTTTTGTCGTAATCGGGGTGAGTCATTATCTCAACGTCGTCGGGAACGGCGCCTTCCTCAAGGTCGGACATCCTGCCGAAATGAGCGGTCGTAAGAAATCCGCGCTCGCGCCACCACAGGTTTGCGATCCTTCCGTCGGTTATTCTCGGCCGTTCGGGAGTGTCAAAGGTTCGGTTGATCCTGACGCGGATAATATCGTGCTCAAGGCATACGCGCGCGGCGATCGGCGCGAGGTGGATAAATGTGTGGATATAATGGTGCGAGTCCGCTCGGGCGACGGCCAGCCCTGATTTTTTGAGCCTTTCCGCCTGAGCCGAAAGCTCCTTGTACACGGCGTTTGCTTCCGCGTCGGTCAGCTCCCGAGGATTTTTAAGATACCTTTTATGAAAAAATCCGTCCTCAACGAACAGCTCGGTTTTTTCCATTTCCTTTGTCAGCGGTCTGCCCTCGGTGAGGTTAAAATGAACGCCTATTTTGTCGGTGAAGCCGCGTTTTTCGGCAAGCCTTACGGCGTTTTCAAAGTATTCGCCGTTTGCCGTCATCGTTGTGCCCGTGATATAGCCCTTTTCCAGAGCCTCGGCGACAGCGAGCGTACAGCTTTCGCCCAGCCCGAAGTCGTCGCCGTTTACGTAAAGCGCCATAAGTCTCTCTCCCGTGGTTTACTGCGTTTGTTTGAAACAAGTATAACATATCGTCGGGGAAAAATCCATTATAAATTTTCGCTTTGACTTGGCGGCGGTAATGATGTATAATCTGATTAAAAATTGATGACGGAGTGAGTTATGAGCGGCGTTGATATGGTTGTTTGTGTCGGAAAAGGCGGTCAAAGGGATCTGGCGGAGTCGATCTCAAGACGGGTCAAGGCGCCCGTTTCGGACAAAATCGGCGACGGGCTTACGCTTCTTGTGGACAGAGAGGGCGTTTCCCTCGTCGGCTTCGGTCTGAGCCTGAGGGGAGATTTTTCCGAAATGCTTAGAAGGCTTTCCGACGGACGGCTGAGCCACGAAATGCTTGTTAAGATTACAAAAACAAGCTCCGAAAACCCCTTGGCGGTCGACGCGACCGCGGGAATGGGGGAGGATTCGATACTTCTCGCCGCGGCAGGCTACGAGGTAGTAATGTTCGAGAGGGACGCGGTGATTGCGGCGCTGCTCCGCGACGCTCTGCAAAGGGCGAGGCGAAATCCGAGCCTGAAGGAGATCGTCGGCAGAATGCGGCTTATCGAGGGCGACAGCGTCGAGCTTATGTCGGAGCTCGCGCGCAGACCCGAGCTAATCTACCTTGACCCGATGTTCCCCGAACGAAAGAAGAGCGGTCTCATCAACAAAAAGCTCCAGCTCATTCAGAAGCTGGAGAGTCCCTGCTCGGGCGAAAAAGAGCTTTTGGATGCCGCTCTTGCCGTAAAGCCCGCGAAGATAGTCATAAAAAGACCGCTGAAGGGCGAGCCTCTCGCGGGTAGAAAGCCCTCGTACAGCGTAAAGGGCAAGGCGATCAGATATGATGTTATCGTTTAAGCGGACGGTGAAAAAATGGAATTTAAAGCTATCGCAAAAATATACAATGATTTCCCGACAAAGTTCGGGCTTCCGAGACAGAGCGGAATGAGCGAGCACCTGATCTCGCGCGTCGTAATGGAGAAGGAATACGCCGATCCCGAGGCGTTCCGCGGGATAGAGGCGTTCGGGTATCTTTGGCTACTCTGGGTTTTTGAGCCGATGGGCAAGCGCGAATGGTCGCCCACAGTCCGTCCGCCGAAGCTCGGCGGAAATGTACGCAGGGGCGTTTTCGCGACGCGTTCTCCCAACCGCCCGAACCCAATCGGGCTGACGCGCGTAAGGCTTATCTCGGTCGAAAGGGATAACGGGATAACGCTGACAGTGTCGGGAGCCGACCTGATGAGCGGCACCGAAATCCTCGATATTAAGCCGTATATCGGCTTTGCCGACAGCGTCCCGAACGCGGGCTCGGGCGAGTACGGAGCCGATAAGCACGCGCCGCTTGAGGTCGTTTTACCCGACGCGGTCGCCGGGCTTTTCGCGCCCGAACAGCTGCAAACGCTCAGAGAGGTGCTCTCGCTCGATCCCAGACCGGGTTATCAGTCCGACCCCGAGCGTGAATACGGCTTCGCTTACGGAGGATACGACATCCGATTCAAGGCGAACGAAAACACGATAACGGTTATTGAGGCAATAAAAATCAAAAACGAAAAATGAAAAATGTCTGTTAAAAGCGAAAGCCTTCTCCCTGTTTGGAGAAGGCTTGATTGTTTTCTTACATTTTTTTCGCGACGAATACGAGCCGCTGCTCTTTTTCCTTCGGCGGAAAGAAGCTCATATCGCCGTAAAGCGCCTGAACCTCAAACCCTGCTTCGTTAAGCGCCTCGGTAAGCTCATCGACCGTGTAGGCGCGCTCCGAGAAGCTCTCGTCATATCGGACGTAGCTTTCGCCCTCGGGGACAAAAAAGGTCAGGTCGATGTCAACGATGTTATTTTCCAGTAAAGAATTTTGCCAGACGCAGTAAACGTCGTCGGTGTCATAGATAAAGGTGTTGTCGGCAAGTATCTCCCTGTGCTTGTAGACGGTGTTCACATCAAAAAGGAAGTAACCGCCCCTGTTCATAAACAGCGAGACCTTAGCGAAGGTCTTTTTCAGATCGCCGGGATCGGTCAGGTGATTGAGACTGTCCAGCGAGCAGACGCAGGTGTCGATCGTGCCGTAAAGGTCGAGCTCCTGCATTTTCTGACAGAGAAAAAGCGTGTCGATATGCTCCTCATACGCTTTTTCGCTGGCGATCGAGAGCATTTCCTCTGAGCCGTCAACTCCGTAGACGTCAACGCCCATCTTCGCGAGCGCGAGCGTAAGGCTGCCCGTGCCGCAGGCAAGGTCAAGAGTAAGCCCCATATTGTGGCCGAGCTTCGCGAACAGCACCGCGATATAGGACGCGCGGCGCTCGTAATCGACGTTGAGCGTGAGCGCGTCGTAGAAGTCGGCGAAAATACCGTAGCTCATTATTTATCGACCTTGATTCCCATATTTTTGAAGGCGAGCATATAGCCGTCGGTGTCCTCGTTGAGCGAGCGCTTAACGCGCGAGATAGTGGCTGTGGAGGCGCCTGTCTGCTTAACGATCTCGGAGTAGACGGTTTTTTCCGTGAGGAGCTTCGCCACAACGATACGCTGGCTCATCGCGTTGAGCTCGGGTCGGGTGCAAAGATCCTCAAAAAAACGGTAGCAGTCATCCTTGGTCTGAAGGGTGAGTATCGCTTCAAAAAGAAAATCGGTCTGGTCATTTTTGAGTTTTGAGTTCATTTTTCGTTCCTCTACTTTCACACATTACAATATTAAATCGTAAAATTATTTTACCATACGAAAGTGCATTTGTAAAGAGGAAGTTTTAATAAGTTCTCAGTTTAGCATTAAATGAAATACCCCTTAACAATTCTCCGCGGAGATTATTGTTAAGGGGATTTTTTCAAAATGCTTATGGCTTTACATACTTACCGTCTTTTCCGATTATGCCGATTCTTAACTTATCGTCGGTCTTCTTACCGTTAATAGTATGTGATTTTTCGCTTACTGTTGCACCCCAACCGCCAAATTCAAAGTACGATTCTTCATATTAAATTGTGGAATGTTGGCAACTCTATCGTACCATATCATTTTTGGTTTTGCAATACTTTTTATAATAAAAAAGCTACATAAGCACTTGGCTTCATTCGCCCTTGATATGCTTCAACGCGCTCTTTTCGATCCTGCTGACCTGAGCCTGAGAAATGCCGATCTCCTCGGCGACCTCCATCTGCGTTTTGCCCTTGAAGAACCGCAGTCCGAGTATTTTCTTTTCGCGGTCGGAGAGCTTTTTGATCGCGTCCTTGATGGATATCTCGTCGATCCAGTCACGGTCGTCGCTGAGATCG
This sequence comes from uncultured Eubacteriales bacterium, assembly GCA_900316385.1. Lineage (GTDB taxonomy): Bacteria > Bacillota > Clostridia > Oscillospirales > Acutalibacteraceae > Ruminococcoides. The sequence goes on along the minus strand of ONCP01000016.1, from coordinate 14,620 downwards.
CCGATCTGATCCATAACGTAGATCGTGTCGTTCCCGTCCGAGAATAGCGGCTCGTAAAGCGAGACAGGGTCCACGATCGCCTCCAGCGCGAGCACGACCGTTTCCTTGGGAAGCTTCATCTCCGAGGCTATCTCCTCGATCGTAGGCTCGCGGTTTTTCTCTGCCATCAGCTTTTCCTTGACCTGCATCGCGTGGTAGGCTGTGTCGCGCATTGAGCGCGAGACCCTGAGTGAGTTGTTGTCGCGAAGATATCTTCTGACCTCGCCGATGATCATCGGCACGCCGTAGGTGCTGAATTTTACGTCCAGCGAGCTGTCAAAGTGGTCTATCGCCTTGATCAGTCCTATCACCCCGACCTGAAACAGATCGTCGGGGTTTTCGTTTCGGTTCTGGAACCTTTGTATCACCGAGAGCACAAGCCGCAGATTGCCCTCGATCATTTTGTCGCGCGCGAGCTTTCTCTCGCTCGGCGAGCCGTTTTTGATCCTGTCGAGCAGCCTTCGCTTTTCTTCCTCGCTGAGCACGATAAGCTCGGATGTGTTTACGCCGCAGATCTCAACCTTGTTATACTGCAAAAAAACAGCTCCTTTAGCAATAACTCTGATAAGAGTATTGCCAAAAGAGCCTTTTTTAATACCGATTATGTTATTGATCCTGAATATTGATCTCGAGCTTGGGGTCGTCGGCGTTCTCAAGACTTTGAACGCCCGAGAGCTTGCGCTGTATCTGTCGCGTCCTTACGCCCACGAGCTTGTCAAGCTCTGAGTTTGCCTGATTGATCCTTTGCTGGGTCGCCACAAGAACGTCGTTGAACTTGTCAAATTCCGTTTTAACGTCGCTGAGTATCTTCCACACCTCGGTGCTTCGCTTCTGCACCGCCAGCGTTTTGAAGCCCATCTGAAGCGAGTTGAGTAGAGCCGCCATTGTGCTGGGTCCCGCGATGTTTACCTTGTATTTGCGCTGAAGCTCCTCAACAAGACCGCGGTTGACGACCTCGCTGTAAAGCCCCTCAAAGGGCAGAAACATTATCGCGAAATCGGTTGTGTTCGGCGGAGCGATGTACTTGTCGCGGATGTCGCGCGCCTCGCTCTTGATGGTGTTCTCGAGCGTTTTCGAGGCGAGGGCGATCCTGTCTCTGTCGCCGTCCTCGATCGCGTCCCTGAGAGCGGCGTAGGTGTCGCCCGGGAACTTTGAGTCGATCGGCAGGTAGATGAAGCCGTCGTCCTCAGCAGGGAGCTTGACCGCGAACTCTACCACGTTCTTTGAACCGCGCTTGGTCGCTACGTTCTCGTCGTACTGCTCGGGTGAAAGTATCTCGGAAAGGATAGCCTTGAGCTGGATCTCGCCGAGAATACCGCGCGTCTTTACGTTTGTGAGCACCTTCTTGAGGTCGCCGACGCCGACGGCGAGGTTCTGCATTTCTCCGAGTCCCTTGTAAACCTGCTCAAGACGCTGATTCACAAGCTCAAAGCTCTTGTTCATCTTTTCCTCAAGCGTGTTTTGGAGCTTTTCGTCAACGGTTTTACGCATTTCCTCAAGCTGCTTGTTGTTGTCCTCCTGAATGTAGGTGAGCTTTGCTTCAACGGACTTGCGGATGAGGTCGAGCTTCTGCTCGTTCTCGAGCGAGAAGGTCTTTATGCGGCTCTCCATACTGTCGAGCTGCTCCTTTTGAGAGCGCGAGAACTGGGTCTGGTTTTCGGAGATCATATCGCCCAACGCCTTGACGTTCTGCTGGGTCGTGGCGTTGAGCTCCTGCCTGAGAAGGCTGAGCTCCTTGCGGTTTTCGTCGTTTATCGCGGAGATGATCGAGTTTTGGTCGACGTCCCGCGCTGTTTTTCCCGATTTTATTAAGGAGATCACCGCGATGATCAGCGTGACCGCCGATATCGCGATGAGAGTAAATAATAAAGCTGTTTCCATGGCTTAAGACATAATCTGAATGAATTTTTCCTGCATATAGGTGTACACCTCGTCGTCAACGTTCTTGAAGGTGTAGCACTTGTCAAGGTAGCTTTCGGGCGGATAGACGAGCTCGCTGGAAGCGACGTCCTCGTCCATAAGCTCCTTCGCGCCCTCAACGGGGGAAGCGTAGGTGATGCTGTCCATATTTGCCGCCGAGATCTCGGGGCGTGTCATAAAGTTGATGAACTTGTGAGCTCCGTCAACGTTCTGAGCGCTCTTGGGAATGCACATCGAATCCACAAAGAGGTTAGAGCCCTCCTTGGGAAGAACGCCGACAAGGTTGTCGTTGTTGGTGGTCATGGTGTAGATATCGCCCGCGTAGTAGGGAGCCATCGCCGACTGGTCGCGCTCCATTTCGTTGAAGGTCTGATCCATAACGTACTTTTTGAGCAGGGGCTTCTGTTCCTCAAGCTTGGCGGTCGCCTTGTCAACGTCCGCCTTTGTGAAGGTCGAGGGGTCGACGCCGCACAGCTGCATCGCGATCGCGTAAGCGTCGCGGCTGTTGGAGAACATCAGCATTTTACCCTTCAGATCCTTGTTCCAAAGAGCCTCCCAGCCCTCGGGCTTGTCCTTGACCATGGTCTTGTTGTAGACAAGACCCGTAACGTTCCAGGCGTAGGGGACGGTGTATTCGTTTTTGGGGTCAAAGCTCATATTCTTAAAGCGCTTCATAACCTTTTTATAGTTAGAGATCTTGGAGTAATCGAGCTTTTGGATAAGGTCTTCCTTGATGAGCTTTTCGATCATATAGTCTGAGGGAATGACCACGTCGTAGTTGGAGTTTGAGGTTTTGAGCAGGTTGTAAAGATCCTCGTTGGTCTCGTACTCCATATAGTTGACCTTGATGTTGAACTCGTCCTCAAATTCCTGAATGACGTTTCTGCTGCCGTCGTCGCCGTTGCTGATGTATTCGCCCCAGTTGTAGACGTTGATCTCGCCCTCGTACTCCTTCTCGCAAGAGGCGAAGAGCGCCGCCGCGCCGCACGTTAAGAGTACGGCGAGCAAAAGACTGATTATTCTTTTCATAAAATTACCTCCGTTTTTATTATAGATGAAAGATTTTTGAAATTAGAAAGGAGAATTTTTTTTCATTAAACATTAAAAATTAATCATTAAACATTTAGGTCGAGTAGAGACGTTCGCGGGAAACAATACGTTCGTGTCCCGAATGTATTAATATTGTGCTGAACTTATTAAATCAAACAGTATTATATCTTTTATAAATATCTCGGGCACCGATTTTTGAAACTCTCCGACTTATGATCACGACCATCATGTTTCATTTTTCATATTTCATATTTAATGTTTTTAATGACTCGACAATCATTTTTCATTTCTCATTTCTCATTTCTTATTTCTCATTTTTTTAATGTATGACGCCGCGTTTCTTCTCGTCGTGTCTGTCCTTGAGGTTGATCGTTACCATAATAATGACGATCGCCAAAAACATCAGCGCCGAGAGCGCGTTGACCTTGGGATTGATCCTCTGGTGGGTCATAGTGTATATTTTGATTGAAAGCGTCTGGAAGCTCGCGCCCTTTGTAAAGTAGGTGATGACAAAGTCGTCGAGCGAATAGGTGAAGCTCATCAGAAAGCCCGTGAATATCCCGGGCATAAGTTCGTGGATAACTACCTTTCCGAAAGCCTGAAACTGGTTGCAGCCCAAGTCGAGCGCCGCCTCGTAGATCGAGTAATCCATATGACGGATCCTCGGAAGCACGCTGAGCACAACGTACGGCGCGCAGAAGCTGATGTGCGCCAGAAGCACCGTCCAGAAGCCCATTTGAAAATGGAACGCCACGCCGACGATCGTGAACATAAGCATAAGCGAAACGCCCGTTACGACGTCGGGTGAAAGGATCGGGATATTGCTGACGTTGAGAAGGATTATCCTTTTTCTTCCCGAAAAATTGTTGATGCCGATAGCGGCGAGAGTGCCGAGGATCGTCGCGATGACCGAGGCGATGACCGCGATTATCAGCGTGTTCCACAAGGCGTTCATTATCAGCTTGTCCTGAAATAGATTAGCGTACCATCTCAGCGAAAAGCCCTTCCAAACAGAGGTCTTTCCGTCGTTAAAGCTGAAAATGATGAACACCGCGACGGGCATATACATAAAGAAGATGATGAGTGCCGTGTAGATCTTGTAAAGCTTTTTCACGCCGCGATCGCCTCCTCGTCTCCGAAGAAATTGAGAATAACAAGGAAGATGAAGATCGCGACCATCAGGATCAGCGCGATCGCCGAGCCCGTGTTCTGATCAGACCAGAAAATCTTGTCAATTACGTCGCCTATCATAATGTCTCCCGTGCCGCCGAGGTATTGAGCGACAAGGAAGGTGCTCGCTGAGGGGACGAAAACCATCGTCACGCCCGAGATTATTCCCGGAACGCTGAGCGGGAACACGACCTTTCTCAGTGTTGATAAGCGGTTGGCGCCGAGATCGTCGGCGGCTTCAATGAGCCCCGAATCGATCTTCGCCATAACGGTGTAAAGCGGAAGCACCATAAAAGGCAGGTATTCGTAAACCATTCCCAGTATTACGGCGCCCTGATTTCCCAGAAGCTGAGTGTGGATCCCGAAGAACCCGAGCAGCGTGTCGATCGGTCCGTTGTTCTGGAGCAGCGTGACCCACGCATAAATGCGGAGAAGAAAATTCATCCACATCGGTATCATTATTATCATTGTAAGCAGGTTCTGCGTGCTCTGCTTCAGGCGGCTCATAAAGTACGCCAGAGGATAAGCGAGCACCAGGCAGATAAAGGTGGATATGAACGCTATCCATATGCTTCTCAGAAATACGTCTGTGTAGCCGAACGCCTTGAAAAACGCCTGAAAGCTGAACGCTCCCGAACGGTCGGTGAAAGCGTAAAAGAGTATGAATACGATCGGGATGAGAGTGAATACAACCATCCATATTATATACGGTATACCGGGTCTTTTCAGTCTCATCTTACGCCTCCTCGACGGTTATCGTCGCCTGTGAGAAGTCGAATTTGAGCGGAACATATGTGGCGACCTGCTCGTCCTGATCGCTCTGCATCAGCCATTTCTGTTCGTCGGACTCAAGTATGATCTCGTTGTGCTCGCCCTTGAAGATCACGGATTCTATGTAAACGTCGTCGATATCGCCGACGCCGTCGCCCGCGATGGAAAGCGCCGAGGGCGGGAGCACGATGCGAAGCCTTGTACCTTCCTCAAAGAAGTAGCCGTCGATCCTGAATACGGAATCCTCCTTCTTGACCTCTATGTAGTTTTCCTCCTCATAAGCCGAAACTACCTCCGCGAAGAAGGTGTTCTCGGTCGCGAGGAACATCTTGTTCATTATCTGTATATTAAAAGGTATGATCTTCATACCGATCTTGGAGCCTACGGGGCTCATCTCGGTTGAGTGGATGATCCACTCGCAATTGCCGACCATAACGGTCATCTCGTAGTGAACGCCCTTGAACACGACGTCGACCACCTCGCCGACGAGCTTAGCCTCCTCGGGCGCGACGACCTCGATATCCTCGGGGCGTATAACGATATCAACGGGAGTGTTCTGACCGAAGCCCTTGTCAACGCACTCAAGCTCTGTTCCGAGCACCTTTACACGGCAGTCGCCGAGCATCGTGCCGTTGATGATGTTCGCCTCGCCGATGAAGTCGGCGACAAAGGCGTTGACGGGCTCGTTGTAGATGTCGGTGGGAGAGCCGATCTGCTCGATAACGCCGTTGTTCATTACAACGATGGTGTCGGACATCGTCAGGGCTTCCTCCTGATCGTGAGTTACATATATAAAGGTAGTGTTTGTCTTTTGCTGGATCTGCTTGAGCTCATCCTGCATATTCTTTCTCAGCTTCAGATCGAGCGCGCCGAGCGGCTCGTCGAGCAGGAGCACCTTCGGGTCGCACACAAGCGCTCTGGCGATCGCGACGCGCTGCTGCTGACCGCCCGAAAGCCTCGAGACGCTGCGCTTTTCGTAGCCCTTGAGGTCAACTATGGCGAGCATTTCCTTGACCCGCCTTTTTATTTCATCCTTCGGGAGCTTTTTTATGCGCATACCGAAGGCTATATTGTCAAATACGTTAAGGTGAGGGAATAAGGCGTATTTTTGGAAAACCGTGTTGACGTTCCGCTTGTGAGGCGGAATGCCGTTGATCTTCTCTCCGTCAAAGAAAACCTCGCCCTCGTCGGGCTCAAGAAAACCGCCGATAATCCTCAGCGTTGTGGTTTTTCCGCAGCCCGAGGGACCGAGTATCGTTACAAATTCCTTGTCCCTGATGTCCAGATTGATGTGGTTTAATATTACTTCACCGTCAAACTCTACAAAAATATCCTTGAGGGATACAATCATATCGTTTTTAGCCTGTTTCATTTATCTACCCCCGATAAATTTGATTACCGCGTAATCAAAAATTATTTCAACAAAGCATACTTTCAGAAATACGCTATGTTATTATAGTTTTTTTTATCATAAAAGTCAATACGAAAAATACTCCGAAACAAGATGTGTGAAGGCAAATAAAAATTTGGCATTTTACACAAAAGAAGAAGTGATTATTGGTGTAAAAAGCATATATACATCTTCTTTCATTTTTGTTATAATATTAGAGTAAATAAGCGTGTAAGTGCGTTTAAAATTCAGAAAGGAGTTTTGAAAACAATGAAGAAACTCAAAGGCATACTCAGCGTTGCTTTGGCTTTGGCGGTGCTCTGCACGGCGTTTGTTATCCCGATGTCCGTTTCCGCGGCAGACGTTAACAAGGCAGACACAGGCTCCGAGCTTAACCTGCAAAGCAAGGTTGAGGACGGTTGTATTCTCCAGGCGCTCTGCTGGAGCTACAAGGAAATCGAACAAAATATTCCCGCGATCGCGGCGGCGGGCTACTCCACGGTACAGACCTCGCCCGTTCAGCAGCCGAAGGATTATTCTCCCTCGACCAATATTTCGGGTCAGTGGTGGAAATTCTACCAGCCCGTTAATCTTGCGCTGGCTACGAACAGCTGGGTAGGCACAAAGGACGACCTCACTTCGCTTTGTACCACAGCTCACAGCTACGGCGTCAATGTCATTTGCGACGTTGTTACAAACCACCTCGGCGCGGACGACGATATGGCGTATCTCAAGCTTGCCAAGGACGTCAAGACCTATGATTCCCAGCTGTGGAACAACAACGGTATGATCTCAGGCAACCCCTATTTCCACCAGAACGGCTCAGGCTCAACAGCCTCCGACTCGAACGCCGCTTCTGTTACTCAGAAGGTAAGCTCGGGCTGCCCCGACCTTAACACAGCTAACTCCACGGTTCAGAATAAGGTAATCTCTTTGCTCAAGAGCTGTATCGACTGCGGCGTTGACGGCTTCCGTTTTGACGCGGCAAAGCATATCGAAACTCCCGCGGACAGCGGCGTAGGCGACACATCTTACTGGACAAACGTTATCAACGGTGCCAACACATACGCTTCCAAAAAGGGCAAGACAATGTTCTACTACGGCGAGATCCTCAACACCTGCGGCGGCGGTCGTTCGATGTCGGGCTACACCAACCTCAACGGCGGTAAATACCGTGTAACCGAGAACGTAGGCTCCAACGCAGTTCGCAACGCGGTAAAGAACGGAAACGCCTCCTCGGCGGCTAACTTCAGCTACTCTCACTCGGGCGGAGCGACAAAGGCGGTTACATGGGCGGAGTCTCACGACACCTACCTCAACCCCGAGGGCGACAACACAGCTTCCGTCTCCGATGAGGTCATTACCAAGACATGGGCTCTGGTAGCTTCCAGATCGGGCTCTACTCCTCTCTTCTTCGCCAGAACAAATATGGCTATGAAGATGGGCGGACATTCCATCAACACATCCTACAAGAGCGTCGCGGTCTCCGAGGTCAACAAGTTCCACAACAAGTTTGTCAATCAGTCCGAAAAGCCAGGCTCAAGCGGTAACTTCGCTTATGTCGCAAGAGGCAATTCGGGTATCGTTATCGTTAACGTAAAGGGCAACTCCTCCTCCGTAAGCATCAGCGGCACAGGTCTTGCCAACGGTACTTATACAGATAAGATCACAGGCGCGACCTTCACCGTAAACGGCGGTACCGTAAGCGGCCAGATCGGTTCCACGGGTATCGCGGTCGTTACTCAGGATTCCGTAACTCCCTACATCTTCGCCGATCAGGAAAGCCAGACCTTCCAGGGCGAGTATCTTGTTGTAAACCTCACGGCTCAGAACGCCGAGAGCGCTACATATCAGCTCGAGAACTACACTCCCCAGTCCTTTACGGGCTCCAAGAAGATCCGTATCGGTAAGGATTATAACTACGGCGATACGATCAACCTCACCTTAACAGCCAAGAACGGCAGCAACACTACCGTTACAAAATATCAGTATGTCAAAAAGCAGGCGTCCGCGTCGGGTATTTATATCATTATCCCCAAATCGGTGCTTGACAGCTACAACTCGCAGATAAGCGGCAACAAGACAAAATGGGTAGCTCCGTTCTACTGCTATGTATATGACGAGCCGAACGGCAAGGGCAAGTTCCCCGTATATCAGAACTCCTTCTGGCCGGGCGAAACTATGGAATATGATGATACTCAGCAGGTATACTACGCCGAGATCCACTCCGATTCCTGCGTTAAGGTAAAGAGCAGCGCGGGCGATTGGGAAGTATCCGACTATGACCTTGCTCATTCCTCAAAAACTCAGGTAATCGTCTCCGACTCTGCTCCGAAGGACGATCAGGGCAGAGCTCAGGGTCACCAGCTTCCTTCCTCCAGCGGCTTCCTCCTCGGCGGAACCTCCAAGGAGTTCAAGACCTTTAAGTCCGAGACAGCTTCCGTAGCTTGGAAGGATACATCCATCAAGCCCGGTAAGACTATCGACGAGACAGGCGCTGTTGACGTAAAGAAGGGCGACGCCCCCACGACTCCGTCTAATCCCACAACTCCCACAACGCAGGCTCCCACAACAGAGGCTCCCACGACCGCTCCTCCCGTTGTAACAAGATACTACGGCGACGCGAACCTCGATAATAATGTAAATATCAACGACGTTACCACTATCCAGCTCGATCTTGCCAACAAGGCAAAGATCACCGATCCTCTCGCGCGCGAGCTCGCCGATGTTACGGGCGACGGCAGAGTATCTATTCAGGACGCTAACTATATCCAGCGCTTCCTCGCTAACTTCAAGAACACTCTCAGAGTAAAACAGGTTTATACGGGCGGTATCACTCCGTCAAATCCCACAACTCCGTCCAACCCCACAACTCCTCCCACGTCACCCTCCTCAGATGAAACTCAGCCGCCTGAGCCCGCAGGCACATTCACGCTTTACATCAAGTCCTATGATGTTTCGTGGTTAAGCTTCCAGGGCGCCGAGCCGTTCGTTTATGATGAAAACAGCGGCGAGTCTTATCAGATGATCAAGGACACCGAGGCTTATCCCGAGGTATTCACCGCCGAGGTTCCCGATACTATCTCCGCTGTGACCTTCTACCGCGCAACAGCGGCGGGCGACCCGAACACGGGCTACAATGTTGTTAATGGAATCACCGTTTCCAAGACCAACAACTGTATCAATATCGCCGATTCGGGACAGAAGGACGGACAAGGCAACACCATCCTCGAGGCAACGGTATCTCCCTATGTGGCCGACGAGAAACCCACCAACGGTCTCAGTAAGGTTTATGTTGAAAACGACAAGAACTGGCCCGCGGTTTATATCCACGGCTGGGGCTATGGAATCGACGGTACCGACGCAATGACCAATATCCCGGGAACCAATATGTGGTATTATGATCTGCCGCAGACCATTCTCGGAAAGACAGGCAACACCGTTCTGTTCAGAGGAGCGACAGGCAGCGACTGGACTAACAAGACTTCGGATCTTTGCTTCGATCCCGATTATAACTGCTACAAGCTCTCAACAGGCTGGACAAATTACAACGGATAATAATCATACTTTGAGCCGTCCGCAAGGACGGCTCTTTTTTTAACATAAATGAATAAAAACAGCGCCTCTGCCGATACTATCCGCAGAGGTGATTTTATGAAATTCTATGAAAAGCGAAAACGCAGCGCCAAGGAGCGCGTCGGTTTCTACACTGCGCTGTCGATATGTATGGTGGCGGTCGGAATGGCGGCGTATTCTACCTATTCCTCCATTTCCTCGGAAAGCGGCAAAGCTTCCGCCGAGCGTCCGAAAATAGCCGTTGAAAGGGTCGTTACGGGCGTCACCGAGACAGAGCCCGAATCTACGGCTGCCGCGTCGTCAACGGCGCCTGTCACGGAAACAACGGCGACTGAGCCTGTGACAGAGTATATCGAAGAAACAACTCCCGCGGAGACCAAGACGGCGCTCGAAACTATGCTCACCGTCAATACCAGCCTGTCATTTCCGCTTGATAAGTGCAACATCATCGCTCCGTACAGCGAGAAAACCGTCTATAACAAAACTCTCAACGAGTGGAAAGCCCACACGGGCGTGGATTTCGCCTGCAACGAGGACGACAAGATTTACTCGATGGGCGAGGGAGAGGTGGTCAAAATCTACGACGACGACCTTCTCGGTAACACGATCATAGTCAAATCTCCGACCTATACCGCTTATTACAGCGGGCTGAAGGACGCTCTCGTCAGCAGAGGGAATACGGTTAAAACAGGCGAGCAGATCGCCACCGCGGGCACTGTTCCTAGCGAGAAGGCGGAGGATAATCATATCCACATCGCGATAAAGGTGGAGGGGCAGTACGTCGATCCGCTTGAGCTGATCAAAAGCAACGAATAAAAAGCCGTCCGTGATCGGACGGCTCATATTGACTTTGGTTACAGAAAAACGAGGCTGCCGTAAAGGCAGCCTCGTGAGCTTTGATCGGATTATGACTGTACCAGAAGCGAGTACTGAATCGCTGTCGCGTCCTGAATAGATACTCTGCCGTCGCGGTTAAAGTCCGCGAGGTTCATCTGCTCAACATCGAATGTGATCATCATCGCCAGTCTCTGCTGGATCGTAGTAACGTCGTTGATGTCGATGTTTTTGTCGCGTGTTACGTCGCCGTACTTATAATTGCTCTGATAGCTTGTCGGCTCTGTGGGCTGAGAAGGAGTTGTGGGATTGGACGGATTTGAAGGAGATGTGGGAGGATTGTCAACTCCGGGATAATAGGGTGTAACGTTGATCGACGGTGTGCTCGTTACGCTGTGCATCTTTGTTTCGCCGTCCATCGTATAGCTTGACTGAAGATTGAACTCGGAGGAACAACCGATCGGCATATCTATTGTCTTGGGACCGCTTGAGCTCATTGTAAAGAGAACGTGATCATACGCGTTGCTGATCTTGTAGGTGTAGGTTCCGTTCGAGCCTGACATCTTTTTGCCCGGCCATGTGGAGCCCGCGTTTGTGGCGCCGTTCCAGTAGTGGATATAAGGCGCGCTTGACCATCCGCTTACTCCGTTTGTATTGAATGTTACAGTGTATTCGGTCTCGGGATCGACTTTTGTGTATTCATAGGTCGCCGTTGCCTTTTCGACGCCTCCTACATAACCCTTGAGAACTACCTTGTAGGTAGCACCCTGTGTGTCGGCGGCTGTTCCGAAGGTGAATCTGGAGCCCGTGGTGTACTCTACCTCGGCGCTGCCGTTTACGGAGTATGTAGCTCTGTCAACGTTTCGTGCCGTGAAGCTGACCGTAACGCTGTCGTCGTTGTAATACTTGCTGTTTGTGCCTGCTACCATCGGATCATCGCTGTAAAGAACCGCGATGCCTGTGCTTCCGATGGTGCCGCTTACATTGCCGCCCGATACGGTGAACGTAGCTCCGCTGATGTGATCCTTGTAGGTTCCGTTCTTGAGTGTGGGTGTGGGAACTCCCGAAATACTTCTTGTGCCGCCTGTATTACAGTTGATAAGAACAGCGCCGCCGTTGGCTGTCGCGCTTCCGCGGCCGACTACCGCTACGTTGCTGCCTGTGGAGCAATACTCGCTTTGACCCGAGTAGATGTTCGAGAACTTGTTGACCTCGGCGACCTCGGGCTTTGTCCAGTCGGTTTCGCTGGCTACGCCGAGAAGCTGTGAGTCACTGTTGGGACGAGCGAGATAGAGGGAGGTGATGCTGTCGCGAGCCGCGATAGCCGCCCATGACTTGTTTCTCTTTACGGTTGAATAGCCCTTTGTTTCTCCGTCCATATATGTGTCGTGACTTTCGTTCCATAGAACTACCTGATCCTTTGAACTTCCGTCATTGGTCATATTCAAGGGAACAACGGATTCCGCGGAACCGCCGTCAACGTTGTTGAAAACATTTCTGTATGTTGTGGAGTCGGTGACCTTCATAAAGGGCGTGTAGTCCTGATAAGAACGCTCTACGCCGCAGGTGTTGAGTATCTCACCGTAGGAGAGAAGCTCCTTGCCGTAGGTGTTTTTGGCGTATTTCTTTGCCTTGTTTACCGTGTTTGGCCAGAAATCGGAGGCGAGGGACGCGATATCGTTCGGGGTCTCGATGTGCTTAGCCGCGTCAAAGCGGAAGCCGTCGATACCGCAGTCTACGAGCTCCTGAAGATAATCATAGATCGCTGACTGGACCCTTGAGTCCTCTGTCTTGAGGTCGGGCAGGTTCGAGGTGCACTTGCGGGTCAGGTCGTATGTACTGTCGTACCTTGAGGCAGGCGGTTTTTCAACATAATCCATCTTCTCGTAGGGACTGTGGAAAAGATTATTGTTATAGATCTCGGGCTCAAAGGTCTGAGCCAAGGGGGTTACGTGGTTGATCGGATTGGGAATAGAATAATCCTCGTTGCCGTTTGTGCCCATATGGTTAATAACTGTGTCGGCGATAACCTTTATGCCCTTCGCGTGAGCCGCCTTGACCATCTCAACAAGGTCGGCTTTCTTGCCGAGAGCGTTGTTGTCACTTGTGTTGATCTGGAAGCCCGCGGGCTGATAGAACATCCACCAACCGTTGTCGGTTTCGCCCGTGACCTTATGACCCGCTGTTTCGGCTTTTATTTCGTTAGGAGGCGAAATCTGAATAGTCGTAAAGCCCTGCTCGCCGATTTTGTCGAGCTTTGCCTTGATGTTATCATAGCTCCAGTTCCAAGCCTGAAGAATCGTGGAGTCGTCGATCGAGTCAGCCATGCCGTAGGGGTTGGCGGTGATGCCCGAGTAAGTTTCGGGAACGGCCGACGTCGCGCTCTTTTCCGTTGTAACCGCCGTTGTGGAAACGTTAGCCGCTATGAAGCATGTCAGAATAATGCTCAAAGCGAGTACGGCGGAGATGATTTTTCTCTTCATAAATTTGTCCTCCTGTAACAAACTTCTAACAAGGTACAAATACCTATTTATCACTATATATCATAAAATATTTTCACCCGAAATACAATTAGTTTTTTGTACAAAATTTATACTATATATATGTATATAATGACAAAGACAATTTTTATTGTTTCTTTTTCGAAAAAAACAACGCCTCGGCAGCTGACCGAGACGTGTTATTTATTGTTTATCTTTCGCTTTCGTGCCATTCTTCTCCGCCGAAAATGAAATCATCCAAATCACCGTTATCAACATAGTGCAAAAACAACATTGGCAGCACCTCCTTCACATTTGATGAAACGAGGCGCCGAGGCTTTACTCCGTCGCTTTCAAATAACCCTTGATAACGCCGACTGCCTGATCGACTGTCAGCTTGGTACGGTTGATAGAAAGGTCGTAGTTCTCCGACTCTCCCCATTTCATGCCTGAATAAAAATTATAATAATTTGCCCTTGATTTATCGGTTTTGTTGATCACCTGTTCCGCCTTGGACTCCTTAACGCCTTTTACGCTGACCACGCGCTCGATACGGTAGTCCATATCCGCGCATATAAACAGCCTTACAACATTATTGTTATCGCGAAGCACGTAGTCCGCGCACCTTCCGACAATCACGCACGGACCCTCAAGCGCGAGCTTTTTGATTATCTTGTGTTGCAAAAGATATAGCTTGTCGTTGACGGGAAGTCTGTCGGCGCTGAATCCGCTTCCGAACGAATACAGCCCGAGGGAAAGGGAATAGAGTAAGCTGTTGGTTGCCTTTTCGTCAACGTTATTGAAAATCTCGGGATCAACGCCGCTTTCCTTAGCCGCTAAGGAGATCAGCTCCTTGTCGTAGCACTTGATACCCAGCTCCTTCGCAAGCGCCTCGCCGATCTCGCGGCCGCCGCTTCCGAACTGTCTGGCGATAGTAATAACGCGTTCTTTAGACATACCTTGAATCCTCCAATATCCCTTTTTAAGGGGTGTAAAAACATTATATGCAAGATTAACTAAAAAATCAAGTAATATTTACAATTTCGTTAATATTGCACAAAGGAATTATAATTGCTTTGTATATTATATCCTCAAACGGCCGCCGCGATACAATATTCTTCATATTATATGCGGATTTGGCGGTTTTATGCGCTTTTTGGGCACTTGGAAAAAATATTCAAAAAAACTGCAAATTTTTTTCAAAAAACACTTGACTTTACAAGCCCTTTGTAATATAATTACAAATACGCTCCCACGTAAAATTACAGCAATGTAATCTTTATGTGAAAGCGTATGAACCTTGAAAAGTGAACAACGAAAGTAAAGAAACCCGAAATAACTTTGAGTTGATTTAAGCGATTGAATTGGCTTAGAGAAAGTGAAGACAACA
>ONCP01000013.1 GCA_900316385.1 uncultured Eubacteriales bacterium | reverse complement strand
AACAAAATCCGTAACAGAATAATCGAAGCCTATGTGTTAACCCCTCCGCAAAAGAAAAGCGGAGGGGTCATGTTTATGGGGCGGTTATTAAGCGGTTACCATATAACCGTGTCAATAAGCTGTCCGGCGAGGTCATAACTTTCAAAGCGCATAATGCTTTCCTCGTGTGTTCCGTAACTGAGAAAATTCACGCTTCCGTACCAAGCTGCTTTCTGATCGATTACTGTGAACTTTTGATGAAATTCGGATTTGTATTTTACTTGGATTCCATGATCTAAAAGCAATTCAGTGTTTTGAATAACGATATCGCGCTCTTTTTCTTTGAAGTCATCCGGCGGACGGGTTACGACAGTGACAGAAACGCCATTCAGAATTACCTGCGACAAAAGTTTTATCGTTTGTGTTAAGCGGTTTTTACGCATAAATGGGCTGACGATCAGAATCTCTTTAGTTGCGTGCATAACGTCGTCTGCAAATACGGGATAAAAGCTTTTTCCGTCATAAATCAGATTCGGTGTTATAGGCTCAATTGCTTTGATTTTTGCCTTATATCCCACAGCGGCATAGCCTTTTACGCGCTTTTGATACATTTTTTCGAGCATAGGCACATGAATATCCACATAATCATAAACCTGCACTTCGGTTTTGCCGGTATAATTGCGGTGTAATCTGCCTGTATACTGAGCGACCTTACCTTTCCATGCAATCGGCAGCGCGAGAAAAAGGGTATCAAGCCTTGGATAATCAAACCCTTCGCCAACATATTTTCCGGTGGCGATGATAATAAGTTTTTCGTTGTCAGGGATTGATTCAAGCTTTGCGAGTGTTTCTCTCTTTTCTTTTTGCGAGCTTGTTCCGAAAAGAGTGATAATGTTATCACATTTTCCTGACAACAATCCGCTTAAAGTTTCTATGTGCTCACGCCGTTCTGTTAAGATTATAGGAGTTCTGCCATCACATAAAGCTTCGATCACGTCATTTGCAATCAGATTATTGCGCAGTTGGTTTTCAGACAATTCCTTATATATAGCGGTAATCGTTTTATCCGCAGCGGAACGGAATGAAGTGAATCGCGGGATAAGGTAATGCTCAAATGGTCTTTTCTCAGCTTGTTCCTTTGCGTCAACCTTATAACGTATAGGACCGCACTGCATAAATATGATAGGATGGTGACCGTCTTGACGAGTGGGTGTTGCGGTCAATCCGTATACATATTTGGCATTTGCGCTTTTTAGAACCTTCTCAAAATTGACCGCGGAAATATGATGACATTCATCTACGATCACCATACCGTAATTCTTAACCAAATCTTTTGCTTCGCCGTCAGATAAAGCAGACTGAATAATTGCGATATCAACAATTCCGTGCAGGGTATTTTTTTGAGAGCCAAGCGTTCCGATCGGAGACCAAACAGTACGACGACCACGTCTTTTCGGTGTTTCCGGCGGAGTAAGGTCAAAGCATAAAAACGCTTCCAGCGATTTCTTCCATTGTGCTAAAAGTGCCTGTGTATGGACAAGGATAAGTGTGTTGACTTTTCGCTGTGCTATCAGATATGAGGCAATCACCGTTTTGCCGAATCCTGTGGTTGCAGATAATACGCCTGTATCATGTTCAAGAATTGCGTCAGCGGCTTTTTGCTGATCCTCGCGAAGACTACCGTTGAATGAAACGGGAATCAAGGTGCCGGGATTCGTTTTATCAACTAGGCTATACCGAACATTCGCTTCGTTTAGCATATCGCAAAGCGATTTTTCACATCCGCGGGGAAGAGCAATATAATCTTTCGTGATGTCAGCGCAACAGATAACGCGGGGCTTGTCATATATCGGCATTCGCATTGCCTGTGCTCTGTAAAAATCAGGATTCTTGAACGCCGCAAGACGTTTTACGGCGTTTAGCGTTGGCGAGATTAATCCGGTAACAGGGATGTATACCATATTAGCGCGGACGATTTCAAGCGTTGCCGGAAAATCGAGCTGACAGAGTGAGTGGTGTTTCTTTGCTTCCCACGGCTTTTCCTCCGTATCCCTGACAAGCTCTCCAAGTTCGTTATTCTTTCCATACTTTGTGACTGTTTCCTCAACCTGTTCAGGAGATACATATTGAATGGAAGCAAGATATTCCCACTGATCGGGATAGGGGATAAAGTTTTCGTCAACAAAAACGCTGTTCCCGGTCTTACGGGCGCGTCCTTGCAGCGGCAGAGCAATCAGATTCCCAAATCCGACGACAGGCATCGTATCCTGATTTGGGAAAAAGCGGTCGTATGATTTGAAGGATAATTCCCCGCGCAGTTGCATCGCTTTAGTGAGAATAATCGTTCCCATTTTCCGAGCCATATCAGCCGGTACCGCTTCCTCAAAGAAGATCCAAGCGTGTGCACCGTTGCCGGAGCGCGATCGTTCTATGGAAACAGACAGATTCAGCTCTTCGCAAACTGAGCGATAAGCTGCTACATCTTTTTCAAATTCAGCATCATCAAAATCAGCGCACAAAAACCGGCAGGTATCATCTGGAAGCATGGGATAAATGCCGATAACATCCCTGCCGTATTCGTCTTTGCCGGAAAGATGATTATAAACTGCTCTGTCGGATAACGGCAATAGTTTTCTGTTAGGACATACCGAGCATTTATATGCTTTTTTATCGCAGATTCCCTCAGTCCATTCGTTTTCACAAACAGGCTGATAGCCACTTTTTCCAGTCGTTTTGCTGGACCATCGCCGTGCGAAAACGTCTTCCCGTCCGGAAAAAAGTTTTCTAAACAAACGTATCTTTGTGTCCACGCTGCTGTATTTGTTGATGGCTGATCTATCATTAGTTGTCGTTGCCGAAGCATTAGCTTCGACGATTCCCAGTTTTGATTTTAGTTTTTTATTTTCAGCACGTAAAGAATCGATAGTTTGCAGTGCAATATTGTATTTTTTGAGTAATTCTTTATAAGAAAGCATAGTCAGTCATTCTTTCAAGGTTAAGTGTGAATTAAAGAAATTGAATACAACGGCACATTACATCACACCTTTTTATGATTTTCTATTATTAGCATAACACCGAATTACAAAAAATACAACGAAAATATACTGCTTCATCACAAAAAATACAACGAAAAACAGGTTCGGTGCAACAGAAAATGCACCGAGCTTGTTTTATACCATTTGCGGATACTCATTGTTAATTTAATTTTTATCGTCAATATGTACTACTCAAGCCCCTGCCTTTCAGCAAACCTGCCTATATTTACGCAGAAATTCAGCCAGGGTATCAATGTTATCTGTGACGGGTCAGAATTATGGATATATATGGTTAAACTGTAAAATAGTGGAAGATTCTAACGTGTATTGTAAAATAATTAGGTTTTAATCATCAAGAAATAAGTATAAGTTTTTATTATGCGCAATGTTGATTTACCTGATTACTTGAATCGGAATCGAACTTTTTGAAAAACTCTAGAAAAATGCTATAGTAAGGCTTTTTTATTATGATTTTTTCTAACTCTTCAATACTATTAGAGATATCAAAGCAACATTTGATGATGTGCCATGAAACAAACGGTCGCTGGCTTTCCTCCAATTGCTTATAGTATTGGTCATTCATGGTCTTGAATTCTTCTTCAGTTTCAGGATAGTTATATTCCATTTCATCTTCTTCTGTATCGTATTCGATATTATCGTCAATAGATTGTTCATCATATGTGTAGTGATAATTATCAATGCCATTTTGAGAAATGTCATAGTTTTTCAGAAATTGCTTGCTCAAAAATGTGTCAGATACTATGTCGTGTGCTAAACGTTCCATGGCGTTTTGGCTTTCTCTGCTCGCCAAGTGCTTTTTGATCCATTCGGGCATATCTGATAAAATATTTTTTGGATACATTCCTTCGAGATAGCTTTCATCTGGATGATTGATGGCATTATGAATCATTGGTGACATTAGCAGAATTGTATGTATTTCCTTTTTAATTTGATTGTGAAGGATAATAATATGCTTTAGTTCTTCAATTTCCTTGTCAGAAAGGAAAGCTTTTTTGTATTTAAGAGTATCGATAAA
Organism: uncultured Eubacteriales bacterium; assembly: GCA_900316385.1. Lineage (GTDB taxonomy): Bacteria > Bacillota > Clostridia > Oscillospirales > Acutalibacteraceae > Ruminococcoides. The sequence goes on along the minus strand of ONCP01000013.1, from coordinate 43,117 downwards.
GATAGGAATAATATTCGGAAGTTGAGTCCATGTCGCTTCAATGATATCCTTTGGCTTGTATTCGTTATCCCGAGATGTAACTACGGTGTTTCCTTCTTCTTCGGTAAAATTATATCGGGCGTTTTCTTCCGCTTTCTGTAACGAAAAAGGTTGCATAAGTGCTTGTTTCATGTTTTCGTAATCTGTTATGCATTGATAATAATCTTGCAGTTCGTACCACGCGAGCTTATTATGGCGATAGTTGTTTGATAGTTCGACAATAATAGCAACAAAAAACGAGGCTACTGCACCTGTAATCAATGCAAATGCGATGTTATATAGAGATGAGTCCTCTTCGGATACAGACATAATCCAACTGAGTAACGTAATTGCAATAACTGAAATAATTGAGGAACAATCAGCGTTGTTTTTGGATAAAAGGCAAATGCAAAGAACTGTATAGTTGACTTGATTCTGTATTTTGTCTTCATGTTTTTTCCTTTGCTTTGTTACAAAAAAATAATTAAGTTTTTTGTATTCGTATATTTTTGGAAGATAGTTGAAATACTCTAATTCGGTAGTTTTTTGATTAAACTGTTATATCTCATATTATTGACGGAAGAATTAAGTCGTCAAAACGGTAAGCTTCTTTTGTATTCTCGATTGGATAAAACATATCATACAGAGTTTGCGGAAGAGGGTGGCTTTCTGTCATATAGTAAATATCCTCAATAAGATTTGAAATAAAATACCCAAAGGCGAGGTCTTTGATTCTATAAAAACTATAGTGAGAATCATTACAATCAAGAGACGGGTGTTGGGCATCCCAATATTTTGCAAAATAGTTTTGACCGAAACAAATATAATTTACTATTCCATTGCAACGTATCAAAGCGTTTTTTGCTTTATCAAGTTGATGTTCCTTTTTCCAATCGTTTTTATTGTCAAAAGAGAAGACTCCGTTAAAAATCCTATGATCGAAGAGATCATTGATTTGGGCGGCTTTATCAATGATTTCTTCTATCTTGTTGGGGCTTATGCATGTTTTAACCTCAATAACACCAATAACAGCCTCGGAAGGTACTATAACAAAGTCACCCTGTTGTAAGATGATAGGTATTTCATTGCGATAAATGATGATATCGATTTGAGTTGAGATAAGATGATGGTTGATAATAAATCCTGTGCCTACGCTGATGTTTTTTGGTAGGCGCTTTTTTAGGTTTTCTATCAAAATTACTTCTTTGTATCTTCCTTCTTCTCCCCAATGACGATTCTCGATAATGTTTCGAACTCTATCCTTTGTAGCGATTAACTCATTTGAAATGGATTTTTGAAAAGCTAAATAATTCATGACACTCTCTTTTCTAATTAAAAGTTTTCGAACAAAAGTAAGTTTCTACTTTTTTATAAATGGGCTGTAATGTAATACAATGGCACATTTACCAACCCATCATCCTCTTTTCGATAATTTGCCATTGAAGCTCTGATGCTGAGTGCCGGTTTGAATTTCTCACGATAGGTTTTCAGGCTTTTGGCTTTGAGGTTTTCTTCTGCTTTGACTTCCAGCGGAATGACTTTCTCACCGTCATCGAGGAGAAAGTCTATCTCACAGCTGTTGCGGTCGTTGGTATAGTAGTAGATACCAAAGTCGGTGGTTGCTTTCAGCTGTTGCAGAACGTATTGTTCTGTCAAAGCGCCTTTGAATTCCTTGAACATATTATTTCCGTCAAGGAGAACACTTTTGCTGATACCGGACATACAGCAGAGCAGCCCAACGTCAAGTAAAAACAGCTTGAATGCTTTTAAGTCCTCGTATGCTTTCAGCGGCAGATTGGGTGTTGTGATACGGCTGACCTTGTGAACCAGCCCACAGTCGCACAGCCACATAATCGCAGTCTCAAACTCCTTTGCTCTGCCGCCTTCACGGACTAAACCGTAGATAAACTTCTTATTCTCCTTGGCAAGCTGCGAGGGAATGCTGTTCCATACCATGCGGATTTTCGGAACGATATCCGACGGCGCGTGCTTGGAAAAGTCTTGCTCGTATGCTTCGAGGATTCGCTTTTGCACTTCGCGAACCTCATTAAAATCTTTATTATGTGAGAAACGCAAAACGACCTCCGGCATGCCGCCTATGAAGTAATACTGTTTCAGCAGATAGATAAATTGTTCGGAAAAAGAGTTTATTAAAGCATAGTCGCCACTGTTGAGCAGCTTGTAAAGTTTCTCATAACCGGTTCCCAATAAGAACTCGTCGAACGACAGGGGATAGAGCTTGAGAAAATCCACCTTTCCGACAGGAAAGGATGTACCTTCATGCAATGAGATTCCTAAAAGCGAACCGGCACAGATTATATGATACTGCGGAGCGTTCTCGTAGAAATATTTCAGACTGCTCAATGCAGCAGGAACTTCTTGTACCTCATCAAAAATAATCAGTGTATCGTCAGGTGTAATTGTAGTGTCGGAATATATCTCCAGTCCCATAATGATTCGTTCAATATTCAGGTCAGAAGAAAACAAGTCTTTCATCTGTTTGTTGGAATCAAAATTGATATAGACAGTATTTTTGTAGCAATCCTTGCCGAATTCCTTCATCAGCCATGTTTTGCCGACCTGACGCGCACCTTCAATAATCATCGGCTTGCGGTAATAGCTTTCCTTCCATTTTTTCAGTTTTTCGATTGCAGAACGGTACATTACATCACACCTTTTTATGATTTTCTATATATTAGTATAACACCTAATTACAAAAAATGCAACGAAAATATGCTAACTAAGCACAAAAAATACAACGAATATCTTTCTCAAATCACAAAAAATGCAACGAAAAACAGGCTCGGCGCAACAGAAAATGCACCGAGCCTGTTTTATACCCTTCTCAAATACCCACATTCATTCAACTTTTCTTCGTCAATATGTACTAACTAAGCCCCTGCCTTTCAGCAAACCTGCCTATATTTACGCAGAAATTCAGCCAGGGTATCAATGTTATCTGTGACGGGTCAGAATTATGGATATATATGGGAATTCAAAGTAAACCAATAGAGCTGATTTATGTTGAACAATAGAATCTATTAATCTGATATTAGGTTTATTGTTCTGAATATTAACAATATTATTCTGAAAAGTTTTGTATTATTCCGAAAAACGCTTGTATTATTCTGAATGATAGGGTATAATAATCTTAATCTAAACTAAGGAGTAATTGTATGGCTGAAATGATGACAGTAAAACAAGCTTCGGAGCGATGGAATATTTTTGACAGCAGAATCACAAAGCTCTGCCGCGAAGGGAAAATCCCCGGTGCAGTCAAGAGTGGTAAATCGTGGCTGATTCCGGTTGACACGCCAAAGCCTGCGGACAACAGATATAAAAAACAGCCAAACAAGCTAAAGCAAGAAAAGCTCCCTTTGCCGGTTGGTGTTTCCGAATATCGAGTGGCGTCAACACAATACTATTATATTGATAAGACCTTGTTGATCAAGGACTTTTTGGAGGAACGTCCTATGGTATCGTTATTCACGCGTCCGAGGCGATTTGGTAAGACTTTGAACATGGATATGCTAAAAACATTTTTTGAGCATAGTGATGAAGATACTTCTGTTTATTTTCAAGATAAAGCTATATGGAATTGCGGAGAACGCTATCGGAGCTATCAGGGCAAGTATCCTGTGATTTTTGTTTCCTTTAAGGATATCAAATTTGATTCGTGGGATCTGACTTTTGAAATGCTAAAAACAGTGATTGGCACAGAATTTGAACGTCATTTTGAATTGGCGAATTCAGATAAATGCAGTGAAATGGATAAAAAGCAATATCGGAAAATTGCCGAGCGAGAGGCAGATATTGTATCGCTCTCCGGCGCATTTGATGTTCTGTCGAGAATGCTGTATCGGCATTACGGGCAAAAAGCGATTATTATTATTGACGAATATGACATCCCAATCCAGCAGGGACATTCCAAAGGCTTTTATGATGAAGTCGTTGATTTTATGCGAAACCTATTTTCGGGTGGATTAAAAGATAATCCCGCGTTAGCTTTTGGTTTTTTAACGGGTATTCTTCGTGTGGCAAAGGAGAGTATTTTCAGCGGACTTAATAATTTAGTTGTCAATTCTATTCTTGATGAAAGCTACAGTCAGTATTTTGGTTTTACAAAATCTGATGTTGAGCAGATGGCTTTGTATTACTCCGCAAAAGATAAAATGACGGAGTTATGCGAATGGTATGACGGGTATCGCTTCGGTGATACAGAGATTTTTAATCCGTGGTCGGTTATCAATTATTTTAAGAACGGGTGTAAGCCGCGCGCGTTCTGGCAGTCGACAGGAAGTAATGAAATTATTTCGGAAGTAATAGCCTTTGCGGATGAAAGCATTTATGAACGATTGGAAAAACTGTTGCAGGGCGACAAATTTAGAGCATTAATTGATACAGGCGTCATTTATCCTCAAATAAAGATCAATCCTTCATCGATTTACAGTTTTTTGTTAGTAGCCGGTTATTTGAAGGCGGAAAATGCGGAGATTTCTTCAAGCGGTGATTTCCTATGCGATATTTCTCTGCCTAATAAAGAAATCAAAGCAGTATATAATAAAGAAATACTTCAAAAACTTAACGCTATTGTTCCTCAGTCTTCAGCAGTTGAAATTCAGGAAGCAATTTATACAAATGATTCAAAACGCTTGCAGCAGCAATTAAGAAAGCTGCTTTTACAGTCTGCAAGCAGCTTTGACACCGTCGGAGAACTGTTCTTTCACGGTCTGTTTCTCGGTATATGTGCAATATTTGACGATCTATACTACGTGACATCTAACAGGGAATCGGGAGAGGGAAGATTTGATATTCAACTGATGCCGAAGAATAACAGCAGACCGGGTGTTTTGATTGAGTTGAAATCGAAAAAAGATCTGTCGAAAGAACAGTTGGATACTTTGGCACAGGAGGCGCTGAATCAAATCAATGAAAGGCAATATGATACGGAAATGAGAACGCACGGAATAACAACGATCTTTAGGTATGGCGTAGCGTTCAGTGGAAAGAATGTAGCTATTTGTGCGGAATAGGAGATGAAATAATGCTCTCGGTAAAGACAACAGAAAATCTGGCAGGCATGACGGTCAGCGGAACCTATTGGGATTTGAACGCGTTGTATGACGCGCTGTCCAATGTTATCGGTGAAGAAGGAAGCTATCCGGAATTTGAAGCGTGCTGGCTTCGTGTATTGGGTTTATGCTATGATATCCGTCACGCTTATCAGGGAGACAGAAACAGAGGTAAAATTGAATATGGGGATGAAGTGTTTTCGTTTGAATATCTGTGGCCTGAGATGGTGTTTATCTATGGCGTATTGGATGAATTTGTAAGATTGTCATCAGGGAGCCTATGCTATCTGCGTCAGGAAGGCGCTGAACGGTTATTCTATAATCCCGAAACAAAGGACGAGCTTTTGGATCGTTTGCCGGATGATATTGCTTTTGTATGCTATTTCCGGGACTTGATCATCAACGCTTTGCAGCGCACGATAGACAAAAAGCGGTTTAAGAAGATATGCAGAGCATTGGAAGACAGATTCAGCTACACGCTTATGAAGCGTTATTACAACAACTTTTGTACGCAGTGGGTAGATATTCAAAATGTCAAATACCTCAAACGTGAACCGGACAAGAGAAGGTCTTACCTTGCTACCCTTACAGAGAAGATTCTGTTTAATAATTCGGGTTATAATGAACTGGAAGAGGCTGTTTTTGAATTTGCCAGAGAAGACGGTGTACCATATTATGAAATCGAATTAACCGGTATGCAGTATCCTGACAAGATAGAATGGTAGTCAGGAGGATTTTATGTATCAAGTAAAAGAAAAGGATTGGAAACAGTTCCGCAAAGTGCTGCCCGAATGGCAGGAAGCCTATATGGATAAGCTGACAAAGGAGTATATCGCATTACTCAGCAGCGACAGACAGGCTTCGGATAGATTTTGGTCGCTTGATAAAAGAATTAAAGCCGATAAAAAGTGTACCGGCGTGATTGCGCGAGATATAAGACGTTCACATATGTTTCAGCATATTATTGACTTGATGTACGAAGGAGCAATTACGGAAGATGATTTAAAAGATTTCAGCGAGGATTTGCAGGACACGGTTAAGACAAGGCTGGAAATCGACCGCAGATATTTCGGAAGTTAAAAACAGGCTCGGCGCAACAGAAAATGCACCGAGCCTATTTTTACCCTTCTCAAATACCTACGCTTTTTCAAAAAACTTCCGTCATTATGTACTAACCCAGCCCTTGCCTTTCAGCAAACCTGCCTATATTTACGCAGAAATTCAGCCACGGTATCAATGTTGTCTGTGACGGGTCGCCTTCTCGTATTCTCAGTGTTCGACGGATCTCCTTTGGGATAACGACTCTGCCGAGGTCGTCGATCCGCCTGACTATTCCTGTTGCCTTCATCTATCTAAATCTCCCTTTTTTATAAATTTCTGCCTTCTTATCTTGCGTAGAATTTTGGCAAAAATGCAGTTTTCAAATTGGAAGATTTTGTTTTTCGTTTTTGAGTTTTTCGGCTCGGGAAATCGGAGTATACGGACACTTCCGCAACCGTTCATAACAACAATTACTTTTAAGGTCAAAGGTTAAGTATTCGGCAGGTAAAAGCAGGAAAGAAAAAAATAACTAAAATTTGTTGCAATAAGGCTTTGGGTGTATTATAATAATTACAAGTAATATATTCCATTGGGGGTGCTTTTGATGAGGAAAACCAAGATTATATGCACATTGGGTCCCGCGTGCGACGACAAGCAAACTCTGCTTCGTATGATCGACGCAGGAATGAATGTCGCAAGAATAAATATGTCGCACGGAACCCACGAGGAACAGAAGGTGCGACTTGACCGCCTGAAGGAAGCGATCAGGGAAAGCGGCAAGAACGTTGCCATCCTTCTCGACACCAAGGGTCCCGAGGTCCGTATCGGAGTTTTTGAGAGCGGCTCCGCCGAGCTCAAGGAGGGAAGCGAGTTCCGTCTTTACCGTGACAGCGACAGAGTCGGCACTTCAGAAGGTATCGGCATCAGCTATCCTAAGCTTGTTGACATCTTCCTCGGAGAAAAGCAGAAGGCGCTCGGCAGAAAAATCCTTCTTGACGACGGCAAGATTTCGATCATCGTGACCGAGGTCAATCGTAACGAGATCGTCTGCAAGGTAGCGAAGGGCGGCAGACTTTCAAACCGCAAGAGCATCAATATCCCGAATTATCACATCACGATGCCTTATGTTTCCGCTAAGGACAGAGCGGATATCGAGTTCGGACTCAACGAGGGCGCCGAGATCGTAGCGGCGAGCTTTATCCGCTCCGCGGACGACGTTACTACTCTGCGCGATTATATCGACAGTATCGGCTTTGAGGGCGTTGACATTGTTTCAAAGATAGAGAATCAGAGCGGCTTTGACGATATCGACCGCATTATCGAGGCTTCCAACGGAATCATGGTAGCGAGAGGCGATATGGGTGTTGAGATACCCTTTATCAAGCTTCCCGAGATTCAGAAAACCATCATCAGAAAGACAGTCGCAAAGGGTAAGTATGTTATCACTGCTACCCAGATGCTTGAAAGTATGACCACTAATCCGCTCCCGACCAGAGCTGAGATCAGCGACGTCGCGAACGCGGTTTATGACGGCACCTCTGCCGTAATGCTCTCGGGAGAATCGGCGGCGGGCAAATATCCCGTTGAAAGTGTTATGGCGCTTGCCGATATTTGTAAGGAGGCGGAAAGCAACCACGAGGACTGGATCCTTCAGAAATATATTGACGAGTATGACGACGAAAACAGCTTCAGAAAGAGTATCTGTCAGTCGGCAAGAAACGTCGCCACGGCTGTTAACGCAAAGGCGATCATCGTCGAGTCCGCTACGGGCAAGGTCGCCAGAGCCATGGCTCACTTCCGTCCCGACTGTCCGATTATCGCGGTCGTTACCTCTCCTCTTGTTCAGCACAAGCTGTGCCTTTCCAGCGGCGTAACGGCGGTGCTCGGAGAGAACCTTTCCTCGATCGACGAGATCACACGTCAGGCTATGGAAAAGGCTCTTGAAACCGGAATAGTCAAAAAGGACGATATCGTTGTTGTTGTAAGCTCGAACAAAATCGAGCCGTCCTACGGCACCGATACTCTCCAGATCAGAGTGGTTTAATTTGTAATTCGGGGGTCGGTTTACAGCCGACCCCTTTCTTTAACAGGTGATTTTATGAACAACATTATTCTGGTCGGTATGCCCGGCAGCGGAAAAAGCACGCTCGGGGTGGTCCTCGCGCGCAGGCTCGGCTACGGATTTTTGGATACCGATTCATTTATTTCTCAAAAAGAAAAAAGCACTCTTCAGGGTATAATCGACCGCAAGGGGCTTGACTATTTTCTCGGGACAGAAAACGAGATCGGCTCCGAGATCGTCTGCGACCGTGTGGTTATCGCCACAGGCGGCTCGATGGTGCTCTCGGATAACGCTATGAAAAACCTCAAGAGTCTGGGAACGGTGTTGTATATCAGCGTTGGACTTGATGAGCTCGAGCGTCGGCTCGGAAATTATGCCGACAGAGGGATCGCGATGAAGGACGGCGAGAGCCTTGCCGATATTTTCAGGGAACGCGAGCCGCTTTACCTGAAATACGCTGACGCGGTTGTGACATATAATGTCGGAGACGATCTTGAGGCCACCGCTCAAAACGCTGTTAAAATACTGGATTCGGTAAAAGCTAACTATTGACTATTTTCACCTGCGATAGTATAATTCAGGTACGGGAGGTTATCGTTATGAAAAGAATAATCTCAATTTGTTTGGTAATGCTGACGCTGATCTCGGTTTGTGCTTCGGCTTCGGCGGCGACATATGTAGGATACGGTGATTTTAAGCTGGCGATCAACGGCGACAGTTATCTGCTCGGCGGATATACGGGCTCGTCGCTGAATATCGAGGCTCCGTCAGAGGCTTACGGAAAACCTGTTGTGGGAATCACCGACAGCTTCTACGAAAAATGCTCGGCGGCGATAGAGACGATCGTGATCCCCGAAGGCTATCAGTCGGTGGGGAGCTACGCGTTTTATGCTTGCGGGAGCCTGAAAAGCGTTGTTCTGCCGTCTACCGTGACCTCGGTCGGCACAATGGCGTTCGGTTTATGTACGGGGTTGGAGACAGCGGATTTTTCCGCGGCGTCTCAGCTCAAAGCTATTCCTTATGGTTGCTTTTCGGGTGATACCGCGTTGGCTTCGGCAACTATGCCCGACAGCGCGGAGACCTACGGCGATTTCTGCTTTAACGGCTGCTCTGCGTTAAGCGAAGTTAATATCCCATATGGGACGAAAACAATAGGAGAGAGGGCGTTTAATAACGCCTCGTCACTCACGGCGCTGACAATTCCCGCGACGGTCAGCTCGATCGGAGCGTACGCCTTCTATCCCGAGGGAATCGAGGGCAATTCACTGATCCTTTCCTGCAAGAACGGAACATATTCCGCTGATTACGCTTACGAGAATTTCCTTAGTCTCAACGCTCTGAGCAACAAGGGCGACGCGGACGGAAACGGCGTTGTCGATATCAACGACGTTACGTTTATCCAGCTTTACCGCCTCGGGCTCGCGGATTTTGAGTATCACAATCAGGATAAAAACGCCGACACGAACGGCGACAACAGCGTTACGATCCGCGACGCGACGACGATCCAGCTCGCTTTGGCGGGGTTGATCGAGCTTTGATTTATTAAACCTGATGTCATTCCGACAGTTTTTACGGAATGACATCTTTTTTATGTGATAGGTAAAAACTCAAAAGTTGTATAATTATACAATGCAGCAGCACATAATAACAAACATATTGACTAACTCCTATCACACAAAAACAATTTGTATTGCCCGCTCAGTTGCACGCTGCGCGCACGAGCGATGGCTATACGAAAGCGGACGCGCTAATCGCGCGCGCTTTCTTGTTGCATTTTTTGTTTATATATTATATAATAACTCTGTATTTGATGAAATAATCATTTGAAAGAGGTAAATTATGAAGGTTAAATCTGATTTTATTCTTAGAAAAATATCCGATTCGTTTGTTGTTGTTCCCGTAGGCTCGGCTGTTGTGGATTTCAGCGGCCTTGTGAACCTTAACGAAACGGGAGCTCTTTTGTTTGAAAAAATGCAGAAGGGCGCCGAGGAGAGCGAGCTTGTTGACGCTCTGCTGAAGGAGTACGATGTTGAGCGCTCCGTTGCTGAGGCGGACGTAAAAAGATTCATCGGGAAAGTAAAGGACGCGGGTATTCTTGAATAAGACAATTGATTTGGCGGAAATGATTCCGCTCATGAAGGAACAGCTTGACGCGGGAAAAACCGTTTCTTTCGTTCCGAACGGAAAGAGCATGGAGCCGATGCTTGACGGCGGCAAGGATATGATAGTCTTAAAAAAGCCCGAGGGCAGGCTTCATTTCCAAGATGTCGCGATGTATTATCGCCGCGAGACGGGAAAGTACATCGTGCACAGAGTCGTCAAGGTTATGAATGACGGCACCTACGTTATGCTCGGCGACAACAACTTTGAGCGCGAGTATAATATTGGAGAAGATGATATTATCGGTGTGGTGGTGAACTACTATCACAAAGGTAAAATGCGTTCGGTCACCTCGGGCACATACAGGTTTTACTGCGATTTTTGGTATTATTCAAGACCCTTCCGACATTTCGGAAGAAGGGTTAAGCTGAGTCTCAAAAAAAGATTGGGTAAGGAAGATCAGGTTGGAAGATAAAAAGAAATTATCGCAATCCTATCTCAGGGAAATACGTAATTTTGACAAAAAAACCACGCTGTGGATCTTGAAAAACACAAAAAAACAGCTGGGGTATATAATTTTACTCGGAGTTCTTTCGGCGGTGATCGCGTATTCGGGCGTCGCGATGGCGCAGCTGGCGCGGCATATCGTTGACTCCGCGGCATACGACAGGGATATTCATAAGGTCGTTCTTTTCGCCGTTGCGCTTCTCGCTCTGACTATGTTCCAGATAGGAATGAGCGTCATAAATAATATTATGTCCTTCAATGTTAACGCGAAGCTTGAAATAGCATTAAAAGCCAAGCTTTTCGCGACAATGCTCAGAAAGGACTATGCCGAGGTCACCAAGCTTCACACAGGCGAGCTGATGAACCGCCTCACCAGCGATATCAGCGTTATTACGGGTTCGATCGTCAATATAATACCGAACGTGATCTTTTTCCTTGTGAAGCTGATCGGTATTCTGGCGGTTTTGTTCACGATCGACTGGCGTTTCGCGATCGTTTTCGTGATCGGCGGAGCGATAGTTATGACTTTTTTGCTCCTGTTCAAGGGCAAGCTCAAGAATCTTCACAAGCGCGCTCAGGAAAGCGACGGAAAAACCCGCAGCTTTATGCAGGAATCACTCGCAAGCCTGCTTGTTATCAAGGTTTTTAACGGCCACAAGAGGATCAACAGCGAGAGCGATAAGCTTCAGTGGGCGAATTTTAAAATCAGAAGAAAGCGAAATTACATTTCGCTCGCCTCATCTCTCGGCTTCGCGATCGTTTTTACGCTGGGATATATGTACGGTCTCGTCTGGGGATCGTTTATGATCCTTTCAGGAGCGATAACCTACGGTATACTGACCGAGATACTGTCGCTTATTTCACAAATCCAGACTCCTGTTCAGGGTCTTACTGCCGTAGTTCCTCAATATTATCAGGCGCTCGCCTCGGCGGAGAGGATTATGGAGATCGAGAATTTCCCCGACGAGCATGAGGTTGATGAAAACTCGCAGGTTGACAAGGAAAAGCTCTATTCCGAGCTTGAGTCGGTTGAGTTTGAAAATATTACCTTCGCCTACGACCGCGATACCGTTCTTGAGAACACGAGTCTCAGTATCGCGAAGGGCGATTTCGTTGTGATCACAGGTATTTCGGGTATCGGAAAAAGTACGCTCACAAAGCTTTTGCTTGACGTTTTTCCTGTGAAAGAGGGCGAGATATACTTCAGGCTTAAGGACGGCTCCAAGGTCCACGCGGACAGAAACACCAGATGTATGTTCGCCTATGTTCCTCAGGGCAACTTTCTGCTTTCGGGCACGATAAGAGAGAATATTTCCTTTGTGCGTCCCGACGCGAGCGATGAGGAGATCATGGCGGCGGCGAAAACCGCGTGCGCCGACTTTATAGATGAGCTTCCCGAGGGGCTTGACACCGTTCTTGGCGAGAAGGGCATGGGACTGTCGGAAGGACAGATACAGCGAGTCGCTATTGCCAGAGCGATCATCTGCCACGCGCCTATGATCATACTGGACGAGGCGACCTCCGCTCTCGACGAGGCCACCGAGATCCGTCTGCTCCAAAATATCGAGAGCCTGAAAAACAAGACCTGTATTCTGATTTCTCACAAGAAAGCCGCCAACGAGGTTTGCAACAAGGAAGTCAGGATAGAGGACAAAAAGATAATAGTAAAAAATATCGAGCATTAAAATATGCCGTCGCGTTCTCAAAACGCGGCGGCATTGGTTTATGTTTTGTTTTCGACTATGTGTACGTCAAGCTGATTGTACGGGATAATTATTCCGTTGGCGGTCAGCTCTTTTTTTATTGTTTCGGTAAGGTGATAGTAAACAGGCCAGTAGTCCTTGAAATTGCACCAGCACCTCGCGATCGCCTCGATCGAGCTGTCCATATAGTGCTCGAGCCTTACAACGGGCTTGTATTTGTCAATGTTCAGAATAACCTTGTCGGTGTTCTCCATTATCGGGACAATGATCTCCTTTACCTTGTCAAAATCCGCCTCGTAGGGAATCGGAACAAATATCTGAACTCTGATTTCGGGATTTTGCGTATAATTGGTGACCTTTGTGGTGGTGATATTGCTGTTCGGGATAACGACGTTTGTGTCGTCGTAGGTTCTTATGTAGGTGTGCATAAGGTCGATATTCTCAACATAGCCCTTGTGCTGATCAAATTCGATAAAGTCGCCCGTCATAAACGGTCGTGTAAAAAGGATCACGATTCCGCTGGCGATATCGGACAAGCTGTCCTTCAGCGCCAGAGCGAAAGCTGCGGCGACTGCCGAGAAGCCTGCTATTATTCCCGTTGTTGAGATATTGAGCTCCGCCAACGCGGAAATCACAATTATTATGGTGCATACCACGTATGTAACGCGTTTGAAAAACTTGACGAGTGATTCGTCTACATTTCCTCTTCTAAGCGCTTTGCAGAGAAGATACGCGAGGAGCTTTGTCGCGAAAAATCCGACTACAACTATCAGTATGGTGAATATGACGGTAGTTATCAAGCCGCCCCATTCCTTCCAAAAATCCATATCGGCACCTCTTTATTATCTGAATAAATCTATCTGAACGTAAGTCGCGTCGTTGATGTTTACAACGCCGTCGCCGTTAACGTCGGCGATTGCGCGCTGAGCGTCGGAAAAATCAATATTGTATTTCGCGACCATTTGCTGGATAAGAGTAACATCGTTGATGTCCTCAACTCCGTCAAGGTTCACGTCGCCGCGTCCCGAGGTGATCGCCTTGATCACAAAGGTGCCGCCGCCGTTTGTGTCGCCCTGATCAATGATGTAGTAGTCGTAAAGATCCTTGATCCCCGAGCTGCTCTCAAAGAAGGATTTTCCCTTTTTACAGGAGTCCTTAAAGATCATCACGCCTTTTTTTGCGTCCCTGAGCCATTCGCTGACGCCGATCCCGTTCTTTTCGTCTGTGTCGGTCGTGTCAAGCTCGACCGCTATCGCCGCCTTTTCGGGTTTAACGGTGAGATCGTCAAAATCACAGCAGATGTATCCCTTGTAGTCCGCCGTTCCCGAGCCAAGCTTTGTCCAAAGCGTTCTGTCGGCGGTCGGCGCTTCGTTGTTGTCGAGCGGAACGTAATAGACGTCGTATTTCGCGCCCTTTGAGGTGGTCTCAAAAACCACCTTGTCCAGAATGTCGCCCTGCTCCGAGAAATCAAAAACATTAAAATAGGTCAGCTTGTCCTCGTCGATATACTGAAATTCGTAGGTGGCGCCGTCGACTTCGTTCTGATATATCCTGTCGTTCTTCGCTATTTGATGAACATCGCTGATTGCGAAGCTCGGAGCAAGAAAATCGTCGTTAAAGAGGTAGTAATCCTCGTAGGAGATCCAAAGATAACCGCCGATAGAATTGTTGTTGCCCCAGCTGTTTTTGCACAGCCACGCGCCGTTGTTTTCGGGGACGAATGTGCCCGTGAAGTTGTCCTTGCTGTAATTGTCGTCCCAGCCGACGACCGAGACCGAGTGACCCGATATTCCTTCGCTTTGCTTCGGGATATAATACGCGGTTCGGTCCAGACTTGCCGCCGGGGCCTTGTAGTTGAGGTTGGCGGTCACCGCGCCGTAGTCCATGATACAGCGCTTTATGCCGTCGCGGTCGGAACTGTCTATGTATTTTACGCCCGTTACTCCGAAGCGCACGGTATCGACCAGAGCGGTCACGGGGCCGCTCCAGCTTGTGAAATTGCCGATCGAGATATAGGTGTAGCCCGCTTCCTTGGAGTTGCGCTGCCAGCCCTCGCCGTCCTCGTGAACGGTGCCCCACAGGTCGAGAGCGTCGGTGCTGAAATAACCGTAGAAATTGCCTGTTTTGAGCATATAGCTCTCAAAGCTTGCCGTTGAGGAATACGCCCAGCATAGATCTCCCGACTGAGACTTTACCGCTGTCGTCCAGCCCAGATCGGACGAGCTGTAATACTCAGGCAGAGCCTCGTCGTCGGGCTTTTCTTCGGGCTCGCCCTCGGACGGCTCGTTTGGCTCAGTCTGTTCGCCCTCGGACGTCGCAAAAAGGCTTACGTCCGCGGCGCTCGCGGAGAAAGCGGAGAAGCAAATTATTAATAATACGGATGTCAAAATCAAAATTATCTTTTTCATACGCTCATTATAACAATTTCAAAGAGTAAAGTAAAGACCCAAACAAAGGAATAAAATAGACATTTTGCTTCAAAATAACAGTAAAACAGTATGTAAGGAAGGATCGTATGGAGCTGAGGACCGATCTCGCCGTGGAAGCAAGGGAGCTTGCGGGAGACGATGTGGGCGGAGTTGAGTATTCTGTGAGGAAGGAGCTCGGGATGGAGATATCCCGTATGAACGTCAAAACCCATAACGCGAGCGTAAAGCTCAAAAAGGAGATCGGAACGTATATAACGATAGATGTTCCCGCGATGACTGACAATATTCTCGCGACCGACGAACGGATCAGGGCTATCGGCAGAGAAATCCGACAGCTGATCCCCGTGAACGGGCTCGCTCTCGTTTGCGGCTTGGGAAATCCCGAAATAACGCCCGACGCGTTAGGACCAAAGAGCGTTTCGGGAGTTCTCGCTACGCGCCATATCACGGGCGAGATCGCAAGAAGCACGGGATTGGACAGACTTCGTCCCGTTGCTGTGCTGAGCACGGGCGTGACAGGTCAGACGGGTATCGAAACGCTGGAATATATTGAGAGTATCTCAAAAAAGCTGCGCCCCAACGTTGTGATAGTCGTGGACGCTCTCGCTTCAAGGCGGCTCGAAAGGCTTGGCTGTACGCTCCAGATCAGCGATACGGGCATTTCACCGGGGGCGGGTGTTCAAAACCACAGAAAAAGGATAGATCAGGGAACCGTCGGAGCTCCCGTGATCTCTGTCGGAGTTCCGACGGTCGTGGACGCGCTCACCCTTGTCTGCGATACGCTGAAGGTCGACGACGCGAAAACCTATGAGGAGCTGAAAAGCTCTCTCAGCCCCGAAAACCGTTCTATGGTCGTTACACCAAAGGAGATAGATCTGTTGATCGACCGCGCGGGCAGGCTGATTTCAATGTGCCTCAACTACGCCTTGCAGCAGAATGTGGATATGGAGATCATCGAGAGCCTTATGTAATAATTTTGAGCGCTTTCGCATATTATTATCTGAAGAAGTAAAATACAGGTGGTCATATGCGAAAAGGAAGAATAAAAAAGCTTATCTCGGCGGGAGTATCGGTTTTGCTTGTGACGCTGGCGGTCGTCTGCGTCGGAACACGCGCGCCCGAGTTTATGTCGGGCGACAAAACCGCTCTTATGGCGGCGGCGCTTACGATGTCTAAGGGCAATATGCCGACGGAACAGCCTGAAAAGAAAACTCAAAAGCCGACAAAAAAGCAAAAAGCGAAGAAAGCCTCGGTAACGGAAACCGAGCCCGTATCGTCGAATTTTCCCTCGTCATATTACAACACCTTTGCCGACCACGGCGACGCGGTGAGATACCCTGTCTATACAAAGCTGATCACGGGCTACGCCGAGAGCTATGATGATTTTTATGTTGAGAACAACACCTCCTATGACCTCGATATCGGAGAGACGCTCGAAAGTAAGCTCGGTTTTGAGTTTGAGGACACAGACGATGTTCAGGTGCTGATTTATCACACCCACACCTCTGAGAGCTATCTCGACTGCGACGCGGGATATTATTATTCCGACTTCTATCCCAGAACCTCGGACGAGCGGTACAACGTCACGAGAGTCGGGGAGGCGATCGCGGAACAGCTCAGGGAAAAGGGGATAGGCGTGGCGCACGACACCACGGTTCACGACTCCGCGTATAACGGAAGCTACGAAAGAAGCGCCGAGACGGTTTACAGAAATCTTGAGAAGTATCCGAAAATCAAGGTGACGCTCGATATCCACCGCGATTCTATCGGCGCGGATGACTATAAGGTCAAGCCGACCTTTACATATAACGGCAAAAAAGCCGCTCAGATCATGATAATGTCAGGCTATGACGAGGACGGCTCTTACGGGTTCCCTGAGTGGAAAAAGAACCTCGGTTTCGCCTTGAAACTCCAGAAAACCTGCGAGGATAATTTCGCAGGAATGACGCGTCCGCTCGATTTCGGCGACTTTGTTTATAATATGAATATAAACACGGGTTCACTGCTGATCGAGGTGGGTACGGACTCGAATACGCTTGATGAAGCGGTGTATTCGGGAAAATTATTAGGCAAAGCCCTCGCCCAAGTATTGCAAAATCATACTTAATTTGCTATAATGTATGAGTTAAGTTGTGTTCAGGCGCAATTTTTCACATTATTCGGCGAGGTTTCGGTATGAAGTTAAAGAGATTTTTTGCTTTATCTTTCATAGCTTTACTCCTATCGTTCTCGGCAGTCAGCGTGTACGCTACGGAGGACGAGAGCGTCAGCGCGTCCGAATATGTTGAGGACGACACCGAGCCCGAGACCGAGGAAACCGAGGAAACTCAGGACACCGAGCCCGAGACCGAGGCGACCGAGGACACTCAGGACACCGAGCCCGAGACCGAGGCGACCGAGGATACTCAGGACACCGAGCCCGAGACCGAGGAAACCGAGGACACCGAGCCCGAGACTGAGGAAACCTACGATGACAGCGAGGATGAAACGCAGGAGACCTACGCCGTGCTGGACAACGACCTCAAGGATCTCCCCGAGGCGGACACCGCTCCCACGCCTACCGCTCCGAGGAAAAAGTCAGCCGATAACAGCGATTTTACCTATGGCATAGTCAGCTGGGCTTGCGTGATCATCGGACTTTTGGCTGTTCTGATCGTTATCATCAGCAACAAGTCGCATTATTACGGCGGCGGCGGTAAACAACGCTACGACGACGGCGACAAGATCACGGGGCAGAAGCGTCTGCTCAATGACGAATATTACAATAACCGCACCAAACAGTCGTATTACAGCAAGGACACACGCCGATGAAGCTCGGAGATCTTGAGATAAATTCGAGGTTTTTCCTTGCTCCGCTTGCGGGTATAACGGATATGGCGTTCCGTCAGGTGTGCGCGGGCTTCGGCGCGGGCTACCGCGAGACGGAGATGGTCTCCGCGAAGGCGCTGAGCTTCGGCGACAGGAAAAGCCTTGAGCTTATGGAGATCGCCAAGGACGAGCACCCCTGCGGCATTCAGCTTTTCGGAAACGAGCCCGATACCATAGCTTCGTCCGCGAAGCTTGCGGTCAGAGTCGGCGCTGATGTGATCGACATCAATATGGGCTGCCCTGCTCCGAAAATCGCCAATAACGGTTCAGGCTCCGCTTTGATGAAGAACCCGAAGCTGTGCGGAGAGATTGTCGCGGCGGTCAAAGCGTCGGTCGGCGTTCCCGTTACCGTCAAGATACGCAAGAGCTTTTCTTCGGACAGCGTGAACGCTGTTGAGGTTGCGCGAATCTGTGAGGAAAACGGCTGTGACGCCGTTATTGTTCACGGCAGAACGCGCGAGCAGTATTATTCGGGTCAGTGTGATCTTGAGATCATCAAGGCGGTCAAAAACGCCGTCAGCGTGCCTGTTGTAGGCAACGGCGACGTCAGAGACGTCAGGTCTGCCGAGAAAATGCTCAATTACACGGGCTGCGACGCCGTTATGATCGGCAGAGCCGCGCTCGGTGCGCCGTGGATTTTTAAAATTTTAACAGATTATTTCGAAAAAGGAATTATATCACAGCCGCCGACAGCAGAAGAAAGACTTGAAATAATGCGAAAGCATATCGAGCGAGTTGTCAGGTATAAGGGTGAGTATATGGGTATGCTCCAGTCCAGAAAGCAGCTCGCGTGGTACCTGAAGGGCTTCAAGGGAGCCGCTAAGCTCCGCAACGAGGCGGGCAAGGTCAGTACGCTTGAGGATATGTACAGGCTGATCGATACGGTTCTTGATATGTCGAATTGAACAGGACATTCCTGTCCTTCCACGGCGAGTGTTCGAGTTAGCTCGCTTTGGGGGGATATCACATATATACATAGGTAAACTGGCCAATCCAGGAAAAAGAAAAAATGGAGGAATCAGAATGAAGGAAATGAAGAATATTGAGCTGTTAAAGCAGTACGATCCCGAAATCGGTAACGCGATGGCGGACGAGCTCGCGCGTCAGAGACGCAACCTTGAGCTTATCGCCAGCGAGAATATTGTCAGCGAGCCTGTTATGGCGGCTATGGGCAGCGTACTTACCAACAAATACGCCGAGGGTCTTCCCGGAAAGCGTTATTACGGCGGTTGCCAGTGCGTGGACGTTGTAGAGGATATCGCGAGGGAAAGAGCCTGCAAGCTCTTCGGTGCAGAGGCGTGCAACGTTCAGCCTCACTCGGGCGCTCAGGCAAACACGGCGGTTTACTTTGCCATGCTTGAACCCGGTGACACTGTTATGGGTATGAACCTTAACGAGGGCGGACACCTTACTCACGGCTCACCTGTAAATATTTCGGGAAAATATTTTAATTTCGTTCCTTACGGCGTCGATCCCGAAACTCATTATATCGATTACGACAAGGTGCTCGAGATCGCGAAGGAATGCAAGCCGAAGCTCATCGTAGCGGGCGCCAGCGCATACCCCAGAGTGATCGACTTCAAGCGTCTGCGTGAGATCGCCGACGAGGTCGGAGCTTATCTTATGGTGGATATGGCTCATATCGCGGGTCTTGTAGCGGGCGGAGCTCACCCGAACCCCGTTCCTTACTGCGACTTTGTTACTACCACGACTCACAAGACTCTCAGAGGTCCCAGAGGCGGTCTTATCCTTATGAAGGAAAAGTACGCCAAGGATATCAACAAGGCTGTTTTCCCCGGAACTCAGGGAGGTCCCTTGATGCACACGATCGCCGCGAAGGCAGTTTGCTTCGGCGAGGCTATGAAGCCCGAGTTCAAGGAATACGCTTCCCAGATCGTCAAGAACTGCAAGGCGCTTGCCGACGGTCTTGTAAAGCGTGGCTGTAAGCTCGTTTCGGGCGGCACGGATAACCACGTTCTGCTTATGGATCTGCGCGGAACAGGCGTTACAGGCAAGGAGCTTGAGGCGCGCTTGGACGAGTGCTATATCACTGTTAACAAGAACACTATCCCCAACGAGCCCCTTTCTCCGTTTGTGACATCGGGTGTGCGTATCGGCACTGCCGCGGTTACAACAAGAGGTCTTAAGGAAGACGATATGGATAAGATCGCCGAGTACATCACCCTCGTTCTCAAAGACTTTGAGGCGAACGCCGACAAGGTCAGAGCGGGTGTTGAGGAAATCTGCGCGAAATATCCCCTGTACGAATAATTAAGAGGGCAGACCGGGTCTGCCCTTTTTTGAATATATTTTAACGGAGGTTTTGTTATGTCAGCGCCGCTTGCCGACAGACTGCGTCCCGAGACGCTTGATGATATCGTGGGGCAAAAGCACTTGCTCGGAAAAAATAAGCCGCTTCGCAGGATAATCGAGAGCGGCGTTATTCCGAACCTTATTTTCTACGGCCCTTCGGGCGTGGGAAAGACCACGCTTGCCAACTATATCGCGAAAATCACAAATAAATCCTTCAAGAAGCTAAACGGAACTACCGCCTCAACTGCCGATATCAAGGAGCTTTTTGCGTCTGCCGATACGCTTATGGGTATCAACGGTATTTTGCTTTACCTTGATGAGATACAGTATTTTAACAAAAAGCAGCAGCAAACCTTGCTTGAGTATATCGAGAACGGCAAAATCACTCTGATAGCTTCAACTACGGAGAATCCGTATTTTTACGTATACAACGCTATTTTATCTCGCAGCACCGTGTTTGAATTCAAGAGCGTCGAGCCCAAGGAGATCGAAAAGGCGGTGCTCAGGGGTTTAGACTACCTTGCGGAGGAAATGGATGTCGAGATCGAGATCGAGGACGAAAGCGTCACCCACATAGCTACCGCCTGCGGCGGCGATGTGAGAAAGGCGATGAACGCCGTCGAGCTTTCCGTGCTGGCTTCTCCCGAAACAGACGGAAAAAGAACGGTGGATTATTCCACCGTGGACGAGCTGACCCAGAAATCAGCGGTGCGCTACGACCGCGACGGCGACGAGCATTACGATATCGTATCGGCGTATCAAAAAAGTATGCGCGGCTCCGACGCGAACGCCGCGATCCATTACCTCGCCAGACTTCTGGAGGCGGGCGACCTGCCCTCGGCATGCCGAAGGCTGATGGTCTGCGCGGCAGAGGATGTAGGGCTTGCTTACCCTCAGCTTCTTCCGATAGTCAACGCCTGCGTCGATATGGCTATGAAGGTCGGGCTTCCCGAGGCTAGGATACCGCTCGCTGACGCCGTTATAATGGTGTGCAACGCGCCCAAGTCTATCTCGGGAATTACGGCGATCGACAGAGCGATCTCCGACGTAAAGGCGGGGAAGGGCGGATCCATTCCGCGCCGACTCCAAAACAAGCATTATGACGGCGAGGATAATCAAAACAAGGGTCAGTTCTATCTGTATCCGCACAGCTATCCCGATCATTACGTTGAACAGCAGTATTTGCCCGATTCACTCAGGGACGCTGTATACTACGAGTTCGGCGATAATAAAAATGAGCAGAGCTTCAAGGCTTACTGGGACAGAATCAAAGGAAAATAATAATTCATAGCTTTTCGGGGTCGAACTTTGAGTTTCGACCCCTGTTTTTTCGCGCCTAAAAAACCCTTTTTATTAATAATAATGGACAAAATTAATAAAATAATTGAAAAAATATCGTCGTTTTGACCACAGACTTAATTCTATATAGGAAAATTAAATAAGGGCTTTATTGATATAATATTATTGATTATAAATCTTATTATGGGAAGTTTTGAAATGAAAACAGATAAGATTTAGAAGGAGGAAATTTTTATGAAGAAAAGAGCTTTAAAATTCATCAGTTTAATGCTCGTTATGGCTGTTATCGCGACCTGCGCGGTGATTGCGGGTGCTTCTGTCTCCGCCGTTACAGGCAAGGTTTACTTTGATAACTCCGTAACACATTTTGACACACCTCACTGCTATATGTGGGGCGGCTCCTCGGGCGTGAACAAAGACTGGCCCGGACAAGAAATGACAAAGGTTGAAGGCGACATCTGGTCATATGACGTTAACGGAGATTACGCTAATATTATCTTCAACAACGGCTCCAGCCAGTATCAGTCCGGCGATCTTACGTTCAGCGGCGTCGGTCAGGTTGCCAAGCCGAACAGCGCCGACAATAAGTTCCAGGTATCATGGAGCGCTTATCAGGGTGAGACCGATCCTACAAACCCCACTAATCCGACCAACCCCACCAATCCCACAAACCCAACAGATCCTTCGGGCGGAGCGGGCACCGTATACTGCCAGAACGATGCAAAGTGGAGCAAGGTTTACGTCTATATGTGGAATGAAAGCCCCAAGGTAGAAAACCATGGTTGGCCAGGTGAAGAAATGACCGATATCGGCGATGGCGTTTTGGAGTACAACTATTCCCAAAAGTTTGATAATATCATCTTTAATCCAGGCGGAGATAACGGAAAAACAAATGATATGGTTCTTCCCTCCGACAAGAACCGCTATAACAACTCCACCAAAAACTGGGATATTTATTTTTCCTCTCCCGTAAAGATCACTTCCTTTACCGCTAACCTTGAGGAGACCAAAATCTACACAGGTACAAGCGTTACCTTTAACGTAGCCGCCAAGACAACGGCGGGCGGGTCGCTTTCCTACAAGTTCTCGGCTAACGGAACAACTATTTCCGAGGGTGCTTCGTCCTCGTGCGTATGGGTTCCGAACACAGCGGGCACATACAAGATCACTGTTGACGTAACGGATTCCTCGAACAACACAAATTCCCGTTCCCTGAACTATACGGTCGAGGACGCGGGTTCTCTTGAGGGCGCGTATATCCGCGGTTTTGCTAATTCGCTCAATACTGTTTCTCAGATCAAGAAGGGCGCCTCGATCGCCTTCACGACCGACGCTATCGGCGGAAATACGGGTAACGGACTTCTCTTCTACAAGATCGTAGTAAAGGCTCCCGATAACACTCAGAACATCGCCTACTATACTACGAACAAGATCTTTAATTACACTCCCTCGCAGCTCGGTATCTATACCTTTACGGCATATGTTCAGAATTCCTACAACACTACGGTTACAAGAACCTACACCTACACAAGTGTGAATTCCATAACAGAGAATACCGATCCGACAACACCGACAAATCCCACCAACCCCACCAATCCTACCAATCCTACCAATCCCACTAACCCCACTAACCCTACTGATCCGACAACTCCGGGATTGCTCTACGGTGATGCCGATGACAGCGGCAATCTGAATATCAACGACGTAACCACGATCCAGATGTACCTCGCTCACTACAATAATCCGATCAATCTTACGCTCGCTGACTATAATCGTGACGGCGTTGTAAAGATTCAGGACGCTAACGAACTCCAAAAGAAGCTTCTGTTTAAATAATTAGGGGGTCAGTTATGATTGTTAAGAGAATATTGACGGTATTGCTTTCTCTCTTCATCATCTCCTCTGCTTGCGTTATCGGCGTAAGTGTTACTGCCGCGGAAACGACGCCTGTTTCCTCTGACAGCAAAATCATTGTCCACTTCAAGTGCGAAAACGACACTCCATGCATTTATTACTGGAACTCGCTTCCTCAGAATATCGAGACCGAGTATCCCGGTGAAGCAATGACCGCTGACAGTGCTGAAGGAGAAAACTGGTATACATATACCTTCAATGATGTTACAAAGATAAACATTCTATTTACCGATAAATTCGGTAAGCAGCTTTCGTCCGAGCTGTCGCGCAACACGGGCGAATGGTGGTATAAAAACAGGATCTGGCGTTCGTCCAATCCCGAAAAGGAAGACTCTGCGGACAGCATTGACTTCCGTGAGGAAAGTATTTACTTTGTTATGCCTACACGTTTTTATGACGGCGACAGCTCTAACAACGTCCACTGCTGGGATGACGGTAAGGCGGGCAACCCCGACACCGACGTTCCGTGGCGCGGCGACTTTAAGGGTCTGGCGGAAAAGCTTGACTACATCAAGGCTCTCGGCTTCTCCGCGATCTGGATCACACCCGTTGTTGAAAACGCCTCGGGCTACGATTATCACGGTTACCACGCGATGAACTTTGACAAGGTCGACCCGCGTTACGAAAGCTCCGATTTTACATACCAGGATCTGATCGACGCTGCCCACGCAAAGGGTATGAAGATCGTTCAGGACGTTGTGTGGAATCACACGGGCAACTTTGGCGAGACCAATCTCTGCAACGAGTTTGAAAAGGACTACACAAAGGATTTGGGTAATATCACGGAGTGTATGATCCCCACCAAGGAATTGCTTGATATCGCGGGCGTAAGCACCGCTGAGGAGTACTGGAACCTTCCTCCGCAGACGCAGTATGACGCGCGTCTTAACCTGATGAAGGATACCACATATCCCGGTACTCTCGGCAATTCAAAAGGCTCTCAGCCCGATAAGACGGACTATACCTCCGAAAAGGTCTCCAAGGACGGCAACAGGTATAATCCGCACAACTATTGGCATACAGGCTATTTCCAGAGCCTTAACTGGGACGACTGGACTTGTAAGTACTGCCAGATCGAGGGCGACTGTGTTGACCTCAACACGGAAAACCCCGATGTAGCCAAGTACACGACCGACGCATATTCAAAGTATATCGAGATGGGCGTCGACGCGTTCCGTGTTGATACGGTTCGCCATATTCCCAGAGTTTCATTAAATCTTATGTATAATCCGCAGCTCCTTGCCGCGGCGGAGGATTCGGGCAAAAACGGATTCTTCATGTTCGGAGAGGTCTGCACCCGTTACACTCAGGTCTGGTACCGCGATCACGCCGAGGAAAGCTCTCCCTTCTATACTTGGAAGGAAAGCAATCCCAAGTGGGCTGATTCGTGGCATTGGGGTTCGTCGGCGGAGGATGTAAACGCCAATATGAACCTTACCTTTGACCATTATCTTGCCGAGGATGATACCTCCAAGCAGCCCACATCGGATAATGTGTTCCTCAAGGGGATCAAATATCACGAGCCCGACCACAGCGAGTATTCGGGTATGAGCGCTATTGATTTCCAGATGCACAGGATGTTCGGCAACGCCAAGGAAGCCTTCGGCGTCGGCAAATCGGGAGATAAGTATTATAACGATTCCTCCTATTCCGTTATGTACGTTGATTCCCATGACTACGCTCCCGAAAAGCCCGAAGAAAAAGAACGCTTCAAGGGCGGAGAACTCACCTGGGCGGAGAACCTTGACCTCATATTTACGTTCCGCGGTATCCCGTGCGTATACTACGGCTCCGAGGTCGAGTTCCAAAAGGGTATGAAAATCGACGTCGGTCCCAATGCTCCGCTTGCCGAAACAGGCAGAGCCTACTACGGCGATTACCTTGAGGGCGACGTTAGCACGACAGATTTCAGTAAGTTTACCGCTACGGGAAATGTCGCGGCAACGCTTGAAAAGCCCCTCTGCAAGCATTTGAGCAAGCTGAACTCAATCAGACGCGCGATTCCCGCGCTTCAGAAGGGTCAGTATACCGCCGAAAGCGGCTATGTGAGCGGCGATATGGCGTTCATCCGTCGTTATACCGACAAAGAAGAAGGCGTTGACTCGCTCGCGCTTGTTTCGATCAGCGGTTCCGCTACGTTCAAGAATATCCCCAACGGCAAGTATATCGACGCTGTTACGGGAGAAGAAAAAACCGTTACCAACAATACCCTCTCAACAGGCTCGCTCGGAAAGGCGAATATGAGAGTATATGTATGCTGTGAAAACGGCTTCAAGGGTATTGACGGCGCCATCGGCGACACGACATATTATCTCAAGTAATTTTTTAATGCTGTTGAGTTCCTTGATAATTCTGTAAACGGTTGACAAATCGATTCAAAAGTATATAATAATATCAGAAGTTGTCTTCGGGGCGGGGTGAGATTCCCCACCGGCGGTATAGCCCGCGACCGCGCTTTAAGCGCGCTGAGCCTGTGAAATTCAGGCGCCGACGGTATAGTCCGGATGGTAGAAGACGCAGTACAGCTGTGATTTAGCCCTGTTGGATTTTCTTCCGACAGGGTTTTTCATTTTTTATACTACGGAGGTAATTTTTATGACTGACAAAAGAACGGAACGTGTAAAAATGATTTGTTCCCTCGCAATGCTTACCGCGCTGGCGATGGCGGCGGATTTCTTTCTCAGACTTCCGAACATAAGCGGATTCCTTACCTATGAGCCTAAGGACGTTATACTCACCATCGGCGCTTTTATCTACGGACCGATCGCGGGCATAGTTATGTCGCTCATCGTTTGTCTTGTCGAGATGGTTACCGTCAGCACGACGGGTCCCATAGGCTTGCTGATGAACTTTCTTGCCTCGGGCGTCTTTGTGGGTATCGCTTCGGTGATTTATTACCGAAAAAAAACGCTCCCGCGCGCCATTATCGGACTTGTTGCGGGCTCGTTTTCAATGGTAGCTATAATGCTTTTATGGAATTATATTATTACGCCGATCTATCAGGGAATCCCCAGAGAAGCGGTGCTTGATCTGTTCCCAACGGTTCTGATCCCCTTCAACGCAATTAAGGCGGGGCTCAATTCCGCGCTTGTGCTGTTCTTGTATAAGGGCGTCGTAACGGCTCTCAGAAAGTCGAAACTTGTACCCGAGCGCGAATCCGCCGACGGCACAAACAAGGTGATGAATACCGTCATACTTCTCAGCATTTCGGCGCTGATCGTGGCGACAATGATCCTTGTGCTCCTTATCTTCGCGAAGATTATTTGACAAATTTATTAAATGTGGTATAATACCATTGTTCACAGAGTAGAGGTTCGCGCGTAAAGTGTCCTTTGAACGGGGAGTTGTCAGAGGGACGAAGGCTGTGCCGCGGTGCTGACCTCGCATCCCGCTGTTTTGGTCAAAATATAGCGGATGGCGTTGCTGTCCGCTTTTCTTTTTAAGGACGGTATTATGAAGCTATCAGAAAAAGTATTAAATTCGTTTAAAGAATTAAAAAGTGTGTACGCGCTTACCGCTGTCGCGATGCTTCTCGCGATCAGGATTATTGTGGGCATATTTGCCAACGCGACTATGCCGATGTTCGGGAATCTCTTGAAGCTCAGTCTCAACTTTCTTCCGATTGCTGTCACGGCTGCGTTGTTCGGCCCTGTGTCGGCGGCTCTGGTCGGCGGATTGGGCGATATTTTATCGTTTTTTATCAATCCCGCAAGCGGAGGCAGTTATTTTCCCGGGTTTACTCTTAACGGAATCCTGACAGGTATAATTTTCGGCTTATTTCTTTATAAGAATAATATCAATTTAAAAAGCGTGCTTATTTCCCAGGCAATAAACGCGGTTTTTGTCGAGGTTTTACTATCGGGCTACTGGCTCTACTTCATTTACGGAGCGGGTAAGGGCGACAGCTTTATGTTTTACCTCTGGACAAGGATAATCAGCGAGGGGATAAAGTTCGTTCCGACAGCGCTTTTGATTTTTGTGGTATGCAAAGCGTTGGGCAAAGTTAAAATAAAACGTTAAAAAACCTTCCGAAAGGAAGGTTTTTTATTATAGATCGATTTATAAAATTTATTATATGCAAGGTGTGTTAAGATCAAGCTTTTTGAGGTCGTGGCTTATCACGCGCTCGCTCTCGGGCGGAGGCGTCATATAATCCTCGCCGAACGCAAGCTTGAGGTAACCGTCGTAGCCGTTCATAGCCTTGAACCTTTCGCCTTCAAACTCCAGCTCTACCGCTCTTTCAAAATACTCCTTCGGGTACTCGTTTTTCATTATCCTCGGGCCCGCGCAAAGCTCGCAGATAAGCTCGCAGTCGTCGAGTGAATAGCTCGTCATACGCCTTTCGGCGAATTTCCAGATTTTTTTTCTGCGCTTGTAGCTTCGGAAAATACCGAGCAGTATTTTGCTGCCGAGCGCCATGATCCCGCCGTGTTTTTCGGGAACTGTTTGCGCTCTGAAAAGCGAGTATATAATGCACCAGAAAAACTGGAGATATTTTTGGCTTTTTTTCGACGGCCTCGCGTCAATAGGAAAGATGTCGAACGCTACGCCGTGCGGGATATCAAGATCCTGCTGATAATTTTTGACGAGCGTCACGCTCGTGTCTACCAGCGTGGCAAAGCAGTTGCGAGTGAAGGTCTCGTCGGTTTCGTTGAGAAGAACAAAACGCTTCGAGGGGTTCTCCTCAAGGTAGGTCTTGATAAATATTTCATAGTCGGCTCTCGGCATAAAAACGTCCGCGTCATCGTCCCACGGGATGAATTTGCCGTAGCGAAGCGCGCCTATAAGACACCCGCCGCAAAGGTAGTAGGTGATGTTGTGAGAATCGCAAAAATCGCGGAAGTATTTAAGAATGTCAAGCTCCTTGAGCTGAAGCGCTCGGAGCTCTTCGGGTGAGAGTGAAAGTATTTCTGACATAATAGATGGTCGCTTATTTTTCTTCGGGCAGTTCTTCGACAGCTTCGTTCTTTTCTTTTTTCAGCTTGTGTTTCCAGAACGGGATATCTAATATACCCACGATCGTTCCGAAGCCGTACGCGAGGTGCATCAGCGGGAAAAGGAACGGAAGCAAAAAGAAGTGAGGTCGGATGTCGCGCATTGTAAAGCAGCTGACGGTGTTGACAAAATCAAACATCGAGTAGAGCAGCAGAAGTATCTCGAGCAGAAGCGGATAGCCGAGCAAGGCGATCGCCGAGGTAACGATCAGCGCTCCGACAAACAGGAACGGAACAAAGTGATAATATGAAAGACACTTTGGCGAAACCGAAAGAGTGAGTCCTATCCATTTGCCGTTGCCGAATTTCTGTTTGATCATACCCTTGAGTGTGTTTCTGGTGTGCTGATAGGAGATGATCTCAGGGTTAAAGCAGATCCTGAATCCCGCCTTTTTCATTCGGTAATGAACCTCGTTGTCCTCGGTACGGGTCAGGTTCTCGTTGAAATATCCGATCTTGTCAAAAACCTCGCGTCTGTACGCGCCGTGGAACAGCGAGTTTACGTAGGTCTTGCCCTGCTGACGGCGGTAAGGAGCGATCGAGCTGCCGAACATCGAGGTCTCAACGAGCAGGAGAGTTTCCTTCCACGCGGTGGGCTCGTCAATGATGTTCGGCCTGAAGCCGCCGCAAATATTTTCGCCTTCCTCAAGCGTCTTTACGTTCTTCTCGATAAAGTCCGAGGGGATAGAGGCGTGAGCGTCAATCCTGACAACAGCGTCTCCGCAGTAGTTTTTGAGTACAACATTCCAGCCGCAGGGCTGGGTTTTCTTGGGGTTTGAGAGTACCTTAACATCAAAAAAGTCCTGAGCGTTATTTTTGCGGAAGGTTTCCATAATGACCTTTGTGTTGTCTGTGGAGTTGCTGTCCACAAGGATAACCTCTATTTTTTTATGGTCGTAGGTCTGCTTGCAAATGTCCTTGAGCAGAGAGCCCAGCGAGTTTTTTTCGTTATAGGCTATAACTCCTATTGTTATAATCATACCTTGTACCTTCCTTGTAAAGTTTGAACAGCCATTTCGTGCTCGTTGCGAAGGATGTCAGAAAATAGGGGATAACGTAGAAAATCGGGAGCACGAAGAAGCAGAGAAGAATCCATAGTATAAAAGAAATAAAAAGCTTGAATAGATCCGCGGAGTGACCCTTGAGCATGAGCTTTGTTTCCGTGAAGGGCCGTTCGCTCAACTGAGCTCCGTAGAGAAACTCTGTCACGAGCAGTCTGAGCGAAAGCACAGCCGCCGCTGCAAATCCCAGCGACAAAAGAATGATCTTGACTGTCTCGAGGATCTCGTTGGCTGAAACCGTGGTTAGTATGACGTCAGAAAAAAACTCGCAAATTACAGAGCAAATAATATACGGCGAAAGACCGATCAGAATGTTCAGCGCGAGTTTGAGCGCCGTGAGAGCGTTGAATGCAATCGTTTTGAAATATAAATTTCTGTTAAAGAAATAAAACGCGTCGGATAATTCGCACTTTTTGTTTTCGCTGAGATTGTAAAACATTCTGAAAACGCCGTTTTTTATCGGCGTGAGCGCGAAAATAAGTAAAAACGACAGACAGAGTACAGCGAGCAAAACGGGCTCGGCGCCGTGTCTGAGATTGTCGTTCGCGTCAAAAGCGCCCGAGGACAGTATCAGAAGAGAGTATATAAATACTCCCAAAAATATGAACGCCAAAAGCGTGAAAACTCCCGCGACTGCCGCGACCCAGTTGCCCTTGAGGGCGGCTCTTGACTGTGAGCGGATAATACCTGCTGCTTTCATAGCTCGCTCCTATATTTCCTCGGTGTACATTCTGTACATCGTTTCCAGACAAATTTTTGCGTGAAGGAAAAATTTTTCCTCATCAATGCTTTCGTCGGCGTTGTGCATATTCACATTGTCGTCCTTGAACGCGGGGCCGAACGCCACGCCCTTTCCGCCGAGCATACGCGCGTATGTACCGCCGCCTGTTGAGTAAAGCTCGGGCTTTTCTCCGATAACGCTCTCGTATGCTGAGCTGAGCAGCTCGATGGTACGGCTCTCCTTCGGCAGATAAAGCGGTTCCGCGTGGTGAATCACCTCGACCTTGAGATCACGCAGCTCCGCGCTTTTCTCAACTCTGGCAAGAATCGACTTTCCGCTCATCGTTACAGGATAGCGAATGTCAAGGGTGAGGTAAGCGCTGTTATCATTGAGCCTGATTTTTCCGAGATTACAGCTCAAATCGCCCGAAACATAGTCGCGCATTTTGAGTCCGAGCGAGGTTCCGTCTGTCTCGCGGCGAACGGCAAAGCCGATAAAGTCGCAAAGGCTTCCAACCTCCTCCTCAGAGAACTCTCCGTTCAGAAACTCCGTAAGCGCCAGAGCGGCGTTAAAGCCTTTTTCGGGTTCGCAGGCGTGGGAAGCTTTTCCGAAGCTTTCTATGACAAGGCCGTCTATCGTATCAATAAAATTGAATTTTCCGTCATATTTTTTGCTGGCGGCCTTGAGGTGGTTCGTTTCCGATTCCGAAACATATAGCAGAGCCTTTGCCTCGTCGGGAACGGCGTTGACCGCGTCCCCTGCCTTGATAGCGCTCAAAACCGTGCCGTCATTTCGGTCGCTGTATATTTTGATTTGTAAAATGCCTTTTTCGGCAAAGCAGATCCCATAATCGCTGTCGGGAGTAAAGGAAAGATCGGGAAGAGGCTCGCTTTTGAAATAAGTTTCCATATCGGTCATACCGATTTCTTCGTCGGTGCCGAAAATAGCCCTGAGAGTGTTTTTGCCCTCGATCCCGCTGTCCTTGAGCGCTTTCAGACAGTAGAGGTCGATGATCGACGCGCCCTTGTCGTCGTCGATACCTCTGCCGAATAGTCTGCCGTCCTTTCGGGTGAGTGTGAAGGGTTCAACCGTCCAGTTCTTTCCCGCGGGAACAACGTCAAGATGGGTGAGAACTCCGCAGAGCTTCCCCGAGCTGCCAAGCTGAACGTGACCTGCTATGTTATCTGTATTTTTTGTTTCAAGCCCCATTTCTTCGGCTCTTTTGAGCACAAAGTCAAGCGCGCGAACACAATTCTCCTCGCTTTCCGAGGATACCGAACGTATCTCAAGCAATGTCTTTAAGTCCCTGAGAATATCGTCTTTATATTGCAGAATGTTTTCTCCAAAACTCAATTTTCATTCTCTTTTCTTTCTGATGATTTTATACGCGGTCAATGCCGCCAGATACATAAAAAATATTATACCACAGATAACGCTGATTATAATTCCGATGCGGAAACCAAACGGCTCGTATTTAAAAACTATACTGCTCTTTTCCTGTCCCTTGACCTTTACCGCCATAAAACCGACCTGAGCTTTGACGATTTCGGCTTTTTTGCCGTTGACCTCGGCAGACCATCCTCGGTCGTACGGAACGCTGAAAAACAGCAGGTTGTCGCCGCCCTTGTTTTCAAACTCCGCCTTAAAGCCGTCTTTTGTATACTCAAAGTCCTCGGCGGTATTCTCCTTAAGCTTTTTACAGTCCTTGAAGTATTCGATCTCGCCGTACTCAAACTGCTTTGTTATGCTGTCGAATTTATGCTTTTTCTTCGCGTCGTCCTTTTTCAGCTGTTTTATATCATCCTCGGTGCAGCCTGTGATTTCCCTGTATTTGAGAAGATCGTCGTAGCCGAGCGCCAAAGCCTTGAGAACAGCCTCGGTGCGGTGTCTGCTGTCGATATTCCGAAGCTCGCTCTCGCTGATGAAGCGGTCATAGGTGAAGCCCATCGGAATGTAGTATTCGTTTTCGTAAACGCGGCAGCCGTTGACGTTTTCTTTGAACTTCCAGCCGGGCATTTTGGTGCGTTCATCCTCATTTATGAATGAGTATTCGTCCTCGTCGTTGTCGTCGATCTCGTCAAAAAGATATTTGCAGCTGAACAGTCCTCTCAGCCCGTAGTTATCCGTCTCGGGACGCGAGGCGACGTCGCGTGTTATGCCAACCGCGTCGTAAAAGTCCATAATGCTTGTGGAGACGACGCTGTGGAAGGTGTTGATCGATTGTATTTGCCAGAACATCTGGGTGTTGTCGGGGCACTCGTAAAAATCGGAGCGAACTTTCTTCAAATCATCGATATCGAGCTTGTCCGCCGCGTTTATCGCGTAATTTTTGATAAACTTTTTATCGCTGTGGTCAAGAGAGTTGCCTGTCTGGACGATGTAGGTAGAGCTTAGTAAGGAAACGAGACAAACCCCTGCTATCGTGAGAAGTCCGAGCTTGCGGCGGTCTCTTTTGAACGCGAAAACGATCATCGCAAACGCGGCAAGGGAGAACATCGCGACCGCTACGTAGATCCAGTATCTTACAATATATTCCTCAAGTCCCAATGCAGTCGAAGGAACGTCTTCGTTATCGTAGGTGGTGTTAGGCATAAGACCGATCAACAGCGCGATACCTGCCGTGATACCCGCGCTCCACGCGAACGCTCTGCCCCAGTCGGCTTCACTCTCCTCGAGCGCTTTGATCGTGGCAAGAGCCGTAATCAGAGTGAACATATAGTACCATCTGGCGTAGAAAATACTCGAGTTGAGCATTTGGAAAAGCGAATTGAACGCGGGCACAAGCGCGCAAAGTATCAGAAGAAACAGCAGTTTTTTAAGCCAGTCGCGCTTTTTGAGCTGGAGATAAGCGATCACGCCGGTCATTCCGGCCAGCGGCAGCCAGCCGCTGACAGAAGCCCAGTTTGCGTTGACCTCGGGCGTAAAGTTGGGCTGGGCAGGCATTTCGGGCGGGAAGAAGAAGCTCGAAATGATATAGGCGTAGCGCTGAGCGTTTTCGTAAACAAGCGCTCCGTATCCGTCGGGGAAGCTCGAAAGCCTTGGATTGCCCATTATGAAAAGCACCGTCGGCAGGAGCACAAACGCCGTGGCAAGGAAGCCGAGAACGACCTCCAAGGCAAAGAAAAGGATTTTTGAGAGCGTGATTTTGTATGTGTTTGTGAACACGAGGATCAGCCAGTACATCGCCGTGAAAACCGCCATTCCCGCAAAGAAATAGTAGTTGACGATACACGAGGAAAAAACCGCGAGAGCGACGACACCGCGTCTGTTGTTGTACATAAACTCGTCCACCGCGAGCAGCAGCAGCGGGAAAACTATCATCGGCTCGTGGAAGTGGAAGAAAAAGATGTTGTAAACAGAGAAGCCTGAAAACGCGTACATCAAAGCTCCCGCGACAGCGAGGTTTTTATTTTTGACATAGCGTTTCAGATAGAGGTAAGCCGTGAGCGACGCGAACGCGAATTTGAGCATAAGCAGAGGCCCCATAAGATAGGGGACAGCTTCGCTCGGGAACAGCAGAGTTACCCAGAAGAACGGACTTCCGCAGATGTAGAACATATACGAGCTTACCGAGGCGGTGCCCAGATCGGTGAGATTCGTCCAGCCGAAGTTTCCTTTCAGGAACTCATCGTGCATAAGCTGATAGAACGGTACCTCCTGAGCGTTGAAATCGCCGTAGTAAAGGAACAAACCGCCCTGTTGTATTATCACGGGCACGACCAAAAGCGCGGAAAGCAGCAGCCCAAGCAGAAAAGCCTTTAGCGCGTGTTTTCCGTACGCCGTGTTTTTGAGAGTTTTTATCGCGTTCATATCCCCGTGTCCCTTTACTTTTTCCATAAAATAGTATATTATGTAGTATACCACATCAGATCGCAATTCGCAATATTTATCGGAAAGGACATAATATAATGTCACATTTTTTTGCTATGCTTTCAAGAATGAAATACATAAGCCGCTGGGGGCTGATGAATAATACTAACAGCGAGAACATCAGCGAGCACAGTCTTCAGGTCGCGATGTTCGCGCATTTGCTTTTTTTGCTCCATAACCGCGACACGGGCGACAGCCTGAACGCGGAGCGGGCGGCTATGCTCGGCGTCTATCACGACGCAACCGAAATAATAACGGGCGATATGCCGACCCCAGTCAAGTATTATAACCCCGAGATCATTCAGTCGTATAAGAAGGTCGAGCGTATCGCGGGAGAAAAGCTTGTCGCTATGCTTCCCAAGGAGCTTCAAAGCGAGTACAGCGACCTTATCCTTGCGGACAATCCCTCCGACAGCGCTCTCAAGCCTTATGTTAAGGCAGCGGACAAGCTTTCGGCGCTTGTGAAGTGCATTGAGGAGATCCGAATGGGCAACGACGAGTTCCGCCGCGCCAAGGAAGCCACGGAAAAATCGATCAGAGAAATGAAGATTCCCGAGGCGGATAGGTTTTTGACGGAGTTTCTGCCGTCGTTCAGCCTTACGCTCGATGAGCAGAACTCCTGACGCGATATCTTTTCACACAATCGCCACAATGGTTACAGATAGGTTATTATTCTATAATAGAATAATATTTTACTTTGTTGTGATATAATGCGTTATAAGTATAATTGCGAAAAATATCGAATTCTATCGAACCGGGAGATATATTTATGGCAAAAGAAAACACTAAAAAGAGCGCTGAAAAGCTTGTTGACATCAGTCAGGATGCTCAGGTGAAAAAGCTCTACAAGAAGAAGGGCAGAGCCCTGAGAATAGTATCGATCATACTTGCCGTTATTATTATGCTTGGAGGAGCGATTCCGATCGCGCTTTACTTTGGAGTAGGTATGGCGAATTACAAGACCCTTGACAAGGTTTCTATCGATAAGAAGGTCAAGGTCGGCTCTGACGACGATGGAAATATTTCGACGTCGTTCACCGACAGCGAGCTTCTCACTCACCCGAAGGTGCTCAATATTATGCTTTTCGGCGAGGATAATCACGGCAAGGATGACTTTGGCCGTTCCGACTCGATGATGCTTCTGTCGATCGACAACCTGAGCAAATCGATCAAGATCACCTCGTTCCAGCGTGATACTTATCTTTACATCCCCGGCTACGGCTACGACAAGATGACCCACTCATATCCCAGAGGCGGTCCCTCACTCGCTATCCGTACGCTTGAGGCGAACTTCGGTATCAAGGTCGACCGATATGCTGCCGTTGACTTTACAAGCTTTAAGAAGGTAATAGATACGCTCGGCGGCATCGACATTGAGCTTACCGCTGATGAGATCGAATACATCAACTATCAGATGTACAAGAACAACCAGAGCTCCGACCGCTACAACCTCAAGGCTGACCCTGGCGTGGTTCATCTCAACGGACAGCAGGCGCTTTGGTATGCAAGAAACAGAGGCTTGGACAGAGACGAGGACAACAACGAGATCGGTCTTGACGGAGATGACTGGGACAGAACAAGCCGTCAGCGTAAGCTGATAGACACCGTGTTTAAGTCGCTCAAAAAGGCTTCTTGGGACAAGATCATCAAGATCGCAACAGATGTTGGTCCGCTTATCACCACAAACCTCAAGAAGGATGAGATCACGGGACTTCTCACAAGAGCGCTGACATACCTTGATTACGATATGAAGAAATACAATATTCCGCAGAAGGGTTTGTGGTCGTATTATGACGACCCCGAGGCAGGCTCCTGTATCCAGATCAACGATATGGAAAAGAGCCGTAAGAAGCTTGTGAAATTCATCTTCGGTAACGCGCTCGATTCAAATACAACATCTTCAAAAACATCAAGTAATTAAACAAAACAACAGCCGTCGCTATCACGCGACGGCTGTTTTACAGCTTGAGACTATCGCACGAAAGCGCGACAGTCTCATTTTTTATATTTTTGTAAATCTTCTTTGCTTTTTTCCGTCGCGCTCGACTATCTCCTCAAAGTTTCTGCGGCTTCTTGTCCAAAGTCCGAAGTCGCCGTAGAGCGCCTTGTAAACCACGATCTCCTCGAGAGTTTCGCTGTCCTTCGCGATTCCGATAACCTCGTATTCGTTGCCCTTGAAATGGCGGTATCTGCCGAGTGTTACGGGCTCGGGCTTGAGCTCAGGCTCCTCTGTATTATTCTCAACAGGAATTATAACCTCCTCGTCGAGATCAAGCTCAAAGCTTCCGTCGTTGAGCACGAGGATCCTTGAGTCGCAAGCGGGAACTTCTATCCTCGCGTAGCTGTTGGCGTCGAATCTGTCGCCTGTCAGAGCGTCGGTAAGTACACCTGAGCCGTCAACGTTGAACTCCACTGTAAAGGGGTTTTCGTTGAGGTTGAGAGCGACATAAACTGTCTGACCGTCACAGCGTCTGCGGTATACGAGCTGTTCGTTGCGGATATTTATATTTTCATAATCGCCGTATTTGAGGGCGGGGAGGGCCTTGCGGATTTTTCCGAGCTTGCACAGATGATTGTAAAGCCTCTGATTCGGATTGGGGATATTGTTGATGTCAAGGCACGGGCGCAGCTCATAGTCGCTTGTCCTTGTTCTTACGCCCTCGATCGCCCACTCGCTTCCGTAATATATGCACGGAACTCCCGGCATAGTATAGAGGACGGTGTGAACATTGCACAGGTGCTCTTTGTTTCTTAATGTGCTGGCGATACGGTTAACGTCGTGGTTGTCAACAAAGTTGAAGGTGTAGATCCCGCGGTAGATTCCGCCGTTGCCGAACTGACGGTTAAGGCTGTGGGCGATCTCAAAATAGTTTTTGTCGTTGTGGCTTGAGTAGATACCCTTGTAGCACTCGTAGTTTGTCACGGAATGAAGCGCGTGCTCGTTTGCCCAGCGATTGTAGTCGCCGCCGATGATTTCGCCGTAAAGCCAGAAATCGGGCTTGAGGCTCAGACATTCATTCCTCAAACGCTTGAAGAATTCAATATTGATACAGTCTGCCGCGTCAAGCCTGAGACCGTCAATGCCGAATTCCTTGATCCAGTACCTTACCGCTCCGATGAGGTGATCGCTGACCGCCTGATTGTCGAGATTGAGCTTTACGAGGTCGATGTGACCTGCCCAACCTTCGTAGCAGAAGCCGTCGTTGTAGTGATTATTGCCCCAGAAGTTGAGGTTCATAAACCACGAGCAGTACTCGCTGCCCTCGCGCTTTTCCTGAACGTCCTTAAAGGCGAAGAAATCGCGTCCCACGTGATTGAAAACGCCGTCAAGGATAACGCGGATACCGTTTTTGTGAAGCTCGTCGCAGATTTTTTTGAACGACTCGTTATCGCCGAGACGACTGTCGATTTTGTAGTAATCAATAGTGTCGTAACCGTGGCGAGTGCTCTCAAAAACAGGGTTGAACACGAGCGCGTTGATCCCAAGCTTCTTGAAATTGTCCATCCAGTCATAGATTTTG
Organism: uncultured Eubacteriales bacterium; assembly: GCA_900316385.1. Lineage (GTDB taxonomy): Bacteria > Bacillota > Clostridia > Oscillospirales > Acutalibacteraceae > Ruminococcoides. The sequence goes on along the minus strand of ONCP01000013.1, from coordinate 5,624 downwards.
TCCAGACGGTACTCGAGCTTGAAGTCGTTTTCCCTCGGAGCGCCCGCAAAGCCGAGGGGGTAGATGTTGTACATAATGCTTTCGTTGATCCAGTTCATAGATTACTCCTGTAAAATAGAATAACAAAATTATATCATAAAAAAATCTATTGTACAAGTTAAGGTTTTGTGATATACTAATCATGGTGCAAAAAACTTAATTCTTTTGGAGAAATATTATGCAGAAAATTCAGAATTCAGCCACAAAGAAAATCCGTGTGGTTCAGATCGTAGCCTTTCTTATTCAGATTTTACTCACGACCCAGCCGTATATGAGAATAGACATTGTCGGCGACGGCAACTATACATATATGTCGGTGCTGAAAATGCTCTCGCTGATTGGCGCTCACAACGACGACGGCAAGTATATGGCGGCGCTGAGCAACATCGGGCTTTGGGGACTTCTTTTTATGGCTCTCCCCGTTATCGCGCTCGGATTTCAGCTTTTTGATTTTAACTACAACCTCAAAAATGTGGTCGGATTCATCGTATCCGCGGGCGGGATACTCGCGATTCTTTATCTCATCGGTCCCGCGTTCATCGGTTCGGGCTCTCTGTTCGCGCTGATCATCTACATCTTCACCGCGTTTATGTCTGTAATGGGAATGATGGCAAGAGCGATCAGAACAAAATAATCGGCAAATCAAAAGGGCAGTTCATCTGAACTGCCCTTTTTTCTTTTTTCTGCGTCGCACTCAGTGTGCCTCCGACATAAGCTCGTTATCCCACTTGTGTGGGGGCACTCACCGACTTGCTGCGGGAGGACGGGTTCATCTTTTATATTAATCAGATTCCCATTTTGCTCTTGAGGTCGTCGGCGATCTTGTCTGTGATAGCCTGTGCGTCCGCCTTGTCCTTGCCTACCGCGGTAAGGTAGAGCTTGATCTTGGGCTCTGTTCCGCTGGGACGAACGATAGCCATATTGTCGCCTTCGAGATTATACTGAAGAACGTTCGACTTGGGAAGGAAGATCTCCTTTTCCTCTCCTGTGAGAATGTCCTTCTCAACGCTGAGCTTGTAGTCTGCCGTCTTAACGACCTTGTAGCCCGCGATTTCCTCGGGAGCCTTATCACGGATATTTACCATAATATCCGCCATCTTCTGCATTCCCTCGGCTCCGCCGAACTCAAAGGAGAGCGTGGTGTTCTTGTAATAGCCGTATTCCTCGTAGATCTCGTCAATTACGGCCGCGAGCGTCTTGCCCTGCTTTTTGAAGCAGGCCGCCATTTCGCAGATGAGCATAGAGGCTACAATGGCGTCCTTATCTCTTACATACGAACCCGCGAGGTAGCCGTAGCTTTCCTCAAAGCCGAAAACATAGTTGGCCTCGTCGCCTGTTTTCTCGAGGTTGAGGATAACCTCACCGATGTATTTAAAGCCTGTGAGAACGTTCTTGAGCTCAACATTGTACTTGGCGCAGATTTTCTCAAGCAGCTTGGTGGTTACGATGGTCTTGACAACTACGGGCTTCTCGGGAAGAGTGCCGTTTTCCTTTCTGCCCGAAAGGATGTAGTTCGTCAGCATAATTCCGTCCTCGTTGCCTGTGATAAGACGGTAGGAGCCGTCGTAATCCTTAACGGCGATACCGACGCGGTCGGCGTCGGGGTCGGTCGCGAGCAGAAGGTCGGGCTGAACCTTATCGCAGAGCTCAAGTCCCTTCTGTAAGGCTTCCTTGATTTCGGGATTCGGGTAAGGACAGGTAGTGAAGTTGCCGTCGGGAAGCTCCTGCTCCTTGACGATGGTTACGTCCTTAACGCCGATCTCCTTTAATATACGGCGTACGAGCTTATTGCCGCAACCGTTGAGAGGAGTGTAAACGACCTTAAGGTCGGCATCCTCACAGATACCGGGGTTGATCTGCTGTTTCTTAACTTCGTCAAGATAGCTTGTGTAAACCTCGTCCTTGACGTATTCGATAACGCCCTTTTCAAGAGCTTCGTCAAAGTCCATGATCTTAACGTCGTTAAATATATCGATACTGCATATCTCGTCATAAACGGCGCCCGCGGCGACGTCGGTCATCTGACATCCGTCCTCGCCGTAAGCCTTGTAGCCGTTGTAGGCCGCGGGATTGTGGCTCGCTGTCACCATTATACCCGCCTGACACTTGAAGTAGCGCACAAGATAGGAGAGCACGGGAGTGGGCTGGAGCTCGGTCGTGATGTAGACCTTGATACCGTTAGCCGCGAGAACTCTCGCCGCCTCGTTCATAAAGAGGTCGGCCTTGATACGGCTGTCGTGAGATATCGCGACAGCGCCCTTGCCGTACTTCTTGAGCACGTAATTAGCGAGACCCTGAGTCGCCTGACGAACAACATAGATATTCATTCTGTTGGTGCCCGCGCCGATTATTCCGCGCAGACCCGCCGTTCCAAACTCAAGGCTTCTGTAAAAGCGCTCGTAAATTTCTTTTTCGTTATCCTTAATACTCTCGAGCTCGGCAGTCAGATCCTTGTCCTCGACCGCCTTGTCAAGCCAAAGCTTATAATTGTCCATAAAATCCATAATGTACCTCCGTTTTATAAAAATTTCCGCGTCGCATACAACTGCTTGCTGCGGGAGGATAATTACCTATAAAGGTAATTATATTTTACCATAGCAGAGTATTTTTTTCAATATTTTTTTGGAATATCGAGGGTACCTAAATACTTATTTTTTCAATTATCAGCAAAAATCTTGATTTTACCGCGAATTTATAGTAATATAAAAAGAGTTGGTAAAAAAATATTCGTTTAAGTTAAATATACGGAGGTAAAAATATGGAAGATTTTGAAAAGACTGTCGGTATTTCCGAGGAAATCACCGAGGAGGTCGTTGAGTCGGAAGCTTCGGCGGCAGAAGAAGCAGAGACCTCGGAGAATGACGATACATTACTTTTTGACGAAGCGGCGGAGTCCGAAAATGACGATCAGCCTGTTGAAACCGAGGATATAGAAGAGGAGACAGAGGAAGAGGAGACAGAGGAAGAGGAGAAAAAACCTCTTATTGAGCGTACGATCAAAAAAGCGGCGTGCATTTTCCTTGCGGCTCTCGTTATCTTCGGAGCTGTATTCGCGGTCTCATATATTATGCAGCCCGCTATTGACGGCGTTTGGCGTCAGACCGAGTTCTATCTTAAGGGCGACGACAGCACAAAGCAGAAAATCAAAAAGTCCGGCGGCGAGGCTATTTACTACATCTTTAAGGACAACGGCGACCTTGATATCAAAACGGGTACCGTTACCCAGCGCTATAACTGGTCTTATACCGCTCAGGACGGAAAAAAGGTCAAGGAAAAGACAGATTCTATCGCCATTTTTGATGAGAACAATCCCTACGGCGAAACAAAGTGCTCTTTCAAAATCGACGGTAACCGTCTTTCCGAGCGCAAGCTCACGATCGAGACAACGGGCGACAACACCCTTGTATACAAGTTTGTAAGCTCCGACGAGGAGACTGCCAACTCATACAAGCTCAAGAAAGATAAGTCCTTCAAGGTTGACTCAAAGTACGTCGGTACCTGGAGCAACAAGACAAACAAGATGAAGCTTACCCTCAACAAGGACGGTAGCTATGCTCTCGACACTCAGAGCTCGCTTCAGGAAGGCAACTATAAGCTTGACGATAAGGCAAACACTATCGAGCTTACCTACTTCTACTCGGGACAGGAGGGCTCCACAGGAGCAATCCCCTTTGAGTACAAGGATAAGAAGATCATCATCGGCACCGATGAGTTCGTGAAAGAATAAACCGAATCAACGGTTTTATATGTTATCATAACAGGAAAACCCCGAAGTTACGCTTCGGGGTTTGTTTTTTTATTTTCTGAGAAGCAGTCCGTTCTTCAAATCTTCCTTGGCCTGAGCCTTGACCTTGAAATGCTGCTTTTTGCCTGTGGCGGTTCTGGGGAAATCGTCCACCATTCTGAAGTATCTCGGCACCTGATACTTTGAGAGGTTGGGACTGTTTTTGCAGAATTCAAGAACCTCGCCGACGGAAAGCTCCTTATCGGCAGGTATGATATAGGCCACAACAGCCTCGCCTCTCGTTTTGTCGGGAACTGAGGTAACGATACATTCCGCGACCTTATCGAAGGTGTTTATAGCCTCCTCGATTCTGGCGGGGTAAATGTTCTCGCCCTTACTGATGATCATATCGTCCTTGCGTCCTGCCACGGTGACAAATTCGCTTTCGTCCCATGTGCCGATATCGCCTGTGTACATCCAGCCCTTATAGAACTTCTCCTTTGTGACCTTTTCGTTATTAACGTAGCAATAGGTGGTTTTCGCGGGACATTTGATGATGATCTCGCCCTCTGTTTTGCCGTCCTGTGCAACGACCTCGTCGGGCTCTGCCTTTCTGTCCTCATAAACCTTTACGATCCTCACCTCATCGTCTGTACAGCTTTTGCCTGCCGTACCCGACATTTCGGGCAGATCCTGAGGCCTGAGGAAGGTGTTCCAGAAGCTCTCGGTCGTTCCGTAGCCGTTGAAGATATTGGGAGTGAGAACCTCCTGAAAGCGTATGCAATCCTGCTTTTCAAGAGGACTTCCCATTGTGACGATGCCCTTGAGCGAGCTGATGTCCTTGGGATGTTTTTCCTGCCTTGTTGTGAGCAGACCCAGAACGCTGGGAACTCCGATAAGGAAGGTGATTTTATGTTTTTGGACATAATCAAGAGTAGTCTTGGGGTGGAAGTCGCGCATAATCACGATCTCCGCTCCCGCGTAAAGTGTCGGCGTTATGCCTCCCGAATGTATGCCTCCTCTGTGAAACCACGGCGTCATATTCATTGTCTTGTCATATGGACAAAGCGGAAAGTGCATTATTACGTCGTGAGCCGACAAAACCTCGTTGATGTTGTTGAGCGGAACGCCCTTGGGAGTGCCTGTTGTGCCCGAGGTCTGGAGTCTCAGAACCTCGTCGTAGATGTGAGGCTCAAAATCGATCGGGGGATTCTCCTCGCTTGCTCCCTCAACGTAGTCCTCGTATTTAACGTGACCCTTGGGCGCTTCGGCGTATTTGTTAAGGTAGTCTGCCATGATCACGATCTCGGGCTTATGCTGTGAAAGCTCGAGCGCCTTAACGGCGGTATCTGTGATCGCGCTGTCGTAAATATATACCTTGGGCTTGTTGTGATTGATGATCTCGGCAGTCTCACCGGGAGAAAGGTTGAAGTTAGCGGGATTGGCGATCGCGCCGAGCTTTTGGGGAGTAATGTACGAGAATACAAAGTAAGGCGAATTGTAAAGCTGATTAAAGATTACGTCGCTTTTCTTCACTCCGTCGGACTTGAGAGCGTTCGCGAAGCGGTTGCACTCTGCGTTCAGCTCGGGATATGTCCATTTTTTGCCTGTTGCGGGGTCAAAAAGCGCGGTTCTGTTCTTGAATCTCGATACATTTCTCAGAAAGCCGTTGAGCCATGTATACTCGCTTTCAAAGGTTTCCTTAAACATAGTAATATCATAAGTATAACTCATCCAATATCTCCTTTTTTGTTTCTCCACGTCGCACTCAGTGCGGCATTATCAAAAATCCGTTGTCCCACTATTGTGGGCGCACTCACCGACTTGCTGCGGGAGGATAGGTTCATCTTCTATTATTCAG
>ONCP01000014.1 GCA_900316385.1 uncultured Eubacteriales bacterium | reverse complement strand
ACAAAATCCGTAACAGAATAATCGAAGCCTATGTGTTAACCCCTCCGCAAAAGAAAAGCGGAGGGGTCATGTTTATGGGGCGGTTATTAAGCGGTTACGAATGGACTCGTAAAATGAACGCAATCCGCCACACAGCCGCCGAAATCGTCAACAGAGAGATAATCTACACATAAGCAGAATAACGCAAAAACACCCGAATTAGAACAGAGCGTGTAGGCAGAAGTTAAATCTGTCTACACGCTTCTAAATTAGTTTTCATTATACGCTCTATCAAGCAAAGGCTTAGCTTTTTCAAAATCTGCCTTATTCTTTATGCGAATTTCAACTTTGCCCGTGCCCCAATGACCAATATCGGATACATCTCTTGAAAAGCCTTCTTCGAAAGCAACTGTATCTGGTTTTATAGACAAGTGGAGAATTAAAACTCTTTTTTGAGCTACAACGGTAATAATATTCTTGATTTTCTTAAATGCTGCATATAGTTTCAAATGCGTTTCGCTTATATCGTCGCCAAGACTAAGCATGTAATTCGCTAAATCCTGATATACAACTTTAATAGATTTATCCGCAGATCCGATTTGTTCATCAAACGTTTTATCCGTTTGTCTCTGTGCTTTTGCAGAGGAATTGTCATCAGGCAAAGCACTTGCAATGTTTTCGTTGATATGCTCAAACATAAGCAAATCATCGCCGAATTTTCTATATCGAATAAGGCTGATGTTTCTGTTCATCTGTTTAATGGCTGATTCATCATATTTAGTGAAATCATTTGCAACACATATTACTCTCGGCATAGTCCAATCAATTACATTTGAAGCGTTCAGACCGAGCTTTTCAATTACAAGAACTTTAAAGCTATCCTTGTGATCCAACAGCCAATTCAGATAAAACAATCCTTGGTTTATTACATTATCCTTTATTGAGCGTTTATATTCAAAGATAACAGGACAATGATTTTCATCAATACCAATGCTGTCCATTCTGCCGCCATCTGTTGTGCTAAATTCTGAAGCTAAAAAAGTAACACCAAAGAATGCGCTCATATTTTCCTCAATAACGGTTTGTAATTCTTTTTCAAGGTTAACCGTACCACTCTGATATTCCGATACATTACCTTTGATATTGAATAGTTTAATGTCTGCCATTGATCTTCCGTCCTTTTCGTATCATATGCCCATACTATTATCCGCCCACAGCTCACACTGGCTCATAACAGTAGATACTGCGTCCTCCATACCTTCGGGCGGATACTTATGGTCTTTGAGCAGCTTGCGTATCATCATACGCATTTTGGCTCTGGCGCTGTCACGCTTTTGCCAGTCAATCGTGCGATTCTTCCTGAGCTTATCGGCAAGCTCCTTGGTGATAGCAATTAACTCCTCATTTTCATAGAAATCCTTAATCGCCTGTGGCTTTGTGAGAGCGTCATAGAACGCAAGCTCGTCCGCTGTTAATCCAAGTTCCTCGCCTTCTTCTTTGGCTTCACGGATTTGCCGTGCGAGATTAAGCATTTCCTCAATGACTTCTTCGTTTGTCAGCATTCCGTTCAGGTAGCGATTCATTGCACTTTGCATGATTTCGCTGAATTTCTCGGACTTAACAAGGTTAGTTCGTTTATAAATCTGCACTTGCTCAGCAATCAGCTTTTTTAGCAACTCAACAGCGAGATTCTTCTCTTTCATCCTTGCGATTTCTTCAAGGAACTTCTGATCAAATAACGAAAACTCCTGTTCCTTATCGGAGAAAAGATTGATAACGCCGTCGCTCTTAATGCTTTGCTTCAACAGCTCATTGATTTTTGCGTTGATTTCAGGCAACGATAGCTTTTTGTTTCCGCCTTGATTTTGGATACGCATAATCAATACACGAACCGCTTCAAAGAAAGCAGCTTCTTCACGCTCTTGCTCCTCGGCAATAGATGAACACAATGAAAGCGCCTGTTTCAGCAATAACGCTTCCTTAACGTAGCTCTCCTTATCCTTATCACGGCTTCTGTCTAACAGGAAGTTGACAGCACCGGTAATCGTTCTTCCGGCAGTCAATTCGTTGCCGCCAAAGAAAGCGGAATAATCATAACCGTGCAGCAGGTCACGGCAAACAGTCAGTTTTTCTATGAATTTCGGATAGGCAACTTGCGCAATATCGGTATTGCCGTAGTTCTTACGGTCTCGGACAGTGTAATCGTTCATCGCCTGTTTCAAAGCGGAAGCAATACCGATATAATCAACAACCAAACCGCCTTCTTTGTCACGGAAAACACGGTTGACGCGGGCGATCGCCTGCATCAAATTGTAGCCTGCCATCGGCTTATATACATACATTGTCGCAAGCGAAGGTACATCAAAGCCTGTCAACCACATATCAACAACAATTGCAATCTTCAGCGGACTGTTATTATCCTTAAACTTCTTTGCCAATTCTTCTTTATGGCGTTTGTTGCCGACAATGTCGTGCCATTCCTCGGGATCCTTATTAGAGCCTGTCATCACAACAGCGACCTTCTCCGTCCATCCCGGACGAACCTCCAGAATCCGCTTGTAAATCTTCATAGCGATCACCCTTGAATAAGCGACGATCATTGCCTTGCCCGTCAGAAGATCCTCACGGTAGTTCTCATAGTGGTCGAGAATATCATCAACGAGCGATTTGATCGTATCGTCGTGTCCGAGAATCGCTTCCATTTGTCCGAGCTCACGCTTGCTTTTCTCGATAACATCAGGATCGGCACTCTGCGCCATAATATCATATTCCGTATCAATAAGGTGCAAAGTGGTTTCGTCTAATTTCAGTTTCATAACGCGGCTTTCGTAATAGACCGGGCGTGTTGCGCCGTCCTCGACAGCCTGCGTCATATCATAAATATCAATATAATCGCCGAAGACCTCACGGGTGTTTCTGTCCTCGGTAGCGATCGGCGTACCTGTAAATCCGATATATGTAGCATTCGGGAGCGTATCACGAATAATGCGGGCTGTGCCGATAACCTTTTTGGCAACCAGCTCGCCTTTTTCGTTTTTGGTCATCTTGATTTTTTCGGTCAGTCCGTATTGTCCTCTGTGCGCTTCGTCAGCCATCACAATGATATTTCTGCGCTCGGAAAGAGGCTCTCCCGATTCCTCAAACTTCTGCATTGTCGTAAAGATAATGCCGTTAGCCTTTCTGCCTTCCAACAACGATTTCAGGTGTTCACGGCTTTCTGCGTGAACAGGCTCCTGACGCAGAAAATCCTTACACTTGGCGAACTGCGAGTAAAGCTGATCGTCAAGGTCGTTTCTGTCGGTGATAACAACGATCGTCGGGCTTTCAAGCTCAGATTGCAGCAAATGAGCGTAGAATACCATAGACAGCGATTTTCCGCTGCCCTGCGTATGCCAGAACACGCCGCCTTTGCCGTCTGTTACGGTCGCTTTCTTTGTGGATTCTACCGCCTTGCGCACGGCAAAATACTGATGATAACCGGCGAGTATTTTGTATTGTTTCAAGCCCTCGTTGGAAAACAGAATAAAGTTTTTGAGAATATCGAGCAACCGCTCTTTTTGGAAGATGCCTTCAAAGAATGTGTCGAACTGCGCGTACTGCGTGTTCTCATAGCTGCCGTCCTTTGTTTTCCATTCCATAAAGCGGTCTTCACCGGAGGTGATCGTGCCTGCGCGGTTTTCGGAAAGGTCGCTCATTACGCAAATAGCATTATAGATGAACATCGACGGAATAGCGTGCATATAATTCCGGATCTGCGTGTAGGCTTCGGAGGCGTCGGTTTCCTCACGGGAGGGAGATTTCAGCTCCATCAGCACCACAGGCAAGCCGTTGATAAACAGCAGCACATCCGGACGCTTTTCCGAGTTTTCAATATACGTCCACTGATTCGCCACAACAAAGGAGTTGTTGTCAATATTGGAATAGTCAACAAGATAGCAAAGAGCCGAGCGTTCCTCGCCATTTTCGGTATAACGCACCTCTACACCGTTTTGCAGATAATCCATAAACACGGCATTTTTCTGCACCAATTCGCCGTTCTCATAATTTGTCAGCTTGTAAAGCGCGTCGGAGATTGCGTCGTCGGAAAGCGTTGGATTCAGTCGATACAAAGCAGCAGTCAGCTCGTCCGTATACAGCGGCACTTTATAATCACGCTCAATATCCGGTCCGTAGGCATGGGTATATCCCATTTCTTCAAAAAGCTGTATGATGGCGTTTTCATAGCTTGATTCGGTGTAGGGCATGGTATCACATCCAATACAATTTCTTTAATAGTCTTTTTCTCCCTTTAACTTTATGGGCAACAACAAATAATTCTTTTGCTCTGGGATTATTTGCACTTAACGGGTTGCTAATATTTTTCGCATTAAAATAATGGCTCTCATCAATTTCAAATCCTGCTTTACCTAGTAGTTTTTCAATATCTTTTTTGGAAAATCTTTTATCTCTTACAACGTATTCTATTGGTAAATAATCAGGATCAAAGAATTGTTCTTTCCGGTAAAACACATCATCTTTTGAGTCATAAATCATTATTTTGCCGTCAAAGACATCTCCTGTTTGTTGCATAGTATTTGAACCTTTTAATTTTAGAAGTATATCGATGTTATTCTCAATTCCATCTATTACATTACCATGTTTACTACAACTATTTCTAGATATTTCTTTGTTCATTACTGATATTATTATTTTACCATTTGGTTGTAAACATTTGTGTGCTGTTTCTAATATTTTAAGATTCTCTTTTTCTTCTGGAAACGAACCGACAACATCATAAATACAGATTACAATATCATATTTTTTCTCAGACCTGAATTCACGGATATCTTTTACAAAAAAACGAACATTACCTGATTGCTGGCTTTTGGCTATTTCGATTTTTCTTTTGGAAAAATCAATCCCAATACAAGTATATCCTCTACTACCTAACTCATTTGTTATTCTCCCATCACCACAACCTAAATCAATAATTTTATTGTCTTGATCTATCAAACTTGCAATATAATCAACTTCCGCTGTTGTATGTTTATTCCAAGTTTGTTCATCAAATTTCATTCTGGAATACGCATCAACGAGAGCGCTTTGAGAGAACTCCAATAATGATGCCATATCTTCAATGCTATCCAAATAAGGGGTTTGTTTACTAAATGTAATAGCTAACCATTCGTATCCCTCTGGAAGATTTTTCTTTAGTGGAAATGTATGATTGGGATATGTTTCTTTGATCTTTTTACTTATGTTAGAGTGATCTGTGTAAAAATGTGTATTTACCATTCCGTTTTTGTATTCATCTATCCATGATGTATTTGGAAACAAATCAAAAAGTGACTCTTTTATATACCTTATGTTTCTTGAAATGTAATTAATATCCACACTTCTCATAGTGGCTTTTTCTAACGCTTTTATTGTTTTCGGATTAGATGTATATAATCCACATGCATAACTATCAGATAAATGCCAAATAGAATGCATTAATTTCGCACCTATATGATTTCCTCGATACTCTTTTTTTACAACAAGTTGTAAAATCCATGTTAAATAACCTTTTTTGGCTATATTCCTGCGTAAATAAAAAGCATATCCAATAAGATCTTTATCATAGAAAACCATCGCAACAAATCTATCCGGTTTGTCAACAAAGGAATTTTTAATCATTTCAGGTGAAAATCTAATTAATTCTCCTGGTTTTGGACCTTCTTTGGACCAAACACCATAGTTTTCTGAGAAGAGTTTGGAACATTGATTTATCTCTTCTTGACTCATCTTTCCTGTTTCTTTAGATCTATAGGCTAATAACTCTTGGTCAATGGTTATTATGTTTTTAGAAGGTTTATTTGATTTCATAAATCTATCCTCCATATTTATATAGATAAATGAAAATTTAGAGCAGCAGGCGCAGGCGTATTTCGTAGACCTGTTTATCACCAATGCTGATCCGAATTGGAAAATGGGCACTTTTTCCGATTTTGGCAATGTCATTGGTGGCGGCACTCCGTCAAAAAAGGTTGAAGAATACTATACGAGCAACGGAATAGCGTGGATTACCCCTAAGGACTTATCTAATGACAAATCTAAATTTGTTGCTCACGGCGAAACAGATATTACAGAATTAGGACTAGCCAAAAGTAGTGCAACCCTTATGCCAAAAGGCACTGTACTGTTCAGTTCTCGTGCGCCTATCGGATATATTGCTATTGCAGACGATCAAGTTAGTACAAATCAAGGCTTTAAATCTATTGTACCGTTTAGCAATGTAGGGAACGCATTTGTATACTATTACATGAAAGAAAATCTTTCTGCAATAGAAAATGTTGCTTCGGGCTCAACATTCAAAGAGGTATCAGGTAGCACATTGAAGAATTTTAGTGCTGTTATCCCTGATAATGAAACATTGGCTGAATTTCAACGCTTTTGTTCGCCGCTGTTTGAGCAACAAAGAGCATTGGAGTATGAAAATCGTTACCTTGCTACTCTTCGAGACACCCTTTTGCCGAAGCTGATGAACGGTGAGATTGATGTGTCGCAGGTGCAGGTTTAAGCCGCTAAATTTTCATTTATTGCAGTATTTAAGGTGATTTTATCTTCAAGCGCCGATATAACAGCAACAATTTTATTCTGAATATCTAACGGAGGCATCTTCACTTTTTGAACAGAAAGCGTTTTAACAGATATTCCTGGCTGAGCCGATTGTCCGGATAGCCTTCCTAAGTTCATAGCTGATAAAACATAGGATAGATACCTTGTATTATGTTCGTTATTCGCACAAGCTATCACAGCGTGTTCTGTCATATAAGCTTTTCCGCAAAAATAACGTACATTACCGCAATATGCTCCCTGTCGTCCAATGATAGCGCATTCGCCATTGTAATTGTAATCAGAGGTATAACCTCTGATTCCATTTCCACCATATACAGCATACTCGTCGGAATCAGAAATCATAGCGGCTTTTATTCCTTTACCGCTACTTAATCTGCTACATATATCGCCAAGCTCATATTCTTTCCATTTATTCAAGAATAACCACCATCCTATCCTATATATTTCCTATGTGCTATTTTTACGTTGCTTTGTTTTACCATTGCGTATTGCAAAGTAGTATCTATCCTTTGATGACCTAGCAGGCGTTGAAGCTGTTCTATCGGCATACCTTTATCTATCGCCATTGTTGCGAGTGTTCGCCTAAATTTGTGTGGGTGCACCTTGTTGATTCCCAACCGCTTTCCCATTTCTCGCAATCGAAGCTCCACTCCGCCGATTGATAAGCGATTGTGCGGAGAACGAAGTGAAACAAACAGCGCCGGGTTGTTGTCTGATCGAGAATCAAGATAATTACGTAAATGGATCTTTGTGCGAGCGTCAAAGTATACCATTCGTTCTTTGTCGCCCTTGCCGAGCACAACACATTCACGCTCAGTAAAGTTGATATCTTCACGATTAAGCAAGACCATCTCACCAACACGCATACCTGTAGAAGCCAACAGATCAATCATAGCTAAATCACGCAACTCAACGCAGCTGTCGCGCATCATTTCTAAGTTTTCGTCTGTATAGGTTTCTTTAATTGTTTTGCTTGTCTTAACCTTATGAATCCGCCGAACAGGACTTTTGATAATATAATCTTCGTCTTCTAACCAAGAGAAAAAGCTTGAGAGGATACGCCTGATATTATCCATCGTAACTTTACTCGATTGCTTTTCTTCCTGATATTTTGTAAGGTACCCACGCAGATCATCGGTAGTGATATGTTTTATACCTTTGTTGATTCTGCTCAATGCCGCTGTAATTGTTTTACAATAATATTTCAGCGATTTTTCGGAACATCCTTCAATCCGCTTAGCAGAAAGAAACTCAGAAAGGATATCGCTATTCTTCGGTTCATCGTCATTGGAATTTGTTTCGCTTATTTCGTACTGCTTAAATGTCTGAATAAGCACTTTGTGCAGAGCTTCAAGCTGTGCATTATCCAGTTGTTTAAGCATTTTCTGTTCGATTTCAGTAATTAATTGCTGTTTCATTGTCGTTCTCCTTAAGTATAATTGAGAACGACAAGCAACGGCAGTTCTGTTTGTAAAACCTCGCCGTTGATAAGGCTTTATTGATAATATAAATGAAAATTTAGCGGCTTAAATCCGAACCTTCGATACATCTATTTCACCGTTCATCAGCTTTGGCAAAAGTGTATCACGGAGAGCGGCAATATTCTCATTCTCTTGTCCGTTTTTGAAAATCCGAGAATGAAAACTATCAATTAAACTGTTGAACTCTTGAATAGCTTTATTAGAAGGGATGATTATTGACTCTGTTTCAACAAACCCTGAAAGATCCAGATTCTTTATTCCTGTAGTTCCATTTTCATATGAAAAGAATACGTTTCTATCGTAAAGGTATTGCCAGTAATAATAGGTATAATAACTATACCCTTCACAAGGCTTTATTGCTCTGCAAAAATTTGTGCAGACCATTCCACAATCATATCGATCTAATAACGATTGTGAGATAGCTGCTACTCTACCAGTAGATTGTGTAGGACTTCCTCCGGATATTTCAACTACAATATCATTAGCTATAAGTTTTTTGTTTTTGAAATTTTTAGGCAGAATATATCGAGTAGGCATTTTCCCTTTGTTGCCTGCTTTAACTTCGGGAATATCTGCACCACGAATGCAGTATACTCGTTCTGTATAATTTCCAGTAGATGTTTCCTTGCCCCAGTCACCACCGAGAGTGGATTCAATAATATCGGAGAATGTTCCTAAGCACCAATCATCAGGCATAACCCCACCAAACGGTTCAAAGTCCACAAACCAAGACTTAAAAATCGCCTGCGCCTGCTGCTCTAAATTTTCATTTATCGCTGTATTTACAACTATCTTTTCATCAATGCTTGACAATATGCTTGCAATTCTATGCTGAGTATTCACATCAGGAACAGGAATAGTCATTCTATGAAAATGTGATTTTGGTAATTGTGGTTGTGCGCTACCACTTTGTATTGATAGGATTTGATTTTGGAACCACTTACTCCTCAGCACTTGATATAAGTAGTAATTATCAATTTTATCACCACACCTTATTATTAACATTCCTGAATTAATACGAATCTTATCGTAAAATATTTCATTAGAGTACAAAGCAACATTACCAACAGTTCCACGAGTTGTTATTACTATATCTCCATGTTTTAGTCTTCCATTATTTAGCAGTTTATCTTTTTCCTTTGTAATAAACTGTTTTTCAGTAAACGAGAATCCATTTTTAGTCACATTTTTGGCAGAGAGAAAAAGGCAATCTCCTGTCTTGAGTAGTTCATCTTGATGAGGATAGTTTTTTCCTCTATCACCGTCTATTACTTCAATATCAATATCACATAATTGAATAGTATCAAATTTCAAACCCAATCGCCCCCAACTTCTCTCTGATTTCATCTTCAAGCTTGTGAGATTTCTTGAACATTTCCGAAAGCTCGGAGGTCAGGCGTTTCATCTTTTCGTCAAACGGCTCGCCGTCGTCCTCCTGCTCCTCGATGCCGACATAGCGACCGGGCGTGAGAATGTAATCCTGCTTTTCGATCTCCTGTGTTGTGGCGACAGCGGAGAAGCCCTTGACTTCCTCTAAGGCTCCGTCCTGAAAAGCGCGGAAGGTATCGGCTAACTTCTGAATATCCTCGTCCGTAAAGTCACGGTGCTTGCGGTCTACCATATAGCCCATCTTGCGGGCGTCAATAAAGAGTGTCTTGCCTTTTTGCTTTTTGTTCTTGCTGATAAACCAGAGCGTAACGGGAATGGTAACGCTGTAGAAAAGCTGGGTAGGCATAGCGACAATGCCTTCTACCAAATCCGCTTCGATAATATTCTTGCGAATTTCACCCTCGCCGCTCGACTGTGTAGAAAGCGCGCCGTTAGCCAGCACCAAACCAATTTTACCGTTTGGTGCAAGGTGATGGATCATATGCTGGATCCACGCATAGTTGGCGTTGCCGGCAGGCGGAATGCCGTACTTCCAGCGAACATCATCTTTGAGCTTGTCCTGTCCCCAGTTGGAGAGATTGAACGGAGGATTCGCCATAATGAAATCGGCTCTGAGCGTTTTATGTAAATCATTAAAGAAAGTATCGGCGTGATACGGCCCGAAGTCAGCGTCGATTCCACGGATAGCCATATTCATCTTCGCCATCTTCCAAGTGTCGGCATTACTCTCTTGACCATAGACAGAGATATTTCCTCTGTTGCCGCTGTGAGCCTGAATAAACTTTGCACTCTGAACAAACATACCGCCGCTTCCGCAGCAGGGATCATATACACGGCAGTTTTCAAAAGGATTGAGGATAGAGACAATTGTTTTTACAATACTCGATGGTGTGTAAAACTCTCCGCCCTTAACGCCCTCATATGCAGCAAACTGAGCAATACAGTATTCGTAAGTCCTGCCGAGCAAATCTTTGCTGTCCTCGGTGTCTGACATATCCATATTGGTGAATAAATCTACAACATCACCCAGAACTCTCTTATCAAGGTCAGGACTAGCGTAATTCTTGGGTAGAACGTTTTTCAGCGTTTTATTTTCATCTTCAATCGCGCGCATAGCGGCATCAATTATTGTTCCTATTTCCGGTGTATGCGCAAAAGAAGCAATAGTATTCCAACGTGCTATTTTAGGAACATAAAAAATATTATCCATCATATATGCGTCGGGCTCATCCTCGAAGCCGTCGCCTTCCGCAATAAGTTCATTGTAGCGTTTCTCAAATGCAGAGGAAATATAGCGCAGGAAAATAAGACCTACGATTACTTTTCTATACTCAGCCGCAGGAATGTGTCCCCATAATACACAGGCAGCATCCCAAATCTGTTTTTCAAATCCGATGTTAGCGTTATTTTTCGCCATGTTATCATCCACCCTCACAAAGTACTAATTATAAAAAAAGCAATTACTACAGAATAATTTCTGTAGAATGAATATTCAAATACATTATACCATATTTTTATAATACTTCAACTAAAGTTCAACAATAAATTTACTTATTTTTATCTGCTGTTGATAACGGCTTCAAGGGTGTCACTTGCGAGCGTGTTTTTACTCGGTAGGAGTAAAAACGCACTGCTTGTTTAGATGCGACATGAAGATTTCTTTTTGAAGATGTCACGACTATACAAGCAGACTGTTTTTACTCCTTTCGGCGAAAAACAGTGACATTAGTTAGGGAGAAACCCTAAGTCCCCTTGCCTAAAACTTCAAAACATTTTAAGAAAAATCGACCTGCAAGTGAGCCTCGCAGGTCGTTTTTTCTTTAGGTTTTATTTCTGAATCATTGCGTATCTTTTCATGATTAACTCAACAATTTCTTTGCTGCGCACCTTCATGTTGACGGTTTTGAGGACGGTTTGCAGGAGAGTTTTGGTGATGTTTGGCAGCTCATTTTTGTACTCGGAATGGTTGCTGATGAAGTCGTTGAATAGTCGAATGAGGATATCATTTTTCGTTGGAGTTTTCGGATATCCTCTTGCGATCAGCGCCATATTATGATCAAAAAGCGGCGCAAAACCGATAAGCTTTCCGGTTTTTACATCACGCAGCAGACCAAAATTTGCCGTGTGTCTGTCGGGATTTGCAACGATCGTATCGAGGAAAATCATCCTTACAAAATCAGCCTTTGCCTGTGGACAAAGCTCCTCCAGCTTTGCAAATACGTCTTCATATTCTTCATTATCTCCCATAAAAGCAAACGCAGGCTCGAAGTTGACGCTCGCATTGTCAGTGAAGTCAAGTGACTTTATACACTTGTCGCCGCGCTTATAAACAGCCATATTCATCCCTAATTCTTTGCCGAGATGATAGATAAAAAGTTCAGAAAACAGTTCGTCATGCGTTGCGGATTTATACATCCACCACTTGCCGTCAATCAGCTTCCAGCACTTTTCAAAGCTGCCGATATTTGTCAGCTCAGGCGTTTTTGTGCGCTTGGAATTAGCAACACGATTAAAGCTGGAATAACTTCCTTTGAGTGCAAGAACGGAAAAATAATCGTCGGTGAAGCGCACGTCCTGATAGGTTAAGTCACTATCAAGAGGCTTTATCCAATAGTTGTCTGTGATAGTTACAGCGTTTACTTTGATCACTGTAGTCAGATCGTCTCTTTCTTTTAATCGAAGTGCTTTTTTTAGCAAACGCGAGTTGGAGCGATGCGAATCTATTGCTCGTGTTTCCAGCCACATTTGCGCATTAGAAACTTGCTTCAAATACAATGGCAACAGTTGTTCATTGATGATTTCCAATTGATTGTTTTTCCATTTTGCTACTATCGTATCACCGGATAAGATATAAAAATTGTAATCATCCATATTAATTCACCTTCTTTTTAGCAGCCAATCAATCACATTGACCGACTTAATTCCGTCAAATTCTTTTTCCAATCCTGTGTCGAGTGACAGGATTATCTTCTCATAATTGTCTTTAATTTTCTGTAAAGGTGCAAGCTCGCGCTTCCGAACAGCTTCACTGTTCATGGATTCAGTGACCTGAAAATATATTTTTTCATTGGCGTTTGAAGCGATAAAATCAATCTCAGAATCACCAAGTTTACCTATGGCAACGTCGTATCCGCGGCGCAACAATTCAAAATAAACAACGTTTTCCAAGATGTGTCCGCTGTCACGGTTGCGGAAGCCGAGCAAATAATTTCTCAGTCCGATATCAACGATATAATATTTGCCGAGCGTGCGCAAATAGTCCTTCCCTTTGATGTCAAAGCGTTTGATTTCATAGAAAAAGTATGCTTCAAGTAGCGCGTTTACATACGCCTGAACGGTGTGCGCGCTGGGTTTGTTCTTTCTGCAGTCGTCGAGCAAGCCCTCGTTGACAAGCGTATTTCCAATCGAAGAAACGGAAATAGAGCTGCCGATATTGTCCGCCAAAAACAGAATAATCTTGCGCAGAAGTACGGCGTCGGTTATCTGACGTCTGCCTCTGCGCTTTTCTCTTTCGAGAATGTCGCGCACGATAACGGTAGAATAAATGCCGTCAAGAAGCATTAACGCTTTCTCCTGATCCAAGCCGACATCCGCAATACCGGGCATACCACCGAAACGCAGATACGCTTCAAAAAGCTCTTTCAGCTCATAGCTTTCGCCATGTGAGTCATAAGCGCGTCTGTGTGTACCGCCAAGCGCGCTTGTGCTCTCGCGTACTTCAAATCCGTGGAAATCTATGAACTCCGCAAAGGAAAGCGGAAGCATTTTGACCTCAACGCTTCTGCCCGAAAGATAGGTAGAGTATTCCGAGGATAGAAGAAAAGCGTTAGAACCGGTGATATAAATATCGCAATTGACATCTACGCGCAGTGCGTTGACCGCTTCCTCCCAAGCCTCGACGCGCTGTATCTCGTCAAAGAATAGATACATCCTTTTTTCGGGCTGTAATCTTGTTTTAATATACTCGTAAATCCCGTTTGAGGTCATATCCTTGAAATCATAGGATTCAAAATTCATCTCAATAATCTGATCGGATGAAACGCCGCTTTCAAGTAGATGAGCCGCCATCAGCTTCATCAAGCTCGACTTTCCGCAGCGCCGGATACCGGTAATTACCTTAACAGGCTCGGTGTCCTGAAAAGCAATGAGCTTATTCAAATAAAGGTCGCGTTTTTTCAAATCTTTTGTCGGTATCATACACTCCGCCTCCTATTATACAATCATAGCATAAATCTTATTATATGTAAAGTATTTGCAGTGAATTGCAAAAATATTTATTTTTGTAAATAGGTTACCAAATCAAAAAAAATTGTGCATTAGAAAGTAGAGGGGGTTTTAGAAAGTATTGCTCACGTCTCGGGTGATTTAGAAAGCATTAAGGCAGTTTAAAAACAGAATTTTTAAATTTCTTTGCAACAAATCCAAAAAAAGTGTGGAATAAAAGGGTGAGAGGGTTTTTCTTCAAATTAACATATACTAGGAGGATTGATTATTATGAAATCAAGTTATCGGTTCTTAAAGGTACCGTTATGTTTGTTTTCGGATTCGTATTCACGGCTATCTGTTGAAGCAAAGATACTATACGCATTTTTGCTGGACAGGCTGACGTTGTCTGAGAAAAATGGATTTTTGGATGAAGATGGCAGTGTGTTTGTTTACTATACAAACAGCGAGGTGTGCAGAACGCTTTGTTGCGGATCTCAAAAGGCGACGCGGTTATTTCGTGAGCTTGAAAAATATCGGTTGATTAATCGGAGAAACCAAGGCAGAGGTAAGCCGGATGCTATTTATGTTAATCAATTTGAAGAATCTCCAAATTCACTATTCAAGAACAATGATAATCAACATTCAGGAGTAATGAAACCCAATATCCTGGAATGCGGAAAATCACCACCAATCAATACTGAATATATTTATACTGAAGATAGTCATATCAATCAATCTATCTCATACAGTGTGGTGAAAGAGGCGATTCGAGATCAAATCGAATATGACGTTCTTGTTCAGCGAAACTACGGTGGCGTTCTGGATGAAATCGTAAGCTTGATAACCGATACATATTGCTCACCCGAGAGTTATGTACGGATTGGTAAGCGCGAGATTACGATACAAACCGTTCGCCAACGCTTGTTAATGCTGACCGCTGAACACATTGAATATGTTATCAATTCACTTGAAAGAAATACAACCGAAATAAAAAATATGAGAGCCTATATGCTGACTTCTCTCTATAATTCGATAGATACACTGGAAGCCGACGGCTTATACGGCAATTAACGGAGGTAAAATATGGAAGCACAAATTAAGTTTTTAAGCACAAAAGAGGTTGCCAAGGCACTCAGCTGCAGTCTGCCGACTGCGAGAAACATTATGATGAGAGCAGATTTTCCGCTTGTCAGAGTGGGTAAGAATTTCAAGGTCAGCGAGCAGGCGTTCATAGAGTGGAGTAAAAAACGAAGAATTTAATACTTTAAAGTAAAAAAGTATATTGACGTTGAGTCGTTTTTGCGTTATCATAAAGACAGTCAAAAACGATTCAGTGTCTTTAGGCTTTGGAAAGGACGGATAATTTGAAAACCAAAGGCACAAAATCAAAGAAAATCAAATTGCCATACGGCGAAGGCTCTATTTATTATGTGGAGAGCCGCAAGCGGTATTCCGGGCAAATCAATCTGGTGATTGACGGCGAACGCGTTCGCAAGACCGTTTACGGCAAGACCGAGCGAGAGACGCGGAACAAGCTCAAGGAACTGCAAATCCAAGCACTTGCAGGCAATCTTCACGGCAAGAAGCCGCCTGTTCCGACCATCTTCCAGTATGCTGAGAAGATGATGGACGAACAGCTTGCGCTGAACGAAATCAGGCAGTCGAGCTATGACAGGAAAATGGAAACGCTGAAAATGCTCTCCGATATTTCCGACAAGCAGCTTGACGAGCTTACCGAGGACGATATTATCGAATTTTTTAAAACGCAGCTCGACTACTCGCAGTCCTGTATCAACAAGATGTATCAGCTTCTCGGCGCAGTGCTCAGTAAGGCAACACACCGAAAAATCATCGAGGATAACCCGATCAAGGAAATCAAATGCCCGAAATCCAACAAAAAGACAATCCCCATTCGGGCACTGACGGTTGACGAGCAAAAGAAGCTCCTTAACGTGCTCAAAAACGAGGATATTCGTTACAGCGATATTATGCTGTTGTCGATGTTTACGGGCATGAGGATCGGCGAGTGCTGTGCTCTGATGGTGGAGGACATCAACCTTGATGACAGAACCATCAGCGTAAACAAAACCGTTGCGCGCGGTAAGTTTGGAAAGAACGTGTTTAACGAAACCAAGACTTCCGCAGGAACGCGCACGCTCTTTGTCAATGATGATTTGGCGGACTTCCTGAGAACGATAATCGGCAGGAAGAAAAGCGGCTTACTTTTCCTGTCGCGCAATCAGAACCTTGTCACCACCAATCAGGTAAACTATTCTTACTCGGCAGCTTTGAAAGCGTTTGGGATCGTTGACAATACTGTGTATGGCAGAGTTGATTTGCACTCGCTCAGACACACTTATGCCACAAGGTGTATCGAATCGGGAATGCCTGCAAAGGTGTTGCAGAAGATTTTGGGTCACACGGATATCAACATTACGTTGAACACCTACTGCTCCGTTTTCGAGAAATTCCGCAACGAACACCTCGCCGTCGCCGACGAATACATGAAAGCCAACAACCTGCAAATCGCGTGAAAAATGCAGGATTGGCATAAACTGCAGTCAAAAGTGCAGTCAAACCGCGAAAAGTTCAGGCTTTAAGCCATTCGCAGCGGTCACTCGCACCAAAGTAAGAGTGACGGGACTTGAACAGGGCGTGCCAAGGAATAAGCGTAAGCGCATTCCGCAGGCAAAAATGCTCTTGCAGAGCATTTTTAGCCCGCCGTGTTGATGATACTTTTCCATTAAGTCAATGGCAACAAACGAAACGTAACGTAATGAACTGATGGAGCATACGTCGCTCGCACCAAAAGAACAGGAGTACCAAAGGTACTCCTGTTCTTTTGGTTATAAGAGATGCAGAGGGACTTGAAGCCGAGCGTTAAGAAACACAATCCGCCTCACAGCCAACGAAATCGTCAACACAGAGTTAATTTACATCTAAAACTTAATAAAGTTTAATTATTTTTACTAAAATCGTTGAAATTCAAAAAAGTTTATATTATTATAAAGGTATCGCAAATACTTGCGAAAAAAACTATAGGAGGACATTATGAAATTTAAGTTCAAAAGAGTAATAAGCGTATTTCTCGCGGCGCTTATCTGTTCGACGCTCGGCGTCAGTGTACAGGCAAAGTCCGTGAAGAAGTACGTAAAATCATTAACAGTGAAGTCTAAAGCAACTATCACAATCCCCGCCGATAAAAAAACGGTGACTAAATCCTATACCGTCAAGGTAAAGGTTAAAGGCAACGCTTCCAAGAAGTTCACGGCTAAGTCGAACAATACTTCCGTAGCGTCGGTAAAAATCAGCGGAAGTAAAATCAAGGTTACCGCGAAAAAGACAGGCGTAGCCAAGATTACCGTTAAGACCAAGGCTAAAAACGCTAAGGGCAAGAAGCTCAGCAAAATCCTCGCCGTTACCGTGAAAAAGACGCTTAAACCTTTACAGCCCGACGAGATTAAAGAAAAAGAGGGCGAAATCACCGAGGAGAACATAACTTGGTACAACTATGAAGGCGGAAAGATAAATAAAGCCGAAAATCCCGTTTACTTCTCGTCCGAATATCCCGACGTTCCGTTTGTATCAGACAGCTTTGTTATCAAGACATTTCTTGAAATGTTACAATTTGACCCTGATTGTAAAGTTGTAAATGTCGCGAACGGACTTATCCGTACCTACAATCTGCCTATGGGTACGTTTATCGACTTCGATTACAAGAATAAGATTCTGTATTTCAGCGACTATACATCTACGCTTGTCGTAAACGGCGATTATATGGTATTTAACCCATTCGGCATAGGCGCAATGAAAAAAGGCCCGATTTATAAGGTGTCCGATAAGGATATATACCACGGCGGCAATCCTATTGCCGTAACCTTTGCGTATAACGAGGTTCCGATGCTCAAAAACGGCAACGATTTCCTTATCCCGCTCCAGACCTTTTCCGATTTCTTTATGTCATTTACAGGTCAGTTCGCAAGCTATAACGGCAAGGCTATATTCTTTACGGATAATAGTCTTGCGAATAACCCGGAGAAAAAAGAGTTTTATGACCTTTACCGCGACTCTGTAAAGACCGATAAAATCTCATCCGCTCTTGCGCAGGTCAACTACTATGAGTTTTGTAATGCTCTCGACGCGCACTACGGTTTACAGGCTGCTCACAATATCGGCTCCTTTAACGAGTATTTCAACCGTATGGGAATCAAGAAAAGAATGCTCTCCACAGATCTCGCAACGATTGAAATGGCTCAGCAGGACGTTTCTACAATGCTGTTCGAGGACTTCCACAGCAGCTCGGGAATGCAGTCGGTATTCCTCAGCGAGCCCATTGATTACCAGTCTAAGTTAAGCCCCGGTTACTTAAATCGTATGTACAATGATCAGAGAATCCAAAAAGCCCGAAAAAAAGCTCTGGGAACATTTGGTGAAGATTTCACGGCTTACGAGCGTGTAGGTGACACAGTGTATATTACATTCGACGCCTTTAGAATGGATCCAACGATGGTCTCGTATATGTCCGAGGGCTATGAGCCGAAACCGGACAAAGATGATACAATCGCGCTCTTTGCCTATGCTCTCAAACGCCTGCAAAACGAGGATAAGGACGTCAAGAACGTTGTCATTGACCTCGCGTCCAACGGCGGCGGTGCTGTTTTGGCAGGCGGATACGCAATTCAGGCAATCTGCGGTCAGTGCAATATCGATATTCAGAACCCGGTAACATGGGCTGTCCATCAGTGTGTACTGGATTTTGACCTTAACTTTGACGGTAAATATGACGAGAACGACAAGTCTATACTTGATTTGGGCAAAAACGTGGCGGTTAATATCTCCGGCGCTTCCTTCTCCTGCGGCAACCTGCTCCCGAATGCTCTTGACCAGCTCGACGACAGGATTCTCCTCATCGGCCAGCAGAGTGGCGGCGGAGCTTGCACTGTCGGCTATCTCTCGACCGCTATCGGCTCAACGATGCAGATTTCGAGCGAGTACCGTTTGTCCACGATGAAGAACGGCTATATCCGAGATATTGACGGCGGTATCGCTCCCGATATATATTTAAGTATAAACAAATTGTTCGACAGAGAGTATATCAACAATCTCTTAAACGAACAGTTTGCCGATTAAGGAACCAAAAACTAAGATTATAGTTTATTCGGAACCGTCCTGTCGGGCGGTTTCGATTTTTTAGTATGACGGGCATACCAATGCTCTGTGGTGAAAGTCCACCGAGGCGTAGTTACCGACGAACTCAAAAGCGACTCCCAAGGTTTTTATCGTGAGGTCTCACAGGTGTGGTGGGAATAGTGATTTCATAGCCGACATAGTAACAACGAACTGTGAGAAGTCAGCAGAGGTCATAGTACCGGAGGAAACTTCGGGAAGGACCGAACAATTTAAAATGAATTGCAAAAATATTTATTTTAGTTTGCAAATATGAAGATTGTATATTTTTATTTTGATTAATTGGTTGCCAAATCGAAAATAAATGTGCATTAGAAAGTAGACGGGGCTGTCGCACTAAGCCCCTTCTTTTGGTTACAAGAGATGCAGAGGGACTTGAAGCCAAGCGTTAAGAAAACCGTCCTGTGGACGGTTTTTAGCATGGACGCTCATTTTTTAGCGTTTGCTTTACAAATACTATGCTCGCTGAATAACGGGACAAAATGATTGAAATAATACTAATAATGTGTTACAATGATTTTAACGGAGGTGTTTTGTATGATGTACCCCTATATGACTCTTGACGATGAAACCGAGATCGTTCATTCCGAAATGCTTGAGGATAATACGGTCAAAGTATATATTGAAAAACCTGATGAAAATGACGGCTTTCATTACGCAAGCTGCTTTTTGCCGAAATATGAATGGAAAGATGTTTTCGGTTTCTCCGAAAATGAGATCAACGCTTTTCAGAAAATTATTGAAAACAATGCCCATTTAATCATTGAGCTTTCTCAAAACGGAGGATTTGACCATGCCTCAGGTTTTTAAGATCGGTTCCTATTGGGTATACTTTTGGGCGAACGAAAACAAACCGCTTGAACCTGTTCATGTTCACGTTTCAAAGGGTAAGCCAAACTCAAACGCAACAAAGTTTTGGATAACAAAGTCAGGAAAGTGCTTACTTGCCAACAACAACTCAGAATATGACAGCAAAACTCTTAATTATTTGAGTAAAGCCATTGAAGCTAACTGCAACATTGTTATTGAAAAATGGCTGTCTTTCTTCGGAGAGATCACCTACTATTGCTGATTATAAGTACGTTACGAATACATTCACTAAAATAGGAAGCCAAGCGTTAAAAAACAGAGCAGCGTAATGAACCGCTGCTCTGTGTTTTTTTCTTATTAACAATCAGGTGATTTCTCTGTGGAGCTTCGCGAATTTCGGCGATTTGCTGTCGAGAAGTCTGAATGAATCCTCGGAAGGAATATTGTTCTTACCTGACTCAATGTAGTTGCGGAGCACGCCTGTCAGTACAAACGGACGTACAAAGGTGGAATGAATGATCGACCAGAAGATCACTCCGACCAGAGCCGCTATAACGAGAGAAAGGTTAACGCCATTCGTAAAGAACTCGGGGATATTTATGTCGAGTCTTGTCGAAGCTTCAGCGACCTCTTTAGCCAGCGCGCTGAACACATCGGGGATAAGCATAAATACAGCATAAGCGATTCCGAAGAACGCGCCGCCGATAATGAGAAGCGACACAATGCCCATACCAAAAATTCTGCCCATATTCTTGGCGAGAGTTTTTCCGTGCTTAAAGAAGAGCACAGCGCCCTCGCAGGTAGCCTTAGCGGAGCTCTGACCTTCACGGTAGAACACCCAGCCGAGACAGCAATCGCACAGATACGCTATAACGACTTGAATAATCGTGGATATCGCGGAGCCGATGCTGCCGCCCGCGTCACCGCCCAGACTCTCGCCCACCTTTGTAATAAGGCGTCCGACCTGGTTAAAGATTCCTTTGATGACCCTTGTGACAGCAAAATACGCGGCAACTGTCTTAAAGCGCCTTTTTACGATGGCTTTGCCCTCCTGATATACATTTTCGGGGAGCTCGTTATCGACGATGCCCTTTGTCATCATCGCGATCTGTGCCGCCTTAATCGCGTACGAAACGAAACGCGATATGAGAGCCGCCGCAATTATTCCCAGAACCAAGCCGATAGCGAGACCGATAAGTCCTTTGCCCGTTGCCGCCTCCATAAGCAGGAAGCCCGCGCCGCACAACGCCGCGAAAAGCACAATTGACAGAAGGTCAACCAACAGCTTTTTGATTGAGAACGTGAGGGTTCTTTTGTAGATTTCTTTGTTTGTCATATATACCTCCTTATAAAGTTTATTAATACATTTTGAATTTTAACACATCATCAGCTTAATTGCAACAAATGCAACAAAAACGTAATAAACAACGCCCCGAACCGTGCTGATTCAGGACGAACACTCACCTATTCTTTGTTAATTGCGGAGTTCTTGGCTTTATGCTCACGGTGAGCTCTGGGAGGATTGTACTCGGATTTGCCGTAGGCGAAAATCATAGAGAACAGCGACGGAACCAAAAACAGCCCGATTCCGAACAGCTCGCTCTTTGTGTAGCAATAGCACAGCTTCATAATATGAATAATCTCGGAAATAATCGTCAATACAATCGCGATTGAGAAGAAGGCTTCTTCCACCCAGACAGGAAAGATTTTGAAAATCTCCATATAAATTTCAGCCGCCCAGAAGATGATGTCGAGGATAAACCAGAAATGACTCATTCCGATGAGATGATGCGAAACAAAAAGGTTATAAAACGGTATCAGTGATTTCCAGCTCTTCTCCCCCGCCTTGGCGAACAGCCTCCACTCGGCAAGGGTAAGAAATATGTAATTGACGAATGTAAGAATAACGGCTGTTATGAACAAGCCTTTTTCTTCTCCCAATAATTCAAGTATACCTTCAATAATCATTTTATCAGCTCCGTGTTTATATGGTCTAATCATATCAGGAATATTCGAAATTGTCTATTCTTTTTTTAAAATCGGAATAAATATTTTATAATTCAAGTCCCGTTTCCCGATCAAAAAAAGGCTTCCCGAAGGAAGCCTTTTCGTATTTAAGAACAGCTTTTACCTGCTGTAAGTAGCGCCGTCCGTGATATCCATCCACTGTGTCCACTGGTTCTGGTTGTTGAAGCGGATCTCTACCTTCTTGTAGGTACTCGGAACAGTTACCTTGAACTTGCTGCCGCCCGCGTTCTCCATTGTGAAGTCCTTATGGTCGTTGTAGTTGTCTACGAAGCAGCGAGCAACGGGAGTTCCGTCCGCGTCGCCGTTCTCGAAGTAGAAGGTTACCGTTGAGGACGAGGTCGGATTTGTCGGGTTGGTGGGATTCGTCGGGTTGGTCGGATTTGTGGGTGTTGTGGGTGTTGTGGGAGCAGTGTATTTCTGCTTTGTCTTGCCTGCCTGCGAGTTGATGTTTACAAGCGAGCACTGGATAGCGTTGGCGTCGTAAATCGAAACGCCGCTCTTGCCGTCAACATCCGCGAGGATCTTACCGAGGTCGGTGAGCGTCGCCATCTTGGCGAGGCTCATCTGGATATAGGTAACGTCGCTGATGTCAACCGTGCCGCTGCAATCGGCGTCGCCGTAATAATAGGTCTTGCCTGCCTCTGTGGGAGTTGTGGGGTTAGTCGGGCTTGTCGGAGGATCGGTCTTGCCGTAGTCGCTCCACGAGCCGTTCTGATAAATCTTCCACTCTCCGGGATTGATCACAAGACCCTGCTCTTCGGGCTGATTGTGCTGCTGAGAGCCTGAGGAGTTCGCGAAGATAACTCTGGCGCCGCTCGGGAACAATGAATCATCAACAACATAGCCCCAGATACCTTCGCCGAGGTCTGTCATCGAAGCTCCCGGCCACTGGCCGTTTACAACCTTGTCGGCGTAAACATACGCGCATACGTTGCCCCAGTTTGTCTTGGAATCGTCATAGAAAACAACGGTATTACCCGACATCGTGGGACGCTTTTTCTTTGTGAAGGTATAGCTCTGCGAAACCGTCTTGCCGTTTGTGCCCTTACCGTCGAGCTTGAGCGTTACGGATGAGCCCTCGGAGATGTCCGCGCCGATAGTGATGGTCTGACCTGTTGTGTAGGACTTCGCGGAAGCGTTGCCGAGAGTATAAGTCGCGGATGAGCAGTTGGCGAAGTAAAGAGTTACGTTGGCTGAGCCATAGAAGCCGCCGCCATTGTTGTTGCCGTTATAGCTGATGGAAACGGAGGGACCCTCGGGAACTGCCTCGGCGTTATATACAACAGCTACGCCCGACTGGTCAACGTTACCGCTGATCTTGCCGCCCGAAACCGTGAATGTGCCGCCTGTGACCCAATCCTTGTACTGGCCGTCCTTCATCTTGTGAGCTGTCAGAGTGACCTGACCGCCGCCCGAAAGCTTGGAGATAACTACGCCGCTTGTGCCGCGCTCGTTGTACGCGCAGCCGTTCTCGGATGCGAGATACTCTGTCTGACCCGCGAAGAAGTTCTTGAACTTGTTGACCTCAGCTACGGGCTTGGATTTCCAAGTTGTATCTGTGGAGGCGTCACCCATTGTAGCGGAAGGACGAGCAAAGAAGAGAGCTGACGCGTCCGCTCTTGAGCCAACCATAGCCCAAGCCTTTATAATATTCGAATTGTTGACGTTTGCAGTATTACTGATACCTGCGGAACCTGAACCGCCCATGTATGTATCATGGGACTCAACCCACAGCACGGATTTATTAGCCGCGCCGCCTTTATGATAAGTGCCGCTTGCAACGCCCTGAGCGTTACTATCACAGGCAGCCTTAAGAACAGCGTCGCCTGAATAGTTGTCGGTAATGCTCATATATGCGGTATAATTACTGATATCAGTACCCGCGTAATTGAGGATTTCGCCGTAAGCATAAGCGTTGGGAGCGCCGCCGAGAACCGTCGGCCAGAAGTCCGAACCGCCGTCTTCACCGGGAAGCTCGATATGCTTTGCCGCGTCAAAACGGAAGCCGTCTACACCGCATGCCGCGCAATCGGCGATAAGAGCTCTGTACTTCTGCTGAACATAGGAATTGTTGGTGTTAAGATCAGGCAGGTCAATCGCGCCGTGAGTAACCTTGTATCTGTTGTTATCATCATCAGCGTGAATATTCTCGGAACGCCAATATTCGGATTTTCTCATATCGCTGTCAACAGCTGAGCTTACGTTGTCGAAGCCGTTTTTCTTCAATCCGTTATCGGCAAGATGATTCGCAACGATATCAACAATAACCTTGAGGCCATAGCCGTCGGCAGCCTGACATAATTCCTTAAGCTCGTTCTTGCCGCCAAGCCAGCTCTGACCCGAGTCGGCAATGCGAACACCCAGAGGCTGATACAGCTTCCACCACTGACCGCCCTGGTCACGCCAGTTTCCGTTGTAATCCTTCGGAGGCTGTACAGGCGAGGTCTGAACGGCGGTGTAGCCCGCGTCCTTGATCGCCTGAAGGTTGTTTTTGATCGAATTGTACGACCAGTCAAAGCAATGCAGGATCGCGGAGCCCTGGATCTGGCTCTGGGGACCCTGACTTGCCGATGTCGGGGTTTTCGCGGTATCTACGGCGTGCGCGGTGACAAAGCACCCCAGCGCCATACATACCGCTAAACAAATACAGAGAATTCTTTTTTTCATGTTAATTTCCTCCTAAATTTTTTATATATCCACGTCGCGTTAAGCGTGGAATAATCACGTTTTAAGTTGAAAGTGGAAAGTGGAAAGTAACTGACTACTGACTACTTAACTTTGACTTTTACGCTCACGGTCTTTGAGAGCTTTTTGTAGTTTTTGTTGCCCTTCGCGGTGACTGTGACCTTAACCGTATAGGTCTTGCCCTTTTTGAGACCCTTCTGAACGATCATTTTGCCGCTTGATACGGTGACCTTCTTGTTGTTTGTCTTGTAAGTCACCTTGCCCTGAGCCTTTTTGACCGTTACAGCCGACTTGATCGTCGTCTTTTTCTTGGAATTGGCGGTTACTGTCTTTTTGGCTGTGACTGTCATCGGGTTCTTGGCGGTAACAATGTTGAACTGGTAATCGTCAACACCCGCGTAGCTGCCCTTGAACTCAACGCTCATTACATATAGACCCGCATTCTTGGGGCTTGACGGATAAACGAGCTTGTAATCCGTGCCGTTTACGAGCACCTTGCCCGTTCTGTCCTTGACGGTTACCGAGGGCTTCTGATTTTTTCCGTTATATGTGAACTTGGACTTGTTGTAGCTGATCGACTTGATCTTCGGGATCGCTCTTGTCTCGAAATGCTCGGGATCGTCAAGGCATACGCGCTTTTCAACGCCGTCGGAATCGACTGTCGCCTTTTCGCTTACTGTCCACGAGCCCCAGCGGTGCTCGTGAGGA
This sequence comes from uncultured Eubacteriales bacterium, assembly GCA_900316385.1. Taxonomy (GTDB): domain Bacteria; phylum Bacillota; class Clostridia; order Oscillospirales; family Acutalibacteraceae; genus Ruminococcoides. Next base: position 28,630 of record ONCP01000014.1, on the reverse strand, counting down.
GCCTCTGTCGTAGGCTCTGTGGGCGGATCCTCGGGAACCTCGGTGGTATAAAGCTCGGGATCGTCGTAAAGCACGGCGATCTGATGCGCCTTTACGGTACCTGTTATAGTGCCGTTCTTGACAACGAACTTGCCGCCGTAGGAAGCGTCGGTATAGGTGCCCTGAGCGATCGTTGTAGCTCTGTTGAGCTCCAGATCATCGTCGGAATTATTTGTGATAACAACGCCTCTGGTGCCGCGGGTGACCATAAAATACTTTTTGGAGCCCGCGTTCGCGAGAGTTTCGCTCTCGCCGATCATGGCGTTTCTGAACTTGTTGACGGCTACGACCTCGGGGTGACAGTAGTTGTCGTCGCCCGCGTCGCCGATATGGTTAGTGCCCCAGATCGGAGAATCGTAACGACTCTTCTGATCGGTCGCCTCGCTTCCGTAGGGACGGCTGAAGAACAGCGTGGTCGTGTCGGAGCGCGCCGCGATCATCGCCCAGCCGATCCTGATCTGATCGTTCGTGAGCCAGTAAGAGGACACGATATTGTTCGGAGTTTCGCCGTTGGCGTAGGTGTCGTGGCTCTCCACCCACGTGACGAGGCTGTTGTTAGCCGCGCCCTCGGCATTGTAGTTCTTGAGGGTCGTCGCGGAGCCCGAGCCCGTGAGGAAGTAATCGCGGATCGAGCCGCCGTAGCCCGAAGCCGTAACGTGCATTATCTCTGAATAAGACTTGAGTCTGGACGCCTTTTTCTCGGAGGTGTTGACGCCCTGAAGCACCTCTCCGTACTGGAAGGTCGAGCCATTTTCAAGGACGGTCGGCCAGAACTGGGAAGCATAGGACGGATCGTCGTCGGGAAGCTCGATGTGCTTCGCGGTATCGTAACGGAAGCCGTCCGCGCCGTCAGCCACAGCTCTCTTGAGGAAGTCAAGCACAAGCTGCTGATACTTGGGATTCTGAGTATTAACGTCGGGAAGTCCGTTGTACCACTGGGTCATATTGCGTCTTTCGTCGTCGGAATTGCCGCTATCGTTGTGATAAAGACCGCCCTCGATATTTTTCAGCTCGCTTGCGACAGCGGACTTAGTGGGCGTAGTGTGGTTGGCTACAACGTCGACGATTACCTTTACGCCGTACTTGTGAGCTTCCGCGCACATATCCTTGAACTCATCCTCGGTGCCCAGCATATAGTTGCCGATCTTGTACGAGGTGGGCTGATAGGAATAGTACCATTTGCCGTCGCCGTAAAGCTGCATTCCGCCGTTGTCGCCGACATAGACCTCGTTGATCGGCGAGGTCTGGACAGCCGAATAGCCGCTGTCGGAGATCGTCTTCATTTTTTCTTTGATAGAATTAAAGCTCCAGCACCAGCAATGCAGGATCGAACCGCCCTCGACCTTGTCGACAAGGCCGAACTCGTTGAGAGGAGAGCCTTCGTCCGCCGAGGCGGTCACCGCAAGACCCGCGAACACCGACAAAACGAGGGCAAGCGTCAGCATAAGCGAGACAAGCGAAAATTTCCATTTTTTCATAAAAATCATTCCTTTCATAACTTCTAAATATGTAAATGGATTTATTTACTTTGACGGATTCTTTGAATCGAGAAAGTTTTGCAGGATGATCGTCGCCGCTACGGAATCGACCACGTTCTTGCGCTTCTTCCCTCTTGTGTTGGTGGCGTTGAGAAGGTTGTGGGCGGTGATGGTGGTGCCCCTCTCGTCCTGCATACGAACGAGAATGCCCGTTTTTTCCTTGAGCCTGACGCCGAAATCACGCGCGTATTTCGCGGAATCGCCCTCGGTACCGTCCATATTTTTCGGAAGTCCTACAACGATAAGCTCCGCTCTCTGAGCGAGCGCTACGTTAGCCACCTTGTCGAGAAGCGCCTCGGGGCTCTTCTCGTGGATCTGCGCCAGAGGCGAAGCGAGAGTCTCCGAAATATCGGAAACAGCAAGTCCCGTGCGCGCTTTTCCTAAATCAACTGACAGAATAATCATTTCTTTACTCCATAATCACCAAGGCTTTACAATGCCTGTTAATTCTTTTACAGAATCATATCCCTTGTCGTCAAGATATTTTTCCAGTCCGCGTCTGATTTTGATCGGGGCGTAAGGATCGTTGAACAAGACGGTGCCGATCTGGAGCGCCGAGGCTCCCGCCATAAGCATTTCGACGGCGTCCTGCCATTTTGAGATACCGCCCATTCCGATGATCGGAAGAGCGACGGCGTTCGCTACCTGCCACACCATTCTGACCGCCACGGGGAAAACGGCGGCGCCGCTCATTCCGCCCGTGTTATTGCGGATGATGGGTCTGGCTGTATCGATATCGATACGCATACCCGTGAGGGTGTTGATCATAGAGATCGCGTCGGCGCCTGCGCTCTCAACGGCGCGGGCTATCTCCGTGATATCCGTGACATTCGGGCTGAGCTTGACGATAAGCGGCTTTTTGCAGCATTTTCTGACCTCGCCCGTGATCAGCGCCGCGGAGTCGGGCTGAGTGCCGAACTGAACGCCGCCGCACTTAACGTTGGGACAGCTTATGTTCAGCTCGAGCATATCGACCGAGGTATCGCTGAGCTTCTCTGCCATAGCGCGGTAATCGTCAACCGTGCTGCCCGCGATATTGGCGATCACGACCGTATCCTGAGCCTTGAGCCAGTCAAGATCGTGCTCGATAAAATGGTCTACGCCCGGGTTCTGAAGCCCTACGGCGTTGAGGATACCGCTTTCGCACTCGGCGATACGCGGCGTCGGGTTGCCGTCGCGCGGCTCAAGGGTTATGCCCTTGCTCGAGACTCCGCCCAGCTCGCTGAGCGGATACAGCTCCGAGAACTCCCTGCCGAAGCCGAAGGTTCCCGAGGCGGCGATGAGCGGATTCTTGAACTCAACTCCGCAGATATTTACCGAAAGATCAGCCACCGAAGAACACCTCCTCGGCATTATACACAGGGCCGCGTCGGCAGACCTGAGTCATATGTATTTCGTTATTTTCCTTTGTTTTGCACGAGCAGACAAGACAGGCGCCGATCCCGCAGCCCATACGCTCCTCAAGCGACACCTGACAGCTCACCCTGCCGCGGCAGACGTCCGCGACAGCCCTGAGCATAGGCATAGGTCCGCAGGCGCAGACGGCGTCGATACCGCCGAGCTTTTCCCTGAGAATATCGGTGACAAAGCCGTGATATCCCGCGGAGCCGTCGTCTGTGGTGAGATAAAGCTGCGCGCCGCTCTCCCTGAAATCTTCCTGAAGTATCACAAGCTCCTTGTTCCTGAAGCCCGTAATAACGATCGGGTTTTCGGTCTGCTTTGAGGCGAAGAGCAGAGGCGGAACGCCGATACCGCCGCCTACAAAGCAATAGCGCTTGCCTTTTTCAAGCTCAAAGCCGTGGCCGAGAGGCGCGAGCAGCTCGACCTGTTCTCCCTCTTTAAGCTCCGACATAAGGCGCGTGCCCTCGCCCTTGACCTGAAACACCAGACGAAGCGTTGAGTCTGTCGCGTCGCAGATCGAAATGGGGCGGCGAAGCGTTCTTGAGGGGACCTTTACGTTGACGAACTGACCGCATTTCGCGAGAGGCGCGAGGGTCTTGTTCTCAACAGTCCACGAATAGATACCGTCAGCGAGCTTTTTGTTTTCAAGCAGCCTGAACGGTTGTGTGTCGTAATTCATAAATCCTCCGTTGTCATAGTCAGAATCAGGTCATTAGTTGTACTTTCAACTTTCCACTTTCAACTTTCAACTTTCCACTTTCAACTTTCAACTTACAACTTTCCACTTTCAACTTTAGTTATAGTTCAACTCGACCATAATGGTTCTCAGCCACTTTCGTTTTCCGACCGAAACTGAATATTGAAGCTTGTCGTAGCCGAGAATGGAGTTAGCCTCCTGAATATAATTCTTAAAAAGAAATAACTCATCCGAAAAAAGCTGATCGTACGCAATATCGAAATTAAGCTTGGGATCGACGTAGATGAAGAAGCAGCTCTCCCCCGCCTCTGCCTTTTTCGCGAGGTCGTCGGCAAGCTTGTTCTCGGTCATACTCTTGAGCCGCGAGCCGTAGAACCTGTAATAATTGTATTTTGTCGCCTTGCAGTCGGGAATGACAAGGTTCGCGTTGACCATATTCTCAGCGTCAAAGTCGCCCGAGGCGATATAATCGTCAAACAGCGGCGCGATGGAATGCGAGTGGAGAAGCTGTTTTGTGGTGATATTGAAATAGTCGTACATATCAATATCGTCGGTATCGTCCCAGGTGACGTCGGTGTAGTACCATTCGCCGCCCAGCTCAACGGCGCTCCAGATATGATCGACGTTGTCGCTGTTCTCGAGCGAGCCGTTGACGTTGAAGGAATTGATACCCGCGTACGAAAGCAAAAGCTGAAAAGCCTTTGTGTAGCCCTCGCAGACGGCGGTCTGGTCGATAAGCGCTCCGTAGATCGTGTAGCGGTTAAACTCGCCCTTCTTCGCCTTTTCCTTATAGATACAGTTTTTGACAAGATAATCGTGAATGTAAATCTCGCGCTCCAGCTCGGTCATATCGGGCTTGAGCCCCTTTATTACCGAGTTGATCACGGAATTGAGCTGACCGCGCGCCTTTATATAATCCTCATACGGCATATAGGAATTGAGCGTGAGCGAAAAATCGTCCTCGTAATAGGAATAGGAATACGGATTTGCGAGCCAGAACATAAAGGGATTGTCCAGATCGGCGGCAAAGAAAACCTTGGCGACATCCTCGGAGGAGATATAGCAATCCTCAAGGGTAAAGGTCGTGATCTCCCAGCCGTCCTCGTTTTCCTCGTTCGAGTCAAAATCGGCGCTGTGCTCGATAATGGCGTTGTACAGCCTGCGCTGGTCGTCGTTGTCAAGCTCGTTGTAGCCCGTCGAAAGCTCCGCCTTCTCATACCAGCGCGAAGGGGTGATATCGTCGTCGAGCTTGCTTTTATCTATTTTGATATGATTGCTTTTGTTTGTATTTTTCCTCGGCGAGCTGTCCGTGGTGACGGTGATAAGCTCGGTGCAGGAGGTGAAAATCAGTGAAACAGCGAGAAGCAGAGGGATTATAATTCTTTTTCGCAATTAAACTACCTCTCATCTGTAATCTATCGGGAGCGTGGCGCAGGCGTTGAGGCTCAGATCGGCGATATTGCCGCTGAGATACTCGTAATAACCCTGCGAGCCGACCATCGCGGCGTTGTCTGTGCAAACGCTCTTGTCGGGCTTGAAGAAGGTGAAGCCGCGCTTCGCGCTTTCCTCGGAAAGTCTGCGCCTGAGCAGGGAGTTAGCGGAAACACCGCCCGCGACCGCCAGCGTTTTAACGCCGAAATCCTCGCACGCCTTCATAAAGTTCGACACAAGCAGCTCTACAACCGCCGAACGGAACGACGCGCACAGATCTTCCTTTGAAAGCGGTTCGCCGCGCTGCTCGGTGTTGTGGATAAGATTAATCACGGCGGTTTTCAGTCCCGAAAAGCTGAAATCGTAGGGAGCGTCGTGCACGACGGGACGAGGGAATTTGAACGCGGTCGGGTCGCCCAGCTCGGCGATCCTGTCCATCTCGATACCGCCCGGATAAGGCATACCCAGCGCTCTCGCCGCCTTGTCAAACGCCTCGCCCGCGGCGTCGTCGCGGGTCCTGCCGATGACCTTCATTTTTGTGTAGTCCTCAACCATAACGATATGGCTGTGTCCGCCGCTGACCACAAGGCACATAAACGGCGGTTTTAATTCTTTATGTGAAATATAGTTAGAAGCTATATGACTTCTCAGATGATGCGTCGGGACAAGCGGCTTGCCTGTGGCGAGCGAAAGTCCCTTCGCGAAGTTGACCCCGACAAGCAGAGCTCCGATGAGCCCCGGGGCGTGTGTGACGGCGATAGCGTCGATATCCTCGAGCGTGAGAGCGGCGTCGTCAAGCGCCTTCGCGACGACCTGAGAGATCGCCTCGGCGTGACGGCGTGACGCTATCTCGGGAACGACTCCGCCGTAAAGCTTGTGCTCCTCAACCTGCGAGGCGATAACGGAGCCGAGCACCTTTCGTCCGTCCTCGACGACCGCGGCGGCGGTCTCGTCGCAGGAGGTTTCTATGGATAAAATTTTCATTACACAATTCCTTTAAAGGCAATACCGCATAATTCAGGTGTGCGGATTGCGACGTGGTATTTTTCGTCAGGACATACAAACAATCGGTGTGCATACTGACGTATGGATGCCGATTTTTGGACGCTCTAAGGCGCGCGCCGCGAATTGTGCGGTGTTGCCTTAGAAAAATTTGGTGAACAGAGCGGCGTTCTCGGTCGGATCGCGGTAATAATCCCTGCGCTCGCCGACCTTCTCAAAGCCGAACCCCCTGTAAAGCGAGACGGCGGCTGTGTTTGACGGCCGCACCTCGAGGGTGATGAAGCTGAGCTCCTGAGCGTGCTTTTCGATAACGAAGCTCAGAAGCGCCCTTCCGACTCCCTTTCCCCTGTGCTCGGGAGCCACGGCGACGTTGAGGATATAACCCTCGTCGCAGGCTATGCTCAAGCCGATGTAGCCGACGATCTCTCCCGATATCTCGCAGACGTAAAAGCGGTTCGCGGGCGACAGGAGCGATTCTCTCAGGCTCTCACGGCTCCACGGTCTTGAAAAGCTTTGTTGTTCAATCAGCGCGACAGCGGAAAGCTCGGCGTCGGTCATATTTTTTATAATCATAATTCTTCTATGGAAATTTTAACAGCCTCGACAAGCACGTCGCGGCAATCGCGGTAGGTCTGAAGATCGCCTCCGTAGGGATCGGGGATCCCGCCGTCCTCGGTAGCGAGCACCCATATCTTGTAGGGATTCGCGCCGAGCGCTATCAGAGCGTGCTTGTGCCGATCCGACATCGTGTAAACCGCGTCGTACAGGGTCAGGTCAAGGTCGCGTACGTCCTTCGCTCTGTGCCTCGCAATATCGGCGCCGATCTCGCGGCAGGCTATGACCGCGTTCTGAGTCGCCGGCTCCCCTGCCTTTACGGAAAGACCCGCGCTGTCGGCTCTGACGGGGATCCTGCGGTCAAAGCAGAGCTTCTCGCATATTCCCTGAGCCATCGGGCTTCGGCAGGTGTTGCCTGTGCAAACAAACAATACGTTTTTCATACTATACCTTCTTTTAAGTTGAAAGTGGAAAGTGGAAAGTGGAAAGTTGAAAGTTTAAGTTGAAAGTGGAAAGTGGAAAGTTGAAAGTTTAAGTTGAAAGTGGAAAGTTTCAGGGTTATCAGCCCTTCGCGTCGTACCAGGTCTCGCCCACTCCCGCGTCGGCGACGAGCGGAACGCTGAGCGCGACGGCGTTCTCCATTTCCTCCTGCAAAAGCATTGAGACACGCATAGCCTCAAACGCGGGAGCCTCGACGATGAGCTCGTCGTGCACCTGAAGTATCAGCCTTGCGTCAAGTCCCTCGGACTTAAGGCGGTTATCGACGTTGATCATCGCGATCTTGATGATGTCGGCGGCGGTGCCCTGAATAGGCATATTCCTCGCCACCCTCTCGCCGAAGGAGCGCGTGTTGAAGTTGCCCGTGTTGAGCTCGGGAAGATAACGGCGTCTGCCGAACATCGTGACGGCGTAGCCCTTTTCCCTCGCGGCTTCCACAACGTTTTTCATATATCTGTCAATACCGCTGTAATGGTCAAGATAGGATTCGATGTAGTTCTGAGCCTCGCGGCGCGTGACCTTGATATCCTTCGCGAGCGAAAACGCTCCGATACCGTAGACGATCCCGAAATTGACCGCCTTCGCGCGCGAGCGCATCTGCGGCGTGACCATATCGAGAGGGATATTGAAAACCTGAGAAGCGGTGATCGCGTGGATATCCTCGTTGTTTTTAAAAGCCTCGATCATATTACTGTCACCCGAAAGGTGAGCCAGCACCCTTAGCTCGATCTGGCTGTAATCCGCGTCCACAAGCACGTAGCCTTCCTTGGCGGTAAAGAACTTTCGCATTTCCCTGCCCAGCTCTGTTCTGACGGGGATATTCTGAAGGTTCGGCTCCGCGGAGCTGATCCTGCCCGTTCTGGTCTCGGTCTGGTTGAAGCTCGAGTGAATGCGCCCGTCGTCGGCGACAACCTTCAAAAGTCCGTCGCAGTAGGTTGACTTGAGCTTGGCGAGAGTGCGGTAGCTGAGCACCATATCCACCACGGGATAGGAGTAGCGCAGATCCTCGAGGACGTCGGCGTTTGTGGAATAGCCCGTCTTGGTTTTCTTCCTCGCGGGCAATCCAAGCTCCTCAAACAGCGCTGCGCCGAGCTGCTTGGGAGAGTTGATGTTAAATTCATAGCCCACTTCGTCGTAAATATCGCTCTCGAGGCTCTTTATCCGAGCCGAAAGCGCCTCTCCGTAGGCTTTGATCCCCTCCTTATCCACCGAAAAGCCGACGTTCTCCATTTTGGCGAGAACGTTCGCGAGCGGCAGCTCGATGTCGTTGAGCAGAGAGGTCATTCCCTTTTCATCGATTTCGGCAAGCAGCTTTTCGCAGAGGGTTTTCATCGGGTAAACCGACGAATATATTTCTTTATCGGAATTATCAATTATCGGAAGCTCAATGCCGAACGCGGCGCAGAGCTTGTCAACGCCGTAAGACGAGCTCGACGGCTGGAGCAGATACGCGGCAAGCAGCAGGTCGGCTTTAAGTCCGCGCAGCTCAAAGCCGTTTTTGTCGGCATAGGCGAACAGCGGCTTGGAATCGAAGGTATATTTTTTTACCTTTGGATCGGAGAGCAGTCTTACGATTTCTTTATTCTCTTTTAGAATTAAAACTTCTTTTTCGCCCGATATCATCAGCGAAAGCTCGTCGGAATCGAAGTCGGGAATAAAATATAATTCCTTTTCAGAATATTCATTAATTTCTTTTACGGAAATACGTTCCTTCTCCGTCTTTACTTCGGGCGTTTCGGGCTGTTCCCGAAGCTTCATCATATCGATGAGCTTGAACAGCTCGAGCGAGCCCATATAACGGACGGCTTCTTCCCTGTCGAGCGGCTCGACCTTATAGCTGTCGAGGTCGGTATCTATCGGGATATCGCGCCTGATCTCGCCGAGCATACGGCTGAGGTAGGCGTTTTCTCTGGAGGCGATGAGCTTTTTCCTCATACCCTCCTTGATGTCGATGGTATCTATATTCTCATAAATATTGTCTAAATCATTGAATTTGCCGATAAGCTCCGCGGCTCCCTTGGGACCTATCCCCGCGACTCCGGGGATACAGTCGGAGGAATCCCCTTGGATCGCCTTTATGTCGATCAGCTGATCGGGGCTTACGCCGTAATCCTCCCTGACCTTTTCGGGAGTGTAAAAAACATTCGCTTTATTCGTAGCGAGGTCAACGGTTACGCTGTCGGAAACCAGCTGGAGCGAATCGCGGTCGCCCGTGGCGATAAAGCACCTTTCGCCTGCCTTCTCCGCGGCGAAAGAGAGCGTGCCGAGGATATCGTCCGCCTCAAAGCCCTCGCAGGTGACGAGCTTGTAGCCGAGCAGAGTCAGTATTTTTTTGAGCGGTTCAAGCTGAGAGGCGAGCTCGTCGGGCATACCGTGTCTGTTAGCCTTATAGCCCTCGTACGCCTTGTGGCGGAAGGTCGGGGACTTGAGGTCAAAGGCGATCGCGACGCGGTCGGGGCTTGTGTCCGACTTGATCTTCTCGAGCATGGTAAGAAAGCCGTAGATCGCGTTGGTGGGCTGACCGCTCTTTGTCGAAAGCGGTCTGATCCCGTAGAAAGCGCGGTTTATGATACTGTTGCCGTCTACAACTAAAAGCGTCATATCTTGTACATCACTTCCGTAATTTTGTCGTTATGAACGAAGAATCTGGGCACTCGCTTGGACACGGTGCACACGACCTCGTAGTTGATCGTGTCGGCGCTTTTCGCGAGGTCGTCGGCTGTGCGCTCGCCGTGCTCGCCGCTGCCGAAAACAAGAACCTCGTCGCCTACGCTGACATTCCCGATATCCGTAACGTCAAGCATAGTCTGATCCATACAGATCCTGCCGACGATCGGCGCTTTTTTGCCGCCGACTATCATATAGCCGTCTTTGGCGTAGGCGCGGATAAAGCCGTCCGCGTAGCCCACGGGAACGGTGGCGAGCCTCATTTCCTTTTCCGCTGTAAAGGTCCTGCCGTAGGAGACAGTGGCGCCCTTTTTAACGGTCTTGATATGAGCGACAAGGGTTTTCATCGACATAACGGGCTTGAGCCTCATACTGCCGCTGAGCGCGGGCGACGGAGAAAGCCCGTAAAGGATAACGCCCGCCCTGACCATATCGTTGTAGGTGTCGGGATAGTCCTCGATCGCGCCCGAGTTGGAGCAGTGAACTATATTGAAGCACACGTTATTTTCTTTTAAAGAATCAACAGTGTGTCTGAAATTATCGTATTGTTTGCGTGTGAACTCCCTACCCTCCTCGGCGCAGTCCGAAACGCAGAAGTGGGTAAAGATACCCTCGGGGATGAGTCCTTTTAAGGAACAGGCTGTTTTTATTTCTTCAAGAGAATAATCATCTCTCGGGAACTCCTGACACATAAAGCCGATACGGCTCATACCCGTATCGATTTTAATATGGATTTTTATGTTGAGATTATGCCTCGAGCACATCTCGCTGAGCGCGGCGGCGTATTCGAGCGAATAAACCGCCTGAGTTATATTGAGCTCACAGAGCTCTCTGGTGTTCTCGACGGGAGTAAAGCCGAGGATGAGGATGGGCTTTTCAATGCCGTTGTCGCGCAGCTCCTTCGCCTCGTCAATGTTGCTGACGGCGAAATAACCCGCTCCGAGCTTCTCATACATAGCGGCGAGCGTGGCGGCTCCGTGGCCGTAGCCGTCAGCCTTTACGACGCAGCAGAGCATCGCGGGCTCGGTTTTTTTCTTTATCTCATTAAAATTATCGCGGGCGTTGTCGAGTGAGATCTCAGTCCACGTACGCCTTACAATATCCATAAATAATTACCCCAGACATAGTTTTACATAGTAATACATTTTAACCTAATTCTATTATAGAGTAATATTCAAAATAATTCAATGGTATAAAAGAAATATTTTAATTTTTTCCTGCGAAGATGCAAAAGCCTTTCCTTTAATAAGAAGGCTCCGACGACCGACTGCCGACAGCTTTAATTTTCCGCTTGCAAAATCCGAGGCTTTATGCTAATATATAAAAGTCAGTAAACTTTACGTTGGTAAAGTGCTAAATTGAGGAGGTATTTTTTTGAGTTCATCTAATGTAATCGTGCTTTGCGCTTTTATGTTCTATATGGCTCTGATGATCGTAATCGGCGCCGTCTACTCCAGAAGCACAAAGAACAACGAGGATTATTTCCTCGGAGGACGTAATCTCGGCGCGTGGACTGCCGCGATTTCCGCGGAGGCTTCCGATATGAGCGGATGGCTCCTGATGGGTCTTCCCGGCGCGTTCTACCTGACGGGCTCGGGCGACATCTGGGTCGCGATCGGACTTTTGATCGGCACCGCGCTCAACTGGTGGTTTGTTTCGAGCAGACTGAGAAAGTACACGATAGCCGCGGGCAACAGCCTTACCATTCCGAGCTTCTTTGAGAACCGCTTCAAGAGCAAGGGCTCTCTCAAGGTCGTTTCGGCGATCATTATCACCGTGTTCTTCTCGGTGTACACGGCTTCGGCTTTCTCCAGCGGAGCCAAGCTCTTCGCTACTCTGTTCAGCGACGGCACAAATCAGGGCTACGACAGCTTCTACACGATCGGTCTCATCATCGCCGCGGCGGTAATTCTGATTTACACCTTCCTCGGCGGCTTCAAGGCGGTATGTACCACCGACCTTATTCAGGGAATGATGATGATCGTCGCCATTCTTACCGTGCCGATCATCGCATATTCTGTTATGACCTTTGACACAAGCTTCAGCTCCGCTCTCGCCTCAAAGGGCGTCGCGGATCCCGCAGGCTTCCTTAATCCCTTCAACGATACCACGGGCACGGGCGTTATCTCGGGTCTCGCGTGGGGTCTGGGCTACTTCGGTATGCCTCATATCCTTGTCCGCTTTATGGCTATCAAGAGCGGTCCCGAGATCAAAAAGTCGCGCAAGGTCGCTCTCGTATGGGTAACTCTCGCGTTCATCGCCTCGTTCCTTATCGGTATAGTCGGCAGAGGCTTCCTTACCGCTCAGCTTGACGGCAACAACAGCGAGACCGTATTCATCCGTATGATCCAGCAGGTATTCTCGACCCACGGTATCCTCATCTTCATCGGCGGATTATTCCTTTGCGGAATTTTGGCGGCGATCATGAGTACCGCGGACAGCCAGCTCCTCGTTACAGCCTCGGCGATTTCCGAGGATATGTACAAGGGCGTTATCAAGAAAAGCGCAAGCGAAAAGAAGGCGCTTCTCGTCGGCAGGATCGCAGTTGTCGTTATCGCGATCATCGCGTTCATCATCGCGTTTGACAAGAACTCCAGCATTATGAGTCTTGTATCCGACGCGTGGGCAGGCTTCGGCGCCGCGTTCGGTCCCGTTGTGCTTCTCGCTCTGTTCTGGAAGCGCTCCAACGCCGCCGGCGCTCTCGCGGGAATGATCTCGGGCGCTCTGACGGTCATCATCTGGGACTACATACCGATGATCAACACCGCGGACGGTCTTGTTACCATCGGAAGCTCCACAGGCCTCTACTCCCTCGCCATCGGCTTCCCGATCGCTCTCATATTTATGATCGCTGTATCTCTCGCGACCAAAAAGCCCTCGGACGACATTGTCAAGGAATTTGATTACGTCAAAAACAGTGATTTTTAATCTCGCGCTCTCGCGCTCAAAGGCTCCGAAATGTCGGAGCCTTTTTCTTTATCTTCTTTTTTATCGTCCTCGTTATCGTTATCTTTATCTTCTTTGTCTTTTTCTTCTTTATCTTCTTTTTCTTCTTCTTTTTCTTTGCTTGTTTCGGTTGATTTCGGTTGTTTTCGGTTGATTTCGGTTGTTTTGGTTTGCTTTATGATGATAATAATTCTAAAACGGAATAAAAAAATACTACACAGATTTTTATTACATTCGTGAAATATTTTTGGGCAGTGTTGAGTGAATTTTTCGACATTAACTATTGATTTATTCAATAAATTCATTTATAATAAAAATGGTTTTAAACCGAAAATATTTAGAAGGAGGATTTTTTCCAATGAAAGAATTCAAGAAAATCATAGCTCTCGTGCTTGCAGTTCTTATGCTCGCTTCGGTTGCTATGGTTAGTGTTTCTGCTGAGGAAGCTGCTGCCGCTCCCGTAATCAGAGGTACTATCACAGACCCCACAGGTCCCACAGGTCCCACAGGCCCCACAGAGCCTACCATTCCCGTAACAGAAGAGCCCACAACTGAGGCTCCCACAACTGAGGCTCCCACAACTGAGGCTCCCACAACTGAGGCTCCCACAACTGAGGCTCCCACAACTGAGGCTCCCGTAACAGAAGAGCCCACAACAGAAGAGCCCCTCGTTGTTGAGACAGCTGTTGTATGCGGTTCCGTTAACCTCTGCGGCGCAGGCAACACAACTTACGGTTGGGATCCCTCTGACGAGACAAACGTTATGACAAAGGGCGACGACGGTAAGTTCACACTCACAAAGACTGCTCTCCCCGAGGGCGGCGTTTATGAGTTCAAGGTAGTTGTTAACGGCGACCAGTGGATCGGCGACGCTAACTACAAGTTCAACATGAAGGCTGAAGGCGACGTAACGATCGTATTCGATCCCGAGACTCTCACATACGAGGCTGTCGGCGATCAGGTTGACGTTATCAAGGAGCTCGTTGTTAATTCTGTTGCCGCTGTCGGTAACGCTAACGGCGACAAGCAGTTCCTCAACGGTATCTCCTGGGATCCCGCTGCCGAGGCTAACGTTATGACAGGCGCTGACGGCGTTTACACCATCACATTCGCAGGCGTTTCGCAGGGCGACTATGCAGTTAAGTTCGCTGCTAACGGCGGCTGGGCTGAGAACTGGGGCGGCACATTCACCGCTTTCGGTGAGGCTACCGACGCTGTTTACAACGCTGAAGGAAACATTGAGTTCTCTCTCTCAGAATACGCATACTCCGACGTAACTCTTACACTCGACCTCTCCAATGTCGACGTTACAACAAGAGACGGCGCTAAGTTCACTATCGCTGTTGCCGAGGGACAGGCTCCCGCAACAGAAGAGCCCACAACAGCTGATCCCACAGCTGAGACAACCGAGCCCGCTCCCGCAGTAGTTCCCGGCTTCTACCTCGTAGGTTCCGAGGAAGTTTGCGGCGCTGAGTGGGGTTGGGAGACTCCCTGGTACTATGGCGTTCCCATGACTGAGGTTGAGGGTTCCGACGGTAAGGTTTGGACTCAGACATTCACAAACGTTCCCTCCTCCGCTAACAACGCTGATGACACAGGCGCTCCCAGATATGAGTTCAAGGTCGTTTACATCAACGACAAGGGTGGCGTTACATGGCATCCGGGCGGAATGGGCAACAACACATATGTAACTGTTGAGAAGGATAACTCCACACTCGTATTCACATTCGAGCTTCTCGCTTCCAGACCCACTAAGGAAGGTGAGGATCCCGAGGCTGTTGCTTGTGAGGTTATCGCTCCCGTAGAGCCCACAACTGAGGCTCCCACAACTGCTCCTGCTCCCAAGACAGTAGTTACTCTTAAGGCTACAAAGTCCACCATCACTTACGGCACCTCTACTACCGACTAAGGTTGCTACCGTAGACGCTAAGGGTAACGTTAAGGCAAAAGGCGTTGGCACAGTTAAGATCACTGCTACCAACAACAAGGTTTCCAAGACTGTTTCTATCAAGGTTGTACAGGCCGCTAACCCGATGAAGGTTACAGCTAAGAAAACCGTTACAGCTAACTCCAAGAAGGACACAACCATCAAGAGTGTTGTTACGGTTAAAAAGGCTCAGGGTAAGGTCACTTATAAGACCAACAACGACCAACAACAAGAAGGTTACAGTTAAGTCCGGTAAGCTCGTTGTTAAGAAGGGCTTAAAGAAGGGCAAGACCGTTACTGTTAAGATCACAGTTAAGGCTGCGGGCACCAAGAACTACAAGGCTGCTTCCAAGGTTGTAACTGTTAAGATCAAGGTTAAATAAGTTAATTTGAACCTTATTTAAGGGACTGCTTCGGCAGTCCCTTTTTTTATTATGTCCACGTCGCACTCAGTGCGGCTCGGTCAGAAGTCCGTTGTCCCACTTACGTGGGTGCACTCACCGACTTGCTGCGGGAGGAAAAGTTCATCAACGAAGCTTGACCCGCCGTTGATGAAATTTATAACAAACGCAAAACTTTCCAAAGGCGGAATCGGCTCCCGTGGCTCACGGGTCCGTTGTCCCACTTACCTGCGTTCACTCACCGACTTGCTGCGGGAGGACAGGTTCATCTACGAAGCTTGACCCGCCGTTGATGATGTTTTAAACAAATGCATTGCTTTCCAAAGGCGGAATCGGCTCCCGTGGCTCACGGGTCCGTTGTCCCACTGACGAGGGTGCACTCACCTGCTTTTTAAGTTGAAAGTGGAAAGTGGAAAATGGAAAGTTTTAAATGACGGATGGCAACTTTCAACTATCCACTTTCAACTTTCAACTTACAATTCCTACACCCTAGTAATCAATTGATTACAAAACTTTAAAGAACACAACATATAGTATTTGTCCCAAAACGCGGCACAAATTGTAGTTTTATGTCGTTTAATTCTCTAAAAAAAATTTATTATTTATTTCTGCTCGTATTGCACAAAATATTATTTATATCTTAGTCACTTTTACTAATTGACGAAACAGCAAAAATCCGCTATAATGTGCAGGCACTCAGAGAGAGACCACAAGATATTGTGTTTTAGAAGAATTAACATTTACAAATCTGTAATTTGGGAGGTAACGTGAAAATGATTACAAAAATTATGAAGCGCGACGGCCGCACGGCGGACTTTGATCTGGAGAAAATCACACAGGCGATCTACAAGGCGGCGCAGGCGATCGGCGGCACAAACTACGAGACAGCGGAAAATCTCGCCAAGGAGGTTCTCGGCGTACTGGAGCAGTCGGGCGAGGCACAGCCCACCGTTGAGCACGTTCAGGACACCGTAGAAAAGGTGCTTATCGAGAACGGCCACGCGCGCACGGCAAAGGAGTTCATCCTTTACAGAGCCGAGCGCACGAGAGTACGCGATATGAACACAAAGCTGATGAAGATCTATGAGGATCTGACCTTTAAGGCGGCAAAGGACAACGACGTCAAGCGTGAAAACGCCAACATCGACGGCGACACCGCTATGGGCACAATGCTCAAATACGGCTCCGAGGGCGCAAAGCAGTTCTACCATATGTATATCCTCAACCCCAAGCACTCCAAGGCTCACCTCAACGGCGATATCCATATCCACGACCTCGACTTCCTCACCCTTACCACGACCTGCTGTCAGATCGACCTTATCAAGCTCTTTAAGGGCGGCTTCTCCACGGGTCACGGCTACCTCAGAGAGCCCAACGACATCCAGTCCTACTCCGCTCTCGCGTGTATCGCCATCCAGTCCAACCAGAACGACCAGCACGGCGGTCAGAGTGTTCCGAATTTTGACTACTCAATGGCTCCGGGCGTTGCCAAGACCTACCGCAAGCGTTACCGCCAGAACCTTGAGAGAGCAATCGAGCTTCTCTGCGACGAGGAAAACGCCAAGGAAGTGACAAAGGCTCTCTGCGACGAGGCCGAGGAGATCGCGGGCGAATGGCCGAAGCTCGAGGACAACAGCCCTGCCTACAAGCAGGCCGAGAACAAGCTCCTCACCGAGAAATACGGCGAAAAGCTCGCGGGCAAGCTCCAGCGCTTCGCGTTCAGACACGCCGAAAGCGAGACCGACCGCGCTACCTTCCAGGCTATGGAGGCTCTGATCCACAACCTCAACACAATGCACAGCCGCGCGGGCGCTCAGATCCCCTTCTCCTCGCTCAACTACGGCACTGACACCTCGCCCGAGGGCAGAATGGTAATGAAGAACATCCTCAAGGCGACGGACAGAGGTCTCGGAAACGGCGAGACCCCCATCTTCCCCATTCAGATCTTCAAGGTCAAGGAGGGCGTAAACTACAACCCCGGCGACCCCAACTATGACATATACAAGGAAACTATGAAGGTTTCCGCAAAGCGTCTCTTCCCCAACTACTCCTTCCTCGACGCTCCCTACAACAAGCAGTACTACAAGGAAGGCCACCCCGAGACAGAGGTCGCATATATGGGCTGCCGCACAAGAGTTATCGGCAACATCTACGATCCCGACCGCGAGCAGACCTACGGCAGAGGCAACCTCAGCTTCACCTCGATCAATCTCCCCCGTCTCGCGATCCTCTCGAACAAGAACGTCGATTTCTTCTTTGAGCAGCTTGACAGAATGTGCGAGCTCTGCATTGAGCAGCTTCTTGAGCGCTTTGAGATCCAGTGCTCCAAGCTCGTCAAGAACTATCCCTTCCTTATGGGTCAGGGCGTATGGCTCGACTCCGAGAAGCTCGGCCCCAACGACTCTGTACGCGACGTGCTCAAGCACGGCTCGCTCACGGTCGGCTTTATCGGACTTGCCGAGTGCCTCAAGGCGCTTGTGGGCAAGCACCACGGCGAGAGCGAAAGCGCCCAGAAGCTCGGTCTTGAGATCATCGGCTATATGAGAAAGAAGATGAACGAGGCTACTCAGAAGTATCAGCTCAACTTCGCGCTCATCGGCACTCCCGCCGAGGGTCTTTCGGGTCGTTTCGTAAGGATCGACCGCGAGCGCTTCGGCACCATTCCCGGTGTTACGGACAGAGAGTATTACACCAACTCCTTCCACGTACCCGTTTACTACAACATTTCCGCTTTTGACAAGATCAGGATCGAGGCTCCGTACCACAACCTCACCAACGGCGGTCATATCTCTTACATCGAGCTTGACGGCGATCCCTCTCAGAACCTCGACGCGTTCGAGGCGGTCATCCGTCAGATGAAGGAATGCGGCGTCGGCTACGGCTCGATCAACCACCCCGTAGACCGCGACCCCGTTTGCGGACACACAGGTATCATCGGCGACTACTGCCCCGTCTGCGGACGTAAGGACGGCGAGAGCGGAACGGGCTTTGAGCGTATCCGCAGGATCACGGGCTACCTCGTAGGCACGCTCGACCGCTTCAACGACGCCAAGCGCAAAGAGGTCGAGGACAGAGTAAAGCACGCCATCGGCGAAAGCCTTGATATGAGCCTGCTCGACGAAGAAACAGCATAATGGGAACAAAGCTTAATTTATCGGGGGTTGTCAGCGAGAGTATCGTTGACGGCCCCGGTATTCGAATGACGATATTTACTCAGGGCTGTCCTCACCACTGCAAGGGCTGTCACAATCCCGAGACGTGGGCATTTGAGCCGCGGCATTCGGGCGACGTTGACAAGATACTCGCGATCGCCCTGAAGAACCCGATACTTCAGGGCTTGACCTTCTCGGGAGGCGAACCCTTCTGTCAGGCCGAGGCGCTGGCGGAATTGGCTCTCAAAGCCCGTCAGAACGGCTTAAACGTGATGTCCTACTCAGGATACACCTTCGAGGAACTGCTCGCAGGAAGCGACGAGAAGCCCGAATGGCGGCGTCTGCTGGAAAACCTCGACTTCCTTGTGGACGGACCGTTCATCCTAGAGCAGCGCAGTCTTATGCTGCTGTTCCGTGGCAGTAAGAATCAGCGCTTTCTCGATGTGCCCGAAAGCCTGAGACAGGGCAAGGCGGTGTCAGTCAACGAGGACACGCTCTACGACGGCACCAGAACAAGAGGTTGACAATGAAACGCAAAAAAATAATCGGGAGCGCCGTGACAGTGGTTTCGGCGTTCCTTCTGTTCTTATTCATCGCGCCCGCCGCTTACGGCGTGTTCCACGTCGGAAACGTCCTTGGCATAGCGATCTGTCTTTATTTTATATTCCGATTCGGCGCCGCCGCGCTTTATAGTTCTTTCAGAGAATTATTCCTGCGGCGCAAGGCGACAAAAATCATATGGACGGTTATAAACGCTCTGCTGACGGCGTTCGCCGTGTACGCTGTCGCGGTCAGCGGACTGATGATCTGCTTTTCGCTGAGAGCGCCCGACGAAAACAGCCGCTCCACCGCGGTCGTGCTGGGCGCGCAGGTAAAGCCGTGGGGTCCGAGCACGCTTCTCAGACAGAGGATAGACGCGGGTGAAGAATATCTGAAAAGTCACAGCGGCTCCGTTGCCGTGGTAACGGGAGGTCAGGGCAGCGACGAAATCATGAGCGAGGCTCAGTGTATGTACGAGTGTATGACCGCCGACGGGATCGCGCCCGAGCGTATCTACCGCGAGGACAAGGCGACAAACACCGAGCAAAACATCAGATTTTCGATAAAGATCATCAAAGAAAACAAGCTTGAGCCAAATATCGCGGTCGTCACTGACAGCTACCACCAGTTCAGAGCGAGGATCATCGCCCGCAAACAGGGCGTTCGGGGCGATATCACCTCAGTCAACACGGAAAACGGCTTTGTCGGAGCCGTCACATACCCCGCGATGTTCGTCAGGGAATGGCTCGCTGTTCCCGCGGAGCTTCTGAAGCCCTCTTCTCTTCCCCGTTCCTGACGGGCTCGCTCACGACCGTGTTCTCGCGCGGAGGGCACTCCAGCGGCTGTATCTCTTTTTCATCATTCAAAAAAATCACCTCTTGAGTAGTATGCTCAAGAGGTTTTTGTTTAAACTAATTCAGTACAGCGAATACTCGTGCGGAACGTTCTCGTTCGCCTTATATCTGTTGCCGCGGTTGATCGACTCGACCGCTTGCCTCAGCTCGACCGCCGTAGAAATGCTCTTATCGCGCTTGTGCAGCTCAAGCTGAAGCTCTACGGGCAGCGACATAAAGTAACTGCGGTCGGCTCGGCTTGAGCTCAAAAGCTGAGTCAGGCTTTGATATTCCATCGTTTTCACCTCAAAAATTTAATTTCAATACTAACGTAATTATAAAATACGTAATTCAGGGATAAAATATGCGTGACTTTTGCTGAAAAATAATGTATTATTTAAGTAACAAATACTTACCTGATCAGAAAGAAGTGACTGCGATGAAACACGGAGAAAAAGCGGAAGCGCTTTTCAGAAACGGCTATAACTGCTCTCAGGCGGTCCTGCTGGCGTTTTCGGACGTAACAGGGTTAGATGACGACACCGCCGCGAAGATCGCTCAGTCGTTCGGAGGCGGGCTCGGAAGGATGCGAGAGGTTTGCGGAGCCGTGAGCGGCGCGGCGATGGTGCTCGGGCTTGTAAAAGGCTCTAACGCTCCCGACGACCACGAGGCTAAAAAAGCGCACTACAAGCTGGTGCAGGA
Source organism: uncultured Eubacteriales bacterium (assembly GCA_900316385.1). Taxonomy (GTDB): domain Bacteria; phylum Bacillota; class Clostridia; order Oscillospirales; family Acutalibacteraceae; genus Ruminococcoides. Next base: position 8,301 of record ONCP01000014.1, on the reverse strand, counting down.
GTTCGCAAGCCGATTCAGGGAAATGAACGGCTCGATAATCTGCCGCGAGCTGCTTGCCTCAACGGGCGCCGCGAAGGGTCTTGACCCCGAAAAACGGACAGCCGAATACTACAAAAAACGCCCCTGCCCCGAGATCGTCCGTACCGCCGCCGAGATACTTGACGAAATGATTGGCAATAACTAGTCGGTTGCCAATAACTTTCCACTTTCCACTTTCAACTTTCCACTTGGATTATACAAATATACTAAATATGTGTAAATTCTACTTGACGAGATTCATTAATTCGACTATAATTGATATAGGTATATGTCCGTCTGACGGATATTATCAGCTCAATAAATTTCTAAGGAGGAATTGCTTATGTATTACACAGCAGAAGTATCGAATATGTGCCCCGTAGCTAAGGGCGCGTATCACGGTCCCGCTCCCATCCCCGAAGAGGGTCAGTGGGTGCAGGCAAAAGAAATCAAGGATATTTCGGGCTTTACTCACGGCATCGGCTGGTGCGCTCCTCAGCAGGGAGCCTGCAAGCTCACGCTCAACGTAAAGAACGGAATCATTGAGGAAGCCCTTGTAGAGACCATCGGCTGCTCGGGAATGACTCATTCCGCGGCTATGGCGTCCGAGATCCTTATCGGAAAAACTCTCCTTGAGGCTCTCAACACCGACCTCGTTTGCGACGCTATCAACACAGCTATGAGAGAATTGTTCTTACAGATCGTTTACGGCAGAACCCAGAGCGCGTTCTCCGAGGGCGGCCTGCTTGTCGGCGCTTCCCTTGAGGACCTCGGAAAGGGTCTTCGTTCACAGGTCGGAACAATGTTCGCGACCAAGGAAAAGGGTCCGCGTTACCTTGAGATGACCGAGGGCTACTGCACTCGCGTCGCTCTCAACTCCGACGACGAGATCATCGGCTACGAGTTCGTTAGCCTCGGCAAGATGATGGACTTCATCAAGGGCGGTATGGACGCCAACGAGGCTCTTGAAAAGGCGAAGGGTCACTACGGTCAGTTTGACAACGCCGCTAAGTACATTGACCCGCGTCAGGAATAAGGGAGGTGCGAAGTAATGGCATTATTTGAAAACTACGACAGAAGAATCGAAAAAATCAACGGCGTGCTCGCCAAGTACGGCATCGCTTCCGTAGAGGAGAGCCGCGAGATCTGCAAGGCAGCCGGCTTCGACCCCTATGAGATCGCCAAGGGAATCCAGCCCATCTGCTTTGAGAACGTTTGCTGGGCTTACTGCGTAGGCGCCGCTATCGCTCTTAAGGCGGGCGCGAAGAACGCCGAGGAAGCCGCGAGATACATCGGCGAAGGTCTCCAGAGCTTCTGTATCGACGGCTCCGTTGCCGAAAACCGCAAGGTCGGCATCGGCCACGGCAACCTCGCCGCTATGCTCCTTTCCAACGAGACAAAGTGCTTCGCGTTCCTCGCGGGACACGAGAGCTTCGCTGCTGCCGAGGGCGCTATCGGTATCGTTCGTAACGCTAACAAGGTCAGAGAGGAGCCGCTCAGAGTTATCCTCAACGGTCTCGGAAAAGACGCCGCTCAGATCATCTCCAGAATCAACGGCTTCACCTATGTTCAGACTCAGTTCGACTATTACTCGGGCGAGCTCACCATCGTTAAGGAAACTCCTTATTCCGACGGCGAGAGAGCCAATGTTCGCTGCTACGGCGCCGACGACGTAAGAGAAGGCGTAGCGATCATGCACAAAGAGGGCGTTGACGTCAGCATCACAGGTAACTCCACCAACCCCACACGCTTCCAGCATCCCGTTGCGGGCACCTACAAGAAGGAATGCAACGAGCTGGGCAAAAAGTACTTCTCCGTTGCCTCGGGCGGCGGTACGGGAAGAACTCTCCATCCCGACAATATGGCGGCGGGTCCCGCTTCCTACGGTATGACAGACACAATGGGACGTATGCACTCCGACGCTCAGTTCGCGGGCTCGTCCTCAGTACCTGCTCACGTTGAGATGATGGGCTTCCTCGGAATGGGCAACAACCCCATGGTTGGCGCGACAGTTGCTGTTGCGGTTGCTATCCAGAACAGCCTCAAGTAATTAATAATCTACACCAAAAAACGGCTCGGAGCTTTCCGAGCCGTTCTTATTTGTCCGTAAACTTAGAAAGGCTCGGAAAACCCGAGCCCCCTAAGACTATTGTTATAACAGATATAGGAAAAGTTGATTACTTAACCTCTACTTCAGCGCCGGCCTCTTCAAGCTTAGCCTTGATAGCCTCGGCGTCATCCTTGGAAACGCCTTCCTTGATCATCTTGGGAGCCTCGTCTACGAGAGCCTTAGCTTCCTTAAGACCAAGACCTGTGATCTCACGAACGACCTTGATTACGTTGATCTTCTTTGCGCCGGCGCTCTTGAGCTCTACGTCGAACTCAGTCTTTTCCTCAACAGCGGCCTCAGCGGCAGCAGGACCTGCAACAGCTACGGCAGCGGCGGCGGATACGCCAAACTCATCCTCAACAGCGTGTACGAGATCAGCGAGCTCGAGAACGGTGAGGGTCTTTAATTCTTCAATAATAGCAGTAATTTTCTCAGATGCCATTGTTAATAACCTCCATATAGATAGTAATAATAATTAGATTGAATCGGGAATTACTCCTCTGCGGGAGCTTCCTCTGTCTTGGCTTCCTCAGCGGGAGCCTCCTCTGCGGGAGCTTCAGCCTCTTCCTTCTCGGCGGGTTCGCAGTTCTCTACGCCGCCCTTGTCAACGATAGCCTGAATGGCACGGGCAAAGGACGCGATAGGAGCCTGGAACGCTCCGAGTACGTTCGCGAGAAGAACCTCGCGTGTCGGTAGCTTGGCAAGATGATCGATTGTACCTAAGTCAATAACAGCGCCGTCCATATAGCCTGCTTTGATCTCAAAGTAATCGTTCTTCTTCGCGAAGTTAGCGAGAATTCTGGCAGCGGCAGTATAATCGTCGTCGGATGTCGCGAGAGCGGTAGTACCCTCGAGAACGTTATCCATCTCGGAAAGACCGACCTGCTCGGTAGCGCGCTTGAGAAGAGTATTCTTTACAACAGTATACTTGACGCCGTTTTCACGGAGCTCTTTACGGAGCTTTGTGTCGTCCTCAACGTTGATACCCTTGTAGCTTACTACAACGCCTACGCAAGAAGCCTTGAGTCTGTCTGCGAGCTGGGCTACGATAGCCTGCTTAGCCTCCAATACACTTTTACTGGGCAATATTTTCACCTCCGTTAAATTGATGTCGAGCCTCGGCTCTTCTGTCAAGCCTCGTTGCTCTTCGCTTCTCCTCTCTTAACTCCCACTCGTCTAATCTGTTACGAACACTTCGTGTTCTCCACAGCTTAGTCCTCGTCAGTCGTTAATCGAGGGCTCCGAGCCTCGGCTCTTCTTTGAATATCGCCTCTAAAAGTGAAATCTCCCTACGCAAAGACATAGGGAGACGAAAAACACAAATTAATTTGCATCTCCTCGGCAGGCAGTCAAAAACTTTACGCTTGCGCACCTGCTGTCTTTAGAAAAGCGATTTTTTGTTTCCGCCTTTGTAAGACTTTGATCTTACTCAAAAGTTCATCAACGGCGGGGCTTACCTTCTCCTTAGGCTAAATGCAGCCTGTAAAGATCGGGTTTTCCTCTGCCTTTTTTGACTTTGATTTATCTCAAAAGTTCATCAACGGCGGGATTGCTTTGTTCAACGGCGGCATAACAACCTCCGTTACCGCAAAGCGGCGGTCCTATTTTAGTCAAACGACAGTATAGGTTAAATTATACGCTGAACTTGCTGGGGCTGATCTTTACGGACGGTCCCATTGTTGAAGTTACTGCGCAGGACTTGATATACTGACCCTTGGCGGCGGAGGGCTTAGCCTTGATGATAGCCTCCATAAGAGCGTCAAGGTTCTGCTGGAGCTTCTCTACGCCGAAGGAAACCTTACCGATCGGGCAGTGGATGATGTTTGTCTTGTCAAGACGATACTCGATCTTACCTGCCTTAGCCTCCTTGATCGCTCTCGCGATATCGGGAGTTACGGTGCCTGCCTTGGGGTTAGGCATCAAGCCTCTGGGTCCGAGGATCCTACCGAGACGGCCTACAAGACCCATGCAGTCGGGTGTTGTGATAAGCACGTCAAAGTCCATCCAGTTTTCCTGCTGGATCTTCTGGGTCATATCCTCTGCGCCTACAAAATCAGCGCCTGCTTCCTTGGCGAGGTCCTCGTTCGGGCCCTTGCAGATCGCGAGAACCTTTACGTTCTTGCCTGTGCCGTTCGGAAGTACGATAGCGCCTCTGACCTGCTGGTCAGCGTGACGGCCGTCTACGCCGAGTCTGACGTGAAGCTCTACTGTCTCGTCAAACTTCGCGGGAGCCGCCTTAACGACGGTGGCGATAGCCTCGTCGATATCATATAACTTTGTTCTGTCTACAAGCTTTGCGCTCTCGACATATTTCTTACCGTGTTTCATCAGTCATCCTCCATAATTAGGTGGTTAAGCGGAAAATCCTCCCACCCGGAATAATACTAAAAATTAGTCTACTACTTCAATACCCATAGACCTGGCAGTACCTGCGATCATACTCATCGCGGTCTCAATGCTGCCTGCGTTGAGGTCGGGCATCTTAGTCTCAGCAATTTTCTGAACCTGTTCACGGGTAATTTTAGCAACCTTCTGCTTGTTGGGCACGCCTGAACCTGAGTCGATTCCGCAAGCCTTCTTGATGAGTACAGCAGCGGGCGGCGTCTTTGTGATAAATGTGAAAGAGCGATCCGCGTATACTGTGATTACGACAGGGATGATAAGTCCGATGTCGTTCTTTGTGCGCTCGTTAAAATCCTTTGTGAACGCAACGATGTTAACACCGTGCTGACCGAGAGCCGGTCCAACAGGTGGTGCCGGAGTAGCTTTTCCGGCAGGTATCTGCAGCTTGATCAAGCCAACTACCTTTTGAGCCATTGTGTTTGCACCTCCAAAATTCGTGGTTAATTGCGGAACTGTTAAGGCGTTCCTCCCACAGGGAGCGAAAGCTCCCATATAAAGCCGTCAGGCTAAATATCAGTCGTCCATCGGCTCAGCCTGATGAAGCTCAAGCTCAACCGGAGTTTCACGTCCGAACATCGATACAACGACGCGGACGTAGTTCTTATCGGCGTCAAGCTCGTCCACAATGCCGACAAAGTCCTCAAGCGGACCGTCGATAATGCGAACCTGGTCGCCGACCTTGTAGTTAACGTCTACTACCCTCTGTTCAACGCCTAAGCGGTAAACCTCCTCGTCTGTAAGAGGAACGGGCTTGGACGAAGGTCCGACAAACCCCGTGCAGCCGCGGATATTGCGAACCACATACCAGGTCTCGTCGGTATAGATCATCTTTACGAAAACGTAGCTCGGGAATATCTTATGCTCGACTTCCTTGATCTTGCCGTCGTTATTCTCGGTCACGATTTCGGTAGGAACCTTTACTTCCGTGATCATATCCTGAAGTCCGCGGTTCTCCACCGTGGTCATCAGGTCGCCGGCTACCTTGTTTTCATAGCCGGAATAGGTATGAACAACATACCATCTCAATGTTCCGTCTGCCATAGCAAGTCGTCCTTTCTAAATAAATTAGCTTGGGACTTTAGACCTTATACATATTCATTACAAGATCGAGCAGAGCATACAGACCTCTGTCGAGCGCGTAGATGAACACGCCGGCAACGGCGATAACAACGATTACCACGAAGAAGTTTCTTGTGGCAACCTTGGGATGAGTCCAGGTGATCTTCTTGATCTCGCCCTTACACTCACGAAGGTAGTTCCACGCGCGCTTAAAGATGTTCGGCTTTTTCTTGCCCGACTTCTTTGAAGCCTTCGACGCTTTCGCTGTCGCTTTAGTATCAGCCATAGTAACTTCCTCCGTTATTTTGTTTCCTTATGAAGAGTATGCTTTCTGCAGAAGCGGCAGTACTTGTTCATCTGAAGTCTGTCGGGACTGTTCTTCTTATTCTTCATAGTGTTGTAATTACGCTGTTTACATTCTGTACAAGCCAAAGTGATTTTCACTCTCATTGACGGCACCTCCCGTGTTTTTCGGAAAAATTGTTTTTGCCTCCCTCAAAGGGCGAATGGAATATTTTTTTACATACTAAAGGACGCAAAAAAATAAGCCCCTTATACGAGGTAAAATTATTGTATCATAAACGTCGGCGCAAGTCAAGCGAATTCGCCTATTTTTTTCAAAAAAATCAGCGCTCGGCTTTTGCGCTCCGAACGCTGATCGATTCTGTTGTTATCGCTGCATTCCCTGAAGCCTTTCAGCCATGGTTTTTTTCTTTTTCTTCGGCTTTTCGGGCTTGACGGTCTTGCCCTTGAATTTCAGCGCCGCCTTCCACGCGGTCTTGAGCTCGTCGGAAAGGAACTCATTGATCGCCTCGTGGCTTTCCTCGGGCAGAGAATTGAGTATAACGATGGTGATGATGGAGCGCGTGTCCGCGTCGCCGTTGGAATACTGGTTGCTCAAAAGTGTTCCGAGCTTCTCCATATCCTTCTTGTTCGCTCTCTTAACATAGGTCTCGAGCTTGGGCACGATCGACGCCTTGGTAAAGGTGACGCCGCGGAAGGGATAATAACAGTCCTCTTCCTTCTTGATCTCCTCCTTGAGCTCGGGGAAAATATTTACAAAGCGCTTGGCGAGGAACAGCGGGTCGGCGTTGCCGTCGTCGTCATTCTTCTTCTTTTTCTTCTTGGTGGTCTTGAGACGCTTCACCGCCGTGACGCTTGAGCAGTTCTCAACAAAGTCGTTCGCGATGGAGTCGGCTTCCTTCTGAGTGTCGCTCGACGGGTCAAACATCCACGTCGCGAGAGTTTTCCAATCGTTGTCGGGGCCTTCCTCTGTCATCTGGCACTGACGCATTACCATATGCATCTTGTCCTTGAAGTAAACGACGGAGTAAGCGAGTGTTTCCGAGGTATAGAGACTTACCATTTCGTTGTCGTTGCCGCTGACCTTCTGCTTTTTAAAGCCCTGAGCCATCAGCGCGCCTTCGACCTTATCCGAAATAGATTTAAACGCAACTTTAATATCCATAGTATCATTCCTTCTTACGTAGATACAGACATTATAACCTAACTCCGCCTCTTTTGTCAATTCTTTTATTATTTCCACGTCTTGTTTGGTGTGCCTCTGTCAGAAATGCGGTTTCCCACTTACCTGCGTGCACTCACCGACTTGCTTCTGGAGGATAGGTTCTGCTCCTTGGTTTTTCACGTCGCACTCAGTGTGCCTCAAGCAAAATGAGAAATGAGAAAATGAGAAATGGTCGTCGAGCCCATAAGTCGGAGCATTTTATAAATCGGTGCCCGAGCTATTGATAATTGATGTAATTCTGTTAACAAAGTTTATATCAATATTTATACATTCGGGTCGCGAACGCTTTGGTTCCCTCGAACGTTTCTCCCCGACCTTTATTTCTCCTTTCTCCTTTCTTCTTTCTCATTTCAAAAAACTTTCAACTTTCCACTTTCAACTTTCAACTTACCTTACAGTCACCTTCAGCAATAGCTTTACGCCGTTGACGATGACGGAGAGGGTTTCTTCTCCCCTTTTCACCGCTTTAACGGTGATGACTGTCGCGGACTTCTTGGCGCTGATCTTCGCCACAGACTTGCTCTTATACACGTTATTGACCGAAGCCGCCTTGCCGCTTATACGCACCTTTACGCTCTTGCCCTTTTTGAGCTTCAGCGACTTGACAGTCTTTCCGTTTTGGGTAAGCTTCGGGCTCGTTGTGACAGTAACCTTGCAGGTCGCCTTTTTGCCGTCCTTTCGGGTCAATGTGATTTTCGCGGTTCCCTTTTTCAGCGCGGTCACTCTGCCTTTTTTATCGACAACAGCGACCTTGGGATTTGAGCTTGAAAAGCTTTTGGCGTTGCTCTCGTAACGGAACGGCTCCGCGGTCTGCCCCGCCTTCAGCTTGGCGGTATTCGTTTTGACCGTGACAGAGGGTATTTCCGAGAGGGTTCTCAAATCGTCGTCGCCGATAATGCCGTTATAATAAGCGTCATAAACGCTTTTAAAGCTGAGCGACAATTCATCAAAGATCATCGGGTCAGGACGGCTTGTCGTAAACGAACAGCCGCCGATGTAATATGTGGGAAGGTCGGCGGTGCAGCTCTGTCCCCTGACCGTAAAGCGGGTGACATAATAAGAACCGCTGAGGTGCTTGTAATACTTTATACTAATTTCTAATTAAACACTTTAACAATCCAATTTCTTGCAGTGATGCTCGTAATCGTTCCAGAGGAAATACTACGAATGGTATCACACAAGC
>ONCP01000020.1 GCA_900316385.1 uncultured Eubacteriales bacterium | reverse complement strand
TCACGGCTTCGGCTCCAAGGCTGTGTACCGACTGCTTGCTAAGCTTTGTCGGGTTCGGACTTTCACCAAACTGTATTATCTGCACCGAACTGGCGCACTTCTTTAGTATTATTATAACGGTTAGCCGTTATAATGTCAACAGTTTTTTACACAGCATATAAATTTACGCTGAACAATTTTCGCTTATGCTTGTCCCCTTTTGCAGCGATACGGATTGAATTATGAGGTTTGCGGGTTGAACAGACTAATTTGTATGATTTCAAGGCTTTATTGCAGTTTATTTCTTTATTCGCATTATAATTCGCTTTTAATTCTAAATTAGCATTATAATTATCGAAAATTCTTGATAGAGGTGCTTCGGTAGGCACCGAGGAGTTGGGTCATCTTGAGATGATCGGAACAATTATGTATCAGCTCACCAAGGGGCTTACGGAAAAGGAGATAAAGGATTCGGGCTTCGGCGATTATTTTGTTGACCATACTCTCGGCGTTTACCCCGCTTCCGCTTCGGGAGTGCCCTTCACCGCGGCGTATATCCAGTCAAAGGGCGACGCGATCACCGACCTGCACGAGGATATGGCGGCGGAGCAAAAGGCGCGGACGACCTACGACAACATTCTGAGGTTCTGCGACGATCCCGACGTAAAGGACGCTATACGCTTTCTCAGAGAGCGCGAGGTCGTGCATTACCAGCGCTTCGGCGAGAATCTTCGAATCCTCACCGACAGGCTCGACGAAAAGAACTTCTACGCCTTTAACCCCGAGTTTGACAAAAAATGTTTTAAAAATCATATGAAGAAGAAATAACAGAAAGTGACCCTAAAGCTATTCTGCTTTAGGGTCACTGTTTTTTTAAATTAGATCATCAAGCAGCTCATCCTCGGAGCTTATGCTGTCGCGGTCTTGAAAATCTAATCCAGAGGCTCCATTCCCCTGCCGATTCTCGTTGCCGCCGACAGTACTTTCATCGGAGTCGAGTTGATTCGGTTGTTTACTGTTTTCGTTTTTGTCCAATCCGAGAACTTCACGATCTTTTCGGGAGTATTCAGGCACATCATCATCAATATCTGATCGTTCATCTCCATATGAAGCTGCTTTCCTATTATTATTACTAATCTTGTTCTGCTCTCTCTCCAACTCTTCTTCAAAGCTTCGTCCATACTTAGCCCTCCACTGATTTGCTAAATCACTATATTTTGCCTTTGGCACATACTCGGTCACTATGTACTTTAAAGGCATATTGTCAAACTTTTCTATAATATACCACCTATCGTGGTAACTTGCAAGTCTCCAATCGCCTGTTTTTACGTCTTCCCTATGAGCCCAGCGGGTCGCCCACTCGTTCGCGTCGCTCTTACTTTCATCATACGGCGGAAAGGTCCCGGCATTTCCAATTCCATATATGCGGTCTTGATACCTTATATCCTTGACATCTTGTATCTTTTTGAGTAAACTATATATAGGAGATAACTCTGTGCTGTGGGCGGTTTTATCCGCGGCCACAGTCTTGAACACAGAGGTGTCTCCTTTTTCTATTAGAGCAACTTCATGTAAATAATACGCATTTGTTTCGCCTGACGTTACAACCGCTGCCATATAATAATTTACTTTATTTATAGATATATTAGCAGCAAATACGGCAGTATCATAATTTCTTTTCTTCCAGTTCTTCTGGAAATCAATTATTCTTCCTTGTTTTAAAACGCTGGGCACCGCTTTAAAGGCAATAGCTTTATTTCTTCCTATTCCGTGACCTATTGAAGATTTTGCTCCTCGTTTATCGAGTATTATTCTGCCGTACTTTGTTTCGACTTGACCACCTATCGATTTGAAATATTCGGAAACCTGCGTAACAAGGTCGACGTTTCCTTTGGCAAACTCTGTTCCCTTTAATTCAGCAACAGGTTTCATATTGGCTACATATTCAATATTCTTTTGAATTTCTGCATCACTTGGAACGCCTCTAAGCTTCTCCTGCACTTTGGCAGGTGCTTTTATATTTTGATTCTTGTCGCTCGCCGCTTTCGCGTTCTGATTCTTTACGCCCTGCTTGACGGCTTTCTCCCACTGCTTTCGGATATCTTCAAGGTCATTGATACTGCTCTCCAGCGCTTCGGCGAGAATCTTCGAATCCTCACCGACAGGCTCGACGAAAAGAACTTCTACGCCTTCAACCCCGAGTTTGACAAAAAATGTTTTAAAAATCATATGAAGAAGAAATAATCACGAGATATAATAACACCCCGACTATGCTTAACAATAGTCGGGGTCTGTTTTTTGATAATTATTCTTTTTTCGTATGTTGAACAACTACGCTTTTCTTCCGTTCAGTCTGTTTTCCAGCTTTGTTTTCTTGCCGATCCACAGCGCCAGCAATCCGCACAGCATGCCGAGTATCAGTCCGCAAAAAACGTCGGTCGGATAATGGAAATACAGATAAAGCCGCGAGAAAGCAACGCAACCAGTAAGCGCGAGAGCAGCGAAACCGATCGATCTCTTTTTCGCGAGAAGAACGGTTGCGGCCGCCGCGGCAAGACCGCTGTGCGTCGAGGGGAAGCTCGAGCCTGAAGGCGCCTTCATCAACAGAACGATATCGGTATTGACCGTAAACGGTCTCGGACGGTTTATGATATGCTTTAGCAGGACGTCGCCCGTCAAAAACGCCAGCGCCAACGCCGCGAGCAGGACGATCCCTGCGGCTCGCGTTTTTCGGAAAAACAGCAGGATCACACCCAGCACGATCCAAAGTATGCCCGAGGTCATCACATAGTTGAGGATCACGACGAACGAATCGAGGAATCCGCAGCGCAGCGTAGACTGTATCCAATCCAAAATCGAAGTATCAAAGTTCAGCAATGCTTCCATTTCACATTTTACCTCCTGTTTATAAAAAACTCATCGACACAATAATACCATATTATGATCTAATAAAGCAATAGAAAAAACTATTTATTATCATTCAGCTTTTTCGCCAGAGGGATCATAACCGCTTCCTTTTCTGGGATTTTTTCAATCGGTCGCGGACGCCATTATCACAACAAAACGGCTGAGGGCTTTGTCATAAACCGTAAGACACAGAGTTCCCCACCACTCGCGGCCGTCGTCAAAATAATCCGACCAGTCCGTCGTCCATTCGTACACTTCAAGCTGATCTGTTCCTTTCGGAAAGAGATCGGCGTTGAAGCGCGCAAAATCCTTTCCTGTATAGCTGTTTTGGTGCGGCGGATACAGAAACGCTTTTCGGTAGTTGAGCCTTCCTCTCCGATACTCAGAAGAAAACATCTCCTCTGTGGCAACTCTTTTCCCCTCGGCTTTGTCGGGATCACCGTTCCATTCCCCCGAAAACGCGTGGAACGCGTCTTTCAGAGCATTGCGGTGCGACTCATAACCGCTATAATGTTCGTCCCTGACAATACGATAGTCCAAAACCAGCTCGGGATACTCGGCTAACAGTTTATAAAAGGGATTATCATTCTTTTTCGCCGCTTCTCGCGGCTCCCGCGTGTATGCGACGCTCTCCGACTCGGGATCATTCCCTGAGAGTGTCTCGCGGACGATAGCACCGACCAACGCCTTGCGACTGCCGTAGCCGTAAGGTATAGCTACGATCGTATACCACTGTCCGGGGTAATCCCAATACTCCTGAAAATAGTCCTCGACCGTATGGCGGTCGATCACCTCATTGATATTAGGGCGTGTTTTATGAACGATCGACAACGCTTCCCTGTGGATCTCCTCGCGAAACTCAGCCGCGTATTTTAAATCCTGTTCGCTGTATTTCGGCATAATTATGCACCTCTGTATATTCTTTCCGAATCAACCGCGCAGCGCCTAAAACGCCGTCAATTATTTGAGCCTGAAATAAAACAAAGAGTAAATCCGTCGTATTCGCAGAACAATACTTCAAAGACAAAGTAAAACGGCGCAAGACCGCGGTCACCCTCAAGCTCCTCCTTGAGCGCGGAATCGTTATCGAACACTGTTACGCGCTTCGGCTCACCGAAAAGGCTGACGGCTTTTTCGGCAACAGGCAGACAAAATTCGCCGCAGCGCTCAAGCACGATCTCGAAAAAGCTGTTTTGTAAAGCCATCGGCTTCGGCGTTCTGTTTTTGATCTTGTAAAAATCAAAAAACTCCTCCGAATAATTCTCCGCCCCAAACGCGTTAACAGCTACCTCGTATTTCATAGAAAAGTCATCAAGCTCGCTTAGCTTATCGCGCGGTACGCCGTCAAGTGTCATCGGATACACACCTTTCCGTTCGATCCTCGGAACAATACTTACCGAAAAAAGCAAAGAACGTCTGCTTTTTTCAGGTGTCGCCTTAAGTATATCACATCATAAACTATTAAGCAAATCAAAAACTCACGCAAAAAACGGCTGACCTGCGGAAGCAGGTCAACCGTTGTGCGATTATTTATGTCGGCAGGTTACTCATACAATTATTTCTTGACGACCTTCACCTTGATCTTGAAGGTTCTGACGCCGTTGAGCTTGACCGTTATTGTCGCCTTGCCCGCCTTCAAGCCCTTGATCACGACCTTGTTTGTATTGGCCTTGGAGATAACCTTTGCCACGCTCTTCTTGCTTGAGGCGTAGGTGTTCTTGATCGAGCTCACACGCCTGTACAGCTTGAGAGTGAGAGTCTTACCCGCCTTGAGCTTGTAGGTTTTTTGGGATGAAACTGATTTGCTGCCGATCTTGATAACGGGATTGTTTGTAACCGTTACCTTGCAGGTGAGCTTCTTTGAACCGACCGTAACGGTAATTATAGCCGTACCGCGTTGGAGGCCTGTAACAACGCCCTTTGAGGTAACCGTGGCAACCTTCTTGTTAGAGGTTTTATATGTGATCTTGGCGCTTCCCGCGTTCTTCACCTTTAACGTGAACACTCCTGACGCCTTGATCGATTTTTTGCTATATGTCAGTGAAACGGGTTTGGTTGTAGCAGCCGCGGTAGTAGGCTCTGCCGTTGTCGGAGCCAAAGTAGTAGGTTCGGCTGTCGTGGGCTCCTCGGTCGTGGGAGTTTCTGTTGTAGGCTGTTCTGTTGTGGGCTGTTCTGTTGTGGGCTGCTCTGTTGTAGGCTGCTCCGTTGTGGGCTCCTCGGTCACGGGAGCTTCTGTCGTGGGCTCGGCTGTGGTAGGCTCCGAAGATTCTTTCGCCTTCGCGGTAACCGTAATCGTAAGCTCTCCCGTGATTTTCGTAACACGATAGGTATTAGCCAAGGTCGCCGACTGATCCTTTAGGTTCTTATAATTCGAGGTCGGCGTAACGCTGACGCTCTCCACTTCATAGCCCTCGGCGGGAATCACGGTAAAGTTGACCTGTCCGTCGCCCGTGCTGTCCGGATCGCCCGTTGCGCTGCTTCGGGAAACAGCGGAGCTTGCGTTGATTTCGGAGACCTTTGAATAGTCCTGAGTATAGTAAACGTTAACAGACGCGTTACCGTCAGTTACGAAATTGACCGTGTAACCCTTGTCGGTTTCGGGCTCCGTGGTTTCGCTTGCGGAGCTTTCCTGCGTCGGCGCTTCCGTCGCCTCTTCCTCGACATACTCCGTCACGGCAGCGGCGGCGGGGATCGTTTTATACTCAACCGCGCTGCAATCGGAGCAGGTGTATTTTATTACGCCGTTTTCAACCGTGCCGTTATCCCAATTGTGCGCAAAGGCGTTCGATTTACAGCTGTCCACACTTGACGCGGTCGATACCGAACAGCTTCCGAGATCGGGCTGCGAATAGAGAAGATAGCTGATATTCCTGACCAGCTTTTCACTTCTCAGAATTGTTCCCGAGCTTGTCACATTGATGACCTTACCCGCGCTGTAAGAGCTTGTGCTTGTATACGCGCTCTGGCTTGAGCCCGAAAGATTCACGCCCATTCCGCGCGAGCCCGCGGCAAATACCGTCGCGCCGTTGACGTTGATAGTCCCGTCGGCGTCAAGAGGCGAATTGTCGCCACCGCCCTGCATTGATAAAACGGTGATATCTCCGCCGAGGAGGTTAAGCGACCCGTTGGAATCGAGGCCGTCGCCTGTGCAGTTAACATATATGTTTCCGCCGTAGACGTTGATCGAATAGTTGTTGTCGCCCGAGTTCTGCTGTCCTCCGGGATTAAAGCCGCCCTGACCGGGTCCTCCCTGCCCGGGACCGCCTTGGTTGGGGCCTCCCTGTCCCGACTGAGGAGGCGTGAAGGGATCCTGTCCCTGCTGACCCTGAGTTCCGTTGGAGCTGCCGCCCGCGGCGTTGATACCGTCGTCGGAAGCGTTGACATAATACTTACCCGAATAGATATCCACCACAGCTCCCTCAAGACCCTCGTAGCTGGAATTGATCGTGATCTCGGGGTCGCGGTCATATCCGTTTTCGGTGCCGAGAGTGAGCGTCACATCGGCGTGAACGCCGTCGTCGCCCGTGTAAATATCAAAGGTTCCGCCTGTTATGGTGACATAGCCGTCGGAATGGATCGCGTCGTCGGCTGTGTTGAGGTTGAATGTGCCGCCCGAGATTATGATTGAGGTCGTGGGATTCTCCGCGTCTGTGACATTGTTGCTCGAAGCCTTCAGTCCCTTACAGCTCATCGTGTCCTTATTGAAGCTTGAGCTTTGACTGCCGTCGAGCGTTTTGATATCAAATGTACCGTTGTTTATGGTGAGCTTTTCAGCGGCGACAATACCGTCGCCACTTGCGTTTATGTTAAAGGTGCCGCCGTTGATCGTAACGGTGCCTGACGAGGCATTGTCGCCCTCGTCGGGCTGCGATTTGATTCCGTCGTTATCCGATGTAACGTTAAATGTGCCCGCGTTGATGACGACGCTCCCGTCAAAGGCGATACCGTTGTTCACGGCGGAAACGTTGATCGTTCCGCCATCAACCGTTAGAGAGCTTTCGGAAGCTCCCTTGATCGCGTTCTTGGCGTTACCCGCTGCATTCAGGATCCCGTCGCCGAAGACCTTGAGGGTCGAACCCGACTTCACCTTGATCGCCGCGCCCTCGAAGTCTGAGTTTGTTGCCTCGGTCGACGCGTCCTCGTTGTCGGTCAGGGTGCTCTCCCCTTCAAGCTTGAGAAGCACAGAGGAACCTTTTTTGACGATGATCGGCGCGGTGGTCGCCGAGGTGAGGCTCAGGTCGTCGAGAATGAGCGTAACTCCCGTCAGCTCCTTGCCGACCGTGATATTTCCTTCGGAACAGCCTCCCGTTACGCGATAGGTTCCCGAGGCTGTTATCGTAAGCGTGTTGCCGCTTATATTATATCCCGAGCCGCTTACGGTCTCGGTTATGCCGCTGTCGGTAAAGGTGAGCGTCGCCTGCTCCTTTGAATAAGCGTTTGTTGAAAGCGGAAATACCGAAAGCAGAATAAGCGCCGCTAACAGAACGCCGAGAAATTTCTTTGTTTTCATTGATTTGACCTCCGATCGTAAACAATTTATTATGGCAGCGCCGCGCTTTTCCGAACACTTCGCCGCTTTGTTACTTTAATTATATCTAAAAAGCTTAAATAAAGCTTAAAAAACAAAGCTTTTTGCAAAAAAATAAAAACCGCCGCGGTTCAGCCGCGACGGCGAGTGTTCTCTTGAATCATTATTTTTTATATGCTTTTTCGGGCACTCGGCTTCGGATATAATCCAGCACAAAGTCAAAGTCCTCGTCACGGACGAAAACCTGATTACTCGACAAAATCTGCCGAATTTTGATATGCTTCAATAACGTTGCGCTCGGAAAAGCCGAGCGCAATATCCGAAGGCTTGTTTTTCCGTATTTAAAGCAGGCTTTCTCCCTTGCCCATCACGGCGATATCAAGAGCCGTCGCGTCCTCAAGTCGGAAGGTCATCAGCTTGTTGCCCGTCTGTTCGTTGTAGATAGCTTCGAGGTGCGAGTTCTTTATCATCTGCTCGGCGTATTTGGGATCGGTCTCAAAAACAGCCCTTCCCGTGTAGCGGAGCCAGTGGCCGTCAGGCTTGCACGCGGCGATCTCGACAAGCGGATTTGCCTTCATCTGCCTGTAAACGTCCTTGAAATCGCCGACGCCGAAAAGCAGCTTTCCGTCAGCCTCAAGAAAAGCTCCCAACGGACGGAGCCTCGGCTGATCGCCGTCGACCGTCGCCATAAAGAAAATTCCTGTTTGCTCTAAAAATTCTTTTATTTTATTCATTTTGCCCTCCTTAGTCTCTCTCGTCGCCGAAGAAGAATACCGCGACCGTTCCCGGACCCGTATGAGAGGCGATGATGGTTCCGATATTAAAGATGCGGACCTCGCCGTCGATATTTTTGAATCGCTCCTCGATCGCTTTCTTTGTCTCCGTCGCGTCCTCAAGTGTGTTTGAGTGACAGATAAAAACCTTGCCGCTGTAATTCTCGCCGTCAACAGCGTGCGCCGCCATTTTGTCCATAATATACGAGATAGCGTTGCGCTTGCCGCGAACCTTGTCGTAGGCGATGATCTTTCCCTCGTCGTCCAGACGAAGGATCGGGCATATATTCAGTATAGCCGCGACCGTCGCCGTTGCGCCCGACATTCTGCCGCTGCGGCGGAAATATTTAAGATCGGTACAGAAAAACTGGTGATGGATTCTGTGGCGGGCTTCGTCTGCCCACGCCGCGACCTCGTCAATGCTTTTGCCGGCGTCGCGCAGATCGGCGGCGCCGTCGACCAGCATTCCGTAACCCGAGGAGCTGCACAGAGAATCGATCACGATAAGCCTGCGCTCGGGGAATTTTTCCTTGAGCTTTTCCGCCGCCGACAAAGCGCCCTGAACGGACTTTGTCATTCCCGAGCCGAACGCGATATGAAGAACGTCGCTTTTCTCCAAAAGCTTTGAGAAAAACTCAATATACTGATACTCGTTGATCTGCGAGGTGGAGGGGATCTCCTTCTCGAGGAGCTTGTAGAAATTCGGCAAAGCCTCGGGGTCGCGCTCCATATCGTCGGGGTACTCCTGTCCCCCTGCCGTGTAGGAATAAAACAAAACGGGGATATCGCGCGCGTTTATCTCCGAAAACGGCATATCCACGGTAGATTCGCACGAGAGAATATAGTCCTTCATATTATGTCACCTCAGATTTCTTATATTTTCACCTGATAATATATTACATCATAGCATCGTCTTTGTAAATAAAAAAGTGAATATTTTAGTAACGAACCCTGAAACCGCGCTCGTCGGGGTCGGGCTCAAGGCTCTTGACCTCCATTCGGTCGATTTGGATATACGTCCCTCTGCCGAGAGCGGCGATCACGTCGTCGATCTGACGCTCCGTCCCCTGTATCTCCATAGATACCGAGCCGTCGAACTCATTACGCACCCAGCCTGTCGCACCGTAGAGGTCCGCCGCCTTTGACGCGTAGTAGCGAAAGCCCACAGCCTGAACGTCTCCGTAGAATCTGATATATTTTCGGACGGTTTTTCTTTTTCCGAGCATTCTCTATACTTCCTTTTCGCTTTCGGTAAAGCGCTTTATCTTACTCAGCATTTTTTCGGCTGTTTTTCTGCCGATCTCATAGGTTTTTCTGAGCTTTTCGGGGTCGTGCTCCACCCTTCCGACGGGTAACGCCTCGTCGGGACAGATCACCAGAGCCGCGCCCTTTCTTTCCTGCTCAAATACAAATTCCCTGCTCAGATTATAATCCTTGTAACGGTTCTCGATCGTCCTGATCGTGTTGGGGTATTTTCTGAGGCTGAGCTTGATCAGCCCCATTGAGGACGCTTTTTTCTTTTCGTAGCTTCTGGGCTGAGTGAGGACTACCACGTTCTTTTCATAGCCGTCTTTCACCATAAACTCAAGCGGGATAGAATCGGAGATACCGCCGTCGAGCAGCTTCATTCCGCCGATCTCAACGGGCTTTGACACAAGCGGCATAGACGCTGAGGCGCGTATCCACTCCATAGTTTCGTCGTCAGCCTTTTCGCACAGATGATATACGGGCTTACCCGTCGCGGTGTCGGTACAGACTGCGTAAAATTCCATATCAGAATTATCGAATGCTTCCCTGTCGAACAAATCGAGCTCGTTCGGGATAGTGTGGTAACAAAACTCGGCGCCGAACAGGTCGCCTGTTTTGATAAGCGAGCGAATACTGCAATACCGCTTGTCGCGGCAGTACCTGACATTATATCGAATAACTCTGCCTATCTGCCCCGACTTATAATTACAGCCGAACGCCGCTCCCGCGGACACTCCGACGCACCTGTCGAAGGTTATTTTGTTCTCCATCATAACATCTGTTACGCCCGCGGAAAAAACGCCCCGCATTCCTCCGCCCTCAAGCACAAGGCCTAACTTCAAAACAACTCACTCCCAAAAATATCAGTCCAATTCCAGTCTCATCAGCACAAGCTCCTGCCAGCCCGTGAAACGCGACTTAAAGCCTCGCGGCCTTCTGCCGTATTCGGTAAAGCCCTCGCTTTTGTAAAGCGCGATCGCGCCCGAATTTTCGCTCACTACCTCCAGCTCAAGCTGACTGTAACCCGCGGCTTTGGCGCATTCAACGCACGCTCTTGTCAGCGCGCGACCTATCCCGAGCCTGTAATAAGCGTTATCAATGCTGATTCCAAACTCGGCTCGGTGTCGGGTTTTGAATTTGTCACATATTTGCTCGATACCCGCGGTCCCGACGATTTTTCCGTCGACCTCGGCAAGTATCTCCGCCTCTCTTCCGCTTTCGGTTTTCTTCCGCAGAAACTCAGCCTGTTGGTCTGTTGTAAAAGTGATCTCGTCGGGATAGGTCAGCAGAAAGTCCGTCTGCTCGTGAGTGCGGATAAAAAGATCAAGCGACGCCCGAGCGTCCTGTTCCGTTCCGTTTCTGAGCACGCAGAGCCTGCCGTCGTTCAGCTTTACGGTTCTGTTGTATCTCATTTTTCTTCTCCGTCTTTCAGCATAGAGCGAAAGTCTGTGATTTTCCTCTCGTTTTCGTCGTTCGGCTTATCCTTCGGATCAATGAAAATCGCCGCAGCGCCGTATTCCTCGATCCCGAGCAGCTCTTTTAGCCCCTTGAGCGCCTTTTCCGCGCCGGAGCCCGACTGACACGCGAAAGCCGAAACGCTCTTGCCCTTTAATTCCGCCTTATTCTCCTCAACAAAGGTCCTGATCGGCGGAGCCACGCGTCCTGCCCATACGGGAAAGCCGATTATTACGCGTTCATATCTGCCTGCGTCAAAGGTATACGGATTAAGCTTGGGCGTCTGTGCCATTACGGCGCTTTTACCGCCCCAAAAGAATTTTTTGAAGCCCTTGTCGGGATATGCCTTGATCGGCGTGAGCCTGATAAGCTCGGCTTCGCTTCCAAGCAGCTCGGCGAGCCTCGAAGCGACAAAGGCGGTGTTACCGAGCATTGAATAATAAATTATCGCAGTTTTCATAATTGCCTCCAAAGTTATGAGAATTCCTCGGCGAGGTTGCTGACCCAGATCCCTTTTTTGATCATCCTCGCGCCGATTATGATCTTTATGATATCGACCGCCTGAACTATGGCGAAAATCGTTATTATGTTAAGGTCCGTAAGCAAGCAAAGCAAAAAAGCCGTCGGAACCGTGACCGACCATGAGAACACGCTGTCAAACAAAAAGGTCACCAGCGTTTTGCCTCCCGAGCGAAGCGTGAAATATACCGAGTTGAGTATGCCCTGAACAGGGAAAAACAACGCCGAAACAATAATGAAATGCGTCGCGAGAGAACGCACTCTTTCGGTGGTGTCGTACACAAGCGGAAAAAATCCCGACAACGCGATCAGAGCGACCGAGAGCACGGCTGATATCACGCCCGTAAACAGAGTAAGCGTGAAGGAATCCTTCTTGGCTTTCTCAAATTCTCCCGCGCCGAGCGTCTGACCGATCAGTATGCCGACAGCGTAGCCGAGCGCTACGAACACAACGTTAAGAAGATTGCACAAAATGTTTGAGATATTTATTCCCGCCACGACCTCGAGTCCGCGCGTGGAATAGCACTGAGTAAGCACGGCAAGTCCTGCCGCCCAAAGAAACTCGTTAAAGAAGATCGGAACGCTTTTTGAAATGATCTTTTTACAGATTTCCTTTGGTATCCTGAGCGTGCGCCACAGTCCCTGAACAAACGTATGCTTTTTCCTGCTGAGAAACGCCCAGAGCACGATTACCGTCATTTCCAGATATCTTGCTATGACCGTAGCGAGCGCCGCACCCGCGACGCCGAGCTTCGGGAAGCCGAAGCTGCCATAAATCAAAAGATAATTGAACACAATGTCCGCAGACACGGAAACGATCCCCGAGATCATCGGCTTGAAGCTCTCGCCCGTTTCTCTCAGCGAGCTTGAATATATCTGAGTGATCGCCATTGCGGGAATACCCGCGAGCATAATATGAAGATATTCCTTGGCGTAGCTGACGGTCAGCGCGGAATTTATCTCGGCGCTCTCGCCGTGAAGATAAAGCCGAATCAGAAAGCTCTTTCCGAAAAACAAAATCACCGTTCCGCCCGCAACGCACACGGCGCACACCCACAGCTTCATTCGTGTGGCTGCGCGAACGCCCTCGGTGTTTCCCTGACCGTAAAACTGAGCCGCGTATATGCCCGACCCCGAGATACCGCCGAAAACAGCGAGAGAAAGCACAAAAAGCAGCTGACCGATTATCGAAACAGCGGTCATCGCCTCCGTGCCCAGACTGCCGACCATAATGTGATCGACAAGCCCTACGGCGTTGGTTATTCCGTTTTGGATCATCATAGGAATCGCGAGCCTGAGCACGCGGTTCACAACAGTCTGACGGTTCACTTTATTTCTCCCAAATCATTCAAAAATAAATTCGTAAATCGACTTTATCGCCTCGTCCATTTTAGTCGGAGCCTTAAAGCGATGATCGGCGTTTTCTACCGAAACAAACTTAATCTCGTTTTTCTCCGCGAATTCACGTACATAATCGAAGGACACGACCTCGTCCCTTGTGCCGTGGACAATAAGGATATCGTCCGCGGCCTGTCTGTAATCAAGACCGCCGATATCGGCGTTTTTCAGCTCATCCAAAAACGCCTTGGTTATCTTTATTTTTCGGTCAAAGCCGACCTCGATCGGCTTGTTGCGCGACAGCGCCTTAAGCTCGTCGGGCTCCATTATCGTGTCTGACAGAACTTTGTACATATTTACGGCGGGACAGCGCAGGGCGATTTTTCGGAAAGGATTTCCGTGCTCATAAATATATTTGAGGATCAGATATCCGCCGAAGCTAGTCGCGTATACGCTCACGTCGTCCGTACCGTACTGAGCCTTAGCGTATTCGGCTACCGCGCCGATATATCCGTCGCAGTCGGTGAGACTGAGCTTTTTCTTAACGTCGTCGCCGTGACAAGGCAGATCGAACGTGATGACCGCGACGTCCCTGTGCTTTTTAAGGACGTAATCGGCGAACCTCTGCGCCGCCTTGTTGTCCCTGTGACCGCTGAAGCCGTGACCGTAAACGATCACGCGGCTGACGGAACGCGGGTCGCTCAGATACGCCTTGCATCGA
The DNA here is from genome assembly GCA_900316385.1 of uncultured Eubacteriales bacterium. Lineage (GTDB taxonomy): Bacteria > Bacillota > Clostridia > Oscillospirales > Acutalibacteraceae > Ruminococcoides. Next base: position 2,679 of record ONCP01000020.1, on the reverse strand, counting down.
ATACTGCCGACAGGCTTGTTTATGTTAAAATACTTTTCCCTCATAAGATCACCTTTTTAAGTTTATTATAACATATTCACTCTATTATACAAGCAAAAACGCTCCGAAAAGGTCGGAGCGTTGAATCTTTACAGTACCTTTCTGAGGAAATCCTGAGTTCTTTCGTTCTGAGGATTGTCAAAAATCTGCTCGGGAGTGCCCTCTTCCATAATTCCGCCCTCCGCCATAAACAGAACGCGGTCGGAAACCTCACGTGCAAAGCCCATCTCGTGGGTAACGACTACCATCGTCATACCCTCGGCGGCCAGCTCCTTCATTACGTCGAGCACCTCGCCGACCATTTCGGGGTCGAGCGCCGAGGTGGGCTCGTCAAAGAGCATTATATCGGGATTCATCGCGAGCGCTCTCGCGATCGCGACGCGCTGCTGCTGACCTCCCGAAAGCTCCCCGGGGAAAGCCTCGGACTTTTCGGAAAGACCGACGCGCGCCAAAAGCTGCATCGCCTTTTCCTCCGCCTCCTGCTTTGTCATTTTTTTGAGCTCAACGGGAGCCATCATGATGTTTTTCTTGACCGTCATATTCGGGAACAGGTTGAACTGCTGGAACACCATTCCGATATTCTCCCTGACCTTGTTGATATCGACCTTTTTGTCGGTGATATCGTAGTTGTCGATCACGATCTTGCCCGAGGTAAGCTCCTCGAGCTTGTTCAGACAGCGAAGAAATGTCGATTTTCCCGAGCCCGAGGGACCGATGACGCACACGACCTCGCCCTCGTAGATAGACGCGTCGATCCCCTTGAGGACCTCGTTCTTATCAAAATATTTATGGAGATTCTCCACTCTGATTTTTTCTTTTGTCTTATCACTTGCCACTTTTCTTCTTCTCCTCATACTTTAGTTTCTTTTCGATATAGTTCGAAATAACCATCAGGATCGAAATCAACGCCAGATAGAACAGGGCGACGAAAATATATGTAGCGAAAAACTCGTAGCTCTTGCCGACATAGGTCTTTGCCTTGTTAACGATTTCCGCAAGTCCGATCGCCGAGAGAATGGATGTGTCCTTGACCGAGATGATGAACTGGTTGACGAGCGCGGGGATAGAGAATTTGAGCGCCTGCGGCAGGACGACCTTCATCATTGTCTTGCCCTTGGGAAGTCCGAGCGAACGCGCCGCCTCTGTCTGTCCCTTGGGAACAGCGAGGATACCGCCGCGGAAGATCTCGGCAAGGTAAGCTCCCGCGTTGATCGAAAGCGTTATTATACCCGCCGTAAAAGCGTCAAGCCTGAAGCTCGGAGCAAAAAGCTGAATGACCTGAGGAACGCCGAAGAACACGATGAAAGCCTGTACGAGCATAGGCGTGCCTCTGATGACCCAGATATAAACACCCGCGATCGCGCGGAGAATGATGTTCCCCGACATCTTCATCAAACACATAATAAGTCCGATGAGAATACCGATAGCGATCGCTATCAGCGACACCCCGATTGTGAGCTTCAAGCCCTCTAAGAGCATCGGAGTAGCTTCGGATAAAACTCTTCCAAAATCCATAAAAACATCTGCCTTTTCTATTCTGCGTATTTGTTTGCAAGCAAAATTCTACACGGTAATGATAGATCGTTACCGTGCAGAATAAAAAAACTAAACTTTTGTCAGCGGTAATGCCGCGATAAATCAGTAACCGTATTTCTCGAGGATCTTGTCGTAGTCGCCGCTCTTCTTGATGTTGCTCAGACCCTTGTTGAACATCTCAACGAGCTCGGAGTTCTGACCCTTCTTTACGGCAAAGCCGTAGCCCTTAACGTTAACGGGATCTGTGATGATCTTGAGCTCAACGTTCTGATCCTTGATAGCGTAGCCGATAACCGAGAAATCCTCGATGCAGGCGTCGGCGGAGCCTGTTACAACAGCCTGATACATTGTGTCGGAGCCCTCGAAATAATCGATCTCGAAGCCGTACTTATCCTTGACTGACTCGGCGTATTCGCCGCTTACGGTCGAGGTCTTGCAGGCAACCTTCTTATCCTTTAAATCCTCAAAGCCTTTGATATCGGAGTCGGGCTTAACTACGAGAACCTGACCGTCCTCAAAATAAGCGTCGGAGAAATCAAAGGTTTTCTTTCTTTCGTCGGTGATAGTCATACCCGCGATCATCGCGTCAGCCTGACCCGCCTGAACAGCGCCCATGGAAGCGTCAAAGCCCTCGTTGTGCATTTCGTACTCAAAGCCCTGATCCTTGGCGACAGCGTCCATGATCTCCATATCTACGCCGACATACTTGTTTGTGCTCTCGTCGAGATACTCAAAGGGAGCGAAAGCGTTATCGGAATAGATAACATAAGTTTTGGCGTCAGCCTTTTTCTCGGAGGATGACTTTGTGTCGCCCGAACCCGAGCAGCCCGCGAAAGCCATAACCGAAACGATCATTAACGCCGCAAGTGTAAATGCTATGATTTTTTTCATTTTATACCTCTCCTTTATAAAAAAATATAGCAATTAATTATACAATACCACGCAAATTTTGTCAACAAAAGCCCGATTAAAATGCTTGTTTAACGGATAATCTTTAATTATTTTGTAACCGCTCAATAATCACCCCTCTATTCAAGCGTAGTCAAACATGAGATAATGTAACCGGGCAAAACAGTCCCAAAAGGTACAATGGAGTAAATTGCA
>ONCP01000021.1 GCA_900316385.1 uncultured Eubacteriales bacterium | reverse complement strand
GCTGTAAATATATACTTTCTAATCATTGTTTCATCACCGTATACATTATACCACAACAGTCTCAATTATTAAAGCCTTTTATTAGAAAACAGTATTACATCGATATCGCCGAAAGAAAGCTCGGGGTTGCCGCCGCAAACCGCTCTCTTGAGGAATATGTAAGGATCGGGTACCTCTTCGGTCGGGTTGGAAACGATCGGAGAAAACACAAAAGCTCCGTTGCCATTCGTCATATAGAGCTTTGCGACGTCCTCGACGCTCACAATCCCATCAGCGCACGCGTCGTCGAGACTGATAATATCGTCGTCCTTCATAAGGAACAGGCGCATACCCTTAGTAAATTCGAACAAATCGGTCACGCCGTCCACGTTCCAGCCGTCGATCTCCGCCTTATAATAATCTCCGCGTATCTTGCTCTGCACGAGAGTATAGCCGTTGAGCTCGCCTATTTCGGCGTAGTAATAGCCGCCGCGTCCGAACAGCTTGTTTTTCTCGAGATAATCAAGCATTTTCGCCTCGTTTCCCTCGAGCTTATGCGCGGAAACCTTGTCCTTTACAAGCTCCGTGATCTTTTCGAGGTCTGTGACGACGCCCATTTCGTAAGCGCCCTCGAGCGGATAGACCATACCGTCCTTTACCGCGTAAACAGCGAGATCGTAGGGCTGAGCTATATAAAACTTGCTGAACATATAATCGCCGATGTGAGCGTTTACAAATGTGTCGGTCGCGTCGCTCGTACAGCCGAAAAAGATCGAAACGCCGTCCGCCTCGCCGAGCTTTTCGGACTTAAGATACGTGAGGCAGCCCGTTGACTGCTTGAGATATTCTTCGAAAATCTCCTCGTCGGTTTTCTCGGGATTTGGGATCGTGCCGTTATCGGTCACAGCTTCCGTTGTGACGGGTTCTGTCGTTACAGGCTCCGTTGTGACGGGCTCTGTCGTAACAGGCTCGGTCGTTAAAGGTTCTGTCGTTTCAGGCTCTTCCGTAACAGGCTCCGTCGTCAGGGGATGAGTTTCCACGGGCTCAAAGACTTCGATCGGCTCGCCTGTTTCTATGGGATCGTCTTCGGCAAAAACCGCCGCCGTGCCCGCCGAGCAAAGTATCAACAAGGATAAAACTATTGAGACAAATTTTTTCATAACGCGCCTCCGTTTTTTTCGGCAACACCGCCCGAATCACGCGATATCGCCTTATGGTTACGTTAATTAAACTCCGTGTGAACGATTTTTGTGACAATTTTTTATTTTTTTATATTTCGGCGTAAACGCCGCACGCCGCCTTTTCAGGCGGCGTGATAATCAGCTTTATTAAACTACCGTGACCTTGATCGCGTAGGTCTTTATTCCGTTGCACTTCACATACAAGGTTGTTTTACCCTTTTTGATTCCCGTGATCTTTATCTCATCAGTGTTTTTGCTATCCTTAAGATTCGCGAATTTCGCGATTTTATTATCGCGGTCCATCAGTACATTTTTGATCGAGTTCACTTTTCCGAGTACGAAGATATTTGTTTTGTAACCCTTTTTTACCCTTACGCTGTAATTTTTTTCCCTTTCGTCGTAATCTGTAAGCTTCAAAGACTCATCTATCGTTATAGTCCTTTTAAACACCTTACCGTTTTCAAGCTTGACCTTGATCGTCGCTTTGCCGCTGTCAAGCAGCTTTACGTGCCCGTCGTTTGTAACGCTGACAACGCTGCTGTCGGTCGATTTCCAGCCCTTGACGCTTTTTCCGTCCACCTTCAGGTAAAACTCCTGTCCGCAGTAATCGAAACTGCAGTCGCGTTCAAGCTCAGACGATTTCTGATAATAGACTGTTTTGAGGTCGTTATGATAAGCATAGTATTGGACGGAGTCATAGTCCACGCCTTGCCAATAAGTCTGCCTTAAATCGCCTTTCATTCTAATGGCGAAGCCCTTCACCTTTTTTTCTGTTTTCGTTTTTTTATCATAGTAGAAGCCGAATGATTTACCATTCAGCAAAATGTCGCCCTCGTCGCAGCAATAAACTGATTTTAAGCTCGGACAGTTATAAAACGCGCCATAAAACAAAGTGTAATTCTTTTCAAAAACAACTTTTTTAAGCTTTTTGCAGCCATAGAAAGCATCTCCTTGGATATCACCTCTCACGTTCGGTATCCTGAGCTCTGTAAACTCACTTCCCTTGAACGCATTGCCGCCGATATCATATACCTCATACCCGTCAATTTCGGAGGGCACGGTGTATTTTCCCGTAAGCTTCTTTTTGCCGACATACGCCTTCAGCTCAATAGTGTTCGGCAACCTTGACAACAGTTTATATTTATAGTTTCCGTCCTTACTTATAAGGACCTTGCCGCTCGCGGCGCCGGCGTTAAGAGGGATAAGGCTAAGCGATAACAGTACGCAGAGAACAGCGCAAATTATTCTTTTTGTTTTTTTCATTTTGATTGCCTCCTAAATAAATGATCTAATGTGTCTAGTATTATAACATTTCAAAAGAAAAAAATCAAGAAAGTTCACAAAGCTGTGAACAACAAACTTCCGACGGGGTCAGACGAACAAGGCGCGCAAACAAAAAAAGCTTGAAACCGAGCCGCGATTATGTTATTATTATGTGTATTGATGTGTGAGGAGGATGGCTTATGAATAACGCTCCTATCGGTGTTTTTGACTCGGGTCTCGGCGGACTGACCGCCGTAAAAGAGCTCAGACGCGTTTTACCCAACGAGAATATAGTGTATTTCGGCGACACAGGTCGTGTTCCGTACGGAACACGGTCTAACAGCACGATCAGAAAATATGCCGCTCAGGACACTAAATTTCTTTTAAAGCATAATGTCAAGATGATAATCGCCGCCTGCGGAACGGTGAGCTCGGTCGCCTCCAACCTCAAGCGCGACCTTCCCGTGCCCTACACGGGCGTTGTGTCGCCGACCTGCTTCGCCGCAGCGAAGGCTACCGAAAACAAGATAATCGGCGTTATTGGCACCACGGCGACGATAAACAGCCACAGCTACCGCGATATGCTCAACACCTTTGACAGCGGTCTGACCGTTATCGAGCAGGACTGTCCGCTGTTCGTGCCGCTGGTCGAAAACGGATTCATTGACAAAAACGACCCCGTCACAAGGCTTGTGATCGAGCGTTATCTTGATAAAATAATCGAGGCGGGCGCCGACACCGTGATCCTCGGCTGCACACACTACCCCATTATTTCCGAGGCAATACGCGAGGTCGTCGGCAGGGACGTAAGGCTGATCGACAGCGGCAGGGAGACCGCGATCTACGCCGCCAAGATACTCAAAGAGAAAGGACTTCTCAACGATTCCAAGGAAACGGGCTCGAGCGAGTTCTTTGTGTCCGACACTCCCGAGGGCTTTGAGAGCGTTGCGGGCGTTTTCCTCGGCGAAAACGTCAGCCACACGGTCGAACAAATCAACATAGAGTTATATTAAGGAAAAGGTTATGAAAAACAACGACTACCTTATTTCCGTCGTAGGCGTTCAGGAGGTCGACGGCGAAAAGGACAGGATAGAGCTGACCACCACGGGCAGTTATATGAAGAACAACCGCGGTAACATCTACATCGGCTACAAGGAGTATGACGAGGAAAACCCCGAGATATGCTCCGACAACGTTGTCAAGGTCGAAAACGACAGCAGGGTCACGATAATCCGCAACAGCGGAGCGCAGACAAGGCTCATACTCGAAAAAGGCAAGCGCCATCTGTGTCATTACAGAACGGTGATGGGCGACCTGATGATAGGAGTTTCCACGGACACGATCAGAAACGAGCTCTCCGAGAACGGCGGAAAACTGCGCGTCAGCTATGAGCTGGACTTTAACAACGAGTTTATGTCAAGAAACGAATTTTTAATTGACGTTAAGAAAAAGGGTGAAAATATATGAACACACTGAACACAGCAAAATCTCAGCTCAAGGCGGCGATCGAAGCCGCTTTTAATAAGGCTATGGAAAAAAACGAGCTTATCAGAGCAGAGTTGCCCGATTTTATCATTGAGGAGCCCGCCGACAGGAAGAACGGCGACCTCGCCACAAACGCCGCTATGGCGGGCGCGAGGGTTTTCAGAACGGCTCCCGTAAAAATCGCTCAGGCGATCGGAAACAACCTCGAGCTTGAGGGAACGTTTTTCGATAAATACGAGATCGCGGGTCCGGGGTTTATCAACTTCTTTTATTCGGGCGATTTCTACGCCTCCGTTCTCAAGGACGTTGAGACCGAGGGCAAGGACTACGGCTCGTCGGATTTCGGCAAGGGCAAAAAGGTCATGGTCGAGTTCGTCTCCGCGAACCCCACGGGTCCAATGCATATGGGCAACGCCAGAGGCGGCGCTCTGGGCGACTGTCTCGCCGCTGTGCTCAACAAGGCAGGCTTCAACGCTTACCGCGAGTTCTATGTGAACGACGCGGGCAATCAGATCGAGAAATTCGCGTCCTCGCTTGAGGCGCGTTATCTCCGGCTCTACAAGGACGACGTCGAGTTCCCCGAGGACGGCTATCAGGGCGCCGACATCACAGAGCTCGCCAAGGAATACGCCGAGGAAAACGGCGAAAAGCTTGTTGAGGCTGACAGCGAAAGCCGCAGAAAAGCGTTGGTCGGCTACGCTCTGCCCAAGAATATCGCCAAAATGCAGAGCGATATGGCAAAATACAAGATTCACTACGACAAATGGTTCTTCGAGTCCGAGCTTCACAATAGCGGAGAGGTAAAGGCTGTGGTCGAGCTCCTCAAGGAAAAGGGTCTCACCTACGAGAAAGAAGGCGCCGTTTGGTACAAGAACAAGGAGGTCTGCGAGAGCATTCTCCTCAAGGAGGGCAAATCGCAGGACTATATCGACAAGCTCGAGCTCAAGGACGACGTGCTTATCCGTCAGAACGGCAACCCGACATACTTTGCCGCCGACATCGCGTATCACAAGAACAAGTTTGACCGCGGCTTTGAGACGCTTATCGACATCTGGGGCGCCGACCACCACGGTCACGTTATGAGAATGAAGGGCGCGATGGACGCGATCGGCTGCAACGGCGACGAGCTCGTAGTCGTGCTTATGCAGCTCGTAAAGCTCGTTTCGGGCGGTCAGGTCGTAAAAATGAGCAAGCGCACGGGCAAGGCTATCCAGCTCGGCGATCTGCTCGACGAGGTTCCCGTTGACAGCGCGCGCTTCCTCTTTAACACAAGAGAAGCGAACACTCAGATGGATTTTGACCTCGACATCGCTGTTCAGCAGGACAATCAGAACCCCGTTTACTATGTTCAGTACGCTCACGCGCGCATTTGCAGTATCCTCAAAAAGCTTGAGAGCGAGGGTATCGCTCCGAGAAACGCTGAAATAAGCGAGCTGAAGCTTCTCACTCAGAGCGAGGAGCTGGAGCTCATCAACCATATCGCGGAATTTGCCGACGAGATCGTCTCGGCGGCAAAGGAATACGACCCCACAAGGATCACGCGCTACGTCACAAAGACCGCTACGCTGTTCCACAAATTCTACAACGCCTGCCGCGTTAAGTGCGACGACGAGTCTCTTATGCAGGCAAGGCTCAACCTCTGCCTCGCCGTAAAGACCGTGATCAAAAACGTGCTCGATATGTTCAACATCGATTGTCCCGAGAGCATGTGATCGGCAGTGATCGGTAAAAAAGTCAAAAACCGCCTTTCCACGAAGGAAGGCGGTTTAATTATTTTAATATTCACTGTCTGCCGACTACTTCCTGATAAACAGTACGCCGAGCGTTTGAGGGCCGCAGTGAGAGGTTACGGTACAGCCCGCGGTCGTCTCGAGCACCTCGACAAAATCGGGCGCGAGCTCCGCGATCTTGCGGCGCACGGCGTTGACCGTTTCGGGCTGGCACTTGGTATGAGTGATAAAGATACGCTTATAATCGATATCCTTTCTGTCGCGCAGACGTTCGTCAACGTACTGGAGAATGACCTTGTCGATACCTCCGCGGAACTTCTTTGAGGAAGTCATTTTTCCGTCGATGACCTCGATACAGGGCTTGAGCTTGAGCAGATTCGCGCCGAGAGCCGCGACCGCTGAACACCTGCCGCCCTTTCTGAGGTAATCTATGCTGTCAACGACAAAGCTCGCCTCGACCTTCGGGGTGATCGCGTCGCATGCTTTTTTGATTTCCTCGGCGGACTTGCCCTGAGCGGCAAGCTCAGCGCCGTAAAGCACAACGAGTCCCTGACCTGTTGAAAGATTGCGGCTGTCAACTACACAGACGTCGCCAAGCTCCTCCGCCGCCATACAGGCTGTGTTGTAGGAGCTGGAAAAGTCGCTGCTGATGTTGAAATGAACGATCGAATAGCCCTGCGCCTTCCATTTGTTGAAAACGTCAAGAAAATCTCCGAGGTTAGGCGCCGCCGTCTTTGGCAGTACGCCCGTTTTCGCCACATAGTCGTAGATATCGTCAGGTGTGACCTCGACGCCGTCCCTGAGAACCTTGCTGCCCATATTCACATAGAGCGGAACGATCTCGATATCGTACTTCTTGATAAGCTGCGGCGACAGGTCGCAGGTGCTGTCCGAAATAATTTTTACTTTCATATGTCCCTCCGTTTATTCGTCATCGGAATCCGAGCCCGCGCTGAATATCGAGAAGATTATCCCCGCGATAGCCAGAACGCTGGAGCACGAAGCCATAACTATAACAATATTTCCGGGGCTGAAAAAGCCGAAGCCGTTGAAGTTGTGGGTCAGCATCATCGCGAGAAACATCACGACAGACGCGATGAGCAAAAGCACTATGACAGGCACGCAGACGATCATCACCTTCTGAAAAAGCGTCAATTCCTTAAGCTTTATGTTCTTCATGGCTTTCCTCCTTTTTCTTTCCCGACAGAGCAGCGAATATCACAGCCAAAAACGACACGAACGCCGAGCCTGCGGCTACGAACGCCGCCATAACGAAGTCGTCGTTGAACGCGGCGTGAAATACCATCGCCGTCAAAAGCAGAATGCACGCGGCCCCGAATAAAGCGAGCGCGATTATAAGCAGCACGGTTTTTTTACTCATATCGGGATATCCTTTCCGCTATTCTTACAAAGTCGTCCATCGAGAGCTTTTCCGCTCTCGCGGAAGGACTTACCTCACACTCTAATAATAACTCATTTACCACCGATTTTTCAAGCCCTAATGACGAACTTATTGAATTTAATACGGTTTTTCTGCGCTGAGCGAACGCGGCGCGCACGATTTTGAAGAAATCGCGGTCGTTTTCAAGCTTGTATTTCGGCTGTTTGTACACATTCAGCCTGATCACGGCGGAATCCACCTTCGGCGCGGGCATAAACGACCCTGCCGAAACATAAAACAAAAGCTCGGGCTCGCAGTAGTAATTGACCGCCGCAGTGACGGCTCCGCCCTGACGCGAGCCGACCTCGGCGCAGATCCTCTGAGCCGCTTCCTTCTGGACCATTACGGTGATCGAATTGACGGGGAGCCTGTCCTCGAGCAGCTTCATTATAACGGGCGAGGTGATATAGTACGGAAGATTGGCGCAGACCACTACGTCAAGCCCCGAAAACTCCTCTTTTATCAGGCTGTTGAGGTCGAGCTCCATTACGTCGGCGTTTACGACCTTTATATTGTCAAAATCGGAAAGCGTTTCGTCGAGCACGGGCAGCAGCCGCTTGTCGATCTCGACGGCTACGACCTTGTCGCAGAGCGCGCAAAGCTCCTGCGTGAGAACGCCGATACCGGGTCCGATCTCCAGCGCTCCCACTCCCTCGCCCGCTCCCGAAAGCTGAGCCATACGCGGACAAACCGAGGGATTGACCAGAAAATTCTGACCCAGCCCCTTTGAAAAGCTGAAGCCGTAGCGCGAGAGGATATCTTTGATTGTGCCGATATCGGATAGTTTTTTCATAAGGTTCTGAGCCCCTTCGGATATTTATTCTTGAGCCTGCCGCCCGACGCCTTGCCGAAGCCGACGGTCACGCCGTTCACCGTCACGGCGGTGTAGCCCTTGAGGTCGGAAGCGATCTCCAGCTCCTCGCCGTGGAGAAAACGCCTGATCTGATCGCTGTCACAGTCAAAGTCAACGCGCTCGGCGCAGTCCTCCGCGCCTGCCGCCATAAAGGCGCAGTGATGAGGCTCGACGCGGTTTTTCCTTAGCTCGCCGAGCAGAACTCCGCTGCGGAGCACGGAAAGACCCTTTGTATCGGGCAGAGGCTTGTCAAAGGCGAGTATTTTGTCGCCGACGATCGAAAGGCTCTCCCCAAAGGGCTTGTCCCTGAAAACGGTCGTGTAAAATTCGGCGACAGCGTCGGGGAGCTTGTCCGTTTTTCGGCGCGTTTCGGGCACGGACGGCTCATAGGAGCGTTTTCTGAGCCTCGCGGCAAAGTGACCCTCTCCACCGTCCATCGGGAATATCCTGCGAGCATATCCAAGCGTCGGTCTGCCGAAGCTCACGCCGCTGTCCTCGAGTACAAAGTCGGGATTTTCCGCTAAAAAGCGCTCGATAACGCCCTCGTTCTCCTCGCGCGAAAAGGTGCAGGTGGAATAAACGAGCACGCCGTTTTCCTTTAACGCGGATTTGGCGGAGTTGAGTATCTTCAGCTGACGGTCGGCGCAGCTTTTTACGTGCTCAACGCTCCATTCCTCCGCGGCGCTGTTCTTGCGGAACATTCCCTCGCCGCTGCACGGAGCGTCTACGAGCACCCTGTCAAAATACCCTCTCAGCCTGTCGCAAAGAGCGTCGGGACGGCAGTTGGACACCACCGCGTTTCTTACGCCCATACGCTCAATATTCGATAAAAGAATAATAGCTCTGTTCTTTACGATCTCGTTAGACCACAAAAGCCCTTCGCCGCCGAGAGCGCAGGCGATCTGCGTGCTCTTTCCGCCCGGAGCGGCGCAGAGGTCAAGCACCCTGTCGCCTTTTTGAACGCCGAGCATAGTGACAGCGGAGGTCGCCGACGGCTCCTGAACGTAGAACGCGCCCGCGTGGTGGAGCGGATGATTGCCTATCCCCGTTATTTCGGAAGGAATATAAAATCCGTCGCGGCAAAACGGTGTAGGCTTTAACTCAAAGCCGATATGCTTCGCGAGCTTGTCCGCGCCGCATTTGAGCGTATTGACGCGCAGACCGCGAAAAACGTCGCCGCTGTTATAAAATTTGAGCCACTCCTCATATTCATCCGCGAGGAGGTTTTTCATTCTTTTTAAAAAATTTTCCATAAATGTATAATTATCTAAAATCGGGTCAACCTAATAACGATCAAGGAGGTGATTACCGTGAGTAATTATCAGGATAAGCAGAACAAGCAGAACCAGAACAAGAAAAACGCGCAGAACTGTGACAACAAAACCACACAGAACTGTGACAATAAAAGCTCCAAGAACTGCGACAACAAAAAGGCGCAGGACTGCGAGAGATAAGACAATCGGGAAAAACTATAATTAAAAATGACGGTCGGGTCAGGCGAGAAACCAAAGCGTTTCAAAAGCCGTTGCCCGACCTGATTTTTTAATTAATAACTTTCCGCTTTCAACTTTCCGCTTTCAACTTACAACTTTCAACTTTCCACTTTCAACTTTCAACTTTCCACTTTCAACTTTCAACTTTCAACTTTAAAACCCTAACTCCTCGCCCACGAGAATGACCTTGATACGGTCAACGTGGCGCTGTTGGGCGCAGATAACAAAATTACAGCAGATCCTTCCCGCGCCGTGACATCCGTCACATAGCTCGGGATTTTCTTTTGTGAGCGACATACACTCGCCCTTTTCGGCGCAGTAGGTCTTGCAGTCGAGCCGCTTGGAGTTGGGCGGCGCGGCGACTTTCTTGACCCTCTCGACAGCCTCGTCGATATCCTTAACGATTTTGTTGCAGCCGCAGACGAGCACAACGCTCTTGGGGCCGTAAAGGATAGCGGAAACGCGGTTGGAGTTACCGTCAACATTGTAAAGATAGCCGCTTTCGGTCACGGCGTTCGAGGAAGCGAAGTAGACGTCCGCCTTGTAGGTCTCGCGGTAGACCTCCTCTACCTCCTCACGGGTGATACCCTCTCTGGCGCGGTCAAGGTAGTTGTATCTGCCGCTTTTGAGCTCATCCATAACGCCCGTTTCCTTGAGTGTCATCGAGCCGCCGTTGGAGACGGTGTCGCCCTCGTTAACAAGAGTTCTGACCAGCGGAAGCACATCCTCCTTTGTTTCGACAAAAAATGGCTTCATCTTGTTTTTTCTGAGGTTTTCCATTGTTTTTTCGATACGCTGTTTCATTTCGTTTGTCATAATTTCACGTCCTTAATGATGATTACCGTATTTCAGCTTTTATTATTATAACAATTCCGTACAAAATTTTCAAGGCTGTACAAACGGTACTCCGAGCGTTTCCGCGGCGGATTTAGCCAGATTCTCGGCTATCTCGCCTATATTCTGGCGAATGAAGCGCGCGTCGTCGATATTGTCGTGATACGCGACCTCGATCAAAGCGGCGGGAGCCTTTGTGAGCCTTAGCTCGCCGAGCGAGGTCGAGGGAATAGTTTTGACGCGGTTCGGGTCGGGATAAAGCTCGGAAAAATTCGTCGCGAGAGTTTCGGCAAAGCTCTGACCCTTGGCGCTCGTGGGGTAATAATAAACCTCCGTTCCCCTGTTCCTGCCCGCGTTCGCCTCGCCCGAGGCGTTGGAATGGATCGCGAGGTGCAGATCATAGTCACCCATATTGCTCTGAGAGATCGCCTGACGAAGCGTCATATCGGGAGAATTGCGCGTAAAGGCGATCCCGCTCGCCGTAAGATACGGCTCCATAGCGTCGGCGACAAGGTTCATATAATACTCCTCGTTACCTCCGTCCACATAAGGGTTCCATTCCTGCAAGGACGGGCTTAAATAGATATTTGGCATAATAAAAAATCCTTTCCGAATAAATTTGATAAATTATATTCACAGGAAAGTTTTTTATTACAAAATACGTTATTATTCACAAAAACCGCTTTACAAACCGCCTTTTTGATGTTATGATATACTAAACTATATAAGGAGGTTTTTAACCAATGAAAAAATATGTTTGTACAGTATGCGGATATATTTATGAGGGCGACGCGGCTCCCGAGCAGTGCCCCATTTGTAAGGCTCCCGCCTCAAAGTTCAACGAGCTCAAGGAGGACGCGGGCTACGCTACAATGCACATTCTCGGCGAGGCTCAGGGCGTTGACGAGGAGATCATCAAGGATTTAAGAGACAATTTCAACGGCGAGTGCAGCGAGGTAGGAATGTATCTGGCTATGGCGAGAGTCGCAGACCGCGAGGGTTATCCCGAGATCGCCGCCGCGTTTGAGAAATACGCGTTTGAGGAGGCAGTTCACGCCGCTAAATTCGCCGAGCTTCTCGGAGAGGTACTCACCGATTCCACAGAGAAGAACCTCAGAATGAGAGCGGAAGCCGAGGCAGGCGCCTGCGCGGGCAAGTTTGACCTCGCCAAGAGAGCCAAGGCTCAGAACCTCGACGCGATCCACGACACAGTCCATGAAATGGCTAAGGACGAGGCAAGACACGGCGCAGGATTTGCGGGACTTCTTAAGAGATATTTTGGTTAAACTATGAAAAAGAGTAAACCAATTATCTCGTTAGCTGTTGCTTTAGCGACTATGTTGACGGTATTTTCCTCTTTTTCTGTTAATGCTGCTTCTCCGAAACTAAGCAAAACCAAACAATCACTATTTGTCGGCAATTCTTTTACATTAACGTTAAAAAATGTTTCAAAGAAGTTTTCTTGGATAACATCAAATAAAAACGTTGCAAAAATTGTTTCTGTAAACTCCAAAAAGCACTCAGTAAAAATCAAAGGAATTGCCAAAGGAAAAGCAACAATCACAGCAAAAGTCGGCAAGACGAAATACAATTGTAAAGTAACAGTAAAAGAAAAGCCTAACGACACTTCGGATGCTTCTCAAGAACAAGCTCCTATAAAGGAATATAAGGTCGTTGATTATCTTTCCACGTCAGGCATGGCAGAATCATTAAATAAATACGCAGAAGAAGGTTGGATTGTAAAATCAATAACATCTTATGTTAAATACAACAAAGTTTATTTCTGTGTAATTCTTGAACGCGATAAACAGACGTAACTGCCGTATTTTCAAAGCAGAGAAAACAAATCCTCTGCGTTATTAATCTTATCTCCGAGAGAAACAGATGGAAAAAGACAATAAAGAGTTATTGACCGAATTATTGATCGATACCGAAAAGAAAAACCTTGAAACGCAACAGAAGGTTCTGGAAGAGCTGTCCACTATCCGAAAGTGGGTCGCATTCTTCGGCATTGTCACCATTATCAGTCTTGTCGGCGGTGCGATCGCTTTGTTCACCGTGTTAAGCAACCTCAGATATTGATTGCGGAACCAAGACACAGAACAGGCTTCGCGGGACTTTTAAAGAGGTATTTCGATTAATTCTTAATCAAAACATAAAGCAGAGTGATTTTTCATTCTGCTTTATTTTTTTATTGCATTTTTCTTTTTAATATGATAATATTTGTTTGTCACACAAATTGAATTTCCACATTAAACCGAGTTGTATTTTTGTTTAGGCAAAAATACAGGCTCTTATTTTGCAACTCGGTTTGTGGAATTTTGTGTGACAGCAATGAGCTATGTATTTTTCATGCGTGGCTTCGGTCACGCATTTTTTATTTTTTTGGGGGGATTTTAAGCTATGGATTTTGAAAAAGCGTTTTCGGATTATCTGGACACAAAAGAATATGACGAATCCGAACGCGCGCTGTTCGAGATAACCCGACAGGCTTTTAAGGCGGGCTGGCTTGCCGCTCAAAACGAAAGCCCAAATAATAAAATATTGGAAATCAAGTAATACCATGGCTTGTTTAATAAATTACAAAACTCTGTTTTGCTCTATAAAGCTCAACAGCCCCCGACGTAAATTTGCGTCGGGGGCTGAATTATTTTGGTTTAAGGAGCGAGAATGTAGCGCATAAATTCCTTCGCGTCCTCCGAGGGCTCATTGCCGCCGATCAGAATGATCGACACGATCGAGAACAGATACGCGCGCATGGGCTGCTTGAGAGCCGCCGATAGCTTGACAAGGTCGATATCCTTTGAGTCGGTTTGGTTAAACTGAAAATCAAGCCCGAGCGCCTTCATTGCGTCGTCAATGATTTTGTCCTTTTCAAGCGAAAAGCCGCCGTCAAAGCCTGCCGCGGCGAGCACGATCTGATATAACAATTCCTCGTAGGAGCCGCAGTCAAAATCCTCAACGGGAACCATACGAAGCTCATAATCCAACACAGAAAAGCATATACCGATCAGCGACGAGCGCTGTTCGCTGTTCATTTTCAGATTATTCTCACACGTTGAGCTGACAAATTTGATTATTCCTTCCTTTTTTTCCTCAGGCAAGGTATGAAATGAAGCGTTTTGATAATCCCGCATTGGTTTTTCCTCCTTGAAATACTAAAATTTTCCAATCTAATTATACCTCTTTAAGCAAGGCGGTACATCAGCCGAAAGAATGATTTTTCAGAAAAAGCGGGAGCAGATCACTCTCCCGCTGAATCATATCATTTTACTTTTATCTTTACGGTTTTGACGATCGTTTTTGATTTATAAGACGAGTTGCCCGCGGCGGTGACCTTCAGCTTGACCTTGTAGGTTCCATTTTTGCAGGAACCCTTTTTAAAGGTGATCGCGCCGTTCTTTTTGTTCACGGTGATTTTTCCGTAACTATCCTTAAAGTGCTTTTCGGTTGATTGCACAAACATAAAACAGCCGTATTGTATAGATTTACTCATAACAAAGACCGCCCGTAAAAAACGAGCGGTCAAAATTATTTATGGCAACCTCTAAAAATCCAGTTTCTTTTTCTTAATATCATTCTTAATTCCAAATCAGAAAAAACATATAGAAATATAACCTTTTATATCATTATCAATA
>ONCP01000022.1 GCA_900316385.1 uncultured Eubacteriales bacterium | reverse complement strand
AAATAGATTCAACTGCATCCAAATCACCAACCTTATTTGTTGGTTCTATTATACCATATTTCTTTGCTTTTGGGGAGATATTTTTAGAGGTGACCTTTAGCAATACTCTGATTATGCGTAACGATAACTATCGTCTTTCCGTAGTTTTTCGCCATACTCAACAACAGCTTGAGCACCATAACGCCCGTTTCGGAATCGAGCGCGCCCGTTGGCTCATCGCAGAGCAATATCTTCGGATTTTTTGCCAAAGCTCTTGCGATGGAAACTCGCTGTTGTTCGCCTCCCGAAAGCTCCGACGGAAAATTGTGGAGATGGTCGCTCAGTCCTACCTCAGCGATCATCTGTTTAGTGTCGAGAGCGTCGGGCGCGATCTGTTTTACAAGCTCCACATTTTCGTAAACCGTAAGTGTAGGAATAAGGTTATAAAACTGAAATACAAATCCGACCGTCGCCGCGCGATAATCGGCAAGCTCGTTGTCGGACAGCGTACTTATATCCTTTCCGTTCACTGTGATGGTGCCTTCTGTCGGGCTGTCAAGACCGCCCAAAAGATTGAGAAGCGTGCTTTTTCCCGCGCCCGAAGGTCCGAGAATTACGACAAACTTTCCCTCGTCAAGCGTAAAGCTTACGTTATCGAGCGCTTTCAGCTCGTGCTCACCGCTCGTATAAATTCTAGTTACATTCTCAAATTTTACGATAGACATTTATTCCTCCCAAGCATTGTTTCCTTGAAGCCGCGCCTGCGCGCTTCACATCAAACTGCCGAATTTAAAAGCATTTGTAATTATACTATCCCCTATGCCCCGCAACCGTGAGGCGATTCAGCGGCCTGCCGATTTCGTATTGTCTTTGATAAACACTTGTGCATTTTTTGAAGCGTTCAAATTGCTTTCTGGCATTTTCCTCATCACCGTAAACCTTCCAACAGCCTACGCACTTGGCGCAGGCAGCCTTATTCTCAATGAAGCCCTTTACATCTTCAACAGGATAGCCGAGAAATAACCCGATTTCATGAGGAAATTCCTCTCCCTCACCGAGACGTTTTCTCAAGCGATTGAGGCACAAATTGCAATTATCCGTATGATAACCGCGCTCGGAAAGGAGCTTTTCGGCTTCCTTGTTTTTCAACTCCGAAATAAGCCTTAACGGACGAAAAACATAAATCAAAGCCTTTTTGTTTTTGAGTCGCATAGGCAGAAAACGAATACCCTTACATCCTAAATTATAATTTAACTCTCTCAAAAAGTCAAAAAGCTCACTTTTATTATCATAAGAACAGCAGAATAAGCTGCCTGTTTTTATTCCCGCCAAGGTCGGCGAGCAATATTTGACAATTACTTCCTCTGACATAGATACTCCTTGTACTATCGAGTTAGTATTAGGTAACTTGATAGTAAAAAATAGTTAGTTATCGCTAACTGATATTATATCTTACTGTTTCGGATTTGTCAAGATATAAACGCCTGTTTGGTCCGATATAATTCAAATGAATAATACTGCCAAAATATCGCAAACTATTATTACCAAATCAAAGGAGGAAAAACAATGACAGAAAAAGAACTTTTGTATGTTGAGGACGCGCTGGGTCACGAGCAGTATTTTCAGACACAGTGCGGTCAGACCGCTCAGCAGATCCAGGACAAGGAGCTGAAGAGCTTTGCGCAGAGTATGCAGCAGAGACACAGCGAAATCTACAACAGCTTCTACAACTTATTATAAGGAGAAGAAAACTATGGACGACAGAAATTTGATGGAAAACATTCTTTTACTCGAAAAAGGCGCGTGCGACCTCTTTCTTCACGGAGCGATCGAAAGCTCAACCAAGAACGTACACTCGGCGTTCACCTCTTCCCTTAACGATTCGCTCAGAATGCAGGACGAGATCTATCTCAAGATGCAGCAGAAGGGCTGGTACCCGACTCAGCAGGTCGAGGAAAACAAGATAAATACGGTAAAGCAGAAATTTCAATCCTGCTGCTGAACAAAACGGACTGCCTCGGCAGTCCGTTTTCTTTAAAAAATGACAGCCGTCAAAACGACGGCTGTCAGGGAAAGGAAACAATTACGAAAAAATTGTTATTATCATTTTGCGTCTACGGAGTCAGTCTTATAAATAAAGTTGACCTTACCGCTCATATCATCGGAAATTCCGCTGAATGACTTGTAATTTGAACTTACCTTAGAGATAGCCTTCAAGCGCTCTACGAATGTCTTGGCGTCGCCGTTTACAGCCTTCACAAGAGCATCTACACCCTCGGACTTAAACTGCTTGAGACCGTTGGTGAGCTTCATAGAACCGTTCTTGAGCTGCTTTACGCCCGAAACAAGCGTGCCTGTTCCGCCGTTGAGCTTTGCGGTTCCCGCGTTAAGGGTCGCCGCTCCGCCGGAAAGCTTCTCGGAACCGACCTTGAGAGCTTCGGCGCCCGCGGCAAGCTTTTCAGCTCCCGCGTTAAGCTGTGATGTGCCCTTCTTGAGCTGCTTGGTGCCATCCTTAAGCTGTGATGTGCCCTTCTTGAGGTCCTTTGTACCTTTCTTTAAGGTATCTGTTCCCGACTTGAGCTTTTTGGAGCCTGTCGAAAGTTCAGCCGCGCCGTTGCTTGCTGTGTCAACACCGTCGGTATATGCGAAAATACCCTGGTAGAATGTATTGAAGGAATCAAGCTGAGTTTTGAGATTCTTAATTGCTTCCGCACCTGCGGATGCCATATCAATAGCGTTCTGTATCTGCGCCTGAACCTCGTCGCTCTGCATATTGACGTCAATCAAAGACTGTATCTTTGATTCAACGTTCTCGCTTATCGTGTTCTTTATACCGTCTGTGTTCATCTGCTGTTCAACAGCGGCATTGATCTGAGCCTGACTCTCGGCAGGGATCGAACCAGCCTCAACAGCCGCCGCGTACTCCTCGGCTGTCATACTCATTCCCGCCTTAGCCAATACACCCTCAAGCACCTGAGCCTTTACAGCGGCGGTAACGCCTGCCTCGATAACGCTTTCCTGCGAACGAACTGTCGCGGTAACTGTGTCGAGCGCCTGCTTTTCGGCAAGCTTTTTAACGTTTTCCTTATCGAGCGACTTAACGATGCCGTCAAGTACGGTCGCGTAATTATCTATTGTGAGCTTTTCGGCTGTAATGCCTGAGGCGGCGATCTGAGAATCGGCGGTTTTGAGTAATGAATTGAACACCTGCTCAGCGCCGCTTGTAAGCGCATCGCTGTTAGACGAAAGCTGTCCGAGACCCTCGGCGAGCTGTGACAGACCAGACCGCATCTGTGCCGCGCCGCTCTTTAAGGAGCCTGCGCCCTTGTCGAGCTTTCCTGCGCCCTTATCAAGCTCACCTACGCCGATATCGAGCTTTCCGACAGCCTTATCAAGCTTATCGGCTCCCTTAGATAAATCCTTTGCGCCGTCCGCGATCTGACCTACGCCGCCGTCGAGAGAATCCGCGCCGTCCGCGAGCTGCTTCGCGCCGTCCGCGAGCGCCTTAACTCCCGAGATCAATGTGTCGGATTTTTCAAGGAGGGTAGAAATTCCCTTGTAAAGCTGTGAGGAACCGTCGATGAGCTTATCGGTAGCGTCTGTCAGCTTGTCAAGCTTCTTATCAAGCTCGTCAACTGCGTCATCGAGCTTGGAAAAATCAATATCCGAGAACACGTCGTTGGTGGCAAGAGTCATTGTTGTAGAAAGCTCAAAGTCTTTTACATCGGCTGTGATCTCTACATATTCGGGAACGTCAAACTTATCAGTATCGATATCAAGGTTATTAACCATACCAGGAAGGGCGAAGCCCGCAACAACTGTGTGACTGCCGTCGTTAATGACCTTACCGTTATTGACTTCTACATTTGAGAATTTATCATTGTCTAGAAGCATACCCGTAAGCATTACAAAGGGTACGTAAATCTTCTCTTCTTTTCCGTTTATCTTTACCTTCTCGTACTGCTTGTTATTGTAATCAAATCGGATAGTAACCTTGCCGCTCTTGCCGGCGATCGACTTTGGAGAAGTTTTGATACCGTTGAGCATATATGTGACTTTAACGTCAACGGGAAGATCGGAGCTGGAAGTGCCCTGATAATAGATATCATTGCCATCGGCGTTCCATACGCACATATTATCGGAATTCATTGTGTATGTTTCGTCGCCCTTGACGTTTTCGATATCCTTCAAATCGGATTTATCATCGATCTTTTCAAGCGAACCCGGATTTTTGATCCAGTCGCTGACGATCACTTTCTTTGCCTTGCCCTCGGCGTCGGCAATAACATATACTGTCTCCTCCTTAGAAAGCTCTCCGTCATGAGTTTTTTTGATGTCGGAAAGCTTCGCGGGAGACTTGGTGCTCTCGGCTCCCGCCGTATAAGAAACGGTAGCGACGAGACTGATAATGATAGTTAAGCTTAATAAAACGGAGATTATCTTAGAAAGATTCTTTTTGATCATTACTTGTTTCCTCCCTTTTTGGGTAAAAACCCGATTGTGGTCTTTGAGATGATCTTATCAAACACCATAAACATAGCGGGTAAGATAAGAATTACACAGAACATACTGATGATCGCGCCTCGTGCCATCAACGAGCACAAAGAACCGATCATATCAACATCGGAGTAGATCGCGACTCCGATCGTCGCGGCGAATAGTCCGAGCGCCGATACTATTACCGACGGTATCGAGGTGTACAGCGCGGTTATAACGGACGTTCGTTTATCATTTCCGAGCGAACGCTCTTTCTTGTACCTCGATGTCATAAGGATCGCATAGTCGACCGTCGCGCCTAGCTGGATCGTACTTATACAGATTGGAGCGATGAACGGCAGCGACTGACCGAGATAATGCGGAAGACCGAGGTTGAGGAAAATCGCGAATTCGATAACCGCGACAAGAATTATCGGAAGCGATATACTCTTCTCAACGATAAAAATGATCAGGAATATCGCGGCGATCGAAATTATATTTACTACTCTGAAGTCAACGTTCGTGACCTCTATCATATCGTTAACACAGCTCGCTTCACCGATAAGCATTCCCTTTTTGTCATACTGCTTAATCAGCTTTGTAAGAGAATCGATCTGCTTCGCGACCTCGTCGGTGGCGGGCTTGTATTCGGAGTTGATGATCATAAGCTCCCAATTATCACTTTTAAGAACAGAGGTTATACTTTCAGGAAGCATTTCCTCGGGGATCGTATCACCGACAAGACTCTCAAGTCCGAGAACATATTTAACGCCCTTGACCTTTTCCATTTCCTTGGTGAGCTTGTGAACGTCCTTACTCTTGAGGGACGAATCAAGAAGCACCATATGGGTCGTACCGACACCGAAGTCTTCCTCGAGCTTGGTGTTGGCGATTATGTTCGCCATATCCTTCGGGAGGCTCTGTGAGAAGTTGTAATAAACCTCTCCGTTTGTCTCACGATAACCGTAAAGCGCGGGTACGAGGACAACTGCGAAGATGATAAGAAATACGGGGAAGATTTTTACTACACCCTTGGCGAGCTTCTTTGTATCGGGTATCAGCGAACGGTGATGAGTTTTTTCCAGAGGCTTGTCAAGCACAAGAATAAGAGCGGGAAGTACGGTAATGCAACCTATAACGCCAAGCATTACGCCCTTCGCCATAACGATACCGAGGTCGCGTCCGAGTGTGAAGCTCATAAAGCAAAGCGCGATGAAGCCCGCTATTGTTGTGATGGAACTTCCGAGAACCGAACGCACGGTTTCTTTGATGGCAGTCGCCATAGCTTCCTTATGATCGGAGCACAAACTCTTATGCTCCTCATAACTGTGCCACAGGAAAATCGAATAGTCCATCGTAACGGCAAGCTGGAGCACGGCGGCAAGCGCTTTGGTAATGTAGGAAATCTCACCGAAGAAGTAGTTGGTGCCCATATTGAGCAGGATAGACATTCCGATACTGAGCAGGAACACAAACGGAATGATCCAGCTGTCCATAAACAACATCATTACTATCACGGCGAGAACAACGGCGATCGCGACATATGTCGTCTCCTGTTTTTCGGCGAGGTCTCTCATATCGGTGACCATCGCGCTCATTCCCGAGAGGAAGCACTGCTCCCCTGCCGTCGATCTTATTTGCGTTATCGCGTCCATCGTCTCGTCCGAGGATGTTCCGCTGTCAAAGAATATCGCCATTAAGGTAGCGTTATCAGTGTTGAACGCGTCCTTGACCTTGCTTGGCAGAATATCGATCGGAACCGAGATATCGGCGACATCGGAGTACCAGAGGACGGTATCTACATGGTCGATTTTCTTGATTTTGTTTTCAAGCTTGACCACGTCCTTTGAGTCCATATCCTCGATAATAAGAAACGAGAACGCTCCCTTTCCGAAATCCTTCATCAGGTATTCCTGACCCTTAACGGTTTCGAGGCTGTCGGGCAGGTAGTTGAGCATATCATAATTGACGCGCGTGAACACCATACCCAAGAACGAAGGAACCATAAGGGCGAAAGCAATGATGAGGATAATTACGCGGCTTTTAACGACCGCTTTACCAAATTTCATCTTGTTTCCATTCCCTTCGTAATGAAATTAACGTACAGTATTATTATATAATTTAGGGCAAACAGCATAAATATGCAAAAGCAACTCCGTGCCTAAATTTTAGGCACGGAGCGTGATTTGCACAAAAGTATATTTACTTAATCAATCCCATACTCTGACCTTCTCGCAACGCTCGATAGCTGTGATCATAGCGCCGTCAAAAAGCTTCCAGATCGTGGATATCTTGTCACGCAGATCATACTTCATCCCCTGCGCCAGCCAATCGATAACAAAGCCGACCAAAAGACATTTGTAATAAAGCACCAGCGCGTTATAATCACTTTCAACGATGTTGAGATCTCGGGTAGCGTTATCCATATAATCGGAAACGGTCTTGGTGGAGATCCTGTCGAGATAATGCTCAAACATTTCGCGGTTAGCCGAGTTATAGATATGATATACGGCGGTCTTATTCTGAATGGCAAAATCAACTGCGTCGAGAAGATGCTCATAAATCGAGCCTGAATCGGAATAGCTTTCAACAAAGCGCTCTGCCTCATCGGTCAAAATAACTTCAAGAAGTGACGGAAGGTCGTTAAAATGATAATAAAAAGAATTACGGTTAATTCCGCACTCGGCAGCGATTTCCTTGACGGTTATCTTATTGATGGGCTTGCGGTTAAGAAGTTCCATAAACTTGTTCTTAATAGCTTCCTCGGTAAAATTAGCCATATCTTTCCCTCCACTTCTCCTATTATGTTAATAGTTTACCACATTTTTTATACGATTTCAAGAGTATTGTTAAATTTTTATATATTTATTTTTTTTGGAACCTTAAATTATATTTATTTGAAATAAAAATTACAAAAATTGAATTTTTTATGAAGTTGACGTTGTTAAAATTATATGATAATATATAGAAAATATCTGCTTGTAGCACAGTTGGATAATGCAACAGACTCCGACTCTGTAGATCGCTGGTTCGAATCCAGTCAGGCAGGCCATCAGAAACAGCCGCCGAAAAGGCGGCTGTTTACTTTTTCTTTTATATTTTTATGATGATAAATCCGAATAACTAATGGGATTGTCGTCGTTCAGTCCCCTTTTGTCTATAATATCAATTTATACTAATTTCTAATTAAACACTTTAACAATCCAATTTCTTGCAGTGATGCTCGTAATCGTTCCAGAGGAAATACTACGAATGGTATCACACAAGC